>LNDO01000072.1 GCA_001465025.1 Pseudomonas sp. Ga0074129
AATGGTGGCGCGTTCTTCAACGCTGAGTTCGGAATAAGACATAGGGGCAGCACCGTACCGGAAAGGTCAGGTGTTGCACTCAGTTTTTGCCGCCGCCGGGATATAAAATTAGTACAATATATAAAAGGATCATGCGGCGACTCCAAAAAAACCAGAGTATTAAAAAGCGAAATACAGCGCATAGTTGGCGAAACAATCTCAAAGTGGACTTTCTTACATAGCGGACTAACCGAAGCAATAACTAACGTATCTCATCACGCCTACCCAAACAACTCCACATATAAAAACAATGAAAAGAACTGGTATCTGACAGGTTCATACAACAAACAAAGCCATCAACTAAAAATTACATTTTACGACCAAGGCATAGGAATTCCAAAGTCACTACCAACTTCTGAAATATGGGAAAAAGTACTGAACTTGCTCACCAGCCTTAACGTTGGGAAAGGTAAACTTGATGCTGAGCTTCTAAGCGCTGCAATGAAAATTGATCGAACAAGTACAGGCGACACTGATAGAGGAAAAGGTTTACAAGATCTGCTAGAGTTCATAAAACAGCGCCAAGAAGGCTATTTAACAGTGATAAGCAGACGCGGGCTATACCGCTTACTCATAAAAGACGGCGCCGAACAAACTAAAAAACATAGCTTCAACAACCCTCTAAAGGGAACTTTAATCATATGGAACGTGTCTCTTAAACCTCAGACCTTTGAAAACGAATGACATGGCTATCTTAAATATTGGAAAAGACTTCTCTACCGATCCCGCAGGCCGCTTCTATTCAGACGGCGGAGATAGTAGCGGAGAAGAATTCAGAGAAGACCATTTGCTACCGGCACTTAAACAACTTACCCACAATGAAAAATTAGAAATAATAATCGATGACAGCGTTGAAGGTTACGGCTCATCCTTCTTAGTTGAAGGATTCGCCGGATTAGTAAAGTATGGATACATGACCGCGGAAGACCTACTAGGGAGATTACAAATAACCCACACAAATCCCGAGTTTGAATTTTATAAAAACAAAATACTACAGTACATAAATGAAGCAAAATATAACTCTAAAAAATATACCCCCACAACAAAACCAAAATAAAAATGGAAAAGATATTAGAGGTAATAGCCGGCGGCTTCGCAGGCGCACTAGCAGCCTATTTATTTAACCTATTGCATTGGAATCAAACAGAAAAAAGAAGAAAAACAGAAATAATCTGTTCAAACATCCTATCTATAACAGACAAAATTGAAGACCAAGCAATTACATACTGGCTATCTGTAGACAACTCAAGATCTCCAGAAAACAAAAAGATAGAAATATCTATTAAGTCTCTATTCAGAACACAAGCCAAGCTTATACAGCAAACATCAAACAACCCCAACATTGACACACAAAGAAAAGAAAAAATAAAAACAACTCACGACATGCTATTTGAGATAGCTACTGGTGACTACTTCGAATCTAGAGCAAAAGAAGCCAGCCCCAGTAAATGTTATAAAATCTCACAGCTTTCTGCAGAAATGAGAATAGCGTTGACGGAGCAAATCTCTCTATAAGTATAGGGTAATAGGGGGCAGACCCGATTTATCGGAAACCTTACTTACCCTTTTCGCCCTTACGGCGAGTTACTTTCTCTTTGCGCGCGCAAAGAGAAAGTAACCAAAGAGAAAGCGCGCCCGACATCCGGGTTTCGCTTCGCGAAACTCCCCTCACTCCGATGCTGTTCCGAGGGTCGGCGTGACGGGCCGTCCATGGCCCGGCACGCCTCGTTTGGCATCCATGCCAAACGCCCCTCTCCACAGCACCTCCACTCGGCCTCCTGACGGGATTCGGGGACCGCGTTGTTTGGGCGATTTGTGGACGGCAGAGCGAAAGGCAAAAGCAGAGCAACAGCAGAAGCATCGCGGGCAAGCCCGCTCCTACGGATTGCGGCCGATTCGCAGGATGGGGCGGGCCGCGTAGGTGGAGCGCAGCGATACCCATCAAAAAGCTGTGATTCTGCTTTTGGTCATCAAACCGCAGTCTCACAGACGACGCCAAACGCCCCTTTCAGGAGGCCGAGCGGAATCGTTGCGTAAGGGGTTGAGCGGCATGGATGCCGCGAGAGCCGCGATGGGCCAAGGATGGCCCTTCGCGGCCGGCCCCTGGAGCAATGATGGAGCGAGGGAACCCGACGAAGTCGGGCCGGATGCAAGGGGCAAGACCTTTTGGTTACTTTTGGCGGGGCCGGCCATCCGGGCAACTGCCAAAAGTGAGCCGCCGTAAGGGCGGAACCGGTAGCCCAAACAACACATAAGCGGCGTAAGCAAAGCCCCCAACAAAAAGCAGCAAAGCTCGCGGCTAAAGCCCCTCCCACGAATTCGATAAAAATTCACTGGATGTAGCAAGTAGCCCGGACAAACGCCTCAACGGTGGATGAATAAAACCCCATCCACCCTACGACTCTGGGTGTTTGAAATGCTTACCCCTTCTTCACGCAAGCAAACAACGCATTCCCCGACGCCCCATCCCACGGGATGAGCTTTTGATAATCATGCTCCAGCACATGCACATCAAAATAAGGCTGCAACAGCGCCTGTAACTGCACAAAGCTCACCGCGACCATAGGGTGTTCGTCATGCCAGCGCTGGGTTTCAGCAGCGGTGGTTTTTTCAATACTGAGTTGCAGCGCTTGCCGCTCGCCCTCGCCGGGGTAATGCCAGCCGGAGCTAAAGGTGAACAGGCCGTCGTCGTGTTGGACGCTATGGCTGACAAACAAACGGTTGTCGATTTGGCCTTTATCCACGGCGTTAAAGCAGAACAGGCCATTGGCATCGAGCGCCGCATGCACGCGGGCGATGCAGGCTTTCAGCCGCTCGACGGTGCCGCTGTAATGCAGGGAATAGAGAAAGCAGGTGATCAGGTCTTGCGGCTCAGCCAGCGTAAAACCACACATGTCTTGCAGGGAAAACTGGGCTTCAGGGCAGCGAATGGCGGCCTTATCCAACATCGGCTGGTTAAGGTCGAGGCCACGGCTGGTGTAGCCGGCATCGAGAAAATGGCGCACATGCGGCCCGGTGCCACAGGCCAGGTCAAGGTGGCGCGTGCCGGCGTTACCGAACAATTGCTGCAACCTGTGGATGCAGTGGCTTTGCGCCCGGTAGTCGATGTCGGCACACATCAGGTCGTAATACTCAGACAGGTCGGTGTAGAGGGCATTAGCGGGCATAGTGACCTGATGATGAACGATGGCGTTTTAGGGGCGCGCATCATAGCCCAAGCGTGGCCGCCCTCGTTCAGATCGCACCGACTTACGCCACAGCAGGCTCAAACCCACTGGCGTTACAATGCCCCCCACGCCATCACGCACGCCCGGAGCCAGACTGACGATGTTCACCCTTGTACACCTGGACACCCCGCCACCGGAGTCGCTGAAAAGCCAGATTCTGCAGATGGTGGTGGACTACCTCAGCGACATCAGCCCGGTATCGCTGACGCCCAGCAACCCGCTCTATCAGTTGTACCAGTACGTGATTGGCTACGAGATGCACCTGTACTTGCAGGCCATGGACAGCGCCCTGCACTCCCGCGCGCGGTTGATCCTGGCGCTGGATGATCAAGACCCTTCGCAAGTGCTGGGCTTTGCCCTGTACCTGCCGACCGAGGATGACTCAGCGGCCTGTAGCCTGGCGTATATCGCCGTGCAGGCCCGGCAACGCCGCCACGGCATCGCCCGCGCCATGCTGCAACAGATGATCAGCCGCCACCCGCATGCCGAGTTGGCCTGTGTGGCGGGCAAGGTCGCGATCTTCGAGGCCATGGGCTTTCAGGTTGTCGCGGCGCGCGGCCCGCAAGTGCTGATGAATACCCGCAGTTACCGCTCCGACGGCATGCTCGCCGTGCAGGACCTAGCACCGATTTTCCAGTCCCAAGAGGTGCGGCAGATCCACGCTTACCTGGTCAAGCAGCACGGCAAAAAGGCCATGAGCGAAGCGGAGAAACAGCGCGACCGCCAACTCGACCAGATGACCCAGCAGGCGCAGACGCTGGTGCGTGAGCGCCTCACCGTGCATTGACCGTTAGATGGGCACCGGGCACACCGCATCAGCCGCCCTTAACGCCCTATAGCGAGCCCGGCGCAGAGTGCAATGTTGCCGGCCCGTGCTGCGCGGGATCGTGGTCACGCGTTGCAGGAGCGGTTTTAGTCACGCGAAGTTGGGTGTATTGAACCGCTGCAAGATCCGCAGCCGCCCCTTTAAACCAGCATGTTTTATCCCGCCGTTCGCCCGATGTTCCGTGCAACACCGGCCGGTGCAGTTACAATGGCAGCCCTTTTTTCCCCGATGACTGTTTTTATGACCGAACCCATTCGCCTGTCCAAACGCCTGATCGAAGTGATTGGCTGCTCACGCCGCGAGGCGGAGCTGTATATCGAGGGTGGCTGGGTCACAGTGGACGGCGTAGTGGTTGAAGAGCCGCAAAGCAAAGTCGCCGAGCAACGCGTCGAGTTGCTGCCCGGTGCGGTACTGACACCCGCAGAACCGGTGACGCTGCTGTTAAACGTGCCCAGCGGGCATAACGCTGAGCGCACGGCCGAGGGCATCAGCCTGGCCTCGCATTGGGCCGACGACAGCTCGGGCATACGCCCGTTGAAAGGCCATTTCAACCGCCTGATCACCTGCGCCCCGCTGCAAGCCGGTGCTGATGGTCTGCATGTGCTGACCCAGGACTGGCGCATCGAACGCAAGCTCAAAGAAGACCTGAGCAAGCTGGAGCAGGAATATGTCGTGGAAGTGGTCGGCAGCCTCAGCGCCAGCCAGCTCAAACGCCTGTGCCACGGCCTGAGCTTTAACGGCGTTGAATTGCCACCGTGCAAGGTAAGCTGGCAGAACGAAACCCGCTTGCGCGTGGCCTTGAAAAACCCGCAGCCGGGGCAGATTGTCTTTATGTGCAACAGCGTTGATTTAAAAGTGCTGGGCATGAAGCGCATCCGCATTGGCGGTGTACCGATGGCCAAGGTACTGCCCGGCCAGTGGCGTTATCTGGCCGCGAAAGAACGCTTTTAATCGCTTTTTTGAGCTTTACTCAGCGGCCGCCATTGGGCTGCCGCCTACTTCAGGACTTATGCATGCTTAACAACGACGTACTGCGCAGCCTGCGCTACACCCTCAACATCAGCGATGCACAACTGGTCAAAATCATTCAGCTCAGCGGCCGCGCAAGCAGCGAGGCGGAACTGGCCCCCATGCTGAAAAAAGAAGACGAGGAAGGCTTTGCCCCGTGCCCCGATGAGTTGATGGCGCACTTTCTCGACGGCCTGGTGTTCTTCAAGCGCGGCAAAGATGACAGCCGCCCGGCTCAGGCGTTGGAGCTGCCGGTGAGCAATAACACCGTGCTGAAAAAGCTGCGCGTGGCTTTTGAGCTGAAAGAAGACGACATGCACACCATCATGAACAGCGTCGATTGCCCGGTTTCCAAACCGGAAATGAGCGCACTGTTCCGCAAAGCGGGCCATAGCAACTACCGCGTATGTGGCGATCAGTTTTTGCGTAATTTCCTCAAGGGTCTAACCCTGCGCGTACGCGGTTAACCCGCCATCGCTCTCAGCCTGCCACCCGGCAGGCTGACGCTGCTGCACACCTCCCCACTGATAAACGCCAGGCACGCGCCTCGCATGACGGCGTATTTGCGCGGGCAATAGTGCCTGTGGCCGCGCAGGCGCAGCGTTAGGGTGATGGCTTTATCCAATTGAGGATCTGCCATGCACCCCTATTTCAGCCTGCAAGGCCGCACGGCGCTGGTTACCGGCGGCACCCGTGGTATCGGCAAGATGATCGCCAAGGCCTTTGTCGAAGCCGGTGCCACGGTGTATGTGTGCGCCCGCGACGCGCAAGCCTGCGCGCAAACGGCAACGGAACTGTCCGCCTTTGGCCGCTGTTACGGCCTGCCAGCCAACCTGGCAACCGAAGAAGGTGTGCAGGTGCTGGCCGAGCAGTTGGCTGGGCAGATCGATAGCCTCGACATTCTGGTCAACAATGCCGGCACCACCTGGGGTGCACCGCTGGAAAGCTACCCGGCCAAGGGCTGGGAGAAAGTCATGCAGCTCAACGTGACCTCGGTATTCAGCTGCATCCAGCAATTACTGCCTCTGCTGCGCAAAGCTGGCAGCGCCGCCAGCCCGGCGCGGGTGATCAACATTGGCTCGGTGGCGGGCATGACCTCCCATGGCGAGAATGCCTACGCCTATGGCCCAAGCAAGGCCGCGCTGCATCAACTGTCGCGCATACTGGCGCGCGAACTGGTGAGCCAGCACATCAACGTCAACGTGATCGCGCCAGGGCGTTTCCCCAGCAAGATGACCCAGCACATCGTCAACGATGACGCCGCCATGGCCGAAGACACCGCGCTGATCCCCATGCGCCGCTGGGGCCGTGAAGAGGAAATGGCCGCCCTGGCTATCAGCCTGGCGAGCACCGCCGGGGCCTACATGACCGGCGCGATTATTCCCATCGACGGTGGCTTCCACCTGTAACGGCTCAGGTACCATGGCGGCAGTTTTCTCAGTGATGCTGCCGCCATGTCCTACCGTGTTGAGCCTATCGGTTTTGTCCGTTCCTGCTTCAAGGAGAAATTCGCCATTCCCCGCCAACCCCAGCTGGCCCCGGCCGCGCGCGGGGTGCTGGAGCTTGTCGCACCGTTCAATACCGGCGAGGCCGTGCAGGGCCTGGAGCAGGTCAGCCATGTGTGGCTGCTGTTTCTCTTTCATCAAGCGCTGGAAGACAAACCACGCCTCAAGGTGCGCCCACCGCGCTTGGGCGGCAATCAGTCGGTGGGCGTGTTCAGCACCCGCGCCACACACCGGCCCAATGGCATTGGCCAATCGGTGGTCAAGCTGGAGCGCGTGTCAGCGGAGCGTTTGTGGTTGTCCGGCATTGATCTGCTCGACGGCACTCCAGTGCTGGATATCAAACCCTATGTGCCCTATGCCGACAGCATCAGCGAGGCGCATAACGGCATTGCCGACAGCGCCCCGACCTTGATCGACGTCAGCTGGGACACCCGCGCCCTCGACCAAGCCCACGGCCATGCGCAGCGCCTGCAAGAGCCGTTGGTTGAGCTGATAGAACAATGCTTGGCGCAAGACCCACGCCCGGCCTATCAACAACCTACGCCAGAACGCCGCTACGGCGCGCGCTTATGGGATGTAGACGTGCACTGGCATTACCCGCAGCCGGGGCACATCTGCGTGCTGGACGTCGTGCTGGCAAGCTGAGCCCGGCTGCGTGAATGCGCTTGCAGCCGCGTATTGATGTGCTGATTAGTTTTTTGTCATAAGGTCGTTATCAACACGCCTGCACCGCCACCACTTATCAGGCCATAGGATTGTATGAAAACTGCAACCTACACACCCAACGCCAACTTGCTGGACCAGCTGCTCGACGCCATCTGCGTGGTCGACCGTACAGGGCGCTTTGTGTTTGTCAGCGCCGCGTGTGAACAGATCTTCGGCTACCGGCCTGACGAGATGCTGGGCCAGGTGATGATCGACATGGTGCACCCCGATGACCGCGCCAGAACCCTGGATGCCGCCGAACGCATCATGGCGGGCACACATCAACCGCGCTTTGAAAACCGCTACCTGCGCAAGGACGGCCAGGTGGTGCACATTCTTTGGTCGGCGCGCTGGTCGGCGGATGACAATGTGCGCGTGGCCGTGGCCCACGACATCACCGAACGCAAGCGCAACGAAACCCTGAAAACCGTGCTGTATGGCATCTCTGAGGCGGCGCAGTGCGCCAAGGACTTACCCGGCCTGTTTGCCCAAGTGCAGCAAATTGTCGTGGAGATGCTGCCGACCATTGAGTTCTACCTCGCCCTGATTGATGAGCGCAGCGCCTCCTTGCACTTCCCCTACCCGCCTGCCGACACCGCCGCCACCGCCAAACGCTGGCCGAGCGAGGTGGTGCCCCTGTGCCAAGAAGTGATCGACCGTGCTGCCACCGTGCTCAGGCCAGCACACAGCGATGCCAGTGCAGCAGAACAGACCGCTTCTTGGTTGGGACTGGCGCTTAGATCCGACAAGGGCATCATCGGCGCGCTGCTGGCTCACAACACCGCGCCCAGCCGCCACAGCCAGCAGGATATCGAACTGCTGCAGTTCGTCTGCACCCAGGTGGCGACAGCCATCGAACGCCAGCAGATGCTTAGCCGCCTGCATTTTATGGCGCAGTACGACGCACTCACTCTATTGCCCAACCGCGCCCTGCTGCATGATCGCTTGCACACCGCACTGGCCAGGGCGCGCCGCGAGCAATCCTGGCTGGCGCTGCTGTTTATCGACCTGGACAAGTTCAAACAGGTCAACGACACCTTTGGTCATGCGGCAGGCGACCAGTTGCTGCAAGCCGTGGCTCAGCGTATTCAACGCTGCGTGCGCGAGGCCGATACGGTGGCGCGTTTTGCCGGGGATGAGTTTGTGGTGCTGCTGGAGGACTTTCAGCAGGCGGAGCACGCCGCCGCCATTGCAGAAAAAATTCGCCGCGCCCTGAATCAGCCCTTTGTGCTGTGCGGCCAAGCCCAGCGTGTCTCACCCAGCATCGGCATCGCCCTATACCCCGAGCATACGAGCGATGAGCAACAGTTGTTGCAACTTGCCGACAAGGCCATGTACCAAGCCAAGCAAGGCGGCGGCAATAGCGTTTGTCACACGGCACAGGCGGACTAACGCATGGCTGCCGGCAACAGGCGAGCAAATCTGATCGCACACAACAAAAATGCCGCGCAGCGGATCAGGCTGCGCGGCATTGGCGGACGAAAGCGGCGGGCTTACTTCTCGACGAAGGCGCGCTCGATCAGGTAGTCACCCGGCTCACGCATACGCTGGGAGACTTTCAGGCCGAACTCATTGAGCACTTCGCTGGTTTCGTCGAGCATGCTCGGGCTGCCGCAAATCATCGCGCGGTCGTCCTGCGGGTTGATCGGCGGCAGGCCGATGTCCTGGAACAGTTTGCCGCTGCGCATCAGGTCGGTCAGGCGACCCTGATTTTCAAACGGCTCGCGGGTCACAGTCGGGTAGTAGATCAGCTTGTTTTTCAAGGCATCGCCGAAGAATTCATTTTGCGGCAAATGCTCGGTGATGAAGTCGCGGTAGGCCACTTCGTTCACGTAGCGCACGCCGTGTACCAGAATCACCTTCTCGAAACGCTCATAGGTTTCCGGGTCTTGGATTACGCTCATAAAAGGCGCAAGACCAGTGCCGGTGCTGAGCAGGTAGAGGTGCTTGCCGGGGTTGAGGTCATCAAGCACCAGGGTGCCGGTGGGCTTTTTGCTGATGATGATCTCGTCGCCTTCCTTGAGGTGCTGCAACTGCGAGGTCAGCGGGCCATCCGGCACCTTGATGCTGAAGAACTCCAAGTGCTCTTCCCAGTTGGGGCTGGCAATCGAATAGGCGCGCATCAACGGGCGGCCGCTGTCCTGTTGCAGGCCGATCATCACAAACTGACCGTTCTCAAAACGCAGACCCGGATCGCGGGTGCACTTAAAGCTGAACAGCGTGTCGTTCCAATGATGAACACTGAGGATGCGTTCGGAATTGAAGTTGCTCATAGGCTCGTAAGCTCCGCGAAAATAAGGTCAGGCGTGCACCAGGGTGCCAATGGCGGGCATTGTAATGAGCCACCTGATATCTGTTAAATTGATTATCAAGATATGGGTAATCGGTTATGCAGATATGAAATTCACACTCAGGCAACTTCAGGTGTTTGTCGCCGTAGCGCAGCAGGAAAGCGTGTCGCGCGCCGCAGACTTTCTCGCCCTCTCGCAATCCGCCACCAGCACGTCACTGAGCGAGCTGGAACGGCAATCCGACTGTCAGTTGTTTGATCGCGCGGGCAAACGGTTGAGCCTCAATGCACTCGGCCTGCAATTGTTGCCCCAGGCAGTTGCCCTGCTCGATCAGGCCAAGGAGATTGGTCAATTGCTGGAGGGCAAGAGCGGCTTTGGCTCGCTGAACGTGGGCGCAACCCTGACCGTCGGCAATTACCTGGCGACCTTGCTGATCGGCAGCTTTATGCAGCGCCACCCGGAATGCCGGGTGAAGTTGCAGGTGCACAACACCGCCTATGTGGTGCAACAGATCGCCCATTACGAACTGGACATGGGCATGATCGAAGGCGACTGCCAACACCCGGACATTGAGGTGCAGCCGTGGGTTAAAGACGAACTGGTGGTGTTTTGCGCCCCGCAGCACCCCTTGGCGCAGCGGGGCGAGGCCAGCCTGGAAGAGCTCACGCGCGAGGCGTGGATTTTGCGCGAGCAAGGCTCCGGCACGCGCCTGACCTTCGACCAGGCCATGCGCCATCACCCCGGCAGCCTGAATGTGCGCCTTGAGCTGGAACACACTGAGGCGATCAAGCGCGCCGTGGAATCGGGCCTAGGCATTGGCTGTATCTCGCGTTTGGCGCTGCGCGATGCCTTTCGCCGTGGCAGCTTAGTGGCCCTGGAGACGCCCGAGCTGGATCTGCGTCGGCAGTTCTATTTCATCTGGCACAAACAGAAATACCAGACCGCCGCCATGCGCGAATTTATCGAGCTGTGCCGCGCCCTGACCGCCAACGTAACGCGCAGTGATCAGATCGTATTGCCGACTATCGCCTGATCAGCGCCAGTTAACCGAGCAGGATAATCGCCCACACCAGCGCGATCAGGCTCAGGGCCATAAACTGCGCGGCGCTGCCCATGTCTTTGGCGGTTTTCGACAATGGGTGCAGCTCCAGGGAGATACGGTCGATGGCGGCTTCCACCGCCGAGTTGAGCAACTCGACAATCAGCGCCAGCACGCAGACGGCCACCATCAGCGCACGCTCAACGCGACTCACATCCAGAAAGAAGGCAACAGGCACCAGCACCAGGTTGATCAGCAGCAGCTGACGGAAAGCAGCTTCGCCGACAAAGGCGGCGCGCAGGCCAGCCAGGGAATAGCCGGCGGCATTGAGGATGCGTTTAAGGCCGGTTTGGCCTTTGAATGGCGACATGAGGGTTCCGCATTAGCAAAAGGTCGGCAGGCTACGTGAAGGCTGCCCGAAAAGCACGAGGATCACTCCGCAGGGATCGACTCCAGTTGCTGCAGCAACAATGCCGCCTGCGTACGGGTGCGCACACCGAGCTTGCGGAAGATAGCCGTGACGTGTGCTTTGACCGTGGCCTCGGACACGCTCAGTTCGTAGGCAATCTGCTTGTTCAGCAAACCGTCACAGACCATGGTCAGTACGCGAAACTGCTGCGGTGTCAGGCTGGCCAAACCGGCACTGGCAGCTTTGGCCTCAGCGGACAGGGCAATCGCTTCCTGGCTCTGCTGCGGCCACCAGACCTCACCATCGAGCACAAGGCGCACGGCCTGTTGGATGGTTTCCAGCGCGCTGGATTTGGGAATAAAACCGCTGGCACCAAACTCGCGTGCACGGGCCATGATGGCAGCGTCTTCTTGCGCAGAGATCATCACCACAGGGATGTGTGGGTATTGCCCGCGTAGCAGCACTAGGCCAGAGAAGCCATAAGCACCGGGCATATTGAGATCCAGCAGAACCAAATCCCAGTCGGTCTTCTGCGCCAGGCACCCTTCCAACTCGGCAATACTGGCGGCTTCTGACAGCCGTACATCCGGCCCCAAACCCAAGGTCAGTGCCTGTTGCAAGGCGCTGCGAAACAGCGGGTGATCGTCAGCAATGAGGATTTCAAAAACGGCCATGGTGAATCCTGTTTTTGTTATGTGGATACCCTCGTGGGGTATTGTCCAGGGCACGAAAAGCCACACGCGCAGCGCCTCATCAAACAACGCGGCCAGACTGTCGGTGTGAAAAAAACGCCCCAGCATGCCGAGCGACGACGGGGTGGTCAAGCGCGATGCTTTGCGGCACAGTTCGCCGCTTTGCCCTTGAGCCTGAATGATGAGAAGCCACGCCCTTCGCGCCGACCTGCTGATGATAATAACCGCCATGATCTGGGGCTCGGCTTTTGTCGCACAGCGCTTGGGCATGGACTCCATCGGCCCCTTTCTTTATAGCGGATTACGCTTCGGTCTGGCGGCGCTGATTTTATTGCCGGTGCTGCGCTGGCTGGAGACGCGCAGCAGTAACAGCACTCGCGCACCGCTGGAGCCGCTGAATCGCCAACTACTGCGCGGCGGTGTGTTGATGGGCTTGGCACTGGCCTTAGGGATCAACCTGCAACAAGTCGGGCTGCTGTTTACCAGCGTGACCAACTCCGGCTTTATCACCGGTTTGTACGTGATCATCGTGCCGCTGCTGGGGCTGTTTATTGGCCACAAAACCGGCCTAGGCATTTGGCTGGGTGCTTCGCTGGCCGTAGTAGGCATGTTCCTGCTCAGCGTGGGTGACGGCTTTGTGGTGGCCTCAGGGGACTGGCTGCAACTGGCCGGGGCGTTTGTCTGGGGTGTGCATGTGCTGCTGGTGGGTTTCTTTGCCGGGCGGCACGACCCACTGCGCCTGGCCCTAGTGCAGTTCATCACCTGCGCTGTGATCAGCTTGCTGCTGGCGCTGATTTTCGAGGAGATCCAGTGGCAGTCGATCATCGCTGCCGGGCCGGCGATTCTGTATGGCGGCGTCTTCGGCGTGGCCATCGGCTTCACCCTGCAAGTGGTGGCGCAAAAGGATGCCATCGCCTCGCACGCCGCCATCATCCTCTCGCTGGAGGCCGTGTTCGCCGCCATCGCCGGTGCCTTATTGCTGGGCGAAACGCTGGAGCTGCGCGGCTACTTCGGCTGCGCGCTGATGTTCGCTGGCATGCTGCTGGCGCAGCTGTGGCCTAAGAAGCACACCCATTGAGCGCTACAGAAATGCGCGCAAACGCTCATGCAACGCGTCATCCAAGGCCACCGCACGCGGTGCTTTGGATGTCAGGTAATGCTGGCTGAATACGTCCAAATAGGCATTCAGGCCATCGGCCGCACGCTGATCGCCAGCCAACTCCAGGCACAGCGCCGCCACTTCGGCGGTGCAGAAGTGATCATCGCGCTTGGAGCGACGCAGCTTGTAGCGTGACAGTTGTTCGGCCTGCAGGCTAAGCACCGGCAAACTATCGAGATAGGGGCTTTTGCGAAACATCTTGCGCGCCTCGCTCCAGGTGGCATCCAGCAGCACGAACAACGGCCGCTTACCGGGCGCAGGCTGCACCTCGCTAACCACCCGCTCAGCCGCCACGTACTCACCGGGAAACACCAAGTAAGGCTGCCACTGCGGGTCGTTAAGCAGCACTGGCAGCGCCGGATCAACCGCCACCCGTGACCAGCCAAAGGCCGAGGTGTCGGCCAGCACATCGGCAATCAGCCAGCCGGTATTGCTCGGCTTGAGCGCCTCCACATCGTGCATCAGCAGGCACACCGCCGATTGCGCAGCAATTCGGGGACGCCAGGCACACAGGCAATGCGTCGCTGCCAAGCGACAATCCGGGCAACGCACTGAACGGCTGCCACGGGCAAGAAAGGGTTTGGCACTGCGGGCAATGCGCTCGGCGCGCAGGCGTGCAACGGCGTGGGTCATCAGGCTTGCACCTGCGTAAAAATATGGCTCGACATGGCGCACCCGGAATTAAGAGCGCGGCAGTCTAACAAAGCGCGGCGCGGGTTATTCATTTGCTCGCCTCACCGCCCCGCAGAGCGCGACTGCCTGATGACGGGTAAGATAGCCGCCATTGAACCTCGACCAGGCATTGCCGGTCACAGACGCACACCCATTGTGGAGACGCCCATGCTGCGTTTTATCAGCCTGACCCTGGCCTTGAGCCTGCCCCTGGCGACCCAGGCCGCCACCCTGAAAGACTATGAATTGAATAAGCTGCTGGAGAAGGTCGCGCGTGAAAGCAGCGTTGGCACGCCACGGGCGATCAACGCTGACATCCTCGATCAAGGCTACACCGTGGAAGGTCGCGAACTGGTCAACCACCTCAGCGTGCGCAGCGAACACGCGGCGCAAATGCGCGGCAACCCGGACACCGTTCGGCAGCAATTGGCCAACAGCGTGTGCCGCAACCCAGGCTTTCGTCAGCTACTGAGCAATGGCGCGGGCCTGCGCTATGAGTTCAGCGAATACCGCAGCAACCGCCCGGTCACCACGGAACGCTTCAGCAAGGCCGATTGCGGCCTGTAAGGGCATGGCAAAAGGCCTGATCTAAGTACTCAGCGCAGGCAGGCAGGATCGCCACAGCCCTGCACCGCCGCGGCTTCTTCTGCGCTCAACAGCAGCGTTAGTGGTTGCCCCAACACCTCAGCAACAGCGGCCAGCACATGCGCCCAACTGGCCTGGTTGGCAAACAACATGCCGGCTTCATCCAAGGTGCCGCCGCGATTGCGATAACCCAGTGCGCGGCTGTGCGTGGCGTCACCCAGAATCGGCCAGAGGTGTCCGCGCGCGACTTCCGGGCGCATGTGGGTGAGCAATACGCGGCGCGTCATGGCCGCCGGGAACAGCGCTTCGATCAGGCTCGCATCGGCCACCACGGCTTGCTCCCAGCGATCACGCGGCACACGGAAGCGTCCCGGCTCTTGCAGGTACAGCAGTCGCCAGGCGATCCCAACCTCACTCAGACGGGCCGCCGCACGTCGCATTTCGCTCAATTGATAGCTGCCGCTGGCAATCAGTAGCACCGGCTGCTCGCCAGGCTGTTCGGCCACCACCAACGCACCGTCGCGGGCCAGTTGCTCGGCTTGCTCGCGGGTGAACACGCACGGCTGCTCGCGCTTGGCGATAACCATGCAGGCCAGCTCACCACGGGCCTGATAGATGCCCGGTAACAGCGCCAGCACGGCGTTGTGATCGGCTGGCAAGAGCACGCGCACCATGTCGCTCATCTCTCCAAGCAAGGCTTCGCAGAAGGTGGTGTCTTGGTGCGACTGTTGATTCTTGCCGTTCTCCCAGGTGTGCGATGTTGCCACCAGCGGCCAGCCCAACCAGCCGGCGGGCCGTCCGGCCTCTTTCTGCTGGCGGGCAAATATGATGCTCTGGCGCACCGCACCGAGCATCTTCACGCAGAACGCCTCATAGCTGGCAACCAGATTCAGACCACCCTGATTGGCCAGGCAAGCCGACACCACCGCCTCTTCGTTAAGGGCGGTGATGATCGCGCCATCCAGTGCTTCCAGTTCACTTTCTGGCGCAGTGACGCGATGCTTGAGCGCCTTGAGCACGGCCCCCAAGCGATTGCTGGCCAGCTCGTCCGGGTTACCGACTCGCGGGCGCAGGTGCGGGTTGCCCTGCACCAGTTCAACAAAGAAGCGATCCAGCGCCAGCATCGGTGTGCAGGCCTTATCGACGTAGTGCAAGGCGGGCATCTGCGCTGCCACGGGCTGGCGTTGCGCAAGGCAGTTATCGCGCTCCAACGCGCGCCCACTGCGGGTGGCAAACAGTTGGCAAGCCGCCTGTAATTGATCCGGGGCAACCCACAGTTGCTCGGCATGTTGGTTAAACAACGTCCGCGCGTGTTCATCCTGATGCGGGTTGGCAGGTAACGGCAGGTTATGCGCGGCATTCAGTCCGGCACCATAAAAGCCAAAGCCCTTTAGGGTTTCGGCAATGCCATAGGGCATAGGCAGCGGGTAATTAAGCACGCCCGCTTGGCGCTCTTGCACACGGCGATCCAGGCGTTGCTCCATCTCCCACAGCGCGCAAACAAACGCCGCCGGATCACGCCCGTCAAAACTCAGCGGATCAAAGCCGCAGTGGCGCAGATGCTCGCGAAAGTTCTCCAGCCCCGCGGGTGTGGCCAACTCGGTGCGCTGCTCAATACGCCGACCATTGGCGATCATCACCGGCAGGGCTACGCCACAGTCTTCGGCCCGCCACCAGCGCGGCATCCAGTCACTGCCGCGCTGCTCTTCGGCGGCACCGTCTGAAAGAAATGCCACCAGTTTTTCCCCTGGCAACGGCAAGTGCGCATATTGCAGCTCGGCAAAACCCAGGTAGCCCCCTTCAGCAATGCCACCGGCGGTGTGCGGATTAACATGGCTGCCCAGTGGCGCGCTGACCTGCCCTTCGGCGTTTTGCGCATAGCTGTAGAAGTCCGCCACCAACTGACTCATGCCCGCTTCATTGCACGGATAACGCTGCGCTTGCTCGGGATGCTGATTGGCCGTTAGCAGGTTGAGCGCCTCGATGGCCGCCACGCAATGGCCTTGCCCCATCAGCCAGCCACGGGTTTCACCGGTGAGATTGTTCAGCGCCAGGTAAGCGGCATAAGCCGGCACCATATTCAACGCACCGCCGGTATGGCCTTCCGGGGTCGATTTGAAGTCCTCAGCAGCCAGCGGCGTGCCGTCCACACGCACGCGCTGGGCGTAGGTCATGTGCACCACCAGCCACAAGCCAGCGGCGCTCAGTCGATCAAGCGCATAAAAATGTTGATAGACACTGGCCAGATCCGCCTGCAAGCCCATTTGCACCAGTTGATGGGCCAAACGGTAGACCGCCGCACACGTCTGCGGACTATGCTGCAAAGGCCCGTAACCGCTCTGCCACTGGGCGAAGGTCGGTTCCTGGCGGGCATGCTCGGCTAACTCACTGGCGCTTGGGAATAGCTGGGGCATGGGTGGCTCCGATGGGTTTAAAGGGGCTGAAAGGGCATCTAACTGGCGCTGCACGAACGCGCGAAATCTAAGGCAACAAACCCTAACGCAGGGGATACGAGCCAATGCTGACCTGCATCAAAACCGCCGCCTGCTGGTTAGGACAGCCTTAATCGCCAGCCATTCAACTCAATCAAGGATTACCCATGGCCCTGCTCAATTTCCTCGGTGCAATCCAGCAAGTCACCGGTTCCTGCTACCTGATTGAAAGCCGCGACGGTGCACGCGTACTACTCGAATGCGGCATGCGCCAAGGCCGCCGTGAGGAAGAAGACAGCAACCAGGCCCCCTTCCCCTTTGACCCGCACACCCTGGACGCCGTGGTGGTGTCACACGCGCACATTGACCACACCGGTCTGCTGCCCAAACTCAGCGCCGCTGGCTACCGGGGCCCCATCTTTGCCACCGAAGCCAGCTCTGAATTGATGGAACTGATGCTGCTTGATGCCGCCTTTATTCAAGAAAAAGACGCTGAGTGGGAGAACAAGTGGCGCGCACGCATGGGCAAGTCGGCGGTTAAACCGCTGTACACCATCGCCGATGCGGAGCAGGCCCTTAAACAGCGCCGACCGCTGGCCTACGGCAGCCCCTGCCAGGTTGCCAAAGGCGTTGAGGTGACCTTTCACGATGCCGGCCACATCCTCGGTTCGGCGATTGTCGAAATGGCGGTGCAAGACCATCACCTTACCCGCCGCCTGGTGTTTTCCGGTGACTTGGGCAACACCTGCTCGCCTTTGATGCGCGACCCGGTGACCCTCAGCAAAGCCGATGTGGTGTTGCTCGAATCGACCTATGGCGACCGCGACCACCGCAACAGCGAAGACACCCTGGAAGAGCTGGCAGAGATTCTGCAGCAAGCCCACCGCGATGGCGGCAATGTGCTGATCCCGTCCTTTTCCGTAGGCCGCACCCAGGACCTGATCTATTACCTTGGGCGCTTCTACCACGAAGGCCGTTTGCCACAGCAAGCGGTGTTCCTCGACAGCCCCATGGCCATTCGCGCCAACGCCATCTACTCGCGTTTTCAGGATCAGTTCAGCGCTGAAGAGCGCGCTGCTTTTTCCGCGCACGGCAGCAAACGCATCGAGGATTGGCTGCCGATCTTGCGCTGCACGCGCACCCCGGAAGAATCGATGGCCATCAACCGCATCAAAAGCGGTGCGATCATCATCGCCGGGAGCGGCATGTGCACGGGCGGACGCATCGTCCACCACTTCAAGCACAACCTCTGGCGCGAGGACTGTCACCTGATTTTCCCGGGCTTCCAGGCCAAAGGCACCTTAGGCCGCAACCTGGTCGACGGCGCCGAGCATGTGAAAATCCTCCACCAGCGCATCGCCGTCAAAGCCAAGATTCACACCCTCGGCGGTTTCTCCGCACATGCCGGGCAGTCGCAACTGATCGACTGGGTCAGCCACTTCGAACACCACCCCGAGCTGTATCTGGTGCACGGCGAACTGGAGAAAATGCAGGCGCTGCAACTGGCCCTACGCGAACGGCTGAACTGGATCGCCAACATTCCCGAACCGGGCGAGCAAATTGCGATCTGATAACGCGGCTCTGAGGCAGTGAACGATCAGGTCAAGCGCATGAAGGGCGACCGTGCACCTATCGGCCGCCCGGCATTGCAAAACTGCCCGCGCGGCCATACAGCGTTTGCAATCTCAATCACGGCATACTTACACCGTGAAGCCTGCACGGTGCACGCTCAGCAGGAGACCTGTTATGCCCTATGAATCGGACGATTATCTGTCCCGGCACATCCAAACCAGTGGCGTTGACCTGACCAGTAAAATCGACGAATTGAGCGAACTGGCCACACCACCGAGCAGCCCAAACCTCAAGCTATACCGGGAAATGCTCGGCACTGTGGTGCGCATGGCCCAGGCTGACCGCAACCGCTGGGACGCCAAAATAATGCTGCAAACCCTGCGCGAAATGGAGAATGCCTTCAGTCGCCTGGAACAGTTCAAACGTCGGCGCAAGGTCACCGTCTTCGGCTCGGCCCGCACCCCGGCTGATCATCCCGTTTACCAACTGGCACGCGAACTGGGCGCGACCCTGGCCAAGCATAACCTGATGGTCATTACTGGCGCGGGTGGCGGCATTATGGCCGCCGCGCACGAAGGGGCTGGCCTGGAAAACAGCTTGGGCTTCAACATCACCCTGCCCTTTGAGCAGGGTGCCAATGCCACCGTTCAGGGCAGCAACAACCTGCTGTCGTTCCACTTCTTCTTTTTGCGCAAACTGTTTTTCGTCAAAGAGGCCGACGGCATGGTGCTCTGCCCGGGCGGCTTCGGCACCCTCGATGAAGCGCTGGAAGTGCTGACCCTGATCCAAACAGGAAAAAGCCCCATGGTGCCAGTGGTGCTCTTGGACCAGCCGGGCGGCACCTTCTGGTCCAGCGCGCTGACGTTTATGCAAAGCCAATTGCAGGACAACGGTTACATCCTGCCCAGCGACATGCGCTTGGTGCGCCTGGTACACAGCGCCGAAGAAGCCGCCGAACAGATCGCCCAGTTTTACCGTAACTTCCATTCGAGCCGCTGGCTGAAAGACTCATTCGTCATACGCCTGAATCACGCCCTGAATGATGCTGCCATGCAACAACTGAACAGCGAGTTTCGCGACCTGTGCAGCCATGGCGATTTCCAGCAACAAGGACGCTGCGATTCCGAACTGGATGAGCCCGAATTGTGCGAGATGACGCGCTTGGCTTTTGCCTTTAACGGCCGCAGCCATGGCCGCTTGAGAGAACTGCTGGACCTGGTCAACCAGCCACAAAACTGGCGCGACGCCAGCTGATCGCGCCCGCCCCAAGCCACTCAAACATGCAGGCACAGCGCACGTGTTTGAGTGGCTAGGGTTAGCCGGCAGTGCCGCGTTTATATGCGGCGGACTGAGCGCGAGGCGCTGCGTAACAAGGCGGTTAGTCTTTCAGGGGGGCAAGCGCCGCAACAGCTTCAGGCATGTCGCTTTATCCAACGTCGCTGACAAAGTGCACGCTGTGCTGATCAGGCGAACGCCTTACGGTGTTTGGCAGAGTGTCTCGTCCGTGCGGGCTTTAAGCTTGCAGCTTGTAACGATGTGCTGGGCACGGCAGCGCGATGGTTATAGAAACAAGGCCAAACCGGGTTGGGTTGGCTTGAAGGCTCTACTCGTCAACAAAACCGCTAGTCATCGATGGACCCGCGCAGCAGCCTACTTATCAAATCGGCGGGGTAGCCCCGATAACTGAGAAACCGCGCCTGCTGCCCGTGCTGGCGCGCGTCCAAAGGTCGTTCACCGGCAAACTTGCGTTGCCACACTGCGTACAACTGCGCCTGCCAGTCGATGCCGCTGTCGCGCAAAGCCTGTTCGATATCGCTTCGAGCCAACCCGCGCTGAGTCAACTCCTCACGAATGCGCATCGGCCCATAGCCGGAGCGTGCGCGGTAGCTGATAAAAGCCTCGAGGTAACGGGCCTCACAGAGCAAGCCTTCGTCGGCCAAACGATCAAGGGCATTGTCGATCAGTTCATCGCTGGCCCCGCGGCTGCGCAGCTTACGACTTAACTCAACACGCCCATGCTCACGCCTTGCCAGCAGATCCATGGCCGCCCGCCGCACGGCGACGGGGTTATCCAGAACAATGGACATAGACTGATGAATCAGGCGTCTGCGTCAGCCGGGGTTTCGCTCCCGGAGTTGGCTTTCACCGTGGGGCTGGCCACCAGCAACTTCTCACGAATCAGGCCTTCAATAGTGCGGGCCACTTCCGGGTTGTCTTCCAGATACTTGGCTGAGTTGGCCTTACCCTGACCAATCTTGCTGCCTTGGTAGCTGTACCAGGCACCGGATTTTTCCAGCAGGCCAAGCTGTACGCCCAGATCAATGATCTCGCCGTTGCGGTAAATCCCCTTGCCGTAGAGGATCTGGAACTCAGCCTGACGAAACGGCGGAGCAACCTTGTTTTTCACCACTTTGACGCGGGTTTCACTGCCGACGACTTCGTCGCCTTCTTTCACCGCGCCAGTGCGGCGGATGTCCAAGCGCACAGAGGCGTAGAACTTCAACGCGTTACCACCGGTGGTGGTTTCCGGACTGCCGAACATCACACCAATTTTCATGCGGATCTGGTTGATAAAAATCACCAGGCAATTGGCATTTTTGATGTTGCCGGTGATCTTGCGCAGCGCCTGGCTCATCAGACGAGCCTGAAGTCCCACGTGCATATCGCCCATTTCACCTTCGATCTCCGCCTTCGGCACCAGCGCCGCAACGGAGTCGATCACGATCACGTCGATGGCGTTGGAGCGCACCAGCATGTCGGTGATTTCCAGGGCCTGCTCGCCGGTATCCGGCTGCGAAACCAGCAGATCGTCGACATTGACGCCCAGCTTGCCAGCGTATTCAGGATCGAGCGCATGCTCGGCATCAACGAAGGCGCAGGTGGCACCGAGCTTCTGCGCTTCGGCAATGACCGACAGGGTCAAGGTGGTTTTACCTGAGGACTCCGGGCCGTAGATTTCGACAATACGGCCTTTCGGCAAACCGCCAATACCAAGCGCGATGTCCAGACCTAGCGATCCCGTGGAGATGGCCGGAATCGCCTGGCGATCGTGATCGCCCATGCGCATCACCGCGCCCTTGCCGAATTGCTTTTCAATCTGGCCCAGGGCTGCCGCCAGGGCGCGCTTCTTATTCTCGTCCATTTAAGTCCTCACGTAATCAAAAGGGCTTCAGAGCCTGTCGAGCTTAACGCTGTCCTACTGCGGAAAAGCCAGATTGGTCATTTTTGCCGTTCTTTCTCGTTAAATAGCTAGCTATTCGCCTCGCAAGATCAACAAAACTGCCTCAATCCGGACTTTCCCTCGCTACGGACGGTCAAGCGCGACAGGCTCTTAGCGGCCACCAACAACTGTATAAGTAGCCAGTATTATTCCACAGGGCAAGTCGCACGCCTACCCCGCGCTTGGATTTTCTTGCGCCAGCAGGCGCAACAGCCCAGCCAGCGCGGCCTCAACCGTTTGTCGGCGAACTTCGTTGCGATCACCTGCAAACTGCCGGCGCACACTAAATAGCTGCTGATCATCGCCCCATGCCAGCCACACCGTACCAACAGGTTTGTCTGGCGAGCCGCCATCCGGCCCAGCCACACCGCTAACAGCCACCGCAAAGCGCGCGCCACTGTTGGCCTGCGCACCACGAACCATGGCCTCGACCACCGCCTGACTCACCGCGCCAACAGTGGTAAACAGCGCTTCAGGAACAGCCAGTTGCTTACTCTTCTGTCTGTTGGAATAGGTGACGTAGCCCGCCTCGAACCAAGCCGAGCTACCAGGAATCCGCGTTATTGCCTCAGCAATGCCACCACCGGTACAAGATTCGGCGGTCGCCACCTGGGCCTTGCGGGCAGTCAATTGTTCGCCCAGTTCGGCAGCCAGTTGGGTCAAGGCATCTTCATTAGCAGTCATCTGCACTCCGGGGTTAAAGCCAGCCAGGCCGATACCGTACACTAGGCGCTTTTGCGATTCAGCCGGACAGTTAAAACGATGAGCCAAAGCGACCTCAGTTCTCACACGCCCATGATGCAGCAGTACTGGAAGCTGAAAAATCAGCACCCGGAAGAACTGATGTTTTATCGCATGGGCGACTTCTACGAGATCTTCTACGAGGACGCGAAAAAAGCCGCCAAACTGCTGGATATAACCCTCACTGCGCGCGGCCAGTCCGCCGGCCAGGCAATTCCCATGTGCGGAATTCCCTACCACTCGCTGGAAGGCTACCTGGCCAAACTGGTCAAGCTGGGCGAGTCGGTAGTGATCTGCGAACAAGTGGGCGATCCGGCGACCAGCAAAGGCCCGGTTGAGCGCCAGGTGGTACGCATCATCACCCCAGGCACGATTAGCGATGAAGCGCTGCTAGACGAGCGCCGCGATAACCTGATCGCAGCGGTTTTAGGTGACGAGCGCCTGTTCGGCCTGGCCGTGCTAGACATCACCAGCGGCCGTTTCAGCGTGCTGGAAATCAAGGGCTGGGAGAACCTGCTGGCCGAACTTGAGCGCCTCAACCCGGTTGAGTTGCTGATTCCCGATGACTGGCCGCGCGACCTGCCTGCCGAAAAACGCCGAGGCTCACGCCGTCGCGCCCCTTGGGATTTCGAACGCGATACGGCACTCAAGAGCCTGTGCCAACAGTTCGCCACCCAGGATCTGAAAGGCTTTGGCTGCGAGAACCTGACCCTGGCCATCGGCGCAGCAGGCTGCTTGCTGGCGTACGCCAAGGAAACCCAGCGCACCGCCCTACCCCACCTGCGTAGCCTGCGCCACGAACGCCTGGACGACACGGTGATTCTCGACGGTGCCAGCCGACGCAATCTGGAGTTGGACATCAACCTCGCCGGAGGGCGCGACAACACCCTGCAATCAGTGGTCGACCGCTGCCAAACCGCCATGGGCAGTCGCTTGCTCAGCCGCTGGCTGAATCGCCCATTGCGTGACCGCAGCATTCTCGAAGCACGCCAGGCGTCGATTACCTGCCTGCTGGAGCGCTACCGCTTCGAAACCTTACAGCCGCAGTTGAAAGAAATCGGCGACCTGGAACGCATCCTCGCCCGCATCGGCCTGCGCAATGCGCGCCCGCGCGATCTGGCACGCCTGCGCGACGCCCTCGCCGCTCTGCCCACCCTGCAGATGGCCATGACCCATCTGGAAGCGCCGCACCTGAGTGCGTTGGCAAGCGTGGTGAGCACCTACCCAGAACTGGCCGAGTTGCTGGCGTGCGCAATTATCGATAACCCGCCTGCGGTGATCCGCGACGGCGGTGTGCTGAAAACCGGCTACGACGCCGAACTCGACGAGTTGCAATCGCTCAGCGAGAACGCCGGCCAGTACCTGATGGACCTGGAAATCCGTGAGAAAGCCCGCACCGGCCTGGCCAACCTGAAAGTCGGCTACAACCGCGTACACGGCTACTTTATTGAGTTACCGAGCAAGCAGGCCGAGTCGGCCCCGGCGGACTATATCCGCCGGCAGACCCTCAAAGGCGCCGAGCGTTTTATCACGCCAGAGCTAAAAGAATTCGAAGACAAGGCACTGTCTGCCAAGAGCCGCGCCCTGGCCCGCGAGAAAATGCTCTACGAAGCGCTGCTCGAACGCCTGATCGGCCACCTTGGCCCGCTGCAGGACAGCGCTGCCGCTCTGGCTGAACTGGACGTACTCAGCAACCTGGCTGAACGCGCCCTGAATCTTGACCTCAATCGCCCACGCTTCGTCGACGAACCGTGCATGCGCATCGAGCAAGGCCGCCATCCGGTGGTTGAGCAAGTGCTGACCACACCCTTTGTGGCCAATGACCTGAGCCTGGACGATGACACGCGCATGCTGATCATCACCGGGCCGAACATGGGCGGTAAATCCACCTACATGCGGCAGACTGCACTGATCGTGCTGCTGGCGCACATCGGCAGTTTCGTTCCGGCGAAAAGCTGCGAGCTGTCGATGGTTGATCGGATTTTCACCCGTATCGGCTCCAGCGATGACCTGGCCGGAGGCCGCTCGACCTTTATGGTGGAGATGAGCGAAACCGCTAACATCCTGCACAACGCCACCGAACGTAGCTTGGTGCTGATGGACGAAGTGGGACGCGGCACCAGCACCTTTGACGGCCTATCGCTGGCCTGGGCCGCTGCCGAGCAGTTAGCCAAGCTGCGCGCCTATACGCTGTTCGCCACACATTATTTCGAGCTGACCGTGCTACCGGAGAGTCAGCCAATCGTGGCCAACGTGCACCTCAACGCCACCGAACACAACGAGCGAATCGTATTTCTTCACCATGTATTGCCGGGGCCGGCCAGCCAAAGTTACGGTCTGGCAGTGGCACAATTGGCAGGCGTCCCTAATGAGGTCATCCTGCGGGCGCGCGAGCACCTGGCACGCTTGGAAACCACCAGCCTACCTCAGGAACTACCGCCTACACCGCCCGGCCAAACGAGCGCACCGATGCAAAGCGATATGTTTGCCAGCCTGCCGCATCCGCTGCAGGAGGAATTACGCAAGATCAACCCGGATGATCTGACTCCGCGCAAAGCGCTGGAACTGTTATATACATGGAAGACACGCTTCTAACGCTATTGCGCACGAACTGTTAGAATCGCGCGCATTTTTACGACTGCCCGACTTAAAGCCTGAGCCGTGGCCATTTACCCCTAGCCTGCTAAAACCCGCTTAGAACGGGGCAGGCTGGCGCCCGAGGAGAGAATCAGACATGACCTTCGTTGTTACCGACAACTGCGTCAAATGCAAATACACCGACTGCGTGGAAGTCTGCCCGGTGGACTGCTTCTACGAAGGCCCGAACTTCCTGGTGATCCACCCGGACGAGTGCATTGACTGCGCACTCTGCGAGCCTGAATGCCCTGCGCAAGCCATTTTCTCTGAAGATGAGGTGCCGGAAGATCAGCAGGAATACATCGAACTGAACGCTGATCTGGCCGAAGTATGGCCAAACATCACCGAGAAGAAAGAAGCCCTGCCGGACGCAGAAGAGTGGGATGGCGTTAAAGACAAGCTGCAGTATCTGGAGCGCTAGTTGCGCCCTGATGACTGATTAAAACAAACCCGCCCTGTGCGGGTTTTGTTTTTATGGCCATAAGGAAACTCAGGTATGGCGGCGGCCTTGGTCAATAGCTCGCCAAATCGCAGGCAAAAAAGGGGCAGCTCGCGCTGCCCACTCTTTTGTCCCTAGTCCCTGTATTTCCTGCTCATCACCCTGATGAATCGCATCCTTCGATGTCCTGATTGCCATCCTAGCAACCTGTGCTTGTCCGTGAGCACAGGTGTAATACTAGCGATCTCAGCCTTTCTCACAAGCGCTGGAAAACCCGAACACAACGCAACCCGAAGCTACTAACTCAAAATATTATCTATATAAAACAATAAGTTAGCAACTTAACAAGTGCTTATCTCGCCACCCAACAGCGGCTTAGCTTACGCATGCTGTAAGCAATGGCTTACATGGATATTCGCCAAAAGGATGCAACTGGTTTGGGGTGCAGAAAAGCGACACAACAAAAACCCGGCCGAAGCCGGGTTTAGGGTGTGCCAAAGACCACTCACTGGAAAAGAGAGTCACTCGAAAGGCCGTTCTTTTCGAAGATCTCACGTAGCCGCTTAAGCGCCTCGACCTGAATCTGCCGAACGCGCTCACGGGTCAAGCCAATCTCCTGACCGACTTCTTCGAGGGTGCAGCTTTCATGACCGCGCAGGCCGAAGCGGCGGATAACCACCTCACGCTGCTTTTCAGTCAGATCAGACAACCACTGATCAATGCTCTGCGACAAATCATCATCCTGCAGCAATTCGCAGGGATCGGTAGGACGATCATCGGTCAAGGTATCGAGCAGGGTTTTGTCCGAGTCCTGACCAAGCGATACATCAACAGAGGAAACGCGCTCATTGAGGCCGAGCATGCGCTTAACTTCTGCAACTGGCTTTTCTAGCAGGTTGGCAATTTCTTCGGCGGACGGCTCGTGGTCGAGCTTCTGGGTCAATTCACGGGCTGCACGCAGGTAAACGTTCAGCTCTTTGACCACATGAATGGGTAAACGAATGGTACGGGTCTGATTCATGATCGCCCGTTCAATGGTCTGGCGGATCCACCAGGTAGCGTAGGTTGAAAAACGGAACCCACGCTCGGGGTCAAACTTTTCAACGGCACGGATAAGGCCGAGGTTGCCTTCTTCAATCAGGTCCAGCAGGGACAAGCCACGATTGACATAGCGACGGGCAATTTTCACCACCAGGCGCAGGTTGCTTTCAATCATGCGTTTACGACCCGCGGGATCGCCCTTTTGCGCCAAACGGGCAAAGTGGACTTCTTCTTGAGGGGTCAGGAGGGGGGAAAAGCCGATTTCATTGAGATACAACTGCGTTGCATCAAGCGCACGGGTGTAATCAATGTATTTATGCTGTTTGCTGCCAGCTGTGGAAGCCTTGGCCTTGCTGCGGGCTAGTGGCGGTTGCGCTTCTTCGTCTGAATCATCGTCAAGAACAATGGCTGACTCCATGAGCAGCACTTCATCATCGACATCAAACTCCGGCGCTTCTTTTTTATTGAGAGCCATTTTTATTTTCCTTGCTGAGTTCGACAGCAAGCTCATGCGCAACCAAATCCCTGATCACACCCGAGCCTGTCCCGCCCACGCGGTAGGGACAGACGAGTTAGAAGTCAGCGACGCGGCAAGTATTGCAGCGGGTCTACAGGTTTACCTTGGCGGCGCACTTCAAAATGAAGTTTCACCCGGTCGGTTCCTGTGGAACCCATTTCGGCAATATTCTGCCCAGCCTTGACCTTCTGCCCCTCCTGCACCAACAGCCTGCGGTTATGACCGTAGGCACTTACGTAGGTATCGCTGTGTTTGATGATCACTAACTCACCGTAGCCCCGTAACCCACTCCCGGCGTAGACCACTGAACCATCAGACGCAGCCAAAACAGGCTGGCCCAATTCACCGGCTATATCAATGCCTTTATTCAAACTGCCGTTTGAGGAAAAACGTCCGATAACCGCACCATTGGAAGGCCATATCCACCCTGAGGCAGAACGCTGGGTTGGCGGTAACGAGGTCACCCCAGGCGACGTTTTGATGGGCGCAGGCGGCTGGGTTTGTATTGGGCGTGTCTGCTGCGGCGTACTTGGGCGGCTGGTTGGCGACACAACAACAGGCGCAGTTGCAATAACAGGCGGGCGGTATGCTGGCTGACCGTCGAAACGAATAACCTGTCCCACCCGAATCAAATAAGGTGGGGCAATGCCGTTGCGTGCAGCCAGCGCTTTCCAGTCCCAACCAAAGCGAAAGGCGATTGAATAAAGTGTATCGCCACGTTGCACTTGGTACTGACCATTGGTGACAGGCTGACGCTGCGCCTGACTCACAGAGCCAGATTGATTACGGTCGACGACATTGACGCCTCCCGGTGGCGGGCTGGCGCACCCACTCAGAACCGCACTAAAGACAAGACCACTCAACAGGCTGCGAGCACCGCTGGCGCGAATCGGCAATTGAATGGCTGTGAAACTCACCTGCATCTTCCTCGGGTAGAAAAAACAATGTCTATCTGCCAGTTGGCTGGCGTGCATTGTGCCGCAATTATGGGTTTTCACCAGCGCTTTGCGGGTGACGTGCCGCCAACCACTCCAGCCCCAACACCAGAAGAATCCCGGCAACCGCAAGACCTATTGCCCACAAAAGCTGCGGATCCTGACCACTGATTTGAGCGAACTGCTCGGGCCACAGATTCGACTGCAGAGCGGGCACCTGTTCGCCTTGACTGTCGGTGCGCCAGGTGAGGGTTTGCTTCCACGGCCAGATTTTATTCAACGACCCAATCATCAGCCCAGTAAGAAAGGTCAATGTCAGATCGCGCCAGCGAACCAGCAACCAACGCAAAATGCCGGCGAAACTAACAAGGCCAACCAAACATCCGCTGGCGAAAATCAGTAAAACCGCTAGATCCAGACCTTTGACGGCATTAAGAACAAAACCGTAAAGCCCCATCAACACCAGAATAAAACTGCCGGAAATGCCCGGCAAAATCATCGCGCAGATGGCAATAGCCCCGGCAAAGAACAAACTGAGCGGATCGTGCCCCCATTGCAGTGGAGAGGCCACAGTGATCCAGTAAGCGAATGCCACACCCAATAGCAAACTGAACACCCGTGAGGCATTCCAGCGCTGCACTTCGCGAACGACTAAATGAGTGGAAACCAGAATCAGGCCAAAGAAAAATGACCAAACAGGAATAGGGTGTTCGACCAGCAGGTAGGTGATCACACGAGCAAGACTCATGATGCTGGTCATAATCCCCAGCAGCAGAATCAGTAAAAACGTCGCATTAGCGGCCTTCCACGCCTCAACAATGCGACCGCGCAAGAACAAAGCCAAGGCAGCTGGCACACTGGCGATGGAACGCAGCAATTCGTCATAAATGCCGGTGATAAACGCCACCGTACCGCCCGAAACTCCGGGCACCACATCGGCAGCGCCCATGGCGACGCCCTTGGCGAACAGAAGAAGACTCTTTTTCATGGGTTCATCCGTAAACAGTCTGATCAGGCCAGGGGGCCGTTAAGCAAAGGCACGAAACGTACCGCATCCAGCACATGTCGCGAATAACCGTCTTCTTCACGGATGATCAGGAGCAACTCCTGAACATCGCCCGCACCGACCGGAATCACCAGCCGACCGCCCATCGCCAATTGATCCAACAATGCCTGCGGCACATTGGCGGCGGCCGCAGTAACAATGATGCCGTTATAAGGACCTAGCGCATTCCAACCTTCCCAGCCATCACCCCAGCGGAACACCACGTTACGCAGACTCAGCTCTGTCAGACGTTCCTTGGCTTTTTCCTGCAGGCTCTGGATACGCTCGACACTGAATACCCGCTCGACCAACTGCGCCAAGATGGCGGTCTGGTAACCCGAGCCGGTGCCGATTTCCAGCACCTTATCCAACGGGCCTGCAGCCAGCAGCAACTCGCTCATCCGCGCGACCATGTAAGGCTGCGAGATGGTCTGGTTATTGCCAATCGGCAACGCGGTGTCTTCGTAAGCGCGATGGGCCAAGGCCTCATCCACGAACAAATGACGCGGCGTGCGACGGATGGTTTCCAGCACATGCGCGTTGGACAACCCCTCTTCATAGAGGCGCTGAATCAGGCGTTCACGGGTGCGCTGTGAGGTCATGCCGATGCCGCGATGCTGCAATTCGTCTTGTTCTCGGCGGATCACAGCAGACCCTCCAGCCAGGGCTGCAAACTGTTGAAACCATCGGCAAAGGTGCGGTCGAGTTGCAACGGGGTGACTGACACATAGCCTTGCATCACCGCATGGAAATCGGTGCCCGGACCACCATCTTCAGCATCACCGGCTACGGAAATCCAATAGCCTTCCTTGCCGCGCGGGTTGACCACCTTGACTGGCGCAGCGGCGCGGGCGCGATGGCCCAAGCGCGTGAGCTGAATGCCACGGATATGCTCCAGCGGCAGGTTGGGGATGTTCACATTGAGCACGGTGCGCGGCGGCAGGTCGAGTTGCTCGTGCGCTTCAACCAACTTGCGGGCGAAATACGCGGCGGTCGGCAGGTTATCCGGCAGGCGTGACAGTAGCGAAAAAGCAAACGCCGGACGCGCCAGAAAGCGCCCCTCCAGAGCCGCCGCAACCGTGCCGGAATACAGCACGTCATCGCCCAGATTGGCACCCAGGTTGATACCCGACACCACCAAATCCGTTTCATGCGGCAACAGGCCATTAAGACCCAAATGCACGCAATCAGTCGGCGTGCCGTTCAGGCTGATATAGCCATTGGGCAGCGTGCTGGGATGCAGCGGACGGTCGAGGGTGAGCGAACTGCTCGCGCCGCTTTTGTCCTGATCGGGAGCAATCACCGTGCACAGGGCATAGTCAGCGAGCGCCGCATGCAGCGCAGCGAGACCTGGCGCAGCAACGCCGTCATCATTGGAAATCAGAATACGCATGGGTTGTCCGTCTGCCCTGCAGGCAACAGATCGACGAGCTCACGCACCAAGACGGTGGCAAAGCATCCAGCCGGCAGGACGAATTCCAGTTGCAGAATGTCAGGCTCGGGATAATGCCACGACAAGCCGGCAATGGGGAGGCGCAGGATACGCCGTTCGTGCGTCATGCCCGCTTCTGCCAACCAGTCGACCAAGACGCCTTCGCGCGCGGCCAATTCCTGTTCCAGCGTTTGCGCTACACCTTCAGCACTGGACTGCCCAGCGCCCCAGAGTGGCCCGGTTGGGTGCAGGTCAAGAATGGCCAGACGCGGATCGTTGCACTCGGCCTCGCCGGCAGGGAAGAAGCTGCGGCTGTCGGTAAAGGCCAACAGATCACCGAGCAGCGCCTGATTCCAAGTACCGGCGGCCACGCGCGCGGCCAACACTTGGTTGAATAGATAGCTGCGCGCCGCCGAAAGCACCCGCGAACGCACATTGCGTTTCTCCGGCAGACTTTTGTTCGCGGCAAAATGCCGGGCATGAGCGACGTTGCCGCCTTCATGGCCAAAGCGCTGCAAACCGTAATAGTTGGGAATGCCCTGAGCTGCGATTTGCGTCAGGCGTTGATCCAGCGCCTCGCGATCCGCAGCCAGCTGAGTCAGGCGCAGGGTAAAGCCGTTGGCCGCATGCGCGCCGCGCTGCAGCTTACGGGTATGCCGCACCTGTTTAAGGATGCTCAGGCTGGCATCTTCGGCAGCGCTCAAATCAGGATCGATCTTGCCCGGCAGGTGCAGGCTGAACCACTGCCGGGTCAGGGCCTGACGATCCTTAAGGCCGGCATAGCTGATCAAGCGGATTGGCACACCGGCAGCACGGGCGATGCGCTTGGCGGCTTCTTCAGTGTTCAGCTCGCGCTTTTCCACCCACAGCCAGAGGTGCTCGCCCTCACCGGCCAAGGGAATATCCAACACTTCATCGACCTGAAAGTCTTCCGCCACGGCCTTGAGTACCGCAGTACCGCAGGGCGCGCCATGGACCCGCGGGCCTAGTAATTCGAGTTCGTTCATCGGGCGACCAACAACGCGACGGAATGCACGGCAATGCCTTCTTCACGTCCGGTAAAGCCGAGTTTCTCGGTGGTGGTGGCTTTGACGTTGACTTGGTCCAGGCTTACCTGCAGGTCTTCGGCAATCCGTGCACGCATGGTCTCGATATGCGGCGCCATCTTCGGTGCCTGGGCGACGATGGTGGCGTCGACATTGCCGACCTGCCAGCCCTTGGCGTGAATCAGCCCCACAACATGGCGCAGTAAAACGCGGCTGTCAGCACCTTTGAACCGTGGGTCGGTGTCGGGAAAATGCTTGCCGATATCACCCAACGCCGCGGCACCAAGCAAGGCATCGCTCAGGGCGTGCAGCAGCACGTCTCCATCGGAATGGGCCAGTAGGCCGAACTTATGGGGAATCTGCATGCCGCCCAAGGTGATGAAATCGCCCTCACCGAAACGGTGCACATCGTAGCCGTGGCCAATACGCATAAAGAACAACGCCCTGAAAAAGTCAGGGCGTGATTCTAACCGTATTGCAGGGTAGCTCGGACGAAATCCGGGCGACGAATTTACCGGATTCAGCCAGCCTACGATTGGCGCAATGCTGCCGCGTGATGGCGTAAGTGGTCGTCAATAAAACTGGCGATAAAGTAGTAGCTATGGTCGTAACCCGGCTGAAGGCGCAGGGTCAGCGGGTGACCTGCGGCCTGGGCGGCGGCTTTGAGCGCATCGGGCTTGAGTTGGCTTTCGAGAAAATCATCTCGATCACCCTGATCAACCAGAATCGGCAGTTTCTCCGTCGCCTCAGCAAGCAAGGCGCAGGCATCCCATTCACGCCAGCGCGAGCGCTCATCACCCAGGTAGCGCGAAAAGGCCTTCTCGCCCCAAGGGCAGTTGCTCGGGTTGCTGATTGGGGCAAATGCCGACAGCGAGTGATAGCGTCCCGGATTGCGCAACGCGCAGATCAGCGCACCGTGCCCACCCATGGAGTGGCCGCTGATGCCGCGCCGGTCGGAGACCGGGAAGTTGGCCTCGATCAATGCGGGCAATTCCTGCACCACGTAGTCGTACATGCGGTAATGCCGCGCCCAGGGTTGCTGAGCGGCGTTGAGGTAAAAACCTGCGCCCAAACCAAAATCCCAGGCTTTGTCTGGGTCATCCGGCACATCAGCGCCGCGCGGGCTGGTGTCTGGCGCGACGATAATCAGCCCCAACTCAGCAGCTAGCTTGTGCGCGCCCGCCTTCTGCATAAAGTTTTCATCGGTGCAGGTCAGACCGCTTAGCCAATACAGCACCGGCAACTCTTCGCCCTGCTCCGCCTGCGGCGGCAAATACACGGCGAACACCATGTCGCAACCGAGCACCGCTGAGTGATGGCGATAACGTTTGTGCCAGCCGCCAGCACTTTTATTGCTTGAAACAATTTCCAGGCTCATCGCCCCTCCGTGCCACCCCGTACGACCAGGTAATCGCTCACCTGGCGCGCGCAGCAGGTCGCTGCAGCTATCAGAAATGAATCACGGTGCGAATGCTCTTGCCTTCATGCATCAGGTCAAAGGCCTTGTTAATGTCTTCGAGCGGCATGTTGTGGGTAATAAAGGTGTCCAGCGGGATTTCACCGCTCTGCGCCTTGGCCACATAACCCGGCAACTCGGTACGGCCTTTAACACCGCCGAAAGCCGAACCACGCCACACACGCCCGGTCACCAGCTGGAACGGACGGGTGCTGATTTCCTGACCGGCACCCGCCACGCCGATAATCACCGACTCACCCCAGCCCTTGTGGGCGCACTCAAGCGCCGCACGCATCAACTGCACATTGCCGACGCACTCAAAGGAGTAGTCCACGCCGCCATCGGTCATCTCGACGACGACCTCCTGAATCGGCTTGGCGAAATCCTTGGGGTTGATAAAGTCGGTCGCACCCAGTTCACGGGCCACGTCGAACTTGGCCGGATTGATGTCGATGGCAATGATGCGGCTGGCCTTGGCCATCTTCGCGCCAATAATCGCCGCCAGGCCGATGCCGCCAAGGCCGAAAATAGCCACGGTCGCGCCCTCTTCCACTTTGGCGGTGTTGAGCACAGCACCGATACCGGTGGTCACGCCACAGCCAAGCAAGCACACCTTCTCCAGTGGCGCTTCCTTGGGGATCACCGCCAGGGAAACTTCTGGCAGCACGGTGTATTCAGAGAAAGTCGAGCAACCCATGTAGTGATAGATCGGCTCGCCGTTGTAGCTAAAGCGGCTGGTGCCATCTGGCATCAAACCTTTGCCTTGGGTCGCGCGTACCGAACTGCACAGGTTGGTTTTACCGGACGTGCAGAATTTGCAAGTGCGGCATTCGGCGGTGTACAGCGGAATCACATGATCACCGACCTGCACCGACGTCACGCCCTCACCGATCGCTTCGACGATCCCGCCGCCTTCATGGCCAAGAATGGCCGGAAAGACCCCTTCAGAATCTTCACCGGAAAGGGTGTAAGCATCGGTGTGGCAGACGCCAGTGGCAACGATCCGCACCAGCACTTCACCGGCCTTGGGCGGCGCGACATCGACTTCAACGATTTGCAGCGGCTGATTGGGGGCAAAGGCTACGGCAGCACGGGACTTGATCATGATCGCTCTCCAGCGGACTCAACAGTGGCGCAGAGTCTAGATCAGCGCTCAACAATAGATAATCGAGCAAAATACAAAACATTATTGCCATGCAGGGATAATCACAGACGCAGGGCCATTAGAATGCAGCGCTGACCTGCTGACTGACAGCGCGATTAGAAAGAGGACGACTCAATGAATGGCTGGGAAGGATTGGATGAATTTGTCGCGGTGGCTGAATGCGGCCAATTCAGCGCCGCCGCCCAGCGCTTGGGCGTATCGTCCTCACAAATCAGCCGACAGATCGCCCGCCTGGAAGAACGCCTGCAAACCCGCTTGTTTTATCGCAGCACCCGACGCGTAGCGCTCACCGAAGCCGGGCAGACGTTCCTGCAACACTGCCAGCGCCTGCAAGATGGTCGTGAAGAAGCGCTGCGCGCGATGGGCGATCTGGGCAGTGAACCTAAGGGCTTGCTGCGCATGACCTGCGCAGTGGCCTACGGCGAGCGTTTTATCGCGCCACTGGTAACCGACTTTATGCTGCAACACCCACAACTGCGGGTGGACATTGAACTGAGCAACCGCACCCTCGACCTGCTGCAAGAGGGACTAGACTTGGCCGTCCGCCTCGGCCGCCTGCAGGACTCACGCCTAGTCGCCACGCGCCTGGCCCCCAGGCAAATGTACTTGTGCGCCGCGCCCGCCTACCTGCAACGCTACGGTCGCCCCCATTCGCTCTCGGAGTTGAGCCGACACAATTGCCTGATCGGCAGTTCGGATACCTGGAACTTTCAAGTCAGCGGGCGCGATGCCAGCCTGCGCGTACAAGGCAACTGGCGCTGCAACAGCGGGCAGGCGGTGCTTGAAGCGGCCCTGCGCGGCCTGGGCCTGTGCCAACTGCCGGACTATTACGTGCTAGAACACCTGCAGAGCGGCGCGCTGGTGTCGCTGCTGGATAACCAGCAACCGCCGGATACCGCCGTTTGGGCGCTGTACCCGCAACAACGGCACTTATCACCCAAAGTGCGGCAGTTGGTGGACTTCCTCAAACAAGGTTTGGCGCAGCGCAGCGAATATCGCCAGGACGCGGGCTAGGGTCTCTCAGCGTTTGGCTCGCGAGCGCGCTGAAGTGCGTCGCCTAAGAACGGCCTTGCCACAACCGATTGAGGCTGAGTAAATCTTCCGGGCGGGTAACTTTCAGGTTATCTGAACGGCCCTCGATCAGCCGTGGCGATTGCCCTGCCCACTCCATGGCCGAGGCTTCGTCAGTAATCGCGACACCAGCCAGCAGCGCATCCGCCAAGGCGCGTTGCAGCTCACCGAGCCGGAACATCTGCGGGGTGAACGCCTGCCAGATAGTCGAGCGATCCACGGTGCTCTGCACCCGGCCATCGGCACCCGCGCGCTTGAGCGTATCGCGCGCAGGCACGGCGAGCAGGCCACCCACGGGGTCATGCGCCAACTCGCCCAGCAACAGGTCTAGGTCGCTGCGCGCCAGATTAGGTCGAGCAGCATCGTGCACCAGCACCCAGTCCTGCGCCTGCGCGCCCAACTCACTCAAGCGCAGCAGGCCACTGAGCACGGAATCAGCGCGCTCAGCACCGCCGTCGGCACGCTGGATACGTGGATCACGGGCACAGCTCAGGCTTGGCCAATACGGATCGTCCGCCGCCAAGCTAACCACCACAGCACGCAATTGCGGGTGCTCAAGAAAGCGCGCCAGGGTATGTTCGATAATGCTTTTGCCGGCCAGCGGCAGGTACTGCTTGGGCCGGTCGGCGCGCATACGACTGCCAATGCCGGCAGCCGGAATCAACGCCCAGAAAGACGGTAATTCAGCGGTATTCATTCAGCTAACTGATAGAGGGTCTCGCCCTCTTTAAGCATGCCCAGTTCATGCCGCGCACGCTCTTCGACGGTTTCCATACCGCTTTTCAGCTCCAGCACTTCGGCTTCGAGAATCCGGTTGCGCTCTTTCAACTGCTGGTTTTCGCCTTGCTGATCAGCAATCTGCTGCTTGAGCTGAGTCACCTGCGCCAAGCTGCCATCGCCCAGCCACAGGCGATACTGCAGGCCTGCCAGCAGAGCAATCAGCACAAAAAACACCCAGTAAGAGGTATTACGCATAGCAGGGAGAGATTCCGGACGAAAAAAGGGCGACTCGCGCCGCCCCTCTTTTACCACGCCTAAGATCAACCGCGGAACTCAGCGCGACCGTTATACGGTGCCTTACCCGCCAACTGCTCTTCAATACGCAGCAACTGGTTGTACTTGGACACGCGATCCGAGCGGCACAGCGAGCCCGTTTTGATTTGACCGGCGGCAGTACCAACAGCCAGATCGGCAATGGTGCTGTCTTCGGTTTCGCCACTGCGGTGGGAGATCACTGCGGTGAAGCCAGCAGCCTTGGCCATCTGGATGGCTTCCAAGGTTTCGGTCAGCGAGCCGATCTGGTTGAACTTGATCAGGATCGAGTTACCAATTTTCTCTTCGATGCCGCGCTTGAGGATCTTGGTGTTGGTGACGAACAGATCATCGCCGACCAGCTGAATCTTCTCGCCGATTTTGTCGGTCAGCACCTTCCAACCGGCCCAATCCGACTCATCCATGCCGTCTTCGATAGAGATGATCGGGTAACGCTGGGTCAGGCCTGCCAGATAGTCGGCAAAACCCTCTGCACTGAATACCTTACCTTCGCCCGCGAGGTCGTACTGACCGTCTTTGAAGAACTCACTCGAGGCGCAGTCCAGGGCCAGTGTCACGTCAGTGCCCAGGGTGTAACCGGCATTGGCCACGGCTTCAGCGATAGCTGCCAGCGCATCTTCGTTGGACGCCAGGTTAGGTGCAAAGCCACCTTCATCACCCACCGACGTACTCAGGCCACGAGCCTTCAGCACTGCCTTGAGGTGATGGAAGATTTCTGTGCCCATACGCAGAGCGTCAGAGAAGGTCTTGGCACCCACCGGCTGCACCATGAACTCCTGAATGTCGACGTTGTTATCGGCGTGCTCACCGCCGTTGATGATGTTCATCATCGGCACTGGCATCGAGTAGACACCCGGCGTGCCATTCAAATCGGCAATGTGTGCGTACAACGGCACGCCTTTGGCCTGAGCAGCAGCTTTGGCAGCAGCCAGAGACACGGCAAGGATGGCGTTGGCACCCAAGGTGGCTTTGTTTTCAGTGCCGTCGAGGGCGATCATCGCCAGGTCGAGAGCTTTCTGGTCTGTAGCATCTTTGCCCAACAGCAGGTCGCGGATCGGGCCATTGATATTGGCCACAGCTTTCAGCACACCCTTACCCAAGTAACGGCTCTTGTCGCCATCACGCAGCTCAAGCGCTTCACGCGAGCCAGTGGAAGCACCGGAAGGCGCACAGGCGCTACCGATCAGGCCGCCCTCAAGGATGACATCGGCTTCCACGGTCGGGTTACCACGGGAATCGAGAACCTCACGGCCTTTGATGTCGATGATCTTTGCCATTGCGGGTAGCACTCCAAAAAATTGACTAAAGGGGTCGTAACGCAATGCGCGTCGGTTGCGGCCATTCGGCACTTACAAGCGATGCGCGATGTATCAAACCTGTGAGTAGGCGGACACCGGAAAAACAGCCTGAATCAGGCTGTTTCAATCGGCGCAAAGCTCTTGATCAAATCATCCAGCTGCTTGAGCTGAGTGAGGAACGGTTCCAGCTTGTCCAAACGCAGCGCGCAAGGGCCGTCACATTTGGCGTTGTCTGGGTCTGGGTGTGCTTCAAGGAACAAGCCAGCCAACCCCTGACTCATGCCCGCCTTGGCCAGGTCAGTGACCTGAGCACGGCGACCACCGGCAGAGTCAGCGCGACCGCCTGGCGTTTGCAGAGCGTGGGTTACATCGAAAAATACCGGGTAGTTCATCTGCTTCATGATGCCGAAGCCGAGCATGTCCACCACCAGGTTGTTGTAGCCGAAGCTAGAACCGCGCTCGCAAAGGATAAGCTGGTCATTACCCGCTTCTACGCACTTGGCCAGGATGTGTTTCATTTCCTGGGGAGCAAGAAACTGCGCTTTCTTGATGTTAATCACCGCACCGGTCTTGGCCATGGCCACTACCAGGTCGGTCTGCCGCGAAAGAAACGCTGGCAACTGAATAATGTCGCAAACATCGGCCACCGGCTGCGCTTGATGCGGCTCATGCACGTCGGTAATCACCGGCACGCCGAAGGTCTTTTTGATTTCCTCGAAGACCTTCATGCCCTCATCCAGGCCGGGGCCACGGAAAGAGGTCACAGACGAGCGGTTAGCCTTGTCGAAGCTGGCCTTGAACACGTAGGGAATACCGAGCTTCTCGGTCACCCGCACGTACTCTTCACAGGCGCGCATGGCCAAGTCACGCGACTCGATGACGTTGATCCCGCCGAACAGCACAAATGGCTTGTCGTTGGCGATTTCAATGCCGCCAACCTTGATGACTTTCTGCGTCATATCCCTACGCCTTCTTGGCTTTCTGCGTCAGTGCTGCGGCAACAAAGCCGCTGAACAGCGGATGGCCATCGCGCGGAGTTGAGGTGAACTCTGGGTGGAACTGGCATGCCACGAACCACGGATGATCCGGTGCCTCGACCACTTCAACCAAGGCGCCATCACCGGAGCGACCCGTCACTTTAAGACCCGCTTCGGTCAGTTGCGGCAACAGGTTGTTATTCACCTCATAACGATGACGGTGACGCTCAACAATCACATCCTTGCCGTAGCAGGCATGCACTTGTGAGCCAGCTTGCAGCTGACAGTCTTGAGCGCCCAAGCGCATGGTGCCGCCCAGATCAGACGCATTGCTGCGCTTCTCAACTTCACCTGTCGCGTCTTGCCACTCGGTGATCAGACCGACCACCGGATGCTGGCTGGAGGTGTCGAATTCAGTGGAGTTGGCATCGTCCCAACCCAGCACATTGCGGGCAAACTCGATGACCGCAACCTGCATACCCAGGCAGATACCCAGGTAAGGAATCTTGTTCTCACGGGCATACTGCACGGTCTTGATTTTGCCTTCCACGCCGCGCAGGCCAAAGCCACCCGGCACCAGAATGGCATCGACACCTTCGAGCAGGCCGGTGCCTTTGTTCTCGATGTCTTCGGAATCGATATAGCGCAGATTGACCTTGGTGCGGTTCTCGATACCGGCATGACTCATCGCTTCGATCAGCGACTTATACGCGTCCAGCAACTCCATGTACTTACCGACCATGGCGATGGTGACTTCATGCTCAGGGTTCAGCTTGGCATCGACGACGCGGTCCCACTCGGAGAGGTCGGCACCGTTGCATTCCAGGCCGAAGCGCTCGACGACGAAATCATCCAGACCTTGGGCATGCAGCACGCCCGGGATCTTGTAGATGGTGTCGACGTCTTCGAGGGAAATCACCGCACGTTCTTCAACGTTGGTGAACAGGGCGATCTTGCGGCGCGACGACACATCAACCGGGTGATCGGAGCGGCAGATCAGCACGTCTGGCTGCAGGCCGATGGAGCGCAGCTCTTTAACCGAATGCTGAGTTGGCTTGGTTTTGGTTTCGCCAGCGGTGGCGATGTACGGCACCAGGGTCAGGTGCATGAGCATGGCGCGCTTGGCACCCACTTCAACACGTAACTGGCGGATGGCTTCGAGGAACGGTTGCGATTCGATATCGCCCACCGTGCCACCGATTTCCACCATTGCCACGTCAGCATCGCCTGCACCCTTGATGATGCGACGTTTGATCTCGTCGGTGATGTGCGGAATGACCTGAATGGTCGCGCCCAGGTAATCACCACGGCGCTCGCGGCGCAGCACGTGTTCATAGACACGCCCGGTGGTGAAGTTGTTGTTCTGGGTCATGGTGGTGCGGATAAACCGCTCATAGTGGCCCAGGTCGAGGTCGGTTTCAGCGCCGTCGTGGGTGACGAACACCTCACCGTGCTGGAACGGGCTCATGGTGCCCGGATCGACGTTGATGTAGGGATCCAGCTTGAGCATGGTGACCTTCAGGCCACGCGCCTCCAGGATAGCCGCCAATGAAGCCGAGGCGATGCCTTTCCCCAATGAAGAAACAACACCACCCGTGACGAATATGTAGCGCGTCATGAAAAACCCTAGAAGTCTGCGTTTAAGCGGTCAATGCCGCCGGGGAAAGCGAAGGAATACCGATGCGCCAATTGCATTACTACGCAATTGGCTCGCCTTGCCGATTCCCGGGGGAGTCGACAAAAGCGCTAGTAAGACGGGAGCGTAGTCTACCGGAAAGGCCTTATCAGCTCAAACCTTGATCATTCGTCGGCGGCTGCCAGTGAAATTGCCACCCACTGCCGCCAGTGCCCTGCAGTCCCGCGAGGTTGGCGATGGCCATCACCTGCCCGTCCAGACGCAGCAGCGGCAAACGGTCACGGACGAACGTCGGCACACGGCGCTCATTAAGCAGGCGTTTGAGATCGCGGTGGCCGCGCCCCGCTAAAAAGATTTTCTCTCCACCCCGGCGATAGCCCACCTGCCAGTGACCTGCAGGCAAAGCCCCCTCGATATACACATAACCATTACCGGGCAGCACAACGCGCTGACCAGGGCAAATGTCCTTTTCAAGCGGCTGCAGCGCGCCTAGCCAGTCACCCGCCAACCACCACAACTGGTCATGGCTGCGAAGCAACTTACCTGCCTTCAATTGCCACACGGGGGCGGCATCGTGAGTGGCGTCGCGCAGCGTCTGCCAGCTGGCCCAATGCTCACTGTCAGGCATTGCTGTTAATGGCCGCAACCAATAACGCAGGGCATTACGCTGACGCGAGTCACTCAGCGAGCGCAGTGCCGGAAGTGCCAGCTGCGGTAAGCCCAACCAGGAAAACTCTTTAGACGCCATTGCCGCATCGAGGTCTTGTTGCGCCAACTCATCGAGCAGTTGCTGCGCCTCAGTCAGGTGTACCGCGCTACGCGCCATGCTGTTAAGGGCCTGTGGCCAACGCTGGGTGAGCCTCGGTAGAACCTGGCGACGTAGGTAATTGCGCGAAAACCGCTCATCGGTATTTGATGGATCATCAACCCAGCGCAAACCATGCGCCTGCGCATAAGCCTCCAAGTCGGCGCGCGAACAGCCCAGCAATGGCCGCACTAAATGCCCAGCCGCCAATACACGGTTAACGGGCATCGCCGCCAAGCCCTGCACACCCGCCCCACGCAGCAGACGAAAGATCAACGTTTCCGCCTGATCATCGCGGTGCTGAGCCGTTAGCAGCACCTCATCCACACCCAAACGAGCCGCAAAGGCCGCATAACGCGCATCTCGCGCCGCCTGCTCCAGGCTTGCGCCAGGCTGCACCTGCACATACTCGACATGCAGCGGCACACCCAGGCTTGAGCACAACGCGTGGCAATGCGCCGGCCAGGCGTCGGCCACAGCCTGCAAACCGTGATGAATATGAATGGCGGAAAGTGGCGGCAACACCTCGCGTTGCGCAAGGCCAGCCAAAAGGTGCAGCAGCACCGTGGAATCCAAACCACCGGACAAGGCAACACGCCAGGCCGGCGCTGAGCGCCAGGGAGCTAGAGATTCCAGCAGCCTGGCGCTCAGATCCACTTAAGCGATGCCGTAGCTCATCAGGCGCTCATAACGACGCTTGAGCAGCGCATCGGTATCGAACCCCTTGAGGGTTTTCAATTGCGTCAGCAACGCTTGACGAATCGACTCGGCAGCGGCTGTCGGGTTGCTGTGCGCACCACCCAGTGGCTCACCGATAACCTGATCAACAATGCCCAAGCCTTTGAGGCGCTCCGCCGTGATACCCATGGCTTCAGCAGCATCGGGGGCTTTTTCAGCCGTTTTCCACAGGATCGAGGCGCAACCTTCCGGCGAAATGACTGAGTAGGTGGAGTACTGCAGCATGTTCAGCTGATCGCACACGCCAATAGCCAAAGCACCGCCGGAACCACCCTCACCGATTACTGTGGCGATGATTGGGGTTTTCAAGCGCGCCATAACGCGCAGGTTCCAGGCAATGGCTTCACTCTGGTTGCGCTCTTCTGCATCAATACCCGGGTAAGCACCCGGGGTATCAATAAAGGTCAAGATCGGCATTTTGAAGCGTTCAGCCATTTCCATCAGGCGGCAGGCTTTGCGGTAGCCCTCTGGACGCGGCATGCCAAAGTTGCGGCGCACTTTTTCGCGAATGTCACGCCCCTTCTGGTGCCCGATAACCATCACCGGCTCACCTTCCAGACGTGCAACACCGCCTACCAGAGCGGCGTCATCGGAGAAGTGGCGATCGCCATGCAGCTCGTCGAACTCGGTAAAAATGTGCTGCAGATAATCAAGGGTGTAGGGCCGGCGCGGATGACGCGCCAATTGGGCGATCTGCCAGCTGCTCAAACTGCCGAAAATGCTTTCGGTCAACGAGTTGCTTTTGTCCTGCAGGCGAGCAATTTCATCACTGATGTTCAACGAGTTGTCGTTACCGACCAGGCGAAGCTCTTCGATCTTGGCTTGCAGGTCGGCGATCGGCTGTTCGAAATCGAGAAAATTCGGGTTCATAGTCATCCGTCTTGCGTCGACGGCCAAGTGGCCGGGAGCTGTATCCGTTATCGCGCCCTACCTTATAGCAGCAGGCGCATTCAGGTCGACACCCGGAGCAGCATGAAAATCATCACACGCACCCCTGTGGTATCACGACCGAAGAGCGAGGCCATTGCCTCGCCAATCAGCGGTAGTGCAGAAAGACGTTGTCGCGGCCGAACTGGTCACGCAATGCTTGAATCAGTCCATCCGCAGGTTCAATTCGCCAATCATCACCAAACTGTAATTGCGCCTTGGCCTGCTCGCCGCTGTATTCAACGGAGATTGGACAAGCACCCCGATAACGCCCACAGAGCTCAGCCAGCCAGCGCAAGCGATCGCCCTGCAACGCACTGCTGGCAACCTTCAGGCGCAGGCTATCAGCCAGTCCCGTGCGGGCTTCTTCCAGGCTCATTACACGCTTGGCGCGCAGACGCAGGCCGCCGGAAAAATCATCATTGCTGACTTCGCCTTCGACCACCACCAAAGCATCGGTTTGCAGCAAGGCTTGCGCGGTGTTGAAGGCCTCGGCAAACAGGGACGCCTCAATGCGTCCAGAGCGATCATCGAGGGTGATAAAACCCATCTTGTCGCCCTTCTTGTTCTTCATTACGCGCAGGTTGACCACCAGCCCGGCAATCGTCTGATCGCCGCGCGCTGCCTTCAGATCAACAATGCGCTGGCGGGCAAAACGCCGCACTTCGCCTTCGTACTCATCAATCGGATGGCCGGTCAGGTACAGCCCAAGGGTGTCTTTTTCACCCTTAAGGCGCTCTTTCAAATTCAGTTCACGGGCACGCAAGTGATTGGCATACACGTCGGCTTCGGCATCAGCAAAAACGCCACCGAAGAGGTCCATGTGCCCGCTTTCAGCACTGCGCGCGGTCTGCTCAGCCGCCTGCACCGCCTCTTCCAGCGCCGCCAGCAGCACGGCGCGGTTACGGTCAATATTGGCCTTGTAGGCTTTGAGCTCTTCGTGGAAGTGCGGGCCGAGACGATCGAGCGCGCCGCTGCGAACCAACGCATCCAGGGTGCGCTTGTTGATGCGTTTGAGGTCGGCACGGGCGCAGAAATCGAACAGATCCTTGAACGGCCCATCCTTGCGTGCCTCGACGATAGCCTCTACCGGCCCTTCGCCCACGCCCTTGATCGCGCCCAGGCCGTAAACAATCCAGCCTTCGTTGTTAACCGTAAACTTGAACTCGGAGATATTCACATCCGGCGCGTCGAGGCGCAGCTTCATGCTGCGACATTCCTCGATTAGGGTGACCACCTTGTCGGTGTTGTGCATATCCGCCGAGAGCACAGCCGCCATAAAGGCCGCTGAATGGTGTGCCTTGAGCCAGGCGGTCTGATACGAAAGCAGCCCATACGCTGCCGAGTGCGACTTGTTAAAGCCGTAACCGGCGAACTTTTCCACCAAGTCAAAGATGTTGCCCGCCAAGTTGGCATCAATGCCATTGCTGGCGCAGCCTTCAATAAAGCCACCGCGCTGCTTGGCCATCTCCTCGGGCTTTTTCTTACCCATGGCGCGGCGCAGCATGTCTGCACCACCCAGGGTGTAGCCCGCCATCACCTGGGCAATCTGCATCACCTGTTCCTGATACAGGATGATGCCGTAGGTCGGCTTCAGGACCGGTTCCAGGCCTGCGTACTGATAGTCCTGATGCGGGTAGGAAATCGGCTCGCGACCGTGCTTACGGTTAATAAAGTCGTCCACCATGCCCGATTGCAGCGGGCCTGGGCGGAACAGAGCCACCAGTGCGATCATGTCTTCCAGGCAGTCGGGCTTGAGCTTTTTGATCAGCTCCTTCATGCCGCGCGATTCAAGCTGGAACACCGCCGTGGTCTCGGCTTTCTGCAGCATGCTGAACGTCGGCTTATCGTCCAGCGGGATAAAATCGATATTCAGATCCGGCAAGCCCTGCTTGGCCTGCTCGCGGTTGATGGTCTCCATCGCCCACTTGATGATGGTCAGGGTGCGCAGGCCAAGGAAGTCGAACTTAACCAGCCCGGCGGATTCCACGTCGTCCTTGTCAAACTGGGTGACCAGGCCGCCGCCTTCGTCATCGCAGGCAATCGGCGAGAAGTCGGTGAGTTTGGTTGGCGCGATAACCACACCGCCCGCGTGCTTGCCGGTGCCGCGACAGATGCCTTCGAGCTTGAGCGACATTTCCCAGATTTCCCGGGCGTCTTCGTCAACTTTGAGGAAGTCGCGCAGCGGCTCCTCCATCTCGTAGGCCTTCTCCAACGTCATGCCGACTTCGAAGGGAATCATCTTCGACAGGCGATCCGCCAAGCCGTAGGACTTGCCCTGCGCCCGCGCCACGTCGCGCACTACCGCCTTGGCCGCCATGGTGCCGAAGGTGATGATCTGGCTCACGGCGTTACGGCCGTATTTCTCGGCCACGTAATCGATCACGCGGTCGCGGCCGTCCATGCAGAAGTCAACGTCGAAGTCGGGCATGGAGACCCGTTCCGGGTTGAGGAAACGCTCGAACAGCAGGTCATAGGCCAGTGGGTCGAGGTCGGTGATCTTCTGCACGTAGGCCACCAGCGAACCGGCACCTGAACCACGGCCCGGACCCACCGGCACGCCGTTGTTTTTCGCCCACTTGATGAAGTCCATTACGATCAGGAAATAACCGGGGAAGCCCATCTGGATGATGATATCCAGCTCGAAATTCAACCGATCGATGTAGACCTGACGCTTCTCTGGGTAATTGGGCGTGGTGGCCTCAGGCCAAAGCACCGCTAGACGTTCTTCCAACCCCTCGAACGAGACCTGACGAAAGTATTCGTCCATGGTCATGCCGGCTGGCACGGGGAAATCTGGCAGGAAGTATTTGCCGAGTTGCACATCGATATTGCAACGCTTGGCAATCTCGACGGTATTTTCCAGCGCCTCCGGCAGATCACTGAATAATTCCGCCATTTCCTGCGGGCTTTTCAGGTACTGCTGATCGGAATAGGTGCGCAGGCGGCGTGGGTCATCCAAGCTGCGGCCTTCACCGATGCACACGCGGGTTTCGTGAGCGGCGAAATCATCCTGCTTGATAAAGCGTACATCGTTGGTCGCCACCAGTGGCGCGCCAACCTTATCGGCCAGCGCCACAGCGGCATGTAAATGTTCTTCGTCGTTGACCCGATTGGTGCGCTGCACTTCCAGATAAAACCGCTCGGGGAAGACCGCCATCCACTCACGCAGCAACGCCTCGGCTTTGGCCTGTTCGCCATCGAGTAAGGCGTGGCCGACTTCGCCTTCTTTTGCGCCAGATAGGACAATCAGTCCTTCGGCCGCTTCCTTAACCCAATCACGCTGGATGATGACTAGATCATTGCTCTGCCCTTCACTCCAGCCGCGCGAGACCAGTTCAGTGAGGTTGCGATAACCTTTGGCATTCATCGCAAGCAAGGTCATGCGGCTCAGCGGGCCATCTTCATCGGCACTGGCCAACCAGATGTCGGCACCGCAGATCGGCTTGATCCCGCCGCCCATGGCCGCCTTATAGAACTTCACCAATGAGCACATGTTGCTCATATCGGTGACCGCCACCGCGGGCATCCCAGCGGCAGCCACTGACTTGATCAAGGGCTTGATCCGCACCAGCCCGTCTACCAGGGAAAACTCAGTGTGCAATCGCAGGTGGACGAACGAGGCGGTCATAGCAGTCCTATACAAAACGCAGAATCATCAAGGCAGGGATTGTACAACTTAGGCAGCTGCAAGCTGCAAGCTGCAAGCTGCAAGCTGCAAGCTGCAAGCTGCAAGCTGCAAGCTGCAAGCTGCAAGCTGCAAGCTGCTCAGTGTGCGGGTTAAGACCTCGCCGGGCTCAAACTGTTTCTGGGCACGCGCAGCTTGAAGCTTATGGCTGCTCCAACAGGACACGCACAGGCGCGAAGGAGCGCCGATGAATCGGCGTGGGGCCCAAGCGGCGCAGTGCTTCCAGATGAACCGGCGTGGGATAGCCTTTGTGTCCGGCGATGCCATAGCCGGGGTACTGCTGATCCAGCAATTGCATTTCCCGGTCACGGGTGACCTTGGCCAGAATTGAGGCGGCAGCAATGGCCGGAACCTGGCTATCACCTTTAACCACCGCAGCACTGGGCACTTGCAGTTTCGGGCAGCGATTACCGTCAATCAGCGCCAGGCGCGGTGTAACACTGAGCCCCTCGACCGCACGCTGCATCGCCAGCATGGTCGCCTGCAGGATGTTCAGCCGATCAATTTCTTCCACTTCAGCACGGGCGATGCACCAGGCCAGGGCTTTTTCGCAGATTTCATCGAAGAGTTTTTCGCGACGTGCTTCGCTGAGTTTTTTCGAGTCATTCAGGCCCAAGATCGGCCGCGCCGGATCAAGAATGACCGCTGCCGTGACCACTGCGCCGCAAAGCGGGCCGCGCCCGACTTCATCGACACCGGCAACCAGCGACTCCACCAGACTGAAATCCATACCCAGTTGCATCAGCGTCGCCCGCAGAGATCAAGCACCGCTTGCGCAGCCTGCACTGACGCGTCGCGGCGCAAGGCGCGGTGGATCACATCAAAACCTTCGGTTTGCACTTCGCCACCTTCCAGCAGAGGTGCCAGTAGCTGAGCCAAGGCCTCGGGCGTTGCGGCGTCCTGAATCAGCTCGGGAACCAGCAAGCGCTCGGCCAATAGATTGGGCAGCGAGATATAGGCGCTGGTAACCAAGCGTTTAAGGATTCGATAAGTCAGCGGAGCCACCTTATAGGCAACCACCATCGGCCGTTTGAACAGCAGGGCCTCAAGCGTCGCCGTACCCGATGCAATCAGCACCGCATCACAGGCGGCCAAGGCTTCGTGGGAGCGGCCATCGAGCAGGGTCAGTGGCACATCACGCCCCACCAACATCTGCTCAAGCTGAGCACGCCGCTCAGGGCTGGAGCACGGCAGCACAAACTGAATGCCCGGACGCAAGGTGCGCAAGCGCACAGCCGCGTCGAGAAAGAGATTGCCCAGCCGCGCCACTTCACCGCCACGGCTGCCCGGCATAAGGGCAACAACCGGCTGATCCTGAAACAGATTAAGCGCTTCGCGCGCCGCTGCACGATCGGCCTGCTGCGGAATGGTATCTGCCAGCGGATGACCGACAAAGCGTACCGGCACCTGATGATCGGTATAGAACTGCGCCTCAAAGGGGAACAGCGTGAGCATCAGGTCGCAGGCTTGACGAATTTTTAGCACGCGTTTTTGCCGCCACGCCCACACGGAAGGGCTGACGTAATGCACGGTCTTGATCCCCGCCTGGCGCAACTTGAGTTCAACCGTGAGATTGAAATCCGGTGCGTCAATGCCGATGAATACATCAGGCTTGGCGTCAATCAAACTGCTGATCAAGCGTTTACGCCGCGACATTAGCTCAGGCAGACGGCCAAGCACCTCGACTAACCCCATCACCGATAGACGCTCCATCGGGAAGTAGGAGTTAAGCCCTTGGGCTTGCATCAGCGGGCCGCCGACACCGATAAATTCGATCTGAGGGTATTGGGCCTTGAGGGCCTGCATCAGGCCCGCACCGAGAATATCGCCAGACGCCTCGCCGGCGACCAGCGCGACACGCATCAGGTCAGTCATAAATTATCGGGTTATGCCGCGGCTGGAAGCCTGGATGGAGTCGCGAAAAACGGCCACTTCGGGAAAGGCTGCAGCAGACTCGGCCAACTCGGCCAGCGCTTGTTCTATCGTCAGCCCCTGGCGATAGACAATTTTGTAAGCACGACGCAGTTCGGCAATGGCCTCAGGGCTAAAGCCACGGCGGCGCATGCCTTCAAAATTCATGCTGCGCGCTTCGGCGGGGTTACCGGACACCGTGACATAGGCCGGTACGTCTTTACCGATCGCGGTGCCCATGGCCGCGAAGGAGTGAGCGCCGATTCGGCAAAACTGATGCACCAGCGTGTAGCCGGAGAGAATTGCCCAATCATCAATATGCACATGCCCGGCGAGGGCGACGTTATTGACCAAGATGCAGTGGTTGCCCACCACACTGTCATGGCCGATGTGGGCGTAGGCCATGATCAGGTTGTGATCACCTACAGTGGTCTCGTCACGGTCCTGGATGGTGCCGCGGTGCATGGTCACGCCTTCGCGGATGATGTTGTGGTCACCAATCACCAAGCGAGTCGGCTCACCTTTGTACTTTCGATCTGGGGTGTCCTCGCCCAGCGAGGAGAATTGGTAAACACGGTTGTGCTTACCAATGCGAGTCGGCCCCTTGATGATGACGTTGGGACCAATCACGGTTCCCTCACCGATTTCAACATCGGCCCCTACACTCGACCAAGGGCCGACGACAACGTCGTCAGCCAGCTTGGCGCCGGGATCAATGATGGCGCGAGGGTCAATCAAACTCATATTTTACGTTCCGCACAGATGATTTCAGCCGAACACACTTCCTTGCCGTCGACAATGGCCTTGCACTCGAACTTCCATATGCTGCGTTTGTTACTTAGGTACTTGGCTTCCAGCTGAAGCTGATCACCTGGCACTACTGGCTGGCGAAAGCGTAGCTTGTCGGAGCCAACAAAGTAATACAGCGTGCCATCAGATGGTTTCATGTTCATCATTTTGAAACCAAGAATGCCAGCGGCCTGAGCCATGGCTTCGATGATCAGCACACCCGGCATAATCGGGTGCTCAGGGAAGTGTCCGTTGAAGAATGGCTCGTTGATGCTGACATTCTTGTAGGCACGAATGGACTTGCCCTCAAGATCGAGCTCAGCCACACGGTCCACCAACAGGAACGGGTAGCGATGCGGCAAGTATTCGCGAATCTGGTTAATGTCCATCATGTGCAGAGAAGCCTGTAAGAGAAAAAAGAGAAGCCGGATGAACCGGCTCAGGCATCAGATGAAGTGTCAGCGGCCGAGGTCACTGTGGCCAGCTGTTTTTCCATCTGTTGCAGACGGCGCGCCATATCATCCAACTGACGAATCCGCGCCGCACTCTTGCGCCACTCAGCCGCTGGCTGCATGGCTGTACCCGAGGAATAAGACCCCGGCTCGGTGATTGAGCGCGTCACCATGGTCATACCCGTCACGAAGACGTTGTCACAGACCTCGATGTGGCCAACCATGCCCACGCCACCCGCAATCATGCAGTTCTTGCCAATCTTGGTGCTACCGGAAATCCCCGCACAACCAGCCATGGCCGTGTTATCACCAATCTGCACGTTGTGCGCGATCATGATCTGGTTATCCAGCTTCACGCCATTGCCAATCAACGTGTCAGACAACGCACCGCGATCAACCGTGGTATTGGCACCAATCTCCACATCATCACCGATGGTCACCCCACCGATTTGGGCGATTTTCTGCCAAACGCCTTTTTCATTAGCAAAGCCAAAGCCTTCACCGCCGATCACCGCGCCAGACTGAATCACCACGCGCTTACCAATGCGTACATCGTGATAAAGCGTGACACGTGGCGCCAACCAGCCGCCCTCACCAATTACTGAGCGTGCACCCACTACAGAGTGCGAACCGACTGTTACGCCCGCTTCAATCTGCGCTGCACTTTCAATGACAGCGTAAGCACCGATACTGGCGCTAGCATCAACCCGCGCGTCGTCCGCGATCACCGCCGTGGGATGAATCCCACTTAGGGCGTGAGGCTTGCGGTCAAACAGGTGGGAAAGTTCGGCGTACGCCAAGTAAGGATTGGTGACAACCAAAGCCGTACCGGCAAAGCCTTCTGCGTCAGCAGCCGTCAACAGCACCGCGCCTGCCTTAGTTGTAGACAGATATTTACGGTATTGCGGATTAGCCAGAAAAGTCAGCTGCTCAGCAGTGGCATCCTGCAAAGTTGCCAAGCCACTGAGCTGTTTTTCTGATGAGCCACGCACAGTGGCTCCCAGACGCTCAGCCAATTGGCTAACGGTATAAACCATTGCGCTCATGATTAGCGCAGCTGATTCATACGCTCGATCACCTGGCGGGTGATATCAAACTGAGGCTTGACATCAATCACCGCGCCGCGCTCAAGAACCAGGTCAAAGTTGCCGGTCTTGATCACTTCTTCAACAGCTTTATCCAAGTTCGGCTTGAGCTTTTTCAGCATTTCGCGATCTGCAACAGCCTTAGACTCATTGAGCTCTTTGGACTGGAACTGGAAATCACGGGCTTTTTGCTTGAATTCAAGCTCAAGGCGCTCACGCTCGGCGGTCTGCATTTTCTCGCCGTCTTTGACCAAACGATCCTGAATACGCTTGGCATCGCTTTCCAGGGTTTTCAGTTTGTTCAACTGGGGACCAAATTTCTTCTCCGCATCCACGGCGTAACGCTTGGCTGCGTCGGATTCCAGCAAGGCCATTTGGTAATTCAGAACGGCAACTTTCATCTGGGCAAACGCTGGAGTAGCCATCATGGCCACACTAAGCAAAACCAGTTGAGTCAACTTACGCACGGTGAAACTCCTGCAAAACTGTGGATTTCAATAATCTGACGCTTAGAACGTCTGACCGAGAGAGAACTGGAAAATCTGCGTATCAGCGTCATCCGGCTCAACAATAGGCATCGCGAGACTGAAGCTCAACGGCCCCAGCGCGGTGATCCAAGTCAGGCCAACACCCACGGAACTGGCCAACTGACCGGGGTCTATGTTGTTGCAATCTTTCTGAGTACTGCCGCAGTTGGTATCAAAGACGTTACCTACATCCCAAAACAATGCGGTACGCAATGAACGCTGATCTTTTACGAACGGCATCGGGAAGAGCAACTCAGCACCGCCCTGAATCAAGACATTACCACCGAAAGGCAATGGGTCTTGGTCAGGATCACGCAATGTACCGGGGTTATTGCCTTTACTTGGTGTACTACGCGGACCTAGGCTGCTGTCTTTGAAACCGCGAACCGAATTGAAACCACCGGCATAGTAATGCTCATAGAACGGCAGATCGGTCGTTGATCCATAACTATCGCCATACCCAAGTTGACTGTGCAGACGCAGGGTATAGGTATCGGTTAATGGTTTGAATATCTGACCGCGGTAGTCAATTTTGTAGAACGACAGATCACTGCCGGGAACTGTGCTTTCGAAAACCAAACTTTGTGAATGACCACGGTTCGCTAACACGCCACGGTTCAGGGTTGACTCGGACCAGCCAATAGAGGCCTTAAGATTTAGGTAATCCTCACCCTCCGACTTAATGAAGTCGAAGATTTCATCAACCGTGTAAACGCCCGTACCAATGCTGTCGTTCTGAATCGTCAAGCCGTAGGTCAGGCGAGAAGTATCGCTGATCGGGTAGCCGATGCTAACGCCTGCACCGTAGCTGTCGACGGAGTAGCTCGATACATCGGTGTTCAGTTCGTCGTAATCCGTCTCACGGAAGAAGGCGTTATAACCCAAGCTCACGCCATCCTCAGTCCAGTACGGATCCACGAAACCAAAGTTGTAACTGCTCTGGTATTCGCTGCGATTCAGCCCCAGGCTAACTTTGTTACCTGTACCCAGGAAGTTGTTCTGAGTAATAGAGCCGCCGAGAATAAGGCCTGCGTTCTGAGCGAAACCAACGCTGGCCGTGATAGAGCCCGAAGCCTGCTCTTCGACGCTGTAGTTAACGTCGACCTGATCGTCAGTTCCTGGCACTTGCGGGGTTTCGACGTTCACTTCCTTGAAGTAGCCCAGGCGCTCCAAACGCACCTTGGATTGATCAATCAGGTAAGTGGATGCCCAGCCGCCTTCCATCTGACGCATTTCACGGCGCAGTACTTCGTCTTCAGATTTAGTGTTGCCGCGGAAGTTGATGCGGTTAACGTACGCACGCTTACCGGGATCTACCACAAAGGTGATCGACACGGTGCCATCGTCATGCGCCTCTGGCACGCCGTTGACGTTGGCAAAGGTATAACCCTCGTTACCCAGACGACGGGTAATCAGTTCGGAGGTGGTGGTCATCACTTTGCGTGAGAACACCTGACCTTCCTGAACCAGCAATAATGCACGCACCTGATCTTCAGGCACTTTTAGCTCACCACTGAGTTTGACCTCACGTACGGTGAACTTCTCGCCTTCTTCTACGTTTACGGTCACGTAGACGTGCTTTTTATCTGGTGTGATGGAGACCTGTGTCGAGCTGATATCCATGTTGATATAGCCACGATCCAGATAATAGGAACGTAAACGTTCCAAGTCGCCGGAAAGCTTCTCGCGGGCGTACTTATCATCGTTGCGGAAGAAAGACAGCCAGTTGGTGGTTTTCAGCTCGAAGAGGTCGATCAGGTCTTCATCAGAGAAAACGCTGTTACCCACCACGTTGATGTGCTGAATAGCGGCAACCGAACCTTCGCTGATATTGATCTTCAAGGCCACACGGTTACGCGGCTGAGGAATGACCTCGGCTTCAATCTCGGCGGAGTAACGACCCTGGGACACATATTGACGTTGCAGTTCGTTACGAACGCCTTCAAGCGTGGCGCGCTGGAAAATCTCGCCCTCCGCCAAGCCTGATTGGTTAAGACCTTTGAGTAGGTCTTCACTGCTGATGGCTTTGTTGCCCTCAATCTCAATACTGGAGATCGAAGGCCGCTCCACGACGGTCACAACCAACACATCGCCTTCACGACCTAGTTGGATGTCCTGAAAAAAGCCTGTTTTGAACAGTTCGCGCGTGGCGTCAACCAGTGCCCGATCATCAGCTTTGGCGCCCACGTTGAGCGGTAACGCACCAAAAACGCTGCCTGCGGAAACCCGCTGCAGACCGGTAACCCGGATATCGGAGATAGTGAAGGACTCGGCGTGAACTTCGGTGATCATCAGTGCGGCAAGCACTGCAGGTAGCAGCAGACGTTTCATGAAGTCCTTTCTTATTCCAACTGACAATAAAAAATCTGCCGCTACACGCGACACTTTTTGTACATACCGAGAGCGTGAACAGTGGCGATTACAGGCGGCTTAGGTCGTTTATTAGAGCCAGCAACATTACCCCTACGACCATGCTGATACCGATCTGCATCCCCCAACCTTGTATCCGATCCGACAAGGGGCGACCACGCACCCATTCGACCAGATAAAAAAGCAGGTGCCCCCCGTCCAAAACGGGAATAGGCAACAAATTGAGAACCCCCAGGCTAATGCTCAGATAGGCAAGGAATTTTAGAAAATCACTCAAACCCGACTCAGCAGAAGCGCCCGCCACTTTAGCAATGGTTATCGGCCCGCTCAAGTTTTTTACCGAGAGCTCGCCAAACAGCATTTTCTTCAATGATTCAAGGGTCAGAACGCTCATTGCCCAGGTGTTTTTTGCACCCTCGGCGATGGCGTCTATCGGGCCAAAGCGAACCTCCCGCAGCATCTCAGCAGGCCATTGGCCACCCGCAACACCCGCCCCCAGATAACCACTTAGAGCATCACCCTCGCCGCGCGCCGCCAGATTTAAGGGCAATTGCAGCTGCACGCCCTCGCGCTCAATAAGCAGGCTGACGCTTTTTTGCGGCATTGCACGAATCTGATCAACCCATTGCTGCCAATCCGTCAACACCTGACCATCCAGGGCTAGCAAACGATCGCCAACCCTTAATCCAGCTGCCTGAGCGGGACCGTCAGGGTCCAACTGAGCCAGCACTGGCTCTAGTGCGGGACGCCAAGGGCGAATACCTAACGAAGCAATCGGGTCAGGCTCATCAGCGCCACGCAGCCAGTTATCCAAGGTAATGGTGCGTTGGATTTCAGCCGTTGAGCCAGGCGCTAACAAGCCAACATTGATCGAGCCGCTTTCACCCAGACGGCTGACCAACTGCAGATTGACGGCGGCCCAACCGGTGGTGGTTTTACCGTTTACGGCAACAATCTCTTGTCCCGGCGCAAGACCCGCCACATCCGCCAGACTACCAACCTCAACTGCGCCGATAACCGGGCGAACCTGCTGACCACCCAACATCGCCACCGCCCAGAAAAACAGCAGCGCGAGCAGGAAGTTAGCAATAGGCCCAGCGGCAACGATGGCAATCCGCTGCTGAACCGATTTACGGTTAAAGGACTGATCTAGCAACTCAGGCGCGACATCGCCTTCACGCTCATCAAGCATTTTCACGTAACCGCCGAGAGGAATGGCGGCCACAACAAACTCGGTTCCTTGCTTGTCATGCCAGCGCAGTAATGGGCTGCCGAAGCCGACGGAAAAACGCAGCACCTTAACGCCACAACGACGGGCAACCCAAAAATGACCAAACTCATGAATGGTAACTAACACCCCAAGTGCAACCAGGGTGCCCACCAACATATACAGTGCGCTCATCTTACTTCTCCGCGTCGGCGATCAACGCTGGGCCAGCCAGCGCTCCGCCAGATTACGGGCTTGGCCATCAGCCACCAGCACCGTATCCAGACATTCAAGAGCCACAGCCGGCTCAGCTTGCAAAACGTGCTCGATGATACTCGCGATCTCAGGGAAGCGGATGCGTCGTTCAAGAAATGCTGCCACGGCTACTTCATTAGCAGCATTCAACATGGCCGGAGCTGTGCCCCCCGCCTGCGCGGCTTCGCGCGCCAGACGCAAACAAGGAAAGCGCTGTTCATCCGGTACTTGAAAGTCCAGCCGAGCGATGGCGAACAAATCCAGTGGCGCCACTCCTGAGTCGATGCGCTCAGGCCAGGCCAAGGCATGACTGATGGGGGTGCGCATATCCGGGTTACCCAACTGCGCTAACACCGAACCGTCGACGTAATCGACCAGCGAATGGATCACGCTCTGCGGATGAACCACCACTTCAATCTGAGCCGGTGACGCATCGAACAACCAGCAGGCCTCAATCAACTCGAGGCCTTTGTTCATCATGCTCGCCGAATCTACAGATATCTTGCGACCCATGGACCAGTTTGGGTGCGCGCAGGCCTGCTCAGGCGTAACTGCATGCAGTTGATCCAAGGGCATCTCGCGAAATGGTCCACCCGATGCGGTCAACAGCACGCGGCGCACACCGACTTGCTGCAACCCACGGGCATAGTCACCCGGCAGGCATTGGAAAATGGCGTTGTGCTCGCTATCGATCGGCAGCAGCACTGCACCGCCGCGCTTGACCGCCTGCATAAACAAGGCGCCAGACATGACCAAAGCTTCTTTATTGGCCAGCAACACCTTTTTACCGGCCTCGGCTGCTGCCAGGGTAGGCGGCAGGCCTGCTGCACCAACAATCGCGGCCATCACAACATCAACATCAGCGTGCGCCGCCACCTCACAGAGGCTCTGCGCACCATGCAGAACCTCTGTGACCAAACCTGCCGCGCGCAGGCTGACCTGTAGCTGGTGAGCAACAACCGCATCAGGCACCACGGCATAACGCGGCTTATGCTTGACGCACAGCGCTTCAAGCTCGGCGATGCGACTAAAACCTGTCAACGCAAAAACCTGATATCGGTCAGGGTGACGGGCGATCACATCCAAGGTGCTAAGACCAATGGAACCGGTCGCACCCAGCACGGTTATGTGTTGCACAGCGGTCACGATGCCCCCCAGCCTGATAGCCACAGTAGGGCAGCAAAGACAGGGATAGCGGCGGTCAAACTGTCGATACGGTCCAGCACACCGCCATGCCCCGGCAGAAGATTGCTGCTGTCCTTGATGCCGGCCTGACGCTTGAACATGCTTTCGGTCAAATCGCCCACCACCGAGATCATCACGACCAGCGCGGTCCCCAGCAATGCCAACAACAGGTGACTGATCGACCAGTCGCGATAAACGCCCACGACGGCACAAAGGACCAGCGTAACGAATAAACCGCCAAATACACCTTCCCAGCTCTTACCAGGACTGACTTGAGGCGCCAATTTACGCCGCCCAAAACGTCGACCGAAGAAGTAGGCACCGATATCGGCCCCCCAAACCAACACCATCACCGCCAGAATCAGCAGGTTCGCCTCAGGCCATTGCTTGAACAGCACTAAGCCTTGCCAAGCTGGCAGCAAAATCAGCAGACCAATCAGCAGCCGGCTGGGTGCCGATGCCCAGTAACGACGGGTACCCGGGTAGCCAATAACCAGAAAGGTCGCCAGCGACCACCACACCACTGCAAGCAGCAACACCCAAGGCGCGAGCATTGGCAGCCCATACAAGCCAGCCAACAGAACCGCTACCAGCGCAGCAAAGCCTACGCGCTGCAACTGCGCAGAAAAACCCGCCAACCGAGCCCATTCCCAACCGCCAAGGCTGACGACCGCACCAATAAACAACGCGAACAAACCGCCATCAAGTAAAAAAAAGCCGCCCAGAGCAAATGGCAGCAACACCAACGCGGTGATGATTCGTTGTTTAAGCATTATTTACGCGCCTCAGCCACAACCTGCTCGCTGGTTTTCCCAAAGCGACGCTGTCGGCTCGCAAAGTCGGCCAGGGCTTTACGCATGGCATCGTGTTTGAAGTCCGGCCAAAAAAGGTCGGAGAAATACAGCTCGGTGTAAGCCAGCTGCCAAAGCAAAAAATTACTGATGCGATGCTCACCACCCGTACGAATGCACAAATCAGGCAACGGCAGATCACCCGTCACCAAGCATCCCTGAAGCAATTCCGGAGTGATATCGTCGGGGCACAAATGGCCACCCTGCACCTCGCGCGCAAGACGTTGAGCGGCCTGTGCAATGTCCCATTGACCGCCATAATTGGCAGCCACCTGCAGGACAAAACGTCGATCTCCTGCGGTTTGAGCTTCTGCTTCACGCATGGCGGCCTGCAATTCAGGGTGAAAGCGTGAACGGTCGCCAATAATGCGCAGACTGATGTCGTTGGCATCAAGTTTTTTTGCTTCACGGCGCAGAGCCCCGAGGAACAACTCCATCAGGGCGCTGACTTCTTCAGCTGGGCGCTGCCAGTTTTCACTGGAGAACGCGAACAGCGTCAGCACCTCAACGCCAGCTTCTGCGCACACCTCAATGACGGCGCGCACTGCATCAACACCGGCCTTATGGCCAGCGACACCGGGCAGAAGACGCTTCTTCGCCCAGCGATTATTGCCATCCATGATGATCGCTACGTGCCGTGGCACAGCGAGCGGATGTCCGTCGGTGGTTTTGTCCATGGCGATAATCTGACCGTTAAACGGCCATCAGATCCGCTTCTTTCTGCTTCACTGCCACTTCAATTTCAGCGACAAACTTGTCCGTCAGTTTCTGGATATCGTCGGCGGCGCGGCGCTCCTCGTCTTCGCTGATTTCTTTCTCTTTCACCAAGTCTTTCAATTGGCTCAAAGCATCGCGACGAATATTGCGCACCGCTACGCGACCATCTTCAGCCGCATCACGCGCTTGCTTGGTGAAGCCCTTACGGGTTTCCTCGGTCAGCGCCGGCATGGAGATCAGCAGCAACTCACCCAGGTTGGTTGGGTTGAAGCCCAGACCGGAGCTTTGGATAGCCTTGTCGACCGCTGCCAGCATGTTGCGCTCGAAGGCCACAACTTGCAGGGTACGGGCATCTTTAACGGTGACGTTAGCCACTTGATTCAACGGCGTATCGGAACCGTAGTAAGGCACCATCACGCCACCGAGAATACTTGGATGCGCTTGGCCGGTACGGATTCGGCTGAAGGCGTGAATCAGTGATTCCAGGCTCTTCTGCATGCGTACTTGGGCGTCTTTCTTGATCTCATTGATCATGTTTATCTTCCTCAATCAGAGTGCCTTCAGCGCCGCCAACTACAACGTTCAGCAGGGCACCAGGCTTGTTCATGTTGAAAACACGCAGCGGCATATTATGGTCGCGGCACAGACAGATGGCCGTCAGGTCCATTACGCCCAGCTTGCGGTCGAGCACCTCGTCGTAGGTGAGGCGGTCGAACTTCTCGGCATGCGGGTCTTTGAATGGATCGGCAGTGTACACACCATCCACCTTGGTCGCTTTGAGCACCACGTCGGCATCGATTTCGATGGCACGTAGGCACGCGGCCGAGTCGGTGGTGAAGAAGGGATTACCCGTGCCAGCGGCGAAGATCACCACCTCACCGGTTTTCAGATGACGCAGCGCCTTACGCCGGTCGTAGTGATCAGTCACCCCTACCATGGAGATGGCCGACATCACGATGGCCGGAATATTCGAACGTTCCAGCGCGTCGCGCATGGCCAAGGCGTTCATCACGGTGGCGAGCATGCCCATGTGGTCGCCGGTTACCCGGTCCATGCCTGCAGCGCTTAGTGCAGCGCCACGGAACAGGTTACCACCGCCAATAACCAAGCCGACCTGTACGCCGATACCGACCAGTTGGCCGACTTCCAACGCCATGCGGTCAAGCACCTTGGGATCGATGCCAAAATCTTCTGAGCCCATCAGGGCCTCGCCGCTAAGTTTGAGCAGAATGCGCTTGTAGCGCGGTTGACGACCACTCATCTGCTGAGCCATTGCGAGTCTCTCCTGCGGCGTTTGAATTCTTTACGGGCCTTTAACCCGCTCTGTCGAACGCTATTAAAGCGCTCCGGTGCATTGCTGCAAACAACGCACCCTCCTTATTTGACAAAGAGGCTGCGCGCGTTAGCGGGCAGCCTCTCCTGTCGACAGTAAGGAACCGTCTTACTGCTTGCTGGCAGCAGCCAATTGCGCAGCTACTTCTTCAGCGAAGTTATCAACCGGCTTCTCGATGCCGTCACCCACTTTGAAGTAGGTGAAGGAAACGATTTCAGCACCGGCTTTCTGGGCCAGAGCACCAACCTTGACTTCAGGATCTTTAACGAAGGCTTGCTCAACCAGACTGGCTTCAGCCAGGAACTTCTGGATACGACCGGCAACCATCTTCTCGACGATTTCGGCTGGCTTGCCCTTAATTTTGTCTTCGTTAAGGCTCAAGAACACAGCTTTCTCGCGCTCAATGGCTTCAGCGGAAACTTCCGATGGCAGCAGGAATTCCGGGTTGCTGGCCGCTACGTGCATGGCGATGTCTTTAGCCAGGTCGACGGTGCCGCCTTTCAGAACGACAGCAACACCGATCTTGTTACCGTGCAGGTAAGTACCGACCACGTCACCTTCAACGCGAACCAGACGACGAATGTTTACGTTCTCGCCAACTTTACCCACCAGAACCAGACGATCAGCTTCACGCGCTTCAATCAGCGGAGCAGCATCAGTCAGTTTGTCAGCAAAGGCTTGTTCAACGCTGGCCGCAACGAATGCTTTGAAGTCATCTTGCAGGGCCAGGAAGTCAGTCTGCGAGTTCACTTCTAGCAGAACGGCAGCTTTGCCATCATCTTTGATAGCGATTGCGCCCTCAGCAGCCACGTTACCGGCTTTTTTGGCAGCCTTGATCGCGCCGGAAGCACGCATGTCGTCAATGGCTTTTTCGATGTCGCCGTCAGCCTTGGTCAAGGCCTTCTTGCAATCCATCATGCCTTCGCCAGTACGCTCACGCAGTTCTTTAACCAACGCTGCAGTAATTTCTGCCATTTCAAAATCCTCTGGATAGGTTGTTAACCATTCCACCCGCCGAGACGGGCGCTCAATTCATAACGCATTGTCGACAATGAACAGAATCGATTGCAGCTGTAAGTCGACAATGGTTTTCAAGGTGGCAAAAAGGGGGCCAAGCCCCCTTTTTGCGAACTAAGCAAACGCTGTGCGCGTTTTACTTAGCCTTCAACAGCTTCGGCAGCCGGGGCTTGCTCGACGAATTCGTCGGTGCCGCCGTTAGCGTTGGTGCGACCACGGATTACCGAGTCAGCCATTGCACCCATGTACAGCTGGATGGCGCGAATGGCGTCATCGTTACCTGGGATGATGTAGTCAACGCCTTCCGGGCTGCTGTTGGTATCGACGATGCCGATAACCGGGATACCCAGTTTGTTGGCTTCGGTGATAGCAATGCGCTCATGGTCAACGTCGATCACGAACAGCGCGTCTGGCAGACCGCCCATGTCCTTGATACCACCCAAGCTGCGATCCAGTTTTTCCAGATCACGGGTGCGCATCAGGGCTTCTTTCTTGGTCAGCTTGGTGAAAGTACCGTCTTGCGACTGAACTTCCAGATCACGCAGACGCTTGATCGAGGCACGGATGGTTTTGTAGTTGGTCAGCATGCCGCCCAACCAGCGATGGTCAACGTACGGCGAACCGCAACGTGCTGCTTCTTCAGCAACGATCTTGCCAGCGGAACGCTTGGTGCCGACGAACAGGATCTTGTTTTTGCCAGTAGCCAGCTTCTCAACGAAAGCCAGGGCTTCGTTGAACATCGGCAGGGTTTTTTCGAGGTTGATAATATGAATCTTGTTACGCGCGCCGAAAATGTATTTACCCATTTTCGGGTTCCAGTAACGGGTCTGGTGACCGAAGTGCACACCGGCCTTCAGCATATCGCGCATGTTGACTTGGGACATGATAGTTCCTTGATAAGTCGGGTTAGGCCTCCACGTATCCCGATCTCCAACCCCATGAACTTGTCACAAGGCACCCAGGAAACCGTGTCGATACGTGTGTGGGTTTAGGCTTTCAGGCATGCTGCCCGTAAAGCGGCGCGTTTTATATCATAGAAAGCCGCCGCAAGCTACAAGGCTAAAGCCGGACCGACTCGCACCGCCCACTCACAACTTATGGCTGCGCCTCGTAGCTGCTAAGATAACGCCCTTTTCTGTGTGCACCCGAGAGCTCGCCATGACCGTCACCATCAAAACCCCCGACGAAATCGAGAAAATGCGTGTAGCCGGTCGCCTGGCTGCCGAGGTTCTGGAAATGATCGGCGAGTACGTCAAGCCCGGCGTCACCACCGAAGAAATCGACCGCATCTGCCATGACTATATTGTCAACGTGCAGCAGGCCATTCCTGCGCCGCTCAACTATAAAGGCTTTCCCAAGTCGATCTGCACGTCGGTCAATCATGTGGTCTGCCACGGGATCCCGAACGACAAGCCTCTAAAGGAAGGTGACGTCATCAACATCGACATCACCGTGATCAAGGATGGCTACCATGGCGACACCAGCAAAATGTTCATGGTCGGCAAAGTGCCCGAGTGGGCCGAGCGCCTGGCCAAGGTGACCCAGGAATGCATGTATAAAGGTATCGAACTGGTCAAGCCGGGCACGCGCCTGGGTGATATCGGCGAAGTGATCCAGAAGCATGCCGAGAAAAATGGTTTCTCTGTGGTGCGCGAGTATTGTGGCCACGGCATCGGCGCCGTTTTCCATGAAGAGCCGCAAGTCTTGCACTACGGCCGCGCCGGAACCGGCATGGAACTGCAAGAAGGCATGACCTTCACCATTGAGCCGATGATCAACCAAGGCCGCGCTGAGACCCGCACATTAGGTGACGGCTGGACCGCCATTACCAAGGATCGCAAGCTCTCCGCACAGTGGGAACACACCATTCTGGTAACCGCCGATGGCTACGAGATCTTTACCCTGCGCAACGATGACACCATTCCCCGCACGTCAGCCTGACCCCTCGGGGCATTCTCACCGCGACTGTTCTTGTATTAAGGAAAGCTGTCATGCCGCAGGTAGATCCCGAACTGTTTGACCGCGGTCAGTTCCAGGCGGAACTGGCCCTCAAGGCCAGCCCCATTGCAGCCTTCAAAAAAGCCATTCGCCATGCGCGCGAGGTGCTTGATGAGCGCTTCAAGAGCGGGCGAGAGGTTCGCCGCCTTGTTGAAGACCGTGCCTGGTTCGTCGATCAGATCCTGCGCGAGGCATGGGACCGCCTGCCTTGGAGTGAAGACGCCGATATCGCCCTGCTGGCCGTCGGCGGCTATGGCCGTGGAGAATTGCACCCCTTCTCGGACATCGACCTGCTGATATTGCTGGATAACGCTGATCACGAAACCTTCCGTGAGCCCATCGAGCATTTTCTTACCCTGCTCTGGGACATCGGCCTGGAAGTCGGACAAAGCGTACGCAGTGTGGACGAGTGCGCCAGCGAGGCTCGCGCCGACCTGACGGTGATAACTAACCTGATGGAAAGCCGCACCATCGCAGGCCCCGAGCGCCTGCGCCAGCGCATGCAGGAAGTCACCAGCACCGAGCAGATGTGGCCCAGCAAAGATTTCTTCCTGGCCAAGCACAAAGAACAGCGCGCGCGTCACGGCAAATACAACGACACCGAATACAACCTTGAACCCAACGTCAAAGGCTCACCCGGTGGGCTGCGCGATATCCAAACCATTCTCTGGGTCGCACGCCGGCATTTCGGCACCCTTAACCTGCACGCCATGGTTGGCCAGGGCTTTTTGCTGGAAAGCGAATACGCCCTGCTCGCCTCCAGCCAGGAGTTTCTTTGGAAGGTGCGCTATGCCCTGCACATGCTCGCCGGGCGCGCCGAAGACCGCTTGCTGTTCGATCACCAAAGCAAGGTAGCCACCCTGCTGGGCTTCGAAGACAGCGACAGTAAACGCGCCATCGAGCGCTTTATGCAGAAGTACTACCGCGTGGTGATGGCGATTGCCGAACTCAGCGACCTAATTGTTCAGCATTTCGAAGAGCAAATCCTGCGTGCCGGTGAAATCGGCATGGCCACCCCGCTCAACAGCCGCTTTCTGTTACGCGATGGCTACATCGAAGCGGCGCACCCCAACGTATTCAAGCGCACGCCGTTCGCCATCATGGAAATCTTCGTGCTGATGGCCCAACACCCTGACATCAAAGGCGTGTGCGCCAACAGCATCCGCCTGCTGCGCGAGCATCGCCACCTGATCGATGATGACTTTCGCCGCGACATTCGCAACACCAGCCTGTTCGTCGAGCTGTTCAAAAGCCCCCAGGGCATTCACCGCAACCTGCGGCGCATGAACCGCTACGGCATTCTTGGCCTGTATCTGCCGGAGTTCGGCCATATCGTTGGGCAGATGCAGCACGACCTGTTCCACATCTATACCGTCGATGCGCACACCCTCAACCTGATCAAACACCTGCGCAAATTCAAATGGCCAGAGCTGGCGGAAAAATTCCCGCTGGCCAGCAAGCTGATCGACAAGCTGCCTAAACCCGAACTGATCTACCTGGCCGGCCTCTATCACGACATTGGCAAGGGTCGCGGCGGCGATCACTCCGAACTCGGTGCAGTCGATGCAGAAGCATTCTGCGTACGCCACCAATTGCCCAACTGGGATTCCAAGCTGATCGTCTGGCTGGTGCAGCATCACCTTGTTATGTCCACTACGGCGCAGCGCAAGGACTTGTCCGACCCGCAAGTGATCTTTGATTTTGCCCGCTTGGTGGGCGACCAGACGCGCCTTGACTACCTCTACGTGCTGACCGTGGCCGATATCAATGCCACCAATCCCAGCCTGTGGAACTCCTGGCGCGCCAGCCTGCTGCGTCAGCTCTACACCGAAACCAAGCGCGCCCTGCGCCGTGGCCTGGAAAACCCGCTGGACCGCGAAGAGCAGATTCGCCTAACGCAAAGCGCGGCCCTGGACATTCTGGTGCGCGGCGGTACCGATGCCGACGATGCCGAACAACTGTGGGCGCAACTGGGTGACGATTACTTCCTGCGCCACAATGCTGCCGACGTGGCCTGGCATTGCGAGGCGATCCTGCAACACCCCGCAGACGGCGATCCGCTGGTGTTGATCAAGGAAACCACCCAGCGCGAATTCGAGGGCGGTACGCAAATCTTCATTTATGCCCCCGACCAGCATGATTTCTTCGCTGTGACCGTGGCGGCCATGGCTCAGCTCAACCTGAACATCCACGACGCACGGATTCTCACCTCTACCAGCCAGTTCACCCTCGACACCTACATTGTGCTCGAAGGCGAAGGCGGCTCGATTGGCGATAACCCGGCGCGCATCCGGGAAATTCGCCAAGGCCTGATCGATGCACTGAAGAATCCAGACGAGTACCCGAGCATCATCCAACGCCGCGTGCCGCGTCAGCTCAAGCACTTTGCGTTTGCCCCGCAGGTGACCATCCATAACGATGCGCATCGCCCGGTCACCATCCTTGAAGTTACCGCCCCCGACCGCCCCGGCTTGCTGGCACGGATCGGGCGGATTTTCCTGGAGTTCGACCTGTCGCTGCAGAACGCCAAGATCGCCACCTTGGGCGAGCGTGTGGAAGACGTTTTCTTCGTCACCGATGCTGCCAATCAGCCACTGTCCGATCCCGAACTGTGCACGCGCTTGCAAGCCACCATGGTGGCGCAACTGTCAGACAGCTCAGGCCAGCCCGAACCCAGCCGAATCAATATCTAACATGCCTTGAACGGCCCGGCAGACGCAGTGCCGGGCGCTTGCACATCAGGAAACAACGATGAACGACGCGTTAAATCAGTTGCAGCCCTACCCGTTCGAAAAGCTTCGCGCCTTGCTGGGCGGCGTCCAGGTCCCGGCGGACAAATCGCCGATAGCCCTGTCAATTGGCGAACCGAAACACCGCTCGCCGGATTTTGTCGCTGCGGCCCTGAGCGCCAACCTTGATCAACTGGCGGTCTACCCGACGACCCTCGGCATCCCCGCGCTGCGTGAAGCCATTGCTCAATGGTGCAGCCGCCGTTTTGCTCTGTCGAGCGGCCTGCTTGATCCGGCGCGCCATGTGCTGCCGGTCAATGGCACCCGCGAGGCCTTGTTTGCGTTTACTCAGGCGGTGGTTAAACGTGATGAAGGCGGCTTGGTGGTCAGCCCCAACCCGTTCTATCAGATCTACGAAGGCGCGGCCTTTCTCGCCGGTGCGCAGCCGCACTACCTGCCGTGCCTGGAAGAGCATGGCTTCAACCCGGATTTCGACGCGGTCAGCGACGAAGTCTGGCAGCGCTGCCAAATCCTCTTTCTCTGCTCGCCCGGCAACCCGACCGGCGCGCTGATTCCGCTGGCAACGCTGAAAAAGTTGATCGCGCTGGCCGATAAATTCGACTTCGTGATTGCCGCCGACGAGTGCTACAGCGAACTGTATTTCGATGAAGTCAATCCACCGGCCGGCTTGCTGACCGCTTGCGGCGAACTGGGCCGCCACGACTTCAAACGCTGCGTGGTGTTCCACAGCCTGTCCAAGCGCTCCAACCTGCCGGGGCTGCGTTCCGGTTTTGTCGCTGGCGACGCCGACATTCTGAAATCTTTCCTGCTGTACCGTACCTACCACGGCTGCGCCATGCCGGTGCAAACCCAGTTGGCCAGTGTGGCGGCATGGAATGACGAAGCCCACGTCAAAGCCAACCGCGACCTGTACCGCGAGAAGTTCGACGCGGTGCTGACGATTCTGCAAGGCGTGCTCGATGTACAGCGGCCAGATGGCGGTTTCTACCTTTGGGCAAAAACTCCGATAGACGATGAAACATTTACCCGCGAGCTGTTTGCCCGCGAGCATGTCACCGTAGTGCCCGGCTCGTACCTGTCGCGCGCCGTGGACGGCAGCAACCCTGGCGCTGGCCGCGTGCGCATGGCACTGGTCGCACCACTGGCCGAGTGCGTGGCGGCAGCCGAACGTATCCGTGATTTTGTAAAGAGCCTCTGATGAGCAAGACCCTGTTTGGCATCAAAGCCTGCGACACCATGAAAAAAGCCCGCACCTGGCTCGACGAGCACGGGGTAAGCTACGCCTTTCATGATTACAAAGCCTGCGGCATCGACCGTGGCAACCTGGAAAAGTGGTGCAACGAGCATGGTTGGGAAACCGTCCTGAACCGTGCTGGCACCACCTTCCGCAAGCTGGATGAGGCGCAGAAAAGCGACCTCGATCAGCACAAGGCGATCGAACTCATGCTCGCCCAACCGTCGATGATCAAACGCCCGGTGCTGGATCTCGGCAACAAAACACTGGTGGGCTTCAAGGCCGACCGTTATGCCGCCGAACTGGTTTGAACCAGTCGGCCCACACGAATTTGCGTTAAGGAAAACAATATGAACACAACCCCATTCAGCCTGGCCTTTGGCGTTGGCACCCAGAATCGCCAAGGCACTTGGTTGGAAGTCTTCTACGCCCAGCCGTTGCTCAACCCGCCCCACGAGTTGGTCTCCAAGGTTGTGGAGAAAATCGGTTATGAAGGTGGCAACCAAGCCATCGCCATCACCACCAACCAGGCAGGTGATCTGGCCGAAGCGCTCAAGCATGTCGACAGCGCCCAAGCCGCCCTGCTGACTCGCTTGGCCGAAAGCCAGAAGCCGCTGGTGGTCACCCTGCTGGCCGAAGACGCCGCGCTGACCAGCACCCCTGAGGCCTACCTGAAACTGCACCTGCTGTCGCACCGTTTGGTGAAGCCGCATGGTCTGAACCTCACCGGTATTTTCCCGCTGCTGCCGAACGTGGCCTGGACCAGCCAAGGCGCAGTTGATTTGGGCGAACTGGCTGAGCGTCAGCTGGAAGCGCGCCTGAAAGGCGAACTGCTGGAAGTGTTCTCGGTCGACAAGTTCCCGAAAATGACCGACTACGTGGTGCCGAGCGGCGTGCGTATCGCTGACAGCGCGCGTATTCGCCTGGGTGCCTACGTGGGCGAAGGCACCACCGTGATGCACGAAGGCTTCGTCAACTTCAACGCAGGTACCGCTGGCCCCGGCATGATCGAAGGCCGTGTGTCGGCAGGCGTGTTCGTTGGCAAAGGTTCAGACCTGGGTGGCGGCTGCTCGACCATGGGTACCCTGTCCGGCGGCGGCAATATCGTCATTTCCGTGGGAGAAGGCTGCCTGATCGGCGCTAACGCTGGCATTGGCATTCCATTGGGCGACCGCAACACCGTGGAATCCGGCCTGTACATCACCGCCGGTACCAAGGTCGCACTGCTCGATGCCGACAACCAACTGGTCAAGGTGCTCAAAGCCCGCGACCTGGCTGGCCAGCCAGACTTGCTGTTCCGTCGCAACTCGCAAACCGGTGCAGTGGAGTGCAAAACCCACAAGTCGGCCATCGAGTTGAACGAAGCCCTGCACGCGCACAACTAAAAAGTTGGTTTAGCGCGGCTGCGCTCGCCCATACTGCGCTGCACTAAGGCTCGGACGCTCATTTACACCTGTAAACTCCGCGTCCTCGCCTTATTGCGCCTTGTCTGTGCTTCGCTCGCAACGCGTTAAACCCAACTTTTAGCCGCCAGATAAACGCTGAAAAACCATGCCTCTGACTTCCCCTTGGCGCGCTGACTTCCCCGGCATTCTGGCCCTTGCGGCCGAAGGCCAGACCTATCTGGACAGCGCCGCCACCGCGCAAAAACCTCAGGCCATGCTCGACGCCCTGCTCGGCTATTACGCCGGCGGCGCGGCCAATGTGCACCGCGCCCAGCACATGCCGGGCGAACGGGCCACCCGCGCCTTTGAAGCCACGCGGGAGAAAGCCGCGCGCTGGCTGAATGCCGCCGACGCGCAGCAAATCGTCTTCACCCGCAGCGCCACCGAAGCGTTCAATCTGCTGGCCTATGGCCTGGAGCATCGTTTCATTGCGGGTGACGAAATCGTCATCAGCGCGCTGGAACATCACGCCAACCTGCTGCCGTGGCAACAACTGGCGCAGCGTCGCCAACTCAAATTGGTGGTGCTGCCACTCGATACGCATGGTTTGATCGACCTCAGCCAAGCGGCGCAGTTAATCGGCCCGCGCACCCGCCTGCTGGCGGTCAGCCAACTGTCCAATGTGCTCGGCTGCTGGCAACCGCTTGAACCGCTGACGGCACTGGCTAAGGCGCAAGGCGCGCTGACAGTGGTCGATGGCAGCCAGGGTGTGGTGCACGGCCGCACGGATGTGCAGGCGCTCAGTTGTGATTTTTATATCTGTTCCAGCCACAAACTCTATGGCCCGGACGGCGTAGGCCTGCTCTATGGTCGCCCGCAGGCACTTGAGCAACTGGCGCACTGGCAGTTTGGCGGCGAAATGCTGCTGCATACTGACTACCACAACGCCCGCTTTCGCCCCGCGCCATTGGGTTTTGAGGCGGGCACACCGCCGATTGCCTCGGTAATCGCGTTGGGGGCCAGCTTGGATTACCTGAGCAGTCTTGATGCGGCGGCTGTGAGCACCCACGAAGCGGCCCTGCATGCCGAGCTACTTAGCGGCTTGCGGCAGCGCCAGGCCGTGCGTTTACTCGGGACGCCCAGCGCGGCCTTGGCCAGTTTTGTGGTCGAGGGCGTGCACCATGCTGACCTCGCTCACCTGCTAAGCGAACAAGGCATTGCCGTGCGCGCAGGCCATCACTGCGCCATGCCACTGCTGCAGGGGCTTGGCCTGAGTGGTGCGGTTCGAGTGTCGCTGGGGCTGTATAACGATGACGCGGATCTGCAGCGCTTCTTCAACGCATTGGATCAAGCCCTGGAGCTACTGCTATGACCCTGCCACAGAGTGCGCAAATTGCCTTGCAGGCATTCAGTGCATGCCAGGGGTGGGAGCAACGTGCGCGCCTGTTGATGCAGTGGGGCGACCAACTAACGCCGCTGAGCGAGGCCGAGCGCTGCGAAGCCAACCGTGTCAGCGGCTGCGAAAGCCAAGTATGGCTGGTGGTCGAGCGCCAGGGCGAGCATTGGCAATTACGCGCCAGCAGCGATGCCCGTCTGTTGCGCGGGTTGCTTGCGCTGCTACTGGCCCGAGTCAACGGCCTTGGTGCAATGGACATGGCGCAGGTGGATCTGCCAGGTTGGTTTAGCCAACTCAGCTTGGCGCGTCACCTGTCGCCGTCACGCAGCAACGGCCTGCAGGCCGTGCTGACACGCATGCAGGCGCTACTGGCAGTTGCCGATCAGGGTTGCATCCGCCACTGATCGACGCGCCCTTCGTTCAAGGCTTGCTGCAACCGCGCTAACTCACCGCTGCGTTGCAAGCGGCGTAAACCGTCGTTAAACACCTGCCTCAGGGTATCGGCGCGCGGGTCGTTTTTGCGAAACAGCACATGCAGCGGCTCGCGATGCAGGCGCGTTGGATGGTGCGTGATCTGTTGGCGTTGCTCTGGCGAAAACAGTCGATTGATCATGGCGTAGCCTGCGGCACGGTCCTGCGGATAAAAGTCCACGCGGCCAAGGCTGAGCAGGCGAAATCCGGTTTCTTCCTTACCGCTTTGCTGCACCTGCAGCAGATTCTGTTCAAGGGCAGCATCGAACTGAGTGCCATAGGCAAAGCCCAGCGTAGTGGCGATACGGAACGCGCGTAAGTCTTCGATCGTGGACCAGTTCAGCACCTGATCAGCCCGCTGAAACAGCACCACATCGCCACTTACCAGCGGATCACTACAGGTGCTGACACGCTGTCGAGCAGTACTGCACAGGTAGGGCAATATCCCATCTAGGGTGCCGTCCTCCAGCATCTTCAGGTTGCGGTCCCAAGGGTAATAAACGTATTCGACCCGATAACCGGCAGCCTCGAAGACTTCACGCACCAACCGCGGCAGCGCACCGCCATCCTCGCGTTGTTGCTCGACATAAGGCAGCCAATCTCCAGTACCGATACGCACGCTGTTGTCCGCCCAAGCGTGATTGGCTAACGCACTGGCTGCACACAACAGGAGAAGCCAAAACCGGCTCGGAAGATATTTCAGCACGTTCAACACACTGCACCTCAAGGAAGAAACAGCACACCCCTGCTGAATACGGCTTGGCAACTACGGGTTACGAACAAGCACTTAAACGCCCTCAGGCGATTGTTTGCGCTCGGCTGGCCTGCGCGTACCCGCTACCAGTTTGTCGACAATGCGCGCAGCAGCCACCATGCCAAACGTGGCCGTCACCATCATGACTGCGCCAAAACCACCCGCACAATCCAGTTTAACCCCATCGCCGACAAACGCTTTGTATTGACAGACCGTGCCGTCAGGCTTGGGGTAACGCAGTTGTTCGTTGGAAAACACGCACGGCACGCTGTAATTGCGCCCTGGCGTTCGGGAAAAACCATAGTCACGGCGCAGGGTCGAACGCACCTTGGACGCCAGTGGGTCATTCCAGGTTTTGTTCAGATCAGCCACTTGGATTTGCGTGGGGTCGATCTGACCGCCCGCACCACCGGTGGTGATGATCTGAATCTTGCGCCGCTTGCACCAGGCGATAAGCGCCGCTTTAGCGTTAACGCTGTCGATGCAGTCAATCACCGCATCCAGCTGCTCAGTGATGTGCTCGGCCATGGTCTCGCGCGTGACAAAATCCGCCACCGCATGCACCACGCAAGCCGGATTAATGGCGCGAATACGCTCAGCCATGACCTCAACCTTGGGCCGTCCGACCGTTGCATCCAAGGCATGCAACTGCCGGTTGCTATTGCTGAGGCAGACATCGTCCAGATCAAATAGGGAGATTTCGCCTACACCGCTGCGTGCCAGCGCCTCAGCTGCCCAAGACCCTACGCCGCCAATACCGACCACTGCCACATGCGCAGCCACCAGGCGCTCGGCACCTTGACGGCCGTACAAGCGGGCAATTCCGGCAAAGCGTTGTTCGTCCACAGGCATTTATCTCTCTCACAGGCGGCAAGCGGCGCGCATTATAGAGAGCGATCCCCCTGCGCCCAAGCGTTGTATTGCACAGCCCAGACTAAGCCGATGAACTGCAATGGCAAACAGCCATAATGCCGCGCGGCTGCTCGTGACAAGCTCCCTTCACAGGTTGAGTTGGCTGGACTGTACAGCCCTGCACCAGCGGCGTAGCATGCGCCACCCGACGCTCGTCGCTCTCTATTGCCCCTCGCTGGACCTACCCACCATGCCATCGCGTAAGTTTGGACTGAACCTGGTCATGTTCCTGGCAATTGCCGCCTTCTTTACGGGCATCTGGGCGCTGTATAACCGCCCAGTCACAGCCCCGGATTGGCCGGAACAAATCTCTGGCTTTTCCTATTCGCCCTTCCGGGCAGGACAGAATCCGCAACAGGGCATCTACCCCAGCGACCAACAGATGCGTCAGGACCTTGAGTTGCTGAGCACTCAGACCGACAACATCCGTACTTACTCCGTCGATGGCGAACTGGGCAAAATTCCGGTTATCGCTGAAGAATTCGGCTTGCGTGTGACGCTGGGTATTTGGATTAGTCTCGATCTGGAGCGCAACGAGCGGGAAATCGCCAAAGCCATTGAAATCGCCAACAACTCGCGCAGCGTAGTGCGTGTCGTGGTAGGTAACGAAGCCTTGTTCCGCACAGAAGTGACGCCAGAAGACCTGATCGGCTACATCGAGCGCGTTCGCTCAGCGGTTAAAGTGCCCGTCACCACCTCCGAACAGTGGCACATCTGGCAGGAATATCCGGAACTCGGTCAGCATGTAGACCTGATCGCCGCCCACGTACTGCCCTACTGGGAGTTCGTGCCGATGGAGGACTCCACCGAATTCGTCCTTGATCGAGCCAAGGACATGAAAAAACTCTTTCCGAAAAAACCGCTGCTGCTCTCGGAAGTGGGCTGGCCGAGTAATGGCCGCATGCGCGGCGATGCTGATGCGTCGCAAGCGGACCAAGCCATCTACCTGCGCACCCTGGTTAATACGCTTAACGCCAAAGGCTACAACTACTTCGTGATCGAAGCGTTCGATCAGCCCTGGAAGGCCAGCGAGGAAGGTGCAGTGGGCGCTTACTGGGGGGTTTACAACCTCGACCGCCAGCCGAAATTCGCCTTCGAAGGCCCCATTGTGGCTATCCCGCAGTGGCGCCTGCTGGCCATTGCCTCGGTAGTCATGGCCTTGCTCAGCCTGGCGGTAATGCTGATTGACGGCAGTTCGCTGCGCCAGCGTGGCCGTACCTTCCTGACCATTGTCGCGTTTGCCGGCGGCTCGGCGCTGGTGTGGATTGGCTACGACTACAGCCAGCAATACAGCACCTGGTTCAGCACCCTGGTCGGCCTGTTGCTCGGCATCGGTGCCTTTGGCGTGTTTATCGTGCTGCTGACCGAGGCCCACGAACTGGCCGAGACGGCCTGGAGCAGCTCACGTCGCAGGCCGTTCCAGCCCGTCGAGTCTGACAGCGCCTACCGCCCCAAGGTGTCGATCCATGTGCCCTGCTACAACGAGCCACCGGAGATGGTCAAACAGACCCTCGACGCTTTGGCGGCGCTGGATTACCCGGATTTCGAAGTCATCATCATCGACAACAACACCAAAGACCCGGCCGTCTGGCAGCCGGTGCAAGCCTATTGTGAGCTACTCGGGCCGCGCTTTCGCTTCTTCCACGTGGCCCCGCTGCACGGCTTCAAAGGCGGCGCACTGAACTACATCCTGCCCTATACCGCGTCAGACGCCGAAGTGGTGGCAGTGATCGACTCTGATTACTGCGTCGACAAAAACTGGCTCAAACACATGGTGCCGCACTTCAGTGACCCCAAGATTGCCGTGGTGCAATCACCGCAGGATTACCGCGACGGCAATGAAAGCGCCTTCAAAAAGCTCTGCTACGCCGAGTACAAAGGCTTCTTCCACATCGGCATGGTGACGCGCAACGACCGTGACGCGATCATTCAGCACGGCACCATGACCATGATCCGTCGCACGGTCATGGATGAGCTGAAGTGGGCCGACTGGACCATCTGCGAAGACGCCGAGCTCGGCCTACGCGTGTTCAAGAAAGGCTACTCCGCCGCCTATGCTCACCAAAGCTTTGGTCGCGGACTGATGCCGGACACCTTTATCGACTACAAGAAACAGCGATTCCGCTGGGCCTATGGCGCGATTCAAATTATGAAAGGCCATGCGCGCAGCCTGTTTCTTGGCAAAGACAGCGAACTGAAGACCGGTCAGCGCTACCACTTTATCGCTGGCTGGCTGCCATGGATCGCTGATGGCCTGAACATCTTCTTTACCGCAGGCGCGCTGCTTTGGTCGGCGGCAATGATCATCGTGCCGCAACGTGTCGATCCACCCCTGGTGATCTTCGCCATTCCACCCTTAGCGCTGTTCGTCTTTAAACTGGGCAAGATCCTGTTCCTTTACCGCAAAGCCATGGGCGTGGACATGGTGCGCTCATTCCAGGCGGCTGTTGCGGGCCTGGCGCTGTCTCACACCATCGCCAAAGCCGTGCTGTACGGGGTGTTCACCAAAACCATTCCGTTCTTCCGCACGCCAAAAATGGCCAGCAACCACGGCATTTTGGTGGCGCTGAGCGAAGCCCGCGAAGAAGTGTTCATCATGCTCTTGCTGTGGGGCTCAGCCCTGGGCATCAGCTTGGTACAAGGCCTGCCGAGCGCGGATGTGAAGTTTTGGGTGGTGATGCTGCTGGTGCAATCTTTGCCCTACCTGGCAGCACTGGTCATGGCGCTGTTGTCGTCAATGCCACCGGCCACGGAAAAATCACAGGAGCACGCTGCGGTCAGCGAATAACGCGCACGTGCGCATGCCAGACGGCGGCCAATGGCCGCCGTTTTGCTTTAAGATGGCGGCCTTCCCGCTTGACGCTGCCCTGGAGCTGCAATGACTGCCACCGCCACGCCCCTCTCCCCGACGCTGGAGCTTGCCTGCGAGTTGATTCGTCGCCCGTCCGTCACCCCGCTCGACGAGGGTTGTCAGGAGCAGATGATGCGTCGTCTGTCGGCATGCGGCTTCACCCTTGAACCCATGCGTATCGAGGACGTGGATAACTTCTGGGCCAGCCACGGCAAAGAAGAAGGCCCGGTGCTGTGTTTTGCCGGACACACCGACGTGGTTCCCACCGGCCCACGCGAAAAGTGGCAGCACCAGCCCTTCAACGCCCTGATCGATGAACACGGCATGCTTTGCGGTCGTGGCGCGGCTGACATGAAAGGCAGCCTGGCGTCGATGATCATCGCCGTTGAGCGCTTCGTCGCCGTGTACCCGAATCATAAAGGGCGCATCACCTTCCTGATCACCAGCGACGAAGAAGGCCCGGCCCATCACGGCACCAAAGCCGTGGTCGAGCGCCTGCGCGCGCGTAACGAACGCCTGGACTGGTGCATAGTCGGCGAGCCCTCCAGCACCACCCTGGTCGGCGATGTCGTGAAAAACGGCCGCCGTGGCTCGCTCGGTTGCACCCTCACCGTGCGCGGCAAGCAAGGCCACGTGGCTTACCCGCACCTGGCGCGCAACCCAATTCACCTGGCCGCACCGGCCCTGGCCGAACTGGCCGCGGAACATTGGGATGACGGCAACGCCTTCTTCCCGCCGACCAGCTTCCAGATCTCCAACCTGAATGCTGGCACCGGCGCGACCAATGTGATTCCGGGTGAGCTGAAGGCCATCTTCAACTTCCGCTTCTCAACCGAATCAACAGTCGAAGGCCTGCAACAACGTGTCGTGGCCATCCTTAACAAACACGGCCTGGATTTCGAGCTGAACTGGGCGCTGTCCGGCCTGCCCTTCCTCACCGAGCCGGGTGCACTGCTCGACGCCGTGGCGGCTAGCATCAAAGCGGTGACCGGCCGCGAGACCAAACCCTCGACCAGCGGCGGCACCTCAGATGGCCGCTTTATCGCCACCCTCGGCACCCAAGTGGTCGAACTCGGCCCGGTCAACGCCACCATCCACCAGGTCGATGAGCGCGTTCTGGCCAGCGATCTGGACGTGCTGACCGAGATTTACTATCAGACCCTGGTCAATCTGCTCGCATGAGTCTGATCTGCCCCATCTGCCAGGCCCCGCTGCAGAGCCTCGACAACGGCGTGGCCTGCCCGGCCAATCATCGTTTCGACCGTGCGCGCCAGGGCTACCTGAATCTGCTGCCCGTGCAGCACAAGAACAGCCGCGATCCGGGCGATAACGCCGCCATGGTCGAAGCCCGACGGCGCTTTCTCGACGGCGGTCATTACGCACCGCTGGCCAAGCGCCTGGCCGAACTGGCAGCCAGCTACAACCCGGCGCGCTGGCTGGATATTGGTTGCGGTGAGGGCTACTACACCACGCAGATCGCCGACGCCCTGCCCCAGGCCGACGGCTACGCCCTAGACATCTCCCGCGAAGCAGTCAAACGCGCCTGCAAGCGCGCACCGCAATTGAACTGGCTGGTGGCTAGCATGGCCCGCGTGCCGTTGAGTGACGCCAGCTGCCAACTGCTCGCCAGCGTCTTCAGCCCGCTCGACTGGCGAGAGGCAAAACGCCTGCTCAGCCCCGGTGGCGGTCTGCTGCGCATGGGACCGACCCGCGAACACTTGATGGAATTGCGCCAAAAGCTGTATGACGATGTGCGCGACTACGATGACCAAAAGCATCTGGAGCTGATTCCGCACGGCATGCGCCTGGCCCACAGCGAAACCCTGACCTTCAACCTGAAGCTGACCTGCAGCCAGGCACGCGCTGACTTGCTGGCGATGACGCCGCACGGCTGGCGCGCCAGTGCCGAAAAACGCGCAGCCGTAATCGCCGAAGACTTCGACGTGACGGTGGCCATCCGCTACGACTGGATCGAGAAATCATGACCATGCGCCAACCCGACATTGAGATTTACCTAAAAGACGCCGACCACATCGCCATCGGCGAATGGCTCAGCAACGCACTGGGCACCTGCACGCCCTGGCAGCAAAAAGGTCAGACGTTCAAATGCAAAGCCGGCGACATACCCGTCACCTGGCTGCCCAAAGCCGTCGGCAAATGGCACAGCCTGCTGCTGGAAAGCGACGCCACGCCCTGGGCAGACGACCTCGCCTGCGCCCAAGCCGCCTTCGCCGCACTGAACGTCGAAGTGCGTTGTGCACCGGGCGGCTGGCAAGAAGAAGAAAGCGACGAACAAGCCGACCGGTGGATGCGCATCAGCACCGATGGCGTAGAAGAGATCACCTGGCGCACGGCTTAAGCCTGCATAACACGGCACAACCCACTGCACACCCGCACCAGCCGTGCATAACGCGTGCTTTGCGCCATCGGTGGCCAGGCAATTAATTGGTAAGCGTTTGATCACGCGAAGAAATTTTCTGCAGCAAGGGTTGACACACCCACCCAAGACGCGAATAATGCGCGCCACATCGGCTACGTAGCTCAGTTGGTTAGAGCATAGCATTCATAATGCTGGGGTCCGGGGTTCAAGTCCCTGCGTAGCCACCAAACAAAACAAGGGTTTAGCGAAAGCTAAGCCCTTTTTTGTTTTCAGGGCAGACTACAAACAGACTACAGCGTGCCTACCGCGCTTTCAGCGCCTGCCAAAGATTGACGATGGCAACGCCCAGGTAGTCGAAGTGACGGACATTGCGCGTAGCCACTTGGGCATCATGCAAAACGGCAATGGCGGCGATCTAACAGTCAGCCATATCAACGACCGTACCTTTCGCCCCACTCCCTGTAGCCAAGCCCGCATAGTGAATTGCTGCATCCGCATCAAACGAGAGAATGCGCGTCGTTAAGCGCAGTGGGCGGACTGCGCTAGGCCAAGATCATCAACCTGTCTTGGCGCGCAGACTCGCTCGCTGAGTGCCCAGCAGCAGGCCGACAACGATCAGGCTGGCACCCAACCAGTGGTAGTTTTGCAGGGTTTCACCCAGCAGCAGCCAGCCGAGCAGTGCGGTAAAAACCGGCATCAGGTAGTTGGAGAGCGCCGCTTTGGCGGCACCGAGGACGCGGATGGCGTGGTTCCAAGCCAGATAAGCCAGCAGTGAGGCGAACAGCGCGGTGTAGCCGATGGCGGCGAGGTTGCTCGGGGTTAGGGAGAAGTGCGCGCCCTGCGCCAGCTCGTAAAGGTAGAACGGCAAAATCAGCGGCACACCGAGCAACATCAGCATGCCGAGCAGCGCCAGTGGCGGTATCGGCAACAGGTGGCTGGCCCAACGGCGCAGCAGCAGGGAATACAAGGACCAGTCCGCAACGGCCAGCAGCATGATCAAGTCGCCGCGGTTAAACGCAAGCTCGGCCAGACGATTCCAACTGCCCTGGCTGATCAGCACCAGCAGCCCCAGCGCTGCCACGCCCATACCCCACCAGGCGCGCGGCTGTGGCCATTCGCCCAATAGCAGGCCTGCACCGATAAAGGTCATCAGCGGCAGGCAGGTGTTAACCAAGGTGATGTTGATGGCGGCGGTGGTTTGCGCGGCGGCATAGAGCAGGCTGTTGTAACCGGCGATACCGATAGCGGCCAGCACCAGCAAGCGCCAACCGGCGGCACGCAGGGCGGCGCGGTGCTGCCACAACGGCTTGGCCACGAAGGGCAAGAGCAGCAGCAGGGCCACACACCAGCGCCAGAAAGACAGGGTAAACGGCGGAATCTCACCCACTACTGCGCGGGCTACCAGGGCATTGCCAGACCAGCAGAGGGTGGCCAGCAGTAAGCCTGCCAGGGCGTAGCGCATGGAGTGAGTCATCGGCATCGGCAACAGTGGCGGCCTGCTGCGTGTGCGAGCAGATCGACGCTGCTGGTTTGTGTTGGGTATGGGTGCATGCGCTGCCCTGCTCGCGTAAGTGAAGCGACGCCACGGCCCTGTTCAGCGTCTTGACGCGCACCATAGGAGCCCCGAGCGGCTTTGACAAGCGCGGCGCGCACCTCATTAGAGCGCAGCACTGGAGTGCCGCGCCTGTTCACCCCATGTTGTTAATGTCGGCGTAAAGACCGACGACGCAGCAACCAGACAATCAACAACAAACCACTCAACACCACCAGGCTCAAGCCCCACTGCAGCGGGCCGGCATAGCGGAACAGGTCAGCCGGATGCAGGCTGGCGGCACGCAACATGCGCGACTCAGCCGCCGGACCTTGGGTGGGGATGTCGGCCAGACCGTCGCCATCCAGATCAGGCAGGCTGCGAATGTGGTCGAGCAGGCCCTGCCACTCCTTGTATTCCTGCACGCCGGTTTGCTCAGGGCCGGCATCAATAATCGCTGCTTTGAGCTGCGTCAGGGGCTGACCCTGCGCATCCTTGGGCTGCACGCTGAGCAGGCCTTTGGTCAAGTCGCTGACCAGCCAGGTGAAGCTGCCCACGTAGCTGGTCGCGCCGATGCTGTAGAGGCGTGTATCGGCCAGATCTAGCGGGGTGTAACCCTTGACCGGGTCGCCCAGTTCAATCCGGCTAACCCGATCAAACGGCACACGCCAGGGGTTGTAGCTAAACCGCAGGCCGGACACGCGCGGGTAGTAGCTTTTGCTCTCGCGCAACTGATAGGCCAGCAGCAGCACCTCCAGCAGGTTCTTCAGCTCCTGACCGCTGACATACACCTTGATCAGCGGGTAGCCCGCCGCATCATCCAGCTCACCGATCCCCAGCGGGGCAATGCGGAACAAATCGGACACCGCCTGCACGCCGTGCCGCCCCATGATCAGGTTGTCGCGGATGGTGCCGTTGCCGGTGAACGAGACATCGCTGCCGGTGGCCTGACGCAAGGCATCGGTGACCAGATTGCCGAGAATCGGGTCGTCAAACGCACGGGTGAGCGTCTTGTCGACTGTGGCCAGTGGCTGATCAAAGGCATAACCTTTAGGGGCCAGCATCTGCTCGCTGACCACTTGCTTAAAGTCTTCGACTTTGGCGGTGACTGCCGCATCACCAGCAATCTGGTCGTTGATCGGGTGCAGTTGATAGTCAACCACCTGCGGCTTGCCGTCGTCGCCCAGACGCATGCGCAGCTCGCCCAGGTGCTGAATTTCCGAACCGGCTTGCATCACCGGCGTGCGCCCGTTAACCAGCACCGGCTGCGCCAGAGCGGTGTGCGAATGGCCACCGACCACAATATCGATGCCCGGCACCTGCTCAACCAGCTCAACCTCTTCGCCGCGCCAGCTGCCATCGTCCTGCTTCACCACGCCCATGTGCGAGAGCAGAATCACCACGTCGGCGCCCTCCTCGCGCAGCTTGGCGACCATGGTTTGAGCAGTCGCGACCGGATCGGCAAACACCGCCGGTTTGATCATCGGGCTGACTGCCACGGCGTTGTTACCGAGTAGGCCGAACAGGCCAAAACGAATGCCGCCCTTGTCGATCAGCTTGTACGGCGCAATGCGTCCAGCCTCGTAGTGGGCCTGCAGGCTGTCATCTTCCTTGCGCGCGGGGTCAAAGCCGAGGTTACTCGACAGCAGCGGCATCAGCGCATCGCCCTTGATCTTGTGCGCCGAGCTGATCATCGCGGCCAAGCCGGCCGGACGAAAATCGAATTCGTGGTTGCCCAGGGTCGCTGCGTCATAGCCCAGCTCGGTCATCAGGCGCAGCTCGCCACCGGTTTCGCGGGTCACGGTGTGAAACAGCGTGCCCATGCTGAAGTCGCCGCCATCGAGCAGCAGCACCGGTTGCTCGCCAGCAGCAGCGCGGCGCTGCTCCAGCAATGTGGCCAGGCGCGCGACGCCGCCGACGGTATCGTCATCGCCGGTGGTCGCGGGGGAATATTCGTTGTTCGGGCCAAAACCGAGCAAGCGTGATTGCCAGTCGTTGGTGTGCAGGATGGTGAAACTGCGCTCGGCACTGGTGGCCTGAGCGGTGGCGAATAAGCAGAACACTGCAAGCAACGAAGCAGACAGGCGCATGACAGATCCTTAGGGCAATGGGCGATAAACGCGGCTGCCGGGAGTATGCGACAAGCCCAGCGCCAGGTCAGCGGCGAATAGCGCCGCCGACGGTAGCCAATCGTGTCAGTGCATGGCCGAACAGGGATCTAGTCAAACAGTGGGCAGACCATCACCAAGGCATCCTCACGGCCACCGACGGCTGGGTAGTAATCGCGACGCCGGCCAACCTCGTTAAAGCCGTAGCGCTCATACAGGCGGTAGGCCACCTTATTACTCGCGCGCACCTCCAGAAAACAGTCATTGGCACCCTGCTTCTGGGCCTCCTGCATCAGGTGTTCGAGCAGTTTTAAACCCAGACCACGTCCCTGGCTTTCCGCCTTGACGGTGATATTGAGCAGGTGCGCCTCGTCCATGATGATCTGGATCACGCCGTGGCCGACCTGCTGCTGGCCTTCAAACATCACCCAGCAGTTATAAGCGGTCAGGCTGTCGGTAAAGATGCCGCGCGTCCAAGGGTGGCTGAAGGCGGCATATTCGATTTTCAGCACCGCATCGATGTCCGCCGCTGTCATCGGGCGGAAGCTGATTGCATCACTCATTCAGGTTGACTCGGCAAACGGTAGAAACCCAGCCAAGCGGCCGGGAAAGAAGTCTTCAATTGGCAGCCAACCAGCGCTGACGCACGCGGCGCATGGCTTGCCACAGCTCACGCTTGCGTTCTGGCTCATCCATCAGCAGTTCCAGGCCCGGCAGCGCCCAGGCAGCGCCCAGCCCCTCGACCTGCAGCTCGCGGTTGTAGGCATCAGCAGTGGCTTCCCCGGCAAAACGAATCGCCGGCAGCCCCACCAGCCATAGGCAACTGCACGGTTCCTGCTCTTCCAGCCGCGCGCCGACAAAACTCTGCACATATTCCAGCGCCGCTTGCGGACCCTGGTCGATCTGCCCGCGCACCAGCAGCGGCCAGCGCACCGGCTCGCCAATCAGTTGCGGACTGTCCGGTAGACCGGCTGCACGCAGCAGATCCTTGAGCAGCAGATACGCCGGATCGCGCCCTTGCAGTGGCTCGCCGGTGGGCAATTCGACCAGTACTGCACAGGCGCCAGCACGCAGCAATTGCAGGGCAAAACGCGGTGGTGCGACGGGCGTTGGCTGGGACGTGACCTGCGTTTCGGCGTCGACTGTAGCCGGTTCCACCTTGGCCATGCGCCCCTGAGGCGCCGGACGCGGCACTTCGATCTTAGGGCGGGTAACTGCCTCGACAACGGCGGTTTCGGCACGCGGCGGCTCATAGGCCGGCACAGCTTCAGCCACCGCCTGTGGCACGGCAGCGGCTACCTCCTGCTCAGGCTCGGCCTCAACCAGCGGCTGCAGCAACTCCGGGCGCGAGGGCGCAGCAAACGGTAACTCCACACGCGGCAGCCAACTGGCCACCTGCATGGCGCTCAGGTAGGCACGACGGCGCAGTTCTGCAATCAAACGTCAGCCGCCTGTGGATGCGCCTTCTGCCCGGCCTGCATCAGGTTCAAGGCATTGACATAGGCCTTGGCTGAGGCCACGAGGATATCGGTGTCGGCGCCATTGCCGTTGACGATGCGCCCGCCCTTTTCCAGACGAACCGTCACTTCACCTTGCGAGTCGGTGCCCTGGGTGATGGCGTTGACCGAATACAACTGCAGATTGGCCTCGGAGCGGGCAATCGATTCGATGGCCTTGAAGGTGGCATCCACCGGCCCCGAACCCTGGGCATTACCACTGCGCTCGGCACCTTCCACGCTGACCACAACCTGCGCCTGCGGCACTTCGCCCGTTTTGCTCGCCACGTCCAAAGTAATCAGCTTGAAGTGCTCCGGTGCCTCTTCGGCCAACGTATCGGACACCAGGGCCTGCAGGTCTTCATCGAAAATCTCATGTTTTTTGTCAGCCAAATCCTTGAAGCGAGCAAAGGCTGCATTCAGCTCAGCCTCGCCGGCCAGCACGATCCCCAGCTCGTCCAGACGCGAACGGAAGGCGTTGCGCCCGGACAACTTGCCCAGCGACAACTTATTGGTGTGCCAGCCCACTGACTGGGCAGACATGATTTCGTAGGTTTCGCGGTGCTTGAGTACGCCGTCCTGGTGAATACCGGACTCGTGGGCAAAGGCATTGGCGCCGACAATGGCTTTGTTCGGCTGCACTGGGAAACCGGTGATGCCCGAGACCATGCGCGAAGTGCTGAGGATGTGCGGGGTATCGATACGCGTGTGCACGCCGAGCAAATCTTCACGGGTCTTGATCGCCATAACGATCTCTTCCAGCGCGGCATTACCGGCGCGCTCACCGAGACCGTTGATGGTGCACTCCACCTGGCGTGCACCGGCCACCACGGCGGCCAGCGAGTTGGCCACGGCCAGGCCCAGGTCGTTGTGGCAGTGCACGGAGAACACCGCCTTGTCGGCGTTGGGTACGCGGTTGATCAACTGGCGGATGGTCTCGGCGTACTGATGCGGAATGGCATAGCCCACGGTATCGGGGATGTTGATCGTGCGCGCGCCCGCGTTGATCGCCGCTTCGACGATGCGGCAGAGGAAATCAATCTCCGAACGGCCAGCATCCTCACAGGAGAACTCGACATCGCTGCACAGGTTGCGCGCACGCTTGATCGCATGCACAGCCTGCTCCACCACCTGATCCGGCTGCATGCGCAGCTTGTACTGCATGTGGATCGGGCTGGTGGCGATAAAGGTGTGGATACGCCCGGAGTTAGCCCCCTTGAGCGCTTCAGCGGCGCGGTCAATGTCCGCGTCCAACGCGCGCGACAGGCTGCACACGGTACTGTCTTTGATGCTGTCGGCAATCGCCTTGACCGCGGCAAAGTCGCCCGGGCTGGCGATGGCAAAGCCGGCTTCGATGACATCGACTTTGAGCCGCTCCAAGGCCTTGGCGATGCGCAGCTTTTCTTCACCGGTCATCGACGCGCCGGGGCTCTGCTCGCCGTCACGCAGGGTGGTATCGAAAATAATGACGCGGTCGTTGCTGCTCATGCTGGTGTCCTCACGGAGTCGCCGTAGCACGCACCCGACATTGGGGCGCGTGTCGATAAGTTTTGATTGTCGCGTGAAATGCCGCAGGCGGGAAGCGCGGCGCACATGGATGCCACGTCGCGGGTAAAGCTCAGCCCACCGATTGATCGCACACACCGGCACGTCGCGGCTAAAACGGGATGCCGCCCAGCCTCTTCCACAGATTGATCGCACAGACCGGCAAGTCACGGCTGAAGCCCCTCCCACTCGGCATGTAGCTACAAGGATGGATGTCGCTGTTTACATCCACCATTGTTCGCGCATCGAACTCCAGATAGCAAAACGCCCGCCGAGAGGGCGGGCGTTAGGCTGATTGAGCGAGCTAGAGCGAGACAAGGCAAAAACAGGCGGGAAAGCGGAGTTTACTGCTGTAAATGAGCATTACTCGCTCCGCTCGCCCTTCGGGCCGGCCTAAAGGCCGTTCGGTGGCAAGCCACCGTTCCCGCCTGTTTTTAACGCCGTATCGCCGACGCGCAGCCAATCAGAGGGCTTGATCCCACGGACGGTCGCCATTGGCGTCTTTAATCCGGGTCGGCAGCCCCATGACATCGAGCAGTTTGAGGAACGGCTCAGCCGGCAACTCTTCAACGTTGGCCATGCGCGCCACATCCCAGTCACCACGTGCCACCAGCAGTGCAGCCGCGACCGGCGGTACGCCAGCGGTGTAGGAAATGCCCTGGCTGTCGGTTTCCACATACGCATCTTTGTGGTCGGCGACGTTGTAGATAAACAGCTCGGTTGGCTTGCCATCTTTGGTGCCTTTAACCAAGTCACCAATACAGGTCTTACCGCTATAACCCGGCGCCAGCGAGGACGGATCGGGCAGCACGGCCTTGACCAGTTTCAGCGGCACAACTTCGAGGCCTTCGGCGGTTTTTACTGGCTGCTCGGAGAGCAGGCCGAGGTTTCTTAGCACGGTAAACACATTGATGTAGTGCTCGCCGAAGCTCATCCAGAAACGCACGTTGGGCACGTTCAGGTGTTTGGACAGGGAATGCACTTCGTCATGCCCGGTCAGGTACAGATTCTGTTCGCCGACTACCGGCAAATCGTCGGTGCGTTTGACTTCAAACATGCTGTTGCTGGTCCACTGGCTGTTCTGCCAGCTCCAGACTTGGCCGGTGAATTCACGGAAATTGATTTCCGGATCAAAATTGGTGGCGAAGTACTTGCCGTGGGAACCGGCGTTGACGTCGAGGATGTCGATCGACTCGATGCTGTCGAAGTACTGTTGCTGCGCCAGTGCAGCGTAGGCATTGACCACGCCCGGATCGAAACCGACGCCGAGGATGGCGGTCACGCCTTTTTCCTGGCATTCGTCCAGGTGCTTCCACTCGTAGTTACCGTACCAAGGCGGCGTTTCGCAAATCTTGCCCGGTTCTTCGTGGATGGCGGTGTCGAGGTAGGCCACGCCAGTATCAATACAGGCGCGCAGCACCGACATATTGAGGAAGGCCGAACCCACGTTGATGACGATCTGCGATTCGGTTTCGCGGATCAGTGCTTTGGTTGCTTCAATATCCAGCGCATTGAGGGCAAAGGCCTTGATCTCGGCCGGCTGTTTCAGACTGCCCTTGGCGTTAACGCTGTCGATGATGGCCTGGCATTTGGAGATGTTGCGCGACGCGATAGCAATGCGACCCAGTTCGTCGTTGTGCTGCGCGCACTTGTGGGCCACCACCTTGGCGACACCTCCTGCACCAATGATCAGAACATTCTTCTTCAATTGTTTCACCTCCTGGGTACTGCGTTATTGAGAGAGTTGCAGCGGGTTTACAACACCTAGGGTGGATGACGCTGTTTGCATCCACCTGTGTGATTGCAGAGCGGTGGACGGAAAGCGCCGTCCACCCTACGGATCAGCTGAGGCTGGACAGGTAATCGTCAAAGCCAAATTCGCGCACCACCTCGACGCTGCCGTCGAGTTGTTTGACCACGATGGACGGCATTTTCAGGCCGTTGAACCAGTTCTTCTTGACCATGGTGTAACCAGCAGCGTCGATAAACGACAGGCGATCACCGATAGCCAGTGGCTTGTCGAATTTATACTCACCGAAGATGTCACCGGCCAGGCACGACTTGCCGCACACCATGTAGGTGTACTCACCGTTACAGGGTTCCATCTTGGCGTTCAGGCGGTAGATCAGCAGGTCAAGCATGTGCGCTTCGATCGAGCTGTCGACCACGGCCAGGTGCTTGCCGTTGTACAGGGTGTCGAGCACTGTGACTTCCAGCGAGGAACTCAGGGTGATCGCCGCTTCGCCCGGTTCCAGATAGACCTGCACACCGAAACGCTCGGAGAAGGCCTTGAGCCGCGCGCAGAACTGATCCAGCGGATAGTCGTCGCCTGTGAAGTGAATGCCGCCACCGAGGCTGACCCACTCGACCTGCTCCAGAAGATGGCCGAAGCGCTCTTCGATGGTCGTCAGCATCTGGTCGAACAGCTCGAAGCTGCCGTTCTCGCAGTTGTTGTGGAACATAAAGCCGCTGATCTTATCCATCACGGCGGCGATCTTTTCCGGGTCCCACTCGCCCAGGCGGCTGAACGGGCGCGCCGGGTCGGCCAGCAGGTAATCAGAGCTGCTCACCTGTGGATTCACACGCAAGCCACGGATGGTGCCTTCAGTCTGCTCGGCAAAGCGCTCCAGCTGACCGATGGAGTTGAAGATGATCTTGTCGCAGTTGGCGACCATCTCTTCGATTTCATCATCGGCCCAGGCCACGCTGTAGGCGTGGGTTTCACCGGAGAACTTCTGCCGGCCGAGCTTCAACTCATAGAGGGACGATGAGGTTGTGCCGTCCATATATTGCTGCATCAGGTCGAACACCGACCAAGTGGCGAAGCATTTGAGCGCCAGCAGCGCCTTGGCCCCGGAGTGCTCGCGCACGTAGGCGATCTTCTCCAGATTGCCCAGCAGCTTTTGTTTGTCGATCAGGTAGTAAGGCGTTTTGATCATGGCGCTGCCCCTGCAAGGTCGGCTAATGGGGAGCAAAGATGTTCCCCCCAAAAAAGTGGAGGCGAATTGTGCCGACAACCGGCGCATATCGAAAGGGTAACGGGGCTTTTTTGTCCAACCAATGATTAGCGGTCACGCTGGCAGTGCATCTACAGGATGCCCAGTACCCATGCGAAGGAAGGATAACCGCCGTGCATGACAGCGGCGTTTCAGTTGATCGGCGTGGCCGTGAGGTTGGCGCGGATATCAGCGTTTTGCAGTTTGACGCCGTACATGGAGGTCACTGCGCCGCCGGTGGGGTGCACGTTCTGGATCCGGTCGATGTTCACTTCTTTGAAGTGCACCCGGCCATTGACCGCAAAGCCCAGCGGATCGGGCGTTACCGGCGTACAGCCGGACGCGGTTTTATTGCACACCCGGGTAGGCGCAACATCCAGGTTGAGGTCCACATTGAAGCCGTAAGTGTTGGCATTAGGGTTGCTCGGGTTGCCGTCGGAAGTGTGGAAGTTATCCACCACCAATTGACTGCCGGTGCCGTTGACGCCATTGACCCGGCCCGTTTCGATGATCACCTGGTTGCGCTTCTCGTTGTTTGACACCGTGTTACTCGGGTTACCGCTGGTGTCACGCACAAACACGTTCTTCAACTTCACCGAAATACCTTCATCGCCACGGTTTTCCCAGCGTCCGCCGTTGGCGGTACACGCGCTCGCGGTGCTGCCGCTGCCTCCCACGCACAACGCACCGGCCCCGCCCGAGCTGATGGCCAAGGTCGAGCCTTGCTCAAAGCGTTTAAGCACCAGACGGCCAATGCTGCTGCCGGTCTGCCGATCGCCCCAGCGCACGTTGGCAACATCCAGCTTCGACCAATAGGTGCCCTTGCGCAGCTCCACGCCGTTGTTGCTGATGTCGAGCGAGCCGTCGCGGTAATGCATTTCATAACTGCTGCCCGAGAGCCACAGGCCACGGCCGTTCTCGTCCACCGTGACCGCCGCATTGGCTTCGGTGATGTAAAAGTCGGCGTTATAACGCAGGCCGTCACCCACCGCGCCACCGGGGCGCAAGGTGATTTGCCCGTTGAGGGTAAAGTCGTAGGCTGGGAAGACTTCCATCAACACCAGCAACTCGGTACCACCCTGCAGGGGCGCATTCGGCGTGCCCACGCGTAAGCCATCGAAGCTGTAACTGCCGACAACGTTTTTCAGGCCCAGACGCAGGCCATCAAAGTGACCGTTGTAGCCGCCACTGTTGAGGTCGCTGTTACTGCCGGCATAACAGCCGGTGCTGACGCCTGCCGCGCAGCTTTTGGTCAGATCAACACTGAATTGGCCTGTGCCATGGGTGCGCAGGCCACTGAACCACATGCTGTTGCCGTTATCGGTCAAAGCCAGCGAGCTGTTGACCATGTTCCAGCTGACATCGGCCCTGACGCCCTGCAACCCGGAGTTTGTGTCACCGCCCGGCCGCAGCTTCAGCCAGTTTTGCCGAGCACCCTGATCGAGAAAATTCAAATCCACCGCCAACCCACCGAGCTTCTGGTTAGTTGGGTTGCCCATGATCAGGCCACCCAGGGTGGCGTTAAACTTGAGGTCCTGAAAGGCGATTTTGGCGTAGCTGCCAGCGCCGTCCTGTTCCAGATCAAGGGTCAGGCCGGCGTTGCTGATCAGGCTGCCGGCGAAGTTTTCGGCGCGCAGTACACCTTCGTCCTGATACTGGAACAAACTGTTGGCGATGGTGATGTTCGGTTTGATGCGCAGCCCTTCGCCGCTAGCGCCGCCACTGGCAATGCTGATGCTGCCGCCCAGGCGCAAGTCCATGTTGAGCTTGCCGAAACTGCGCTGGGCGTTGGCATCGCGCAGGTCAGGTGTGCCCGGCGTCACCGCCACGCCAAGCGTCGGGTCGCCATGGGCCAGATCCAGACCAATGCCCGCAATAGCGCCGACAAAGCGCGAGGTGCCCAGATCCAGTTTGATTTCCTGGCCGCTGCCGCCGCTGACGATATCCACGTAGGCGTTTTGCAGGTAGGTATCAAACGACACCCCCCTAACGATCAGATCAAAGCCGTTGTCGCGGTAATAAAAGGTGGCGGCGCTCAACGACAGTTGGCTGTCATCCACACTGAAGCCACTCACCCCAGTGGCCCCGCCACCGCTCAATTTAAGGTTGGCCCCCAGGGTAAAAAAACCGCGAAATGCACCAAAGCTTTTGTTGCTTCCGGCCATTTCAATGCTGTTCACGCTCAACACCTGAGCGCTGCCGCTGTGCTGCACATGCAATTGATCGCCCACCACATCGAGTGTCGTGGTCGAGGTGCTGCCAGCAACCTGCGAGGTGTTGTTCACGCCCTTGAGGCTGAGGGTCTGACCATCCTGACTGTAATCAACACTGCTGGCCGACCAGGCTCCGCCAGTGGTTTGCAGACTGATGCCATCGCGCCCGCTGACCGCTGACAAGGCCTGATCATCAAGCGCCTGCATAGCCTGCGCCACGGAGCAGGCCAGTGGACTCAGCAGTGCACACAACAACAGTGAAGGACGGTGCATGGCCCTGCTCCTCAATTCTGCGGGAAGACCAGCACGTTGCCCTGCATCCGGATCGTGCCGTCGATCTTCGCGGAGAAAATATTGGTTTGCTGATAAGACGGATTACCGCCGTTGGCCACACTCAGCGAGCGATTTTGCCAGCCGCCCTGATTAGCCACACCGAAGGCAAAACTGCCGTCTTTGAATTTGACTTCGTTGGGCAGGCCGAACTCCAGCACATCCTGATTAAACCCCGCGCCATCGCCGTTAAAACCACTGTTCACGGTGCGCGTGCGCAGGGTCAGGCCTTCAAAGCTGAACACACCTTTAAGGTTGTCCAACACATACCAGCCGCCGTCGGCTTCAGAACGAATCGCCACGCGCATGCCGCAGTTTTCCGGCGTGCTTGCCCCGGCCGTGGCGCAACTGCGCTGGCTAGACGTCCACGTGCTGGGGTTATTGCTGGTGGGAGTGCTCCACAGCACACCGCCGTCTTTGTTGATACTGAACTCACCGGACAGATACACCCCGCCCTGACCATTCATCGCGCTCAACGACGCATCGTCCAACGGCTGCATCTCGGCAAACGCGGGTATCGCCAGCAATACAGTGCTCATCACCCAGGCTTTAGAGATCACGACTGGTCGCCCTCAAATAGTTGATGCTTAGGCCTTGGACGGCGTTATAGCCAAAGTTATAGCCACCCGTGGAAAAGCTGCCGCTACCCGCCCGCAGGCTGTCGATGACGATATTGGTGCGCGGGGCATTGGCATAAAAATCACTGGCAATCGCATGGCGCTCCGCCTGAGGGCGAGCACTGCCGTTGGCCGCGCGAGTCACCGGATTGGGCAGTTCCAACATGAACTGGCCATTGCTGCTTACATCAAACAACAGCGGCTGGCTTTTACCGTAGCCAAGGGAAATATTGGCGAACGCATTACTCAGCGTAATGGTGCGCGCCGCTTGCTCTTGAGCGGTGGTGCAGTTGGCGGTGCCTGCTGCGCACGACATCAGCTGCATGCTTTTGGCAAAGATGTTAACGCGCGCCTCCCCCACCAATTGCGCGCGCGCATCATCGCCCCACAGACGCAGGTAGCTGCCGTCCATCACCAACTCACTGATGTCCAGGTTGATAATGTCCGTGCGCCCTGCTGCTACCTGAAAATCAAAGCGAATGCCCAGATCGACCCTTTCGGAAGCGCGACTGGAACAGTTACTCCCTGCCGCCGCATAGCCGCTGATGCACGCCTGCCCGCCTACGCCCGTCAGCCGCTCGGGGAATTTGAATTCCAGCACCGTGAGATTACTGGGTGTGGTTTGCACCCATTGCCCGTCATCACGCAGGGTACGCAGCGTTTCACCTTTGCCCAGAGTGATCTCAAAAGGATGATCCAGCCGGCCAATGTTCACCGGATTGAGGTTGGCACCTTTATTACTGCCGGCCGCACCGAGGTAAAACTCCTTCACCGAGATCGGCACGTTTTGCCCGGCCGCATTGTTGATGTCGTTGATGGTGATGGTCGCGCCGGAGGCATCCAGCAAAATCCCCTCCAGCACAAAACCAAACCCAGCGCCTTGCACCGCTGACATCTCGGCATCATCCAGTGGTTGCAAATCTGCCTGCGCCAGCGCACTCAAGAGACATGCACAAGACCCGAGGGTAAACGCACGCATGGTCAGCACCCCGCCGTGGCCGCGCCCAGACAGGTGTCCTGCCGGGGAATACCGTTGAAGGCCTGCTCGAAGTCGATGGTGATCGGGGCGACCATGTTGCCGTTGGCGTCACGGTATTTAGGCAGGTTCATAAAAGCGCCCTTGAGCGTGTTGATCAGGGCATTGCTGTCCATGTCACGCCAGGCAACGTCCTGGGTTTGCATGGAAATAAAGAAGCCTTTGGCCGCGCCTTCGATGGCGGCGGTGGACGCTGAATCCGTAACGGCCATGTTACCGACAGGCAGCGACTGGAAGTTACCCAGAGGGAAGCAGGTGGCCAGCGACAGAATCTGGCAGCCGTTAGAAGTAAACAAGCCCAACAGGGCATTGGACAACCCGCCAAGGTTGCAACCGCTCACACAGCTCAGTGCCTGACCATTGACCATACCTGCCGAAGTGGCACGGGTCGGATCGGCGGTGCCATTGGTTTGCACCAGGGCAGCATCGGCCTGCAGGCGGGTGTTACGGGTTACGCCGGCAAGGCCGAGCAGAAAGCGGTCAAAGCCCCCGGCCTGATCAAAAATTGGCCGGGCAGTGCCTTCAATCTTGATCGGCAGGTTGCCAGTCAGGCTTTGAATATCACCAGACAACACACCCTTGGCCTCACCAAAACCGATGCGCATGCCCACCACACGGTTGCCGGAATAGGCTAATTCCAGAAACGGGTTGGCAATCTGAAACGGATTTACCGTGTCATCAGCATTCACGGTACCGAGGGCAAAGTTGTTGATCAGAATGTCCGATGAACCCAGCGCCTCGCCCGGACGCGTGGCCGAGTCGTTGTACTGCCCCAACTGCAGCTTCTTGATGTTGAGCTGGGTCTGCACATCCAAGCCGAAGTTGACGCGGGTGTAGTTGATCCCGGCATTGCTGTCGGTGGTCAGGTTGATAAAGGCCTGACCGGTGACTTCCGACAACTCGTTATCGGCCAATTCGACCATCTTGGCCTGGACGGTCGACGTAAACAGGCCTGCACAGATGAGTGCGAGAGCAGTTTTGGCAAACCCACGGGTCGAACGCATGGCGGATTTCCTGTTGTTCTTATTGGAATGGCAGAGTCCATCAGACGCTATGCCTTGATTAGCACTATAAAAAGCATCGCGTCACAAGTGGCCGACCCATAGTCGAGAAAAACACCTAAAGACCCGCGCCCCCTGTTCTGGCTCTGCGCAGGCTGTTACCCATTGCCACACTTGGGTTGTCACTGACCCGCACACAGGCAAAGAAGATGACTGGCACTCAAGCCTTGGCCGCGCCTTGCAGTACAATCGGCGTTTTTTGCGAAATGCCCGCGGAGCGGATGCCCCGATGATTGATCCCAAGCGCGTACTGCGCGCCCTTGCTGAACACTGGACGTTACTGGAGCCGCTGTGCGAACGCTTCGATACCGGCACCCTGAGCCTGGTGGAACTGCGTAATCAGCTCGCTGCGCAGCTGCCGGATGGCAGCCCCACCGACATCACCGCCCTGCTCGACCAGTGGATTCGCCTGGATATCCTGGTACCGGTGGCCAAGAGCCCCAACCGTTTCGAGCTGAACGCACAAATTCACGATTTCCTCGCCTACCTGCGCCGCGAACACCGCCTGGGCCTGTGCCTGGAGATCGAAGCCTACCTGCGCCATCTGGAGCGCTTGGCCGGCTATATCAAGGACGCTTTCGAGGTGCGCGACGCCTCCGACCTGGCACGTCAACTGCGTCTGCTCGATATGCGCGTACGCGACGTGCTGAAGAAGCTGGCCAACGACGAACAAGCGTTGGTGGCCGTGGCCGACCGAGCCAAGACCAGCGACCGGCAGATTCCGCTGCGTCAGCGCTACGCCGAAGTGCTGGCCACCTGGGACGAATACGTCGAGCCGATGATCCAGTTGGTGGCGGCCGACGGTGCCTTCGAGCAAGGCGTGTATCGCGTCGAACACGTGCTGCTGCGCCTGCTAAGCGAGCAGCAGCGCCTCGGCCAACTGGTGGATGACGACCTGCTGCTGCGCACCCATGCGCGTATTCTGGAAATGCAAACCACCGCCCAGCTGACCCTGCGCCGCGCCCGCGAGCTGCTCTTACCACTGCGCGAAGAAGCACGCCGGCATAATGCCGTGACCCGTGGCGCAGCACTCGCCCTGTCGGCCATTCGCAAAAAGGGCCTGGACGCCGTGCCACAAGCCTCACTGCCGCTGTTCAGCCGCCCGCAAAGCACCTTTCTCGGCACCGCATCGCAGGTCGAGGCCTATGTCTACGCCCTGGCCCGCTTCGAGCCCAAACCGGCGCAATTCCCAAAAGCGCACAGCAGCCGCAAAGGCGAAGCACCACGCGCGCCACGCACGGCGCGGGAGATGATCGAACGCTGCGAGCAGGCCCTGCCGCTGCCGGACCTGATGGTCTGGCTGCTGGAACAAGAGCCCGAAGGCGCCACTGACGAATTGCTCTACTGGTTCTCGCGCTTGTCGCGCGATGGCCGCTTCCAGCGCGAGCGCCTGGAGCGCCGCGACTACCTCACCCGTGAGCATCAGGTCAGCCTGAGCTCCTTTGCCCTGATCAAGCCGGCCGGGACCTCCGCCCTATGAATATCGACCTGAAAGAACTGACCCAGCTCGCACCGATCTTCCGCGAGCTGTTCAAGGGTTACCACATCAGCCGCAGCAACCCTGAGCTCTACAGCCAGCTGGCCGGCCAGCAGGATCAGTACCGCGCCCTGTTCAAGGCGCTCGGTTATGAACTGACGTGCGACAGCCGTGGCTTCTACTATTTTGTGCCCGAGCAAATGGGCGCGCAGGTGAACAAAACTGCGCAACGCCTGGCGCTATTCACCTTCATTTTGGTCGAACACTTGGCCGACCAGGGCCGCGACCCGCTGGCTGTGCTCGACGGCGGCAGCCTGGGGCGCGACGAACTGCCAGCGCTGCTGGAGAAATACCGCGACCTGTTTCTGCAAGCCGAAGTTACCAGCGTCGAAGAGCTGGAAGAAAAAGTCATGCGCCGCCTGACACAGCTCGGTTTTGCCAGCGAAGACAACGGCATCTACCGCTTCCTCGCGCCGATGCACCGTTTCCTCGATGTGTGCCTCTCGGTGCAGCAAGACCGTGACCTAGCAGCCACCCTGCACAGCAGCCTGCCGCTGCCAACACCGGTGCTGCAAGATGAAGAGGCCGAAGACGAGATCATCAGCCTCGCTGAGAACGATGCCGACGAATCCGAAGAAGACGCCCTGGCCCGCGCCATGGCTGAAGAACGTAACGCCCAGGAGATGGACGCATGAGCCAGGAACGCTTCGGCATCCGCCGCTTCGCCCTATTGAATACAGCCGGCTACAGCCTCGGCCTGTTCCCGCTGGAAAACCCGCTGTCGGTTTACGGGGCCAACAACCTCGGTAAATCCGCCTCGATCAACGCCCTGCAGTTCCCGATTCTGGCACGCATGTCGGACATGAGCTTCGGCAAGTACAGCCTGGAGCAGTCGCGTAAGTTCTACTTCGCCAGCGACACCAGCTACATCCTCGTCGAAGTTGCCCTGCCCCACGGCCCGCATGTAATCGGCGTGGCCGGTCGCGGCCCGGGCGGCGGTTTCGGCCATCAGTTCTTCGCCTACCAAGGCACCCTGGATCTGGAGCACTACCAGAAGAACGGCACCTGCCTGCGTCAACGCGAGCTGTTCAACGCGCTGGAGCGTGAGGGCATCAAAGCCTACGAGCTTAAGCCGGAAGAGCTGCGCCGCCTGCTGGTCGGCGGGCACACCTCGATTCCGCTGGACCTGACCTTGATCCCGCTGCGCTCGACCAGCGAGCAGAGCCTGAAAACCTTCCGCGCGCTATTTATCAACCTGCTGCACATGCGCGAGATCACTGCTGCCAAGCTCAAGCAGTTGTTCCTCGATGCCTTCGAGCACAGCCTGCGCTCGGGCAGCGTCGACTACATCGCCGCCACCGAAGAAGCCTTCCGCGATGTGCGGCGCATGGAACAGGACTACCAAGCTCTCGTCACCGCAGGCCCGCTGATTGAAGCGCTGGCCGCTGGCGTGGCTCAGCGCGAACTGCTGCGCGGTAAGCTGCATCGCCTCTCGCCGCTGCTCGACTCGCTGCTCGGCACCTGGCAGGACTACGCTGGCGCACGCCGCGAGGAACTGGTGATCCAGGCCGAGCACTACCGTGGCGAGCAGGACGGCTTGCAGCACGAGCAGCGCGGCGGCACCCAGGAACTGATGCGTATGGAGCGCGAGATTAGCGAAATCCAGCGCTGGCTCGGCGAGTTATCGGTGCTGAAAAATCGTTTCGCCCTGGTCACCGACGCCAAGGTGCTGGAAGAACAGTTGCTGGTCGCCAAAGATGCCCACGACGAACTGGCCGGCGCACTGGCGCAGTCACGGCAGTTCTCCGCAGAAGACTTGGATGAGCGCCTGCGCGACTTGGAGAAGCGCTTAAAGTCGGTCAAGCAGCAACTCGAACACGCCGACAACAACAGCTACTCACGCCTGCGCGAAGAGTTCAGCCAGCAGGACGTCGATCGCCTGATGCGCCTGTTTAACGGCCAGTTATTCAGCCTGCCGCTGGGTGAGAAAGGCATTCAGATCGCCGAGGGCGACGCTTGGGTCAAATCCCTCGAAGCCATTCTCGACGGCTTTAAAGGTGAGCACTTTGAAGTGCCGGGCCTGAGCATCGACCTCAGCCATATCGAACCGCCAGCCCTGCAAGCGCTGGCCGACCGCGCAGCCCTGCGTGACCAGAAAGACCGCCTCGACCGCGAATACAAACAGCTGAAAACCCAACAGGCCGTAGCGGCCGACCGCGCGGCGAGCAAGGCCCAGGCCGAGCAGTTCTACAAGGCCGTGCTGGATGCGCAAAAAGCCCTGGAAGATTTCCGCAAGAGCCAGACACTGACGGTTGAAGAGCCACAGAAACTGGAGCAGCTGGCGCAACTGGAGGCCGCCCAGGACGAACTCAAGCGCACCGCCGATGCCTTCACCGAGCGCGTGCAGCAACTCTCCGCCAAGCTGCAATTGGTCGGCCGTCAGCTCGCCGATTTGGAGGCCAAGGAACGAACCCTGGAAGATGCCCTGCGCCGTCGCCAACTGCTACCGGCCAACCTGCCGTTCGGCACGCCGTTTACCGACCCGGTGGACGACTCGCTGGATAACCTGCTGCCACTGCTCAACGACTACCAGGACGCCTGGCAAGGCTTGCAGCGTGTCGACGGGCAGATCGAGGCGCTGTACGCCCAGGTGCGCCTCAAAGGTGTGGCCAAGTACGACAGCGAAGACGACGTTGAGCGCCGTCTGCACCTGCTGGTCAACGCCTACGCCCACCGCCAGGACGAAGCCATCACCCTGGCCAAGGCGCGCCGCGCGGCGGTCACTGACATCGCCCGTACTCTGCGCAACATCCGCAGCGACTATGACAACCTGGAACACCAACTGGCGCTGTTCAACCGCGAGATCAACAAGCGTCAGGTGTCCAACCTGGAAAGCTTCCGCATCGTCCTCGCGCCGAATAAAGACGCGCTTAAACACATCGACCAGATCATCCATAGCGCCGGTCAGTACGAAGAAGGCGAAACTCTCTCGGTGTTCGACCTGCAGCAAAGCAGCGAGCAAGACAGCAAGAACGAGGAAGCCAAGGACTATCTGTCGCGCCTAGTGGCCGCCAACCATAACCAGCTGGGTTTGAAGGATCTGTTCGAGTTGGCCTTCGAGATCACCAAGGTGCACGGCCAGCCGGTGATCCATACCGACATCGATGGCGCAGCCTCCAACGGCACCACCATGACCATCAAGGCGCTGACCAACATGTATCTGTTGCTGCACCTGATGGACCGTGACCAGGCCGGCAAAGTGCGTTTGCCTTACTACTTGGACGAAGCGGCGGATATCGACGAGAAGAACCAACAAGCGCTGATCGAAACCAGTCTGCAATTGGGCTTCGTACCAATTCTGGCGTCGGTAAAACCGCAGGTCTCAGCCCATGTGGCTATCGACCTGGAAGGCGGCAGCGGGCCGAATGGCATCTATATCGATGAAGCGGATTGGAAATATATCCAGCGTCGCGACAGCGCCAAGAGCAAAGGTGAACAGGCGAGCGCAACAGCCGAAACCGCCTAAAACGAAGGGTGGGTTAGCGGCGCAGGCATCTATCGTTGATGCAACGGACAATCCAGACGCCGCGTAACCCACCAATCGGATGCACGCCAGGACACCACAAATCACAAGGGCCGCAATTGCGGCCCTTGTCGGTTATTTCTTCAGTGCAATCTTCGGTGCCCAGCGTAACCACTCTTCCTTGAGTTCATCATTCAACACAAAGGTTTGCCCAGCTTGCGCCGGGCCGCCCATTTGCGCGTTATCTGGTGATGCGAAAGCAATACCACCTTCCAGCAACGCTTCAAGCGACTCCGTACGCACCTTTACGCCACTGAACAACCCGGCATCCACGCCAATGCCACTGGCATTCCAGAAGCGGCTTCCCGTGCGCACGAGCGGCGCATAACGCGGCTCAATCAAGATATGAATCAGCACACGGTCGGAGGTGGGGCCAAGCTCAAAGTCCGTGACCTTACCGACCGGCACCTCGCGGTAACTGACCACTACACCCGGCTTGATCGAGCCACGCCGCGCAGCACTCAATACCAAACGCAGGCCTTCTTCACGCGCGTTATCGGTTGGGGCCGCAGCCAGCGCAACAAAGTTAACCTGACGGTTACCCGCTTTAGTGGCTGGCAAAACTTCAAGGTATTGGCCACTCACCAAGGTTTCCAAATTGGCCGCACGGGTCAGGCTAACCTCGGGTTTGACCACCCAAAACTGCGTGCCGGCACGTGCGATTTGCTGCGTCGCCTGGGTCACCCGTGCATACAGCATCACCGCCTGTAAGTCAGGCGTCAGTTCAACACGCTCGACTTTACCCACCTCCAGTCCTTTGTAACGAATCGACGTACCGGGGTTCAAGCCATCGCCACGTGGCACACGTATGGTCAGGGCTACGCCTTTTTCGAGCGCGCTGTCCTGACTGCTGTGCAAGTTGAAACGCAGCACACGTTGATCACCTTTAGGCGCTTTGGCATCCGGTGTTTCAAAAGCAATGCCACCGGCCATCAGCGTTTGCAGCGACTCACTCTTAACCTCAATCCCCGACAGACCACCCTTTAACGTAACTCCGCTGGCATTCCAGAAACGTGTGCTGGTATTAACCAAGTGCGAGAACTCAGGTTCGATATGCACACCAAAAGCCACCTGTTCATTATCCCGTGAGAGTTGATAACTCTGCACCGTGCCCACCTTGACCTGTTTGAACAGTACCGGACTACCAACTTCCAGCGAGCCACGGGAATCACTGAACAAGACCACGTGCAGCCCCGGTGCAGACATATCCAAAGGTGGAGCCTTGGCTCTAGCAACGAAATCACGCTGTGGCGCGGCACCTTTCTCGCCGGGGCGAATGGCAATGTAATTGCCCTTTACCAAGGCTTCGAGCCCGGTAATCCCTGCCAGGGAAATTGACGGCTTAACCACCCAAAAGTCAGTGCCCTCAACGAGGTAGTCTTCTGTACGTGGGTCCAGCATCAACTCAACCCGCGCACCACTTAAATCATCATCAACTTTGAAGGTCTTCATATGACCAACCTGTATGCCCTTATAGATCACAGGCGTGCGGCCAGGCTCCAGACCATCAAATTCCTGAAGGCTCAGATTCACGCGGATGCCGGCCTGAGCAGCATCAAAATCTTCATACAGCCGGAAAGGTAACGAAGGATCGGTAGGAGGGCTGTCTTTACGATGCTCAGGTGTCGCAAACGCAATACCACCAGCCACAATACTGGCCAGCGACTCGGTGCGCACCTTCACACCGCTAAGCCCTGCATCAATGGAGACGCCACTGGCATTCCAAAAACGTGTGTGTTTGCGCACTAAAGAGGCAAATTGCGGTTGGATGTAGACATTGACCTCAACCTGATTCTGTTCTTCAAGCAAGGCATAACTCTTAACCCGGCCAACCTGAATCTGTTTATAGAACACAGGGCTATCACGGTTGAGCGAACCAAGGCGATCCGCCTTCAGCGTCAGGTGTAAGCCCGGTACGCTGTCAGCCATTGGCGGCGGTTGATTCAACGCCGTGAACTTCCGTGTAGATTCACCGTCCCCTGGACTAACGGCAATGTAATTACCTGAAACAAGGGTTTCCAAACCAGTTATACCCGCCAGTGAAACACTGGGTTTAACCAGCCAGAAGCGCGTATTGCTAAGCAAATGGCCTTCAACACGTTTATCCATTTCCACGGTGGCACGTACGCGGCTCTGATCCCCCGTGCTGTCTAACTCAAGCGCAGTCAACTTGCCGATTGGCATACCCTTGTAAATCACTTCGGTTTTACCTGCCTGCAAACCCTCACCCGTTTCGAAAGTAACCTGAATCTCGATTCCGGCTTCGTTGTAAGCACGCCAACCCAACCACCCCCCGATCAGCAATGCGATCAGTGGCAACACCCAAATAGCGGACCAGTTAGAAGCAGGCCGCGTTTTAGCCAAGGGCACATCATTCATGGTCGTCATCCGATTTGGTGTTGTCCCAGATTAAGCGAGGATCGAAGGTTAGCGCTGCCAGCATGGTCAGCACGACAACGCTGGCAAAAGCGGTCGCGCCATAGCCAGGCACAATACTGGCCAAACTGCCGAAATTGACCACCGCAACTAGAATGGCGATAACGAAGATATCCAACATCGACCAGCGTCCGATCCATTCAATAAAGCGGTACATCAATACCCGTTGCCGGGCAGACATCGGCTGATGGCGTTGTACCGAATACAACAGCAAGGCAATGCCCACAAGCTTGAAGGTCGGCACAAGAATGCTCGCGATAAATACCACCGCGGCAATCGGCAACATACCGTAGTTAACCAACTCAATAACACCCGACATGATGGTATCTGACTGTCCTTTACCCAGCGAATTAACAGTCATGATCGGCAGTAAATTGGCGGGTATATAAAGCAGTGCGGCCGAAATCAATAAAGCCCACGTCCGCGCCAAACTGTTAGGACGGCGCGCATGCAAATGGCCACCGCAACGAACGCAGAACTGCTTTTCTTCGTCCGGCTTGTGTGGATTGAGTTGATGGCACTCATGGCAAATAAGCAAACCCGCATCAATCGCACGCATGCTTATCCTCTCCTGACAGGGCTTCCCAGATTTGATGCGGCGACATCGTCACCTCAAGCCAGACTTGAACCAGCAATAGCGCAATAAAACAAAACAAGCCTAGACCGATACTCAGGTCAGCCAAATCAACTAACTTCACAATAGCCACCAAGATGCCCATGAGGTAAACCTCCAGCATCCCCCACTCGCGCATATGGTGATAAATCCGGTAAAGCAATAGGCCATAACTACGGCCTATATCCAAACGAATACTCAACAACACGGCAAACTGACAAAGCAATTTGAGCAAAGGCATAGCCATGCTGCACAGAAATACAACAACAGCAATGCTCTGCATACCGCTGCTATACAGTCCGAGCACGCCGCTCCACACGGTATCTTCGGTGACTTGACCAAGAAGATTGAGTTGCATGATGGGTAAGAAATTAGCCGGCAGATACAACAGCAATGCAGTAATTACCAACGCCAAACTACGACGAACAACCTGAGATCTATGGGTGTATAGCTCATAACCGCAGCGCGGACATTCAACCTTCTCGCCTGCGCTGGTTAAGGGCTTACGCAGCAACAAGTCGCACTCATGGCATGCAATTAATCGATCGAGCTCAAGCGCTGGAAGATTGTCTGAGGATGCCGGCTCGACCATTTGAAGAACTCTGGGTTAGTAGGCTCGGGCATCATAGCCACGACAACCTAGATTGCCTATCGATGATAGGTCAGGTGCTGTCCTGCGCTCGGAAAGTTTTACGCGGCATAAAGTAAAACCCCCGATCGTTTTCACGATCGGGGGTTTTGGTATAGGTGCTTGACGATGACCTACTCTCACATGGGGAAACCCCACACTACCATCGGCGATGCATCGTTTCACTA
>LNDO01000073.1 GCA_001465025.1 Pseudomonas sp. Ga0074129
AAATCCCGGCGATAAGGGCAATCGCGTCCGCTTAAAAATACGCGGACACCATCGCCCTTAATGCTGGAGTTCGGAAGGTGACTTGGCTGGACGCTTACGTTCATCGGTCAATGCCATACCGCCTTAAACCCATCTTGATTGGATGGGCACAACGCAGAGTTGTGCATTCGATGCCAGCCCTAGGTCGCCACTGCGCTTTAAAGGTGTACATATAGCCGAAAAGCAAACGCCCCGAACCTGTCGGGGCGTTTGCCTATTGACCATCACATCAGCTGTGGCCCGAGCCGACCCTTCAGGCAAGCAGCGGGCTTAGAGACGGATTAGAAACGCTCGATATCCGCTTTATCTTCCAACTGCTTGCGGAACGCAGCAAAGTCTTGCTGACCCGCACGCGACGCTAAGAAACGCGCGTACATAGCCTTCTCTTCATCAGCCAGTGTTTGCTCTGGCTGGCTCACACCATTGAGGCGAACGATGACGAAATCACCATTACTCAGGCTCACACCTGTGAAGGTTGGTTTATCAGCGGCATCGGGCTTGGGCATGCGGAACAGGGCTTGTAACACTGATGGCTCTACCCCTTCCTGACTGCGGGTTGCAGCCTCAATGACATTCCAGCCTTGGCCGGCTTCCGCCTGCGTGACGGGCGTGGTGCCTTCACGCAAGGCTTTCAGTTGCGACTCACCCTTGGCTTTTACAGCTTCGCTGGCGCGAACTTGTGTCAGCTGAGTGCGGATACTGTCGGACACTTGCTCCAGTGGCAGTTGCTCTGGCTTGTTGTGCTCCTTGGCACGCACGACCACTACAGTGTTCGGGTCAAGTTCGATGATGCTGCTGTTGCTACCGTCCTCAAGAACCTCATCACTAAACGCGGCCTGAATAACCTGACGATTTGCTGTCAGACCTTCGCTGCCACCCTGACGACCAAAGGCTTCTGTGGTTTTAACCTCTAGCCCTAACTCTTGGGCTGGCTGAGCCAGATCCGAGGCTTCAAATGCTGAATCTTCGAGGTCTTTGGCTACTTCAACAAAACGCTGCTCAACTTGACGCGCTTTGAGATCACGCTGAAGTTTTTCTTCCAGGCTGGCAAAACTCGGAACTTCAGGTGCCTGAACACCCAGCAGCTTGATCAAATGCCAACCAAACTCGCTGCGCACCGGTGCAGAGACCGCGTTCTCGCTCAACGCATACAACGCCTCTTCAAACGCAGGGTCATAGACGCCCGGGCCGGCAAAACCCAGATCACCACCATCAACTGCCGAGCCGGAATCGTCCGAAAACTCCTTGGCCAGTGCGGCAAAATCATCACCCTGCTCGAGGCGCTTCTGCACCTCAATCAGCTTGGCTTGGGCTTGGTCATCATTAAGCGCATCGTTTACTTCAACGAGGATGTGCGCGGCACGGCGTTGCTCTGCCAGATTGGCGATCTCGTTTTCATAAGCGCTTTGCAGATCTTCGGCAGAGACTTCAACTTGGTCAAAGAAGGCGTCTTTCTTCAGCTCAACGTATTCCAGCACAACCTGTTCAGGACTCATGAACTGGCTGGCCTGAGCCTCGTAGTAGGCCTTGATGTCATCGTCACTGAGCGCAACTGCATCCAAATCGGCTTTAAGCGTCAGCGTGGCAAAGTCGCGGGTCTGCTTCTCAAGGGCGGCAAAAGCCTGAACCTCGGCATCCGTCACAAAACCGCTGTTGCCCAAACCGGCACGCAATTGGCCGATCAGCATTTCCTGCTCAAGCATTTCGCGGAACTGTAAACGGTTGAAACCCAGCTGACGGATCACCTGATCAAAACGCTCAGCATTAAATTGACCATCAACCAGAAACTCTGGCGTGTTCAGTATCACCTGATCCAGCGATTGCTGAGAAAAAGCAAACTTCGCGTCACGCGCACCGTTAAGCAGCAGCGTGCGTTCAATCAAGCTATTCAATGCCGCTTCACGCAGCAGCTTCTCGTCCAGCAGCGACGCATCAAAATCACGCCCCAACTGCTGCAAAAGCTGCCGACGTTGCATCTCAACCGCCTGACTCAACTCGACGGACGTGATCTCAACACCATCAACCTTGGCCGCGTTTTGGCTGTTGCTGGTGCCGGTAAAAATGGCTTCTACACCCGTCAACGCCATTAGGGCGATGATGATGCCGATAATGGTTTTGGCAATCCAACCTTTTGAATTGTCCCTGATGTTCTGCAGCATGCGTCCCCCAGAACGACTGAACAAAAAAGCAGTCGCGCAGTGTGGGTAAAATCCGGATAGAAGAAAGGCGCATCGGTGGATGCGCCTTCTCGTGGTGGGCAGAGCGAGTAGAGCCGGTTAACTCATTTGAATTACACAGATGAATTTACACATCAAACACCTCGCTCGCCTCAGACTGGTCATTCAACCAGCCTGCCTAACAAAACCGAAAAGAAGCTTAGTTGACAGCGTCTTTCAGGGCTTTGCCAGCTTTGAAACCTGGAATCTTGGCAGCAGCGATGCTGATCGGGTTACCAGTTTGTGGGTTACGGCCAGTGCGTGCAGCACGCTCTTTGACAGCGAAGGTGCCAAAGCCAACCAGAACCACGGAGTCACCAGCCTTCAGAGCACCAGTAACGGATTCAATAACTGCGTCCAGCGCGCGGCCAGCTACAGCTTTTGGGATATCAGCAGATGCAGCGATGGCATCGATCAGTTCCGACTTGTTCACTCTTAAGTCCCCTTAATTTCTGTTTAGTTTATTTCTTGCTTTTAAATGTAAGCGAAGCGGGTGCTGGAAAGCCTACCGACACGAAGAGCCGCTTTATAACAAGGGCTCCAAAAATGTGTCAAGGAAGCACTCCGGCTAATGCGTGCTAATTCGCTCCTTGGAATCAGTCTCGCGCTTTTCATCCTTTGCAACCATGGGAGCCGCATCAGGCAAGGGCTCCGGAGCGTATTGCAGCGCAATTTGCAGGACCTCGTCAATCCATTTAACCGGTTTAATCTGCAGGTCCTGCTTAATATTCTCCGGAATCTCTTTGAGATCGCGGACATTCTCTTCCGGAATAATCACCGTCTTGATGCCGCCTCGGTGAGCTGCCAGCAGTTTTTCTTTCAACCCACCGATAGCAAGCACCTGGCCACGTAGGGTGATTTCACCAGTCATGGCAACATCAGCGCGAACCGGTATCTGCGTCAGGGCTGAAACCAGCGCCGTACACATACCAACGCCTGCGCTGGGGCCGTCTTTGGGTGTTGCGCCCTCAGGCATATGGATATGGATGTCCTGCTTCTCGTAGAAGTCCACAGGCACGCCTAGGCTCTTAGCGCGGCTACGCACCACCGTTTGCGCCGCAGTGATCGACTCGACCATCACATCGCCGAGCGAGCCGGTTTTGATCAACTGACCTTTGCCCGGCACAACGACTGCCTCGATGGTCAATAACTCACCACCGACCTGGGTCCAGGCAAGACCGGTAACCTGACCGATCTGATCTTGCTGCTCAGCCAGACCGTAACGGTGCTTGCGAACACCGAGAAAGTGTTCCAAAGAATCGGCACTCACGCTCACTTGGAAGCGTTTTTCGGTGGCATGCTCTTTGACAGCCTTACGACATACCTTGGCAATCTGCCGCTCAAGACCACGCACGCCCGCTTCACGGGTGTAGTAACGGATAATGTCGCGGATAGCAGCTTCGTCAAACAGCAGCTCGGTTTTCTTCAAACCGTTGGCTTGGACCTGCTTGGGCACGAGGTACTTGATCGCAATATTGATCTTCTCGGCCTCGGTGTAGCCAGGCAAACGAATCACTTCCATACGGTCCAATAATGGGCCGGGAATGTTCATCGAGTTGGCGGTACAGAGGAACATTACGTCAGACAGGTCGTAATCGACTTCCAGATAATGGTCGTTGAAATTGTGGTTCTGCTCGGGATCAAGCACCTCGAGCAGCGCCGAGGCCGGATCACCACGCATGTCCTGGCCCATTTTGTCGATTTCGTCGAGCAAGAACAGTGGATTACGCACCCCAACCTTAGTCATTTTCTGGATGAGACGACCCGGCATGGAGCCAATGTAAGTACGGCGATGACCGCGAATTTCGGCTTCATCACGCACACCACCCAAGGCCATGCGCACGAACTTGCGGTTGGTGGCCGATGCAATTGACTCCGCCAGAGACGTCTTACCTACGCCCGGCGGACCGACCAAGCACAACACAGGCCCCTTGAGCTTTTTCACTCGCTTTTGCACGGCGAGGTACTCAAGAATTCGCTCCTTGACCTCCTCCAAACCGTAATGATCAGCATCCAAAATGCTTTCAGCGCGGGCCAGATCAAGGCGGACTTTGCTCTGCGCCTTCCACGGCACATTAACCAACCAGTCGATGTATGAGCGCACCACGGTCGCTTCGGCCGACATGGGCGACATCTGCTTGAGCTTGTTCAACTCAGCATTAGCCTTGGTATGTGCTTCAGTGGAAAGACCTGCGTTTTCGATGCGCTTTTTCAGCTCATCAAGTTCGTTATGCCCTTCTTCGCCATCACCGAGTTCCTTCTGAATAGCCTTCATCTGCTCATTCAGGTAGTACTCGCGCTGACTGCGCTCCATTTGCTTCTTGACCCGCCCACGGATGCGCTTCTCAACTTGCAGCAAGTCAATTTCTGCATCCAGCAGGGCGAGCACGTGTTCGACACGAGCTGCTAAATCGGTAATTTCAAGAATTTCTTGCTTCTGCTCAATTTTCAACACCATGTGCGCAGCCATGGTATCGACCAGGCGGCTCGGCTCATCAATGCCATTAAGCGAAGCCAGCACCTCAGCAGGAACCTTCTTCCCAAGCTGAACATACTGCTCAAACTGGCTGAGCAGGCTACGGGTAAACACTTCGGACTCGCGCTCGGCGACATCCACCTCATCAATCAACTGCACGTCAGCTCGGCAATGGCCGTCGGCTTCAATGAAGCGCTCAATTTCGCCGCGCTGCTCGCCCTCAACCAGCACCTTGACTGTGCCATCGGGCAATTTCAAAAGCTGCAATACCGTTGCAACCGTGCCTACGCGATAAAGCCCGGCTTCATCGGGATCGTCATCAGCAGGATTTTTCTGCGCCAGAAGCAAAATCTGCTTTTCGCCCGTCATCGCGGCCTCTAGGGCCTCAATGGACTTTTCACGGCCGACAAACAATGGGATGACCATGTGTGGATAGACCACAACGTCACGCAACGGCAGGAGAGGCAATTCGATGGTTGTCTTCATGTTTTTGGCTCTACAGCGGCCTTACGGCCGTAAACTGATGGGTAACCCTTGAAACTAAGATGGGGGCAGCACCAACAAAAAACAAGCATTGCAGTAGGAAAAGCAAAGGGGCCCGCAGGCCCCTTGCTTTCAACATGTTACAGCGCTGTTACGCGTCAGGCGCAGCCTTAGCTGGAAGCTCTTTATTCTCATAAATGAGCAACGGCTTGGAGGTGCCGTCGATAACACTCTCATCGATAACCACCTTGCTGACGTCAGATTGCGAGGGTATCTCGTACATAGTATCGAGCAGTACACCTTCAAGGATTGAACGCAGGCCACGAGCACCGGTTTTACGCTCAAGCGCCTTATGGGCAACCGACTTCAGGGCATCAGGCCGGAATTCCAGCTCAACACCTTCCATCTCGAACAGCTTGCCATATTGCTTGGTCAGAGCATTCTTCGGCTCGGTCAGAATTTGCACCAAGGCCGCTTCATCGAGCTCATCCAGCGTTGCGATAACCGGCAAGCGGCCAACAAACTCAGGAATCAGGCCAAACTTGACCAAATCGTCGGGCTCAACAGCGCGCAACGACTCGCCAACTTTCTTGCCCTCTTCCTTACTGCGAACCTCGGCATTGAAACCGATTCCGCCTTTGGTCGAGCGGCTCTGAATAACCTTCTCTAACCCTGAGAAAGCGCCACCACAAATAAACAAGATATTGCGGGTATCGACCTGCAAAAATTCCTGCTGCGGATGCTTGCGACCACCTTGCGGTGGAACAGACGCCACGGTCCCTTCAATCAGTTTGAGCAACGCCTGCTGCACGCCCTCACCCGATACATCACGGGTAATCGATGGGTTGTCGGACTTGCGCGAAATCTTGTCGATTTCGTCGATGTAAACAATACCCATCTGGGCTTTTTCTACATCGTAGTCGCACTTCTGTAGCAGCTTCTGAATGATGTTTTCAACATCTTCACCCACATAACCTGCTTCGGTCAGGGTGGTGGCGTCAGCGATGGTGAAGGGAACGTTGAGCAAGCGCGCCAACGTTTCAGCCAACAGGGTTTTACCTGAGCCAGTCGGGCCGATGAGCAGGATGTTACTCTTACCCAACTCAATCTCATCTTTCTTGTCGCGCTGATTGAGGCGCTTGTAGTGGTTATAGACCGCTACAGCCAAAATTTTCTTCGCGCGCTCCTGACCAATGACGTATTGATCAAGAATGCCGCTAATTTCCTTGGGAGCAGGTAATTTGTGCGCGCTGCTTTCGGCCTGAGCTTCCTGCACCTCCTCACGGATGATGTCGTTACACAGGTCTACGCACTCGTCGCAGATGAAGACAGAGGGGCCGGCAATTAATTTGCGCACTTCATGCTGGCTTTTGCCGCAGAAGGAGCAATAAAGCAACTTGCCGTTGTCCTCGCCGTTGCGGGTGTCAGTCATTCGTTCGATCCAAATCCGATAGGCTTGCAACACAAGATGAAGGCTTATGCGGGCTTTTTCAAGCCCGCTGGAGGCCGGAAACGCCGACCTAGCCTATTTTGAGCTGCTTATATTAAGCGGGGCGCTTTTCAATCACAGCGTCGATCAACCCGTAATCACGAGCAGCTTCGGCGCTCATGAAGTTATCGCGGTTAGTATCGCGCTCGATCTCTTCCAAGGTATGCCCGCTGTGCTTGGCCATCAGCGTGTTTAGACGCTCGCGGATAAAGAGGATTTCCTTGGCATGGATCTCGATGTCAGATGCCTGGCCTTGGAAACCGCCCAATGGCTGGTGAATCATCACGCGCGAATTCGGCAGGCAGTAACGCTTGCCCTCGGCACCAGCGGTCAGCAGGAATGCACCCATGCTGCATGCCTGACCAATACAGGTGGTGGACACGTTAGGCTTGATGAACTGCATGGTGTCGTAGATCGACATACCTGCCGTTACCGAGCCGCCTGGCGAGTTGATGTAAAGATGGATGTCCTTGTCCGGATTTTCCGCTTCAAGGAACAGCAGTTGCGCACAGATCAGGTTGGCCATGTAGTCTTCAACAGGGCCGACCAGAAAGATCACTCGCTCCTTGAGCAGGCGCGAATAGATGTCATAGGCGCGCTCACCGCGAGCCGACTGCTCGACAACCATGGGCACCAAGCCGCCAGCGGCTTGGATGTCAGACATTTGATGCATAAAAGGATTGCGGGACATGCGTGCACTCGCTCCCTAAATAGTCATGTCACAAATACGCATAAGCCAGCGCGAAGGCTGGCTTATGTCGTGTTCGAACGAGGTAAAGAAATCAGGCGGCTTGTGGAGCTTCTACCGGCTTGACAGCTTCTTCGTACGAGACTGTTTTATCAGTCACGTTGGCCTTCTGCAAAACAGTATCTACAACTTGTTCTTCCAGCACAACCGAACGTACTTCGTTCATTTGCTGGTCATTTTTGTAGTACCAAGCCACAACCTGCTCTGGCTCTTGGTAAGCAGAAGCCATTTCCTGAATCATTTCGCGAACGCGCGCATCATCTGGCTTCAGTTCGAACTGCTTAACCACTTCAGCTACAACCAAGCCCAGCACGACACGGCGCTTGGCTTGCTCTTCGAACAGCTCAGCTGGCAGTTGGTCAGGCTTAATGTTGCCACCAAACTGCTGAACAGCCTGCACGCGCAGACGATTCACTTCGTTGATGATCAGTGCCTTTGGCACTTCGATCGGATTGGCAACCAACAGACCGTCCATAACCTGAGCCTTGATCTTGGACTTGATCGCCTGACGCAGCTCACGCTCCATGTTCTTACGCACTTCAGCACGGAAGCCTTCAAGGCCGCCTTCTTTAACACCGAACAGAGCGAAGAATTCATCGTTCAATTCAGGCAACTGAGGAGCAGCTACGCTGTTTACGGTAACAGTGAACTCAGCTGCTTTACCCGCCAGATCAAGGTTCTGGTAGTCAGCAGGGAAAACGGGGTTGATGACACGCTCTTCACCCGCTTTCACACCCACCAAGGCATCTTCGAAGCCAGGGATCATACGACCGGAACCCAGCACCAACTGAGTGCCTTTGGCAGAACCACCGGCAAATGCTTCGCCGTCAATTTTGCCAACAAAATCGATATTAAGCTGATCGCCATTCTCGGCAGCGCGCTCAACAGTCTCAAAACGGGTATTTTGCTTGCGCAGGATATCCAGCATGTTGTCGACATCCGCATCAGCCACATCAGCCTGCAGACGCTCAACAGCGATAGCTTCCAAGCCGGCAACCGTGAACTCAGGGAAGACTTCAAAGGTAGCGACGTATTCCAGATCCTTGCCTTTCTCGAAAGACTTCGGCTCTACAGCTGGAGCGCCGGCTGGATTGAGCTTTTGCTCAACAACAGCTTCGTAGAAAGTGGACTGAATCAGGTCGCCCAAGGCTTCTTGGCGCGCGGAGTCTTCGTAGCGCTGACGGATTACGCTCATAGGCACTTTGCCAGGGCGGAAACCAGGGACTTTGGCACGACGGGCGGTCTGCTGCAGACGCTTGTTGACTTCAGTCTCGATGCGCTCAACAGAGACGCCGACGGTCATACGGCGCTCGAGAGCAGAAGTGCTTTCAACAGAAACTTGCATGGATAATCCTCGTTGCACAGACAAAAGCCGGCCGCTTGCCGACCCCAAATCAAGGGCATGCATTCTAGAGGGTCGATTTGAAGAAGTCACCCTAGATGCAGGCGGCAAACGGGAGGGAGTTAAAGATAAAGATGGTGCGGACGGAGAGACTCGAACTCTCACGCCTTGCGGCGCTGGAACCTAAATCCAGTGTGTCTACCAATTCCACCACGTCCGCATGGTAAAGCTTTATACGAAAACGCCAGGCTTTAACCTGGCGATTTCTAAATATGGGGTGGACGATGGGGATCGAACCCACGACAACAGGAGTCACAATCCTGCGCTCTACCAACTGAGCTACGCCCACCATATTGCATTTACTTGAGCCAAGACCGCCAAATGGCGCACCCGGCAGGACTCGAACCTGCGACCATCCGCTTAGAAGGCGGATGCTCTATCCAGCTGAGCTACGGGCACTTATCCATCTGCTAGCGCAGACTTAAAGCTTTCGGCTTCGGAAAAAACTTTGCAGCTTCGACCTTTGCCGTCTTACCCAGCGACTGGCTGTGCTCGACAAGCGGGGCGAATGTTATAGAGCCACTTTAAACTCGTCAACACTAAAAGCTAAAAAAAATCAGCCATTTAAAGGAGTTACGCGAAAAGCCGGACTGCCGCCTTTGCCCAACAGCAAGCCCATGCGAGAATAGGTGACCTTTTTTCATCCTTCTTTAAATGGTTAACCAAGCGCAATGACCGCACAACTGATCGATGGCAAAGCAATTGCCGCCAGCCTGCGCCAGCAGATCGCCCAACGTGTCACCGAACGACGCCAGCAAGGGCAGCGCGCACCCGGACTGGCCGTAATCCTCGTCGGTAGCGATCCAGCGTCTCAGGTCTACGTTTCACACAAGCGTAAGGATTGCGAAGAAGTTGGCTTCCTGTCGCAAGCCTATGACTTGCCTGCAAACACCGAGCAGGCTGAACTCATGGCCCTTATCGACCGCCTGAACGAAGACCCCGCTATTGATGGCATTCTGGTTCAACTGCCGCTCCCCGCTCACCTGGATGCATCCTTGCTACTTGAACGCATTCGCCCTGATAAGGACGTTGACGGCTTTCATCCTTACAACATCGGCCGCCTGGCGCAGCGCATGCCACTGCTGCGCCCCTGCACTCCCAAAGGCATCATGACGCTCCTGCAAAGCACTGGCGCCGATCTTTATGGCATGCATGCTGTGGTGGTTGGCGCCTCTAATATCGTTGGTCGCCCAATGGCTATGGAACTGCTACTGGCTGGCTGCACGGTCACGGTCACCCACCGCTTCACCAAAGACCTGCCCATGCATGTCGGCCAAGCGGATATTGTTGTGGTGGCCGCCGGCAAAACAGGACTGGTCAAAGGCGAATGGATCAAAGAAGGGGCGATCGTCATTGATGTCGGGATTAACCGCCAAGATGACGGCAAGCTGATCGGTGATGTGGTGTACGAGACCGCCCTGCCCCGTGCTGGCTGGATCACACCCGTACCGGGCGGCGTAGGCCCGATGACTCGTGCATGCCTGCTGGAAAACACCCTGCACGCAGCTGAGCACCTACACGACTAAGCAAGCGCAGCGATCGTTAAGCCTACAAATAAAAATGCCCGCCTCTCTCGAAGCGGGCATTTTTTATTGGTTTATGCCGCTACCAGCTTAAACAGACGACCGAACCACGCGCCCATTAAGAGCAGTTAGTCCGCCAAACGCCAGGACGTTCCACCTTTACCGTCTTCCAGCACCACGCCCATAGCGGTGAGCTGATCGCGGATAAGGTCGGACTCGCCCCAGTTCTTCTCCGCGCGTGCCTGCAGGCGTGCGGCGATAAGCGCCTCCACTTGCGCAGCATCGACCTTGCCAGCCGCACCTGCCTGCAGAAAAGCCTCAGGCTCAAGCTGCAACACACCCAGCACCTTAGCCAGTTCCTTCAAGCGCGCAGCCAAGCCGGCAGCAGCCTGCAGATCGCTGTCACGCAAGCGATTGATATCGCGGGCCAGTTCGAACAAAACAGCACACGCTTCCGGCGAGTTGAAATCATCATCCATGGCCGCGGCAAAACGCTCGACAAAATCTTCGCCACCAGCCGGTGCAACAGCGGGCAGCCCCTTGAGCGCGTTGTAGAAACGCTCCAGAGCGCCCTTGGCTTCGCGCAGGCTGTCTTCGGAGTAGTTGATCGGGCTGCGGTAGTGGCTGGACACCAGCAGGTAACGCACCACCTCTGGGTGATACTTCTCCAGCACCTCACGAATGGTGAAGAAGTTGCCCAAGGACTTGGACATTTTCTCGCCGTCCACACGCACCGCGCCGGCATGCATCCAGGCATTGGCGTAAAGCTTGCCGGTGGCCGCCTCGCTCTGTGCGATCTCGTTTTCGTGGTGCGGGAACACAAGATCCGGGCCGCCGCCATGAATATCGAAGGTCTCGCCCAGGCAGCAGGTCGACATCACCGAGCACTCAATATGCCAGCCGGGACGGCCCGCCCCCCACGGCGACTCCCAACTCGGCTCGCCCGGCTTGACGCCCTTCCACAAGACGAAGTCCAGCGGATCTTCCTTGATTTCATCAACCTCAATGCGCGCACCGATCTTCAACTCGTCGATCTTGCGGCGCGACAGCTTGCCGTAGGTCTCAAATTTGGTGACGCGGTAATACACGTCGCCATTACCCGGCGCATAGGCAAAACCCTTGTCGATCAAGGTTTGAATCATCTGGTGCATGCCAGCGATATGATCAGTGGCGCGCGGCTCCTGATCGGGCCGCAGGACATTCAGGCGCGCTTCGTCTTCGTGCATGGCCGCAATCATGCGCTCGACCAATGCTTCGAACGGCTCGCCGTTGTCGTTGGCACGCTTGATGATCTTGTCGTCGATATCCGTGATGTTGCGCACATAGGTCACTTCATAGCCGCGATGACGCAGCCAGCGAGTCACCACATCGAACGCCACCATCACCCGCGCATGACCGATGTGACAGAAGTCATAAACCGTCATGCCGCACACATACATGCGCACCTGGTTACCCACCAGCGGTTTAAAAACATCTTTGCTTTTGGTCAGCGTGTTATAGATCGAGAGCATTGCAGTTCCTTGAAAAACAACGGGCCAGCGTACCGACCCGGTTCTAATCAGAGCATCTGAGCCTTAGGCCCAGGAGTCGCGCAGGGTGACAGTCCGGTTAAAGACGAGCGAACCCGGCTTGCTGTCCTTGATATCGGCGCAGAAGTAGCCTTCGCGCTCGAACTGGAAACGTTCTTCAGGCAGCGCTTCGGCCAGCGATGGCTCAGCGCGACAGCCCTTGAGCACCACCAGCGATTCAGGGTTGATGTTATCGAGGAAGCTGCCGCCGTCTTCGTCCTTCTCCGGGTTGGCGGAGCGGAACAGGCGGTCGTACAAGCGCACTTCGCACTCGACGCTTTCAGCCGCTGGCACCCAGTGAATCACACCTTTGACTTTGCGGCCTTCAGGGTTTTTGCCCAGGGTGTTCTCGTCGTAAGTGCAGCGCAGCTCGACGATATTGCCAGCAGCGTCCTTGATCGCTTCATCGGCGCGAATCACGTAACTGCCGCGCAGGCGCGCTTCGCCACCGGGGATTAGACGCTTGAAGCCGGCCGGCGGAACCTCTTCGAAGTCGCTGGCATCGATGTAGATCTCGCGGCTAAACGGCAACACCCGCACGCCCATGTCCTGTTTCGGGTGGCGTGCCAACTCCAGGTTTTCGACCTGACCTTGCGGGTAATTGGTGATCACCACTTTCAGCGGTTTGAGCACGCACATAGCGCGGGCAGCGTTGGCGTCTAGGTCTTCGCGGATGGCAAACTCAAGCATGCCAATATCCACCACACCACCGGCGCGGTTGACGCCGATCATGTCGCAGAAGGTGCGGATCGAGGCCGGGGTATAACCACGACGACGAAAGCCCGACAGAGTCGACATGCGCGGGTCGTCCCAACCATTAACGTGCTTCTCGTCAACCAACTGCTTGAGCTTGCGCTTGCTGGTGATGGTGTAGTTCAGGTTAAGGCGGGCGAATTCGTACTGACGCGGCTGCGCCGGCACTGGCAATTGCGCCAAGAACCACTCGTACAGCGGACGGTGATCTTCGAACTCCAAGGTGCAGATCGAGTGGGTGATGCCTTCGATGGCATCGGACTGACCGTGGGTGAAGTCATAGCTCGGATAAATGCACCACTTGTCACCGGTCTGGTGGTGATGGGCATGGCGAATGCGGTACAGAATCGGGTCGCGCAGGTTGATGTTCGGCGAGGCCATGTCAATCTTCGCGCGCAGCGAACGCACGCCATCAGCGAATTCGCCGGCTTTCATGCGGGCGAACAAATCAAGGTTTTCCTCGACGCTGCGCTCACGGAACGGGCTGTTCTTGCCTGGCTCAGTGAGGTTGCCGCGATAGGCGCGCATTTCTTCGGCGTTAAGGTCGCAAACAAAGGCCTTGCCCGCCTTGATCAGCTCAACAGCCCAGCTATACAACTGATCAAAGTAGTTGGAGGCATAGCGCTCCTCGCCGGCCCACTGAAAGCCCAGCCACTGCACATCGCTCTTGATTGCGTCGATGTATTCCTGGTCTTCCTTAGCCGGGTTGGTGTCGTCGAAACGCAGGTTGCACTCACCACCAAACTCTTTAGCCAGGCCGAAATTCAGACAGATCGACTTGGCATGACCGATGTGCAGGTAGCCATTGGGCTCCGGCGGAAAACGGGTGATGATTTTTGTGTGCTTGCCTGCATCCAGATCGGCCTGGACGATGGAACGAAGAAAGTTAGCGGCGGCGACAGTTTCTGGCTTGCTCATGGGGTCCTTGGCGAGTGCGGGGCGCAATTCAAAGCCTGCATACAACCTTGCGATCTAAGGGCAAAACGGTCATGAAAACAGCCATGGATACTGGATTTACTCAGGAAAATGAGCATTCCGAGGTGGTTTTCAACGCCATTAAGCCAACGCAAAGCAGGATGTAGTCAGGCTCTCAGGGTAGGCCGGCTTATACAAAGCGCTTATCATAGCCGAAGCTGTCAACCCCCTGACAGGCCCAAGAGCCGCTTCAAAGCCCTTTGCTGGAACTCGGCGGCTCACGGATTTATCGACAGAGCGATTACCTCCATGATCAAGCTGCATACCAACCACGGCGTTATCACCCTCAACCTGTTCGAAGACAAAGCCCCGGAAACCGTGGCCAACTTTAAGCAGTACGTAAAAGACGGTCATTACGACAACACCGTTTTCCACCGCGTGATCAGCAACTTTATGATCCAAGGTGGCGGTTTCGAACCCGGCATGACGCAGAAAACCACCCGCGCACCGATCAAGAACGAAGCCAACAACGGCGTAGCCAATAAAATCGGCACTGTGGCCATGGCCCGCACCATGGAGCCGCATTCGGCCTCCGCGCAGTTCTTTATCAACGTGGGCGACAACAGCTTCCTCAACCACAGCGCGCCGACCGTCCAAGGCTGGGGCTATGCGGTATTCGGTGAAGTGGTTGAAGGCATGGACGTGGTCAACGCCATCAAGGCCGTTGCGACCACCAGCAAATCCGGCCACCAGGATGTACCGGTTGAAGACGTAATCATCGAGCGCGCCGAGATCGTTGAGTGATCTTACTGATCTCCGACCTACATCTTGAACAGGAGCGCCCGGACATCAGCCGGGCGTTTCTGCATTTCCTCGAAACACGCGCGGTTCAGGCCCAAGCGCTGTATATCTTGGGTGATTTCTTTGAAGTGTGGATCGGCGACGACGCTATCACCCCCTTTCAACGCTCGATTGCCCAAGCGCTGCGTCAACTCAGCGAACGCGGCACGCGCATCTACCTGATGCATGGCAATCGTGACTTTCTGATTGGCAAAGCCTTCTGCCGCGAAGCGGGCTGCACCTTGCTGTCCGACCCAAGCGTGATCGAACTGAATGGCAAACGCGTGCTGCTGATGCACGGCGACAGTTTGTGCACGCAAGATGTGGGTTACATGAAACTTCGTCGCTGGCTACGCAATCCGCTATCGCTGTTTATCCTGCGCAACTTGCCGCTCAGCACCCGGCAAAAACTGGCACGCAAACTGCGCAATGAAAGCCGCACACAAACGCGGATGAAAGCCAGCGAGATCGTTGATGTTACGCCGGATGAAGTGCCACGCATCATGGCCGAACATGGCGTGCTCACGCTGATACACGGCCACACCCATCGACCAGCGACCCATCAATTACTAGTCAACGGCCATGCGGCGCAACGTATTGTGCTCGGCGACTGGGACAAGCAAGGCTGGGCACTGCAAGTTGATGCTGACGGGCTGCTGCAAAAACCTTTTGCGCTCACGTCATAAATTTTGACGCGGCGCGCACAATCCTGCTCGTAGCGTCTTGACGCTCTGCGCATCTCTGATCAGCATCTGCGCCCTCGAAAACACCATCAGGGAACGATCATGCTGATCAACAAGGAACAGATCTTCAAATACGCGCTTGCCCCAGCCGCTGTTATTGCGCTGAGCTTCGTCACCTTTAACAGCGTGTTCTTCTACAACGAAGCTGGTTTTGCCACGCACGTGCGCACCATCTTTGGCGAGGAAAAAGTAGTTGATGATGTCGGCTATGCCACCAAATGGTTTGGCCGCGCTACAGCCTGGAAAAAAGCCCTGAGTGTGCAATCCGTCCTGACTGAAGCACTGGCCATCAATGACAACAGTGATAACGATTCGCTGGGTGCCACCATCGAAGCGTTCCCTATTGTGTTTCTTGGCAACGTCGACGCCAAAGTTGAATCCTCAGCGCGCTTTCGCCTGCCCACTGGCGACCAATTTCTGATCATCGCGCAGGAATATCGCAACCCGGAAAACTTCATCACCACAGCCCTGGTGCCAGCCATCAAGGAAACCTTGCAGGCCACCGCCTCATTGATGAGTGCCGATGATTTCTATGCCGGTGCGCGCAGCGAATTTGCCGCCGAGTTCGAGAACCAACTCAACGACGGCCTGTACCTGATCAAGCGCAAGGAAGTACGCGGCCCGCGCGGTCATCAGCCGACTCAGACGGCCATCCTGCAAGCCGGCACTGAACAAGGTGCTTTTGGCGACAACAACGCCAGCCAGTTTGTCACCGAAAAGGTGATGGACAGCAAAGGCCTGCCGGTGCGTAAACAGCAACAGTTTCGCAAGTACGGCGTTGAAGTGGTTGAGGCACGCATCACCAACGTTGACCCCAACCCTCAATACAAACAGCGCATGGTCAAGGTGCAACAAGCGCTGGCCGAACTCGCTGTTGCGCGGCAAAACCGCCTGAAAGAAGAGGAAGAAAAACTACTGGTCACTGCACGCGGCGAGAAAGAGGTAGAAGCCCGTCGCCAGGAAACTTTGCGCGATCAGATCGAACGCACCACCCAGGCCGAAACCGAGAAGCAACTGGCGATCATCAATGCGGAACGAGAAAAAGGCCGGGCCGAGATCGAAAAACAGACCGCCGAACTGCTGCGTGATAAAGCCGCCATCACCGCTGACGCGACGAAGATCACCGCCGATGCAGAGGCCCACGCCCGTGAAGCGGTCATCAAAGCCGACGGTGCGTTGCAACCGAAACTCGATGCCCTGATCGCCATTAATAAGGTCTGGGCCGAAGCCGCTGCCCAAGCGCCGGTCCCGAGCGTCATGATGGGCGCAAGCGGCGATGGCACGAGCCGCCAGGACGAAATTAGCCAGCTGATGGGGGTACTGGCCACCAAGGCTGCGCGCGACCTTTCCCTGGATTTGAAAGTGCAGCAGTAACCAGCATCGCGGCCCTACAAAAAAGCGCCCGACTGGGCGCTTTTTGCTTTTAGAGCGGCGGCACACCGCTGTGGAAACGAAACTCCGTATCAGGCGATTCGATCAACGCCTGCTCCGCCGCCCTCACCCGCACAATGGCCTGATCAACATCACGGGCATCACCGTATTGGTAGGCCAGCTTCAGATAATTCTGAAAGTGCCGTGCCTCGCTTTTCAACAGCCCGAAGTAGAACTTGCCCAGTTCCTCATCAAGATGTGGCACCAGCGCTTCAAAACGCTCACAACTGCGTGCCTCAATGAACGCGCCCACCACTAAGGTGTCCACCAGTTTAAAAGGCTCATGGGTGCGCACCACCTTGCGCAGGCCAGAGGCATAACGCGCCGCCGATACAGGCCGCAGACCAATCTTGCGACGCTTCATGATGCGTAACACCTGCTCGTGGTGCACCAACTCTTCACGCGCCAGCCGTGACATGGCATTGAGCAGATCAACGTACGTACTGTATTTGGCCATTAGGCTCAGTGCGGTGCTGGCCGCTTTAAATTCGCAGTTCTTGTGATCAATCAGCATCGTCTGCTGATCCGCCAGGGCGGCGGTGATCCAAGCATCGGGCGTGCGACAACCGAGAAAATCGTGAATATCCGGAAGGTTCATGGTTGTAGGCTCGCAAGCAAAAATACGCAGCCATTTAGAACACAACAGCGCGAAAAGTGATCAGGACAGGTTGACGGATACATAAATTCACAAAAATAGGCTGATTGAAGTGTCGCGTTAAACGGCCAAGCATTATACGAATGAGCGCACGATCGGCTACTCGATTGACACCGATCAAACACCGCGCGACCGAACGCGATCTATAGTGACAACCATTACAAATCACGGCACATGGAGATGATCATGCAAGCTATACGCAGCATTCTGGTGGTAATTGATCCTAAACACGCTGAAGACTTGGCCTTAAAGCGAGCCAAACTGATTGCCGGCGTTACCCAGTCGCACCTGCACCTGCTGGTATGTGACAAGAAAAGTGATCACACCAGCTACCTGCGTGACCTGTCCGGCCTGTTGACCAGTGAAGGGTTTAGCATTTCCAGCCAACAAGCTTGGGAAGAAAGCGAGCACCAGACCATCATCAACGTGCAGCAAGCCGAAGGCTGCGGCTTGGTCATCAAACAACACTTCCCGGACAACCCGCTGAAAAAGGCGATCCTGACGCCCAATGATTGGAAACTGTTGCGCTACTGCCCAGCGCCTGTGCTGATGGTGAAAAGTGACAAGCCTTGGGCTGGCAGCGTGATTTTGGCTGCAGTTGACGTAGGCAATGGCGATAGTGAGCACCGCACGCTGCACACCAGCATTGTCAGCCACGGTTACGACATCGCCACGCTGGCTAAAGCCGAACTGCATGTCATTACTGCACACCCAGCGCCCATGCTGTCGGCCGCTGACCCAACGTTCCAACTCAAGGAAACCATCCAAGCGCGCTACCGCGAGCAGTGCAAAGCCTTCCAGGTCGAGTACGACATCAGCGATGCACACTTGCACATTGTTGAAGGCCCGGCGGACGCACTGATTCCGCACAAGGCGCGCGAATTGAAGGCGGGTGTAACTGTAATCGGCACCGTGGCCAGAACGGGCCTATCAGGCGCACTCATCGGCAACACGGCCGAGGTGATTCTGGACTCCGTCGAGGGCGACATTCTGGTGCTCAAGCCGGATGACATCATTGCTCACCTTGAAGACTTGGTGTCCCAACACTGATTCAAGCCAAACAAAAAAGCCGCCCTCGGGCGGCTTTTTTACACGTGACGCGCACTAGCTAGCATCACCAAGTCCATCGTGCAGAAAGCCGGGAGCAATGTAACGCTCGTAATGTGCCTCAGACAGCAAGAAAAACTCGCGGTCTATTGCATCACGCAAATCCGGCAACGCCCACTCACGAAACTCTGGCAGCAGCGCCATGCCATAGGCATCCAACTGGCTGATAACTCGTGCACCTCGAGCAATCAGCTGATAGGCCCAACAATAAGGCGATTGCTGGGGCACATAGCGAATCTGGCGTTGCTCAAGCTGCATACGCAGGCGCTCAGCATCAAAGATTTCCACTTTGCCAGCCATCACCTGAACCAATAGCACTTCAAGACGACGCCACACGGCGTACTTTTCATCCTCGCTGTAACCATTCCAATGAATCACTTCATGATGAAAGCGCTTGCACCCACGGCATACCAAGTCGCCGTAAACCGTCGAGCAAAGGCCAACACAAGGAGTTTTAATACGCTGATTGGACATAGCAATGAGCAGAACTACTGGCAGAACGGGGTGGCATCTTAGCCCTTTGTCTAAGCGAGATCACCCCCAGATAAGCGGGGCCTTTGGCTTAACTTTATGAAAGCTTTCCAGTAGAATCGACCGGCCTTTTAAAGGCAGCAATGTCCGTTGGAAGCTGTTTTCAAAGCGTCACGAGCACAGTCAATCCTGCAGGTACGATGTTGGTGCCGACCTTGAGCCACCCCTTCAAGCGTCTGCACCAGCCCTCATCAAACCCGACCTGCCGGCGTAAAACTTTGAAAACAGCTTCTGCAAGAAAACAGCGTAACCTCGGCTGAATGACTCATAACGTCATGAAGCGCCTGGTTCGTTATTTTCTGGATCGCGTCCCGGCCAACCCTTTGGGACCACTGATGAGGGTAATAACTGTGCTTGAAGCCTATCGCAAACATGTAGCAGAGCGTGCCGCTCAGGGTATCGTGCCCCAGCCGCTGAACGCCGAACAAACCGCAGGCCTGATCGAGCTGCTGAAAAACCCGCCAGCTGGCGAAGAAGCTTTTCTTGTTGATCTGATCACCAACCGTGTTCCGCCAGGCGTAGACGAAGCCGCTTACGTCAAAGCCGGTTTCCTGTCTGCCATCGCCAAAGGCGAAGCAACTTCCCCGCTGATCAGCAAAACACACGCTGTTGAACTGCTGGGCACGATGCAAGGTGGCTACAACATCGCCACTCTGGTTGCACTGCTCGATGACAGCGAACTGGCTGCCGTGACTGCCGAGCAACTGAAGCACACCCTGCTGATGTTCGACGCCTTCCACGACGTCGCTGAAAAAGCCAAGAACGGCAACGTTCACGCCAAAGGCGTACTGCAGTCTTGGGCTGACGGCGAGTGGTTCAAGAACCGCCCAACCCTGGCCGACAAAATCAGCCTGCGCGTATTCAAGGTCACTGGCGAAACCAACACCGACGACCTCTCCCCAGCACCTGATGCTTGGTCGCGCCCGGATATTCCGTTGCACGCCTTGGCCATGCTGAAAATGGCCCGTGACGGCATCGTGCCGGACGAGCAAGGCGTTACCGGCCCGATGAAACAAATCGAAGCCATGCGCAGCCAAGGCTTCCCGATCGCCTACGTCGGTGACGTAGTCGGTACTGGCTCCTCGCGTAAATCCGCCACCAACTCGGTGCTGTGGTTCTTCGGCGACGACATCCCCAACGTGCCGAACAAGCGCGCTGGCGGCTTCTGCTTCGGCAGCAAGATTGCTCCGATCTTCTACAACACCATGGAAGATGCCGGCGCTCTGCCAATCGAATTCGACGTTTCCAACATGCACATGGGCGACGTGATCGACCTGTACCCGCATGCTGGCAAAGTCTGCAAGCACGGCACCGACGAAGTACTGGCCACCTTCGAAATGAAGACCCCAGTACTGCTCGACGAAGTCCGCGCTGGCGGCCGTATCCCGCTGATCATCGGTCGCGGTCTGACTGATAAAGCGCGCGCCGAACTGGGCCTAGGCCCAACCGACCTGTTCAAGCTGCCCGAGCCACCTGCCGCCAGCACCAAGGGTTTCACCCTGGCGCAGAAGATGGTCGGCAAGGCGTGTGGCCTGCCGGAAGGCAAAGGCGTGCGCCCTGGCACCTACTGCGAACCGAAGATGACCACCGTCGGCTCCCAGGACACCACTGGCCCGATGACCCGCGACGAGCTGAAAGACCTGGCTTGCCTGGGCTTCTCCGCTGACCTGGTTATGCAGTCGTTCTGCCACACCGCGGCTTATCCGAAGCCAATCGACGTCACCACCCACCACACCCTGCCGGATTTCATCCGCACCCGTGGCGGCGTGTCCCTGCGTCCTGGCGACGGCATCATCCACAGTTGGTTGAACCGCATGCTGCTGCCGGACACCGTCGGTACCGGTGGCGACTCGCACACCCGCTTCCCGATCGGCATCTCGTTCCCGGCAGGTTCTGGCCTGGTAGCCTTCGCCGCTGCCACTGGCGTAATGCCGCTGGACATGCCGGAGTCGGTACTGGTGCGCTTCAAGGGCAAACTGCAGCCAGGCATCACCTTGCGTGACCTGGTGCATGCCATCCCTTATGTAGCCATCCAAAAAGGCCTGCTGACCGTTGAGAAGAAGGGCAAGATCAATGCCTTCTCTGGCCGCATCCTTGAGATCGAAGGTCTGGACGAGCTGACCGTTGAACAAGCTTTCGAGCTGTCCGACGCCTCTGCCGAACGCTCCGCTGCTGGTTGCACCATCAAGCTGCCGGAAAAAGCCATCGCCGAGTACCTGCGTTCGAACATCACCCTGCTGCGCTGGATGATCAGCGAAGGCTACGGCGATGCGCGCACCATGGAACGTCGCGCCCAAGCGATGGAAGCCTGGCTGGCCGATCCGAAGCTGATGGAAGCTGACAAAGACGCTGAGTACGCTGAGATCATCGAAATTGACCTGGCCGACATCAACGAGCCGGTTCTCTGCGCACCGAACGATCCGGACGACGCCCGTCTGCTGTCCTCCGTTCAAGGCGAGAAGATCGATGAAGTGTTTATCGGTTCGTGCATGACTAACATCGGTCACTTCCGCGCAGCCGGTAAGTTGCTGGAAAAAGTCGAAGGCAACCTGCCGACTCGTCTGTGGCTGTCGCCGCCGACCAAGATGGACCAGCATCAGCTGACCGAAGAAGGCTATTACGGCATCTACGGTAAAGCCGGCGCGCGCATGGAAATGCCGGGCTGCTCGCTGTGCATGGGTAACCAGGCACGCGTTGAGGCGAACTCCACTGTGGTGTCGACCTCCACCCGTAACTTCCCCAACCGTCTGGGCGATGGTGCCAACGTTTACCTGGCTTCGGCCGAGCTGGCGGCTGTTGCCGCTATCACCGGTAAACTGCCGACTGTTGAGGAATACATGGTCTATGCGAAGGAAATCGACACCATGGCAGCGGACGTTTACCGCTACCTGAGTTTCGACCAGATCGCAGAGTTCCGTGAAGCAGCTGCCAACGCGAATATCCCTGCTCTTCAGGTCTAAGCGCTTGCTGCAATGAAAAAGCCCCGCCTCGTGCGGGGCTTTTTCTTGGGCGAAATCTTGATAGTGACGCTCCAGCAGCTACCTTCAAATTGGGGGGTGTAATGTCGCACCCGAGCATCATTTGGAGATGTTTATGAAGCACTGGATTATTGCCGCACTCTGCGTGTTTTCCTTAGCTGGTTGCAGCAGCGAATACATCATCAGCACCACCGATGGACAAATGCTGACCAGTGATGGCAAACCACATCTGGATAAAGAAACAGGCATGCTGGAATTCACTGACAGCGAGGGTCGCAAACAGCAAGTTCCGCAAAGCTCAGTCAAGCAAATGCTAGAACGCTAAGTCTCCCTCTCTATGAAAAACCCCGCAGCGCGGGGTCTTTTCTGGCTCGCTGCTCAGACAACTTCCCTCGCCACTGGCTGGACAGCCCCGCTTTAGGGCTTTATCTTCGCTGCCTGGCCAGCGCACTGGCCAACGTCGCTCGGACGGTTCCGGGCGCTTACGTATCGCGAGGAAATCATGGCTGAGAACGCCAAGCGCCGTTTTGCGCGCATTGATCGTCTACCCCCCTATGTATTCAACATCACCGCCGAACTGAAGATGGCCGCGCGTCGCCGTGGCGAAGACATCATCGACTTCAGCATGGGCAACCCGGATGGCCCTACGCCTCCGCATATCGTCGAAAAACTGGTACAAGTCGCCCAGCGCGAAGACACCCACGGTTATTCCACTTCACGTGGCATTCCACGCCTGCGCCGCGCCATTTCGCGCTGGTACAAAGACCGCTACGACGTTGAAATCGATCCGGAGAGCGAAGCCATTGTCACCATTGGCTCAAAGGAAGGTCTGGCGCATTTGATGCTGGCCACGCTGGATCACGGCGACACCGTACTGGTACCCAACCCTAGCTACCCAATTCACATCTATGGCGCAGTGATTGCCGGTGCCCAGGTGCGTTCGGTGCCGCTGATTCCTGGCGTGGACTTCTTTGCCGAACTGGAGCGAGCGATTCGCGAATCGATCCCCAAGCCGAAGATGATGATTTTGGGCTTTCCCTCCAACCCCACCGCGCAGTGCGTGGAGCTGGACTTTTTCGAGCGGGTCGTCGCCCTGGCCAAGCAATATGACGTATTGGTCATTCACGACTTGGCGTACGCCGATATTGTTTATGACGGCTGGAAAGCACCGTCGATCATGCAGGTGCCTGGGGCCAAAGACATTGCCGTGGAGTTCTTCACGCTGTCGAAAAGCTACAACATGGCAGGCTGGCGGATTGGCTTTATGGTCGGCAATCCCGAGCTGGTTAACGCCCTTGCACGGATCAAGAGCTATCACGACTACGGTACGTTTACTCCGCTGCAGGTGGCTGCAATTGCCGCACTGGAGGGCGATCAGCAATGCGTTCGCGATATCGCCGAACAATACCGTCAGCGCCGCAACCTGCTGGTTAAAGGCCTGCATGAGCTTGGCTGGATGGTCGAAAACCCCAAGGCTTCGATGTATATCTGGGCCAAAATCCCCGAGCAGTACGCGCACCTTGGCTCGTTGGAGTTCGCTAAAAAGCTGCTGCTTGAAGCCAAGGTGTGTGTGTCACCCGGTATCGGCTTCGGGGACTACGGCGACGACCACGTACGCTTTGCCCTGATCGAAAACCAGGACCGTACACGTCAGGCCATTCGCGGTATCAAGGCAATGCTGCGAACGGATGGTTTTTTACCCGCTCAGCAAGCCAAAGAAGAAAATCCATAACGGCAAGAGCTATTGGATTTTATTGGTAATCGGGTCACTACCGGTTGGAGCCAGCTTGCTGGCTCCTGCACAGATTCGCACTGCAAAGTAATGGTTACAGGCCGCAATCGTTGGCCCATTCTTTATGGCCACGGCGACTGACCACTCGGCTCTCAACCCGAATAATCCAGCACCGTCCATACACGGCTTATGCTTCCAGCAATCATGCAGCTGCGGCTTGCCAGCATTTCGCTTTTGTTGTGCAGCGACATCCGGCTGGTACTGCCATCCGCCGCATCCGAGCGCTCACTCAGCCACTGAACCCGCCCACAGCCGGGCAATTCCACTACATAACTAGAAGCCACTGAGGAGTGGACGCTGGGCTGCTTAATCACGTCTACAACGCGCCCTTCGCGCTCGATCCGTCTCCCGTCATCAATCAGCACAGCCCAGGCCTGATCGTTCTCGATTACCAGGTAAGTGCCGTTGGCCTTAGGCTGCTCCAGCTGTGGCTGTGCACAACCGGCCAAGAAGAAGCACATCAGGACTGTCATCAATATCTGTTGCATTACTAAGTACTCCTCTTAGAGCCGCCAATGGGGTGGTTTGTCGCCAAACAATGGGGGGAGCCTTGAGTGAATGTCGGCGAGGTCTAAGCGCTACTATCATAGAATACTGTTTATCTGTACAGTATTTTTTAGCTTACCTAGACGCGCCTCCGGACCAGTGGTTAAAGCTGGCCCAATGGCTTAATCAGGACATTAATGAGGAGTATTGGAATGCTCGATGTTTTGCAGCTCAAACAAAGGGTCAACCGCATGCCATTGGAAAAAGTGCGCACCATGGTTGAGCAATTGCGCTTGGAAGGCATCGTTGCGGAAAGCAAAACCCCCTTCACACGGATGCACTTCAATACCTGCTTCGCCGAGATAGAAGCGTTGGCTCAGCGTGCTGGCTACCACAAGCAATTGGATGTAGTGGGTTATCAAGGACAGGCTTACGCCCTGTTTGATCCGGGCCGCTGGCAAGCAGTAGACGTGTTGCACTGGCTCAGGGCCTACGTGGAACAAAGCCAGAAACCGCTCGTATCCTGAGTAGATTTCGCCTGCAGCTTTGCTCGTAAAAGAAGCGTCTAAGTGATTCGCGTAGCGCAGAGTTCATCTAGAAATTGGCCGATAACCGTCGAAATGCTCTTGAACACCACCCGCCCTCGAATACCAGTTGTCCAAAAATGGCGATGCCCTGAATTTACAAATGTTCAGCGGTCTCTCTGAGCAAAGACGGTCAAACGCTCCATCAGCCTCCGCAACTCCGGCTGATATCGCACGACCTTATGCCAGTCGCCGTGAGATGCCCGCTGCCAGGTTTATGCTTTCGTCGGTTGGCGCTGATCATTTGATAAGCGTTTTGCGGATTACAGGCGCTATGCCAGCACAGGACCCGCAAGGGAGATCTCACCCTATATACATTCACAATGGGTGTTTCGCCCCCCCCTTTCAAATCCAGCCAATAGCGGCAACCGCCATTAGCACCGGTCTGACATGCTGGAGTTTCTTTGTGAGACCGGCTGGATACCACTTACCCGCAAGCGGCGGATGCCTGCCTCCAGCGGGCAAGGGGCATAGAGTGCTGTCTACTGCTGTTGCACTAGAACCATCGGAGCCACTTCGACCTGCGCGTGCATTTGCTCGACGCCACCGCCCCGGCGCATGCCGCGTACCGGGCAAGCATCTAGATAGTCCAGCCCCACGGCCAGCTTCAAATGGCGCTCCGGTTTGGCCAGGCAGTTGGTCACGTCAAAGCTGTACCAGGCGTTATCCAGCCAGGCTTCGGCCCAGGCGTGGCTGGCCAGGTGGTCTTCGCTGTCGGTGAACAGATAACCCGACACATAGCGCGCCGGAACCCCCAGGCTGCGGGCGCAGGCGAGAAAGGCGTGAGCGTGGTCCTGGCAAACACCCTTACCACCAGCGAAGGCCTCGCTGGCACTGGTTTCCACGGCTGTGCTGCCCGGCTGATAGCTGATATGCGCGTTCAGGGCATGCATCAGGTCGATCAAGCCTGTACGGTCTTGGCGGCTTTTGCTTTGCAGTTTGGCAAATTCACGCAGGGCTTCATCGGCTTCGGTCAGACGGGTGAATCGCAGAAACGGCAACGCCGACTGACTTTCGTGCTCGGCTTCGCGCGCCTCATCAATTTCGACCTGGCCACGGGCACCAATAACGATGGACTCGTGCGGCTCGTCCATGGTCAGCACATGCAGAATGTTGCCGTAAGGATCGAGTTGAGCGCGCACCGGACGCGGCAAGGTCAGCTGCCAACTAAGCACCTGCTGACGCTCGCTGTCGTGCGGGGTCATGCGCAGGTATTGGATGCTGGTGCGCACCTGATCTTCATAGTGATAGGTGGTGTCGTGGCTGATTGACAGTCTCATGCGACCTCCAGGTAGGACGTTTGGATGGCTTGGCCCAATTGGCGGACCAGCAGGATGAAATCGGTAAGCCAGGCGTGCAGGCCTTCGTCGAGCACTTCGTTGATGCTGGTGTAGCGCAAGCGGGCTTCAAGTTCGGCAGCCAGGCGTTGGGCCGAGCGGCCGTTGTCGCCGGGCAGGCTGGCGAGCATCAGGCTCAACTCATCCATGCAGGCACGCAGCGAGCGCGGTACGTCTGGGCGCAGCAAGAGCAATTCAGAGACTTTGCGCGTGCCGGGCGAGCCCCGGTAAATCTCGGCAAAGGCTTCAAATGAGGACAATGCCCGCAGCAGCGCGGTCCATTGGTAGTAGCTGCGCGCCGGGCGACCGTCGATTTCGTCGATGTCTTCGCCGAGCATTTCGTAGCGCGCGTCCAGCAGGCGCAGGGTGTTGTCGGCACGCTCAATAAAGGTGCCGAGGCGGATAAAGCGGTACGGGTCGCCACGCATGATGGTGCCGAAGGTGGCCCCACGGAACAGGTGCGAGCGCTCCTTGACCCATTCACAAAAACGGCTGATGCCATAACGGCCCAAGCCTTGTTCGGCAATGCCGCGAATCTCCAGCCAGGTGGCGTTGATGTTTTCCCACATGTCGGCGGTGATGCGCCCGCGCACAGCGTGCGCATTGCTGCGCGCCGCCTGCAGGCAGCAGTAGATGCTGGCCGGGTTAGTCGCATCAAGGGCGAAGAAGTGCAGCATACGCTCGGCATGCAACGGGCCGTGACGTTCCAGGTAGTCGTCGAGGGTGCCGGTAATCAGCAGCGGCATGGCCAGTTCTTCCAGACCATCACCCTGCCCGTCCTGCGGCATAAGTGACAGCGAGTAGCTGACATCGAGCATGCGCGCGAGATTTTCCGCGCGCTCCAGGTAGCGCGACATCCAATACAGATCAGAAGCGGTTCTTGAAAGCATGATTAGTCCTCCACCACCCAGGTGTCCTTGGTGCCGCCGCCCTGGGACGAGTTAACAACCAGCGAACCCTCACGCAGCGCCACGCGGGTCAGGCCGCCGGGGACGATGCGGGTTTCCTTGCCGGACAAGACAAAAGGCCGCAGATCGATATGACGCGGGGCGATGCCACGCTCGACAAAGGTCGGGCAGGTCGACAGGCATAAAGTCGGCTGGGCGATATAAGCCTCAGGTTTAGCGATCAGGCGGGCGCGGAAATCTTCGATTTCAGCCTTGGTAGCGGCCGGCCCTACCAACATGCCGTAGCCGCCGGAGCCTTGGGTTTCCTTGACCACCAACTGTTCCAAATTGGCCAGCACATGGGACAACTCGGCCGGTTTGCGGCATTGGAAGGTAGGTACGTTTTTCAGCACCGGCTCTTCGCTGAGGTAGAAGCGAATCATGTCATCGACATAGGGGTAGATCGACTTGTCGTCCGCCACACCCGTGCCGATGGCATTGGCCAGCACCACATTGCCGCTGCGGTAACACGCCAACAGACCGGGCACGCCGAGCATGGAATCGGGATTGAACGCCAGCGGGTCAAGGAAGGCATCGTCGAGACGGCGATAAACCACGTCCACCTGCTTAGCTCCAGCGGTGGTGCGCATAAACAGCTTGTCGTCACGCACGAACAAATCCGCGCCTTCGACCAGTTCCACGCCCATTTCACGGGCCAGGAAGGCGTGTTCGAAGTAGGCGCTGTTGAAACGCCCCGGCGTCAGCACCACCACATTGGGGTTATCCAAAGGGCTGGAGGACTTCAACGTATCAAGCAGCAAGTTCGGGTAATGATCGATCGGTGCCACGCGCTGCGCTGCGAACAACTCGGGGAACAGGCGCATCATCATTTTGCGGTCTTCGAGCATGTAGCTCACACCGCTTGGGGTGCGCAGGTTGTCTTCGAGCACGTAATAGCTGCCATCGCCATCGCGCACCAGATCAACCCCTGCGATGTGCGCATAGAGGTCGCGGTGCAGATCAAGGCCCTGCATGGCGATCTGGTAACCCTCGTTGGCCAGTACCTGCTCGGCGGGGATAATCCCAGCTTTAAGGATGCGTTGGTCGTGATAGAGGTCGGCGAGAAACATGTTCAGTGCTTGCACCCGCTGGATGCAGCCACGCTCAACGATGCGCCACTCGCTGGCGGGAATACTGCGCGGGATAATGTCGAAGGGAATCAGCCGCTCGGTGCCCTGATCATCGCCATACAGGGTGAAGGTGATACCTGCGCGGTGGAACAGCAGATCGGCTTCACGCCGACGCTGGGCCAGCAGTTCATCCGGTGTATCCGCTAACCAGCGAGCAAAGGTTTGATAGTGCGGGCGGACAGCGCCACTCGCGTCATACATCTCATCATAAAAGGTGCGGCCCATGCCGTACTCCTTGTCACCCGGACATGGAGACAGCTTTGCAAAGCTCGCGCCACACAGTAAAAACTAATTAAATCAATATCTTAGATATAGCAAAGAGCTGCCACGCACCAACACAGAGCATATTCGTGACCACAAAGTCGCGCGGCGCGCCATTTTAAAGCGCGCGCCATAGGGGCTGCTCTATGGCGCTGCTCAGCGCCTACATAGGGGTTTGTACAAAGGGTGCATTGGCTGATACGCGGCATATTCCTGCGCACGCAGACGTTGCTCGGTTCAGCAACAGTTCCATGTATCGAGTAAGGCCGTCAGCATCCAGCCAATTGCAACCAGCGCCGATAAAAGCCTTCGGCAACCCGGTTCAGGGCGCTGATTTTGGCAGGCAGATCTTCAAGCATCTGCGCCCGGCTTTGCTGACTAGGCTGCGAGGGATCGAGCAGGTGGTGCCAATCATCCAGCCATTGACGCACCAAGGCTTCGTCCATTTCCGGGTGGCCTTGCAACGCCAGCACCTTATCGCCCCAGGCAAACGCCTGATTGCTGCACCACGGGCTGTTCAGCAGGGGCTGCGCGCCCTCGGGGATGGCAAAGCTGTCGCCGTGCCACTGAAAGATCGGGAACTGTTCAGGCAGGTGCTGCAACCAGGGGCTTGGCTGGGCTTGATCAAGACGCGTCATGGGCTGCCAGCCACTTTCGGTGTATGGCAAACGGGTAATCTCAGCCCCCAACGCCTTGGCCAACAGTTGCCCGCCAAGGCAGTGACCAATCAACGGAATATCGCGGCGAATCAGGTGCTGCAACGCCGCCACTTCGGTCTGAATCCAGGGCAACGGGTCATTCACGCTCATCGGTCCACCCATGATGGCCACGGCCTTAGGGCGGTCGAGGTCGATGCCGTCCAACTCGCCGAGATCAGCACGCAGCACGCTGAACGCATGTCCAGCCTGTTCCAGCACGGTGCCCAAATGGGCCGGCGGACAATAATCGATGTGGGTAAAAATCAGGATGTCATTCATGGGCCAAGTCTGCAGCAAAGAGCTGGCGTGGGTCGAGAAGCAATTGGCCTGAGACAATAATGAGGCTGAAACGACACCGGCCAGCTTTTGGCTGGCCGGTGTTTGTACATAACAACCTGTTTAGAGCGTTACACCAGCTCAGGGTTGGCGGATTTCCTGGGTAACGCCCCAGCCGTCCAGTTTGCCGCCCAGGGGGGCGACGACCGATTCAAGGTCATGCTCAAAATCATCAATGCCACGGTAGGTGGCGAACATCACTTTACTGACTTGCAGGTGCCAAACGCCGTCATCACGTTCGGTCACCAGGGCATGCAGGGATTCACCACGAAATTTACGGGTGGCCATTCTGGCCCGTTCTTCATCGGGGAAAAGGGCGTAGAACTCGATGGGATGGAAACTGGAGAAGTCAAAGCCCCCCTCCTTCATCCGCCGTAAAACCCCATTACTGACATCATCGTGCAAGGCTGTGCTCATGAAGTGGACTCCTCAGGCGATGGACTAAATGACAGGACGCTAAAAAATCAACGGGTGTCGATAGAGCGGAATACGACCTGTTAAACGCTTTCCCATTGCGACCGTCAGAACCTCGACGGTGTTACGGCACCGATTGCTGTGCCGCCCGAGAATCAAGCGATGACGCCACTTGATGTGTCATAAGCCAGTCCTGAAATCAGGGCTGGTCAACGCAGGCATGTTCAGAGCGAACACGTCAGGAGCGTTAATTGCAGACTAGTCCCATCGCAGGTGGTTTGCCCAGCGAAATATCCGTGGCAGGCCAATCACAGCCCAGGCACAGATATTTCGCGGCTAAAGCCCCTCCCACGGTTTAACATCCAAGGCCGTTAATCGCGGCTTAACCAGCCCATGATGCGCCGCGTGATCCAGGCTGGGGTGATTTGCCCCGACCAGTACAGCAGCTTGAATTGCAGGCTGATTGGTCGGTGAACCGCGCGGCTTTGGGTCTGCGCCCACGCCGCCTGCGCCACCGCCTCGGCTTGCAGGTTAACGCCCAAACGGCGCAACACCGGCGCTTGAAACCGCTGATTGTTGAGCATCGGTGTACTGACAAACGGCGGCATCAGGTCGGCCACGCGAATGCCGTGCTTGGCCCATTCCAGATCCAGCGCCTCGGTCAACCCGCGCACGGCAAATTTCGAAGCTGAATAGCTGGCCAGGTGCGGCACGCCATACAGCCCCGAGGCAGAACCCATGTTGATGACCTGGGCATGGGCCGTGGCACGCAAATAGGGAAAGGCTACGTGGGTCATGGTGAGCACCCCCTGCACATTGATCTGCAGGATGCGCGCATGTTCGGCCAAATCGATCTCTTCGAAATGACCACACTGCAAAATCCCGGCACTGTTGAACAACAGGCGCAGTTGCCCATGGTGCTGGCTGCAGAACTCTCTCACGGCGCGCTCAGCCGCCAGCGCATCGGTCACATCCAGCGGCGCATGCCAGGCGTCGTCCAACTCCGCGGCCAACTCGGCCAGCGCCTGCGGGTTGATGTCCAGCAGCCCCACCTGCCAGCCCTGACGATGAAACAAGCGCGCCGTGGCGGCACCAATTCCGGAGGCTGCTCCAGTGATCAGGATGGTGCTCATCAGCACCCCCGCTGGCGCAGAAATGTCACCACTTCGGCGATGGCAAAATCTGCCGCCTTCAAGGTGCCAGCGTAGGCTTGAAACACGTGCCACATGTTCGGGTAGCGTTGCAGGCAAACGTCCACCCCGGCGGCCTGGGCTTTCTCGGCAAAACGCAGGCTGTCGTTGCGTAAAATCTCGTCTTCGCCCACCTGTAACAGCAGCGGTGGCAGCCCGTGCAAGTCAGCATACTGGGGCGACAAGCCAGAGTCGTCGTGGGCCAAACCGGGGGGGCAATACAGCGACAGCGCTTGTTCGACCCAGGCGCGATTGATCAACGGATCACCGGCCGGTGGCTCGTGCAGGTGTGCGCCGGTAAAGTCGGTGACCGGGGAGAAACACACCAGCGCAGCAGGCTGCGGTCGGCCTAAATCACGCATACGCAAACTGCTGATCAGGCTTAGGTTGCCGCCTGCCGAATCGCCGCCGACGACGATTTGTTCAGGTGCATAACCCATTTCCAGCAAAGCCTCGATGGCTGCCACGGCATCATCTCGCGCCGCCGGGTACGGGTATTCCGGGGCCAGGCGGTAGTCCAGCGCGCAGACGTCCATCTGCCCGCGCTTGGCCAGATGCGCGCACAACGCCCGGTGAGTATTCGCCCCGCCGATAATGTAAGCGCCACCGTGCAGATAGAGCATCACCGTGCCACATGCGTTGGCCGGCTTGTGCCATTCACAAGGCCGACCGCCCAGGGTACTGGCGCTACGGGTAATGCCGCGTGGCGACTTGCCCATGGTGGTCAGCACACGCAGCACCGCCCGCTGCCCGGCAATCGGCATGGGCGGGCGCACCAAACCACGGAACAACACCCGCAGCCCTGCACGTAACACCGTGCGCAGCAACGCTTGATCAGCGGCTGGCGGGGTAAATTCAACGGGTGCAGTCATAGTCGGCGAGCTCCGGAGCGCGGGTTTGTAGGCGGTAGGTGAAGGTGTAACCGGGCCAGTTATTGGTGCTTTTGCCAGAAGCGGTTTTGTACCAACTGGTGCAACCCTGCTCCCAGATGGTGTTGTGCGAACGCGCTTGAATACGCTGATTAAAATCCTGCTGCACCGGCGCTTTCACATCCATGTAGCGTGCATTTTGTGCACGCAGCAGGTCCAGGCAACCGAGCACATAGCGGAACTGACTTTCCAACATGTAGATGATCGAGTTGTGTCCCAGGTTGGTATTGGGGCCGTACAAAATGAACAGGTTCGGGAAGCCGTTGACGCTGATGCCCTTGTAGGCTTCTGCGCCATCGCGCCAGGCTTGGTTCAACTCCTGCCCGCCGAGCCCGCGAATCTGCATCGGCGCGAGAAAATCCGTGGCGGCAAAACCGGTGCCGTAAATCAGCACATCGCAGGGATGCTCGCGGCCATCCGCGGTGATAATCGCATCGGCACTGACACGACGAATAGCGCTGCCGATCACGCTCACATTGGCCTGAGCCAGCGCCGGGTAGTAGTCGTTGCTGATCAGAATCCGTTTGCAGCCCATGGGGTAATCGGGCTGCAACTGCGCCCGCAGTTGCGGGTCCTGAATGTGTTGATTCAGATGCCGGTCGAAGCTGAAACGAAACAGCTTCATCAGCCAAGGCATGCTGATAAAGGCTAAGCCACGCACTTCGTGATACAGGTACTGCAGGCCACGATCGAGGCGTTGCAGCCACGGCATGCGCCGCATCAGCGCCAGCTCCCACGCCCGGTAGGGGCGATCCGGCTTGGGCAGCACATAGGCCGGTGAGCGCTGGAACAAGCTTAACTGCGCCACCTTGAGCTGGATTTGCGGCACAAACTGGATGGCCGACGCACCGGTACCAATAACGGCGACCCGTTTGCCGGTCAGGTCAATGTCGTGACGCCAGCGCGCCGAGTGAAACGCTTGCCCCTGGAACTCGGCAATGCCGGGCAACGCCGGATACGCCGGCTGATTGAGCTGGCCGCAGGCGCTGATCAATATCGGGGCGGTCAATTGCTCGCCCGTAGTCAGCGTCACCTGCCATACACCGGCGGCCTCATCAAACGCCGCGGCGCTGACTTCACTGCGCAGGCGCACATGCTTGGCCAATCCGTACTTGTCCACGCAGTGCTGCATGTATGCGTGGATTTCCGCTTGCGGCGCAAACCGCCGGCTCCAGTCGGTTTTCGGCTCAAACGAATAGGAATACAGGTGCGAAGGCACATCACACGCCGCCCCCGGATAACTGTTGTCACGCCAGGTGCCACCAATGGCATCGGCCTTCTCCAGCAGTAAAAAATCGCTGATGCCGCTTTTCAGCAATTGAATGGCCATGCCAAGGCCGCCGAAGCCTGTGCCGATAATCAACACCTGGCAGGTCTGGGATGGATGGGCTGTGTTGTGCATTGTTATAACCCCAATTGAACGTCTGGCAGCATCCTACGTGTGCAGTGAGCGCCAGGGTTATGGCATAGTCGGCCAACCTATTGTGAATTTCGGACAAGCATGTTCTGCAGCCACCCCAAACGCAGCATCACCACCCTGCAACTGCTCACCCAGCTGGGCTTGGAGCACGGCCTGGACCTGCACACCTGCCTGGATGGCTGCGGGCTTACGCCGCTGCAATTGGCTGACACGCAGCATGAAATCGAACCGCAGCAGGAACTGCGCATGGTCGCCAACCTCACGCAGGCATTGGCGCACATTACCGATCTCGGCTTGCAAGCCGGTTTGCGTTATCAGCTCACCACCTATGGCATCTGGGGTTATGCCATGCTCAGCAGCCAGAGTTTTCGTCAGGCTGCTGAACTTGGGCTGCGCTATCTGGACCTGACCTTTGCCCTCACCCAGATCAGCCTCAGCGAAGACGAAGAAGAGGCCCACCTGCACTTTGCCGATGAACACCTGCCCAGCGCCCTGCGTGACTTTCTGGTGCTGCGTGACAGCGTTGCCGTACTGGTCATTCAGCGTGAGTTGACCAGCCGCGCCATCACTCTGAGTCAGGTACACCTGCGCATGCCTGCACCCGCAGACCCAAGGCCGTTTATTGAGCAATTTGGCGTACTGCCGCACTTTGCCAGCACCTCTAACCGCATCAGCTTTGCCCGCACCTTGCTGGATGCACCCTTGCCACGCGCCAACCCAGCCATGGCCAAACTCTGTGAGGAGCAATGCCAGGCACTGTTGGCCAAACGACGCGTGCGCAGTGGCCTGGCCGGCCGGGTGCGCGATCTTCTGTTACGCCAACCGGGCTATTTGCCAGACATGGAACAGGTGGCCAAGACCCTTAACCTCAGCAGCCGCACCCTGCGCCGTCGTTTGCTGGAACAAGGCAGCAGCTTTCGCCAGTTACAGGAAGAAGTCCGCCAAACCCTGGCCGAAGCGTTGCTCAGCAACAGCACCCTGAGCCAGGCGCAGATCGCCGAACGCCTGGGCTACAGTGAGGCGGCGAATTTCCTGCACGCCTTTAAACGCTGGAAAGGTCAAACGCCACAGGATTACCGTCGCCTAAGCAATCGCTAATGGCCTGATTCAAGCCGCTGCCGCCTTTATGCTTTTGTCCTGTTAACAGTTATTTAGCTGCCATAATCCTTCAAGTAATGGCAAATTTGCGCCGATACCGTACCTATCCCGTTATCAGGAGCCAAGCATGCGACAGGGTTTTCTTGGGCAGTTCCTGCCACATGATTTGACCGATCAAACCAGCATTCTGCTGGCCCGCACCCTCGCCTTCAGCGCCATCTGCAGTGTCGTCATCGGCCTGTACAGCTGCATCAAATGGGGCCGCTTGGGCAATGACGTGCTGATGTACGGTTCGCTGCTGCTGGTATTGGGAATGCCACTGATGCTGCTAGTCATGCGCAGCGCCGTATTGCCCCTGAGCGTGGCGGCCAACATGGCGCTGGCGAGCATGGCCAGCTATTCGATGTTGCTGATCTATCAACTGGGCGGGTTGAACTCGGCGCATATTTATTGGCCAGCGGTGATCATTGTTTTCGCCTACCTGTTGTCCGGCACCCGCAGTGCGATGTTCTGGAGCCTGGTGCAGGCACTGTTCGTGTTCTGGCTGATTCGCCTGGAACGAACAGGCGCTAGTCTGCCGGTGTTTGAACTCAGCCCGCGCGATGAAGCCGTCAACCTCTACTCAGGTTTTATCCTGCCAGTGCTCACCGTGTGGCTAGCGCAGTGGTACAGCGCCAACTTGCGTAGCCAGGCTTTGAATGATGCGGAAACAGCCCTGCGCGAATCACGCGAATTTGGCCAGCGCGCCGCGCAGAATCAAACGCAGTTGGCCAGCATGGTTGATGAAGTGCGCAGCACCGCCGGCGATCTGCTGCAAATGGCTGGTCAACTGCAACAAACGCTCGGCGGAATCCGCCAGCGCTGCCAGAGCATTGACCGGGATGTGCAACAGCAAGCTGACGCCATGCAGCAACTCGATCTGTCATTGCACGATGTTCTCGCCAGCCTGGCCTCCAGCACCGGCCACATGCAGCAACTTAGTCAGGACACACAACACAGCAGTGGCCAGGTCAACGCCTGCGCCGAGCGCATGCATGATGCGCAAACCAGCATGCAGGCCATTCAGCAGAGCAATCAGCGCATTGCCGAATCCATGCAGATGATCAGCGCCATCGCTCAGCAAACCAACCTGCTGGCGCTTAACGCCGCCATTGAGGCGGCGCGCGCAGGCGAGCATGGTCGCGGCTTTGCCGTGGTCGCCGACGAGGTGCGCAACCTATCGCAGCGCAGCAATGAAACCGCCACCACGGTGCAAAGCGTGCTGGGCCAGTCGCAACAAATTATCGACACCGGCGCGGCGCAGGTAAGCGAAGTGAGTACGGCGCTGAGCAGCAATGCCAGCCTGACCGACAACCTCTCGCAGTCGATCTTGCAACACAGCAAGGCCTTGACCAGTGCCCATCAGCAATTACTGCATGTACGCGACACCAGCGCCGCTCAGCGCGAGGCCAGTGAGCGCCAACGTGCAGCCAGCGCCGATTTATTGCATGCACAGGAGTCATTGGTGCAACTGGGTGAGCAACTGGAACAGCTGTCGCATCAGCTGCATAAGCGGGTGGCTAAGGTTTAACGCGCGCCAGCACCTGTGCGGGCACAGTCAGCGGCAAAGCGAGTATCAAGCCCTCGCCCGAGGCCGGGAAAATCTCCGTCAGCGCAGTGATATTGACTTGGTGACTGACCATCACTCGCGGCGCACCCATCGCGTAGGCGTTGATTTGCGCAACTAGTAACGCGGTTTGTTCGCGGGCGGCAGTTGGGGTTTGGAAGAATGAATCCAATGCTGGCAGTGCCTGGACGCTGCCCAAGTCCATTTCCCGCGCGGTGTCTTGCGCCCGGCACCAGCGGCTACTGAGCAACTGCGGGGTAATTTGCTGAGCGCGAAGCACAGCCCCCCAGCGCCGCGCCTGCTCACGGCCCGCTTGATCAAGGTTACGTTGAGTGCTGCAGTCGCCCAGTTGGAAATTCGCCGGGTCGCCCGTGCCTGGGGCAATGGCATGACGCATCAACAGCACGGCGCGACCTTCACGCAGCGCGGCCCAAGCCTGCTCGTCACTGGCCTGCCCTGCACTGCTGTAAAGCGCCAACGGCAGCAGCCACGAAACCAAGGCGCACCGACGCATCAGAACTTGACCGTACCGCGCGGCCCCAACAGCGCCCAAATAACCAAGCCAATGACCGGCAGCAGAACAATCAGCAGCACCCACAAGACCTTCATACCGGTTTCAGCACCACTTTTGATAATGCTGATAATGGCCCAGATGTTCAGCGCCAAAATAACCAGCCCTAATAATCCGTTTAGAAATGAACCCATCTGATCATGCTCCTGTGCGAGAAAGTCGCATAGCTAAGAGGGCATAGGGCGTGCAGAGTTCAAGGCGTGAGGCAAGCAGCCCGACTCAGCCCTCATCTAAACCGGGCATCGCCCTAGCACAGGCACTGTTAGCTGGCAAAAAAGCCGCCTGTTGGGCGCTGGCAAACAGGCGCAGCAGCGCCACACGAGGGTGCTCGCCAACATCCAGCCAATGCACGCAGCCAGCCGGTAATTGCAGCAGGTCGCCTTTCTCGCACACCAGGCTGTAAACGTATTCGCCAACATGCAGCGCCAGCAAACAACGACCCGCCAGCACATACAGCGCAGAGGCCGACTCGCACAGGCGCGGCTGAGCGAGTGTGGTGGCCAGTTCACTGCCTTCGCCGCGTTCATCACACAGGCTCAGCACATCCGCATGGGCAAAGCCGCAATGGCTGAGCAAATGCTCGACCTGCGCCTGGCAAGCAGCCAGCACCTCAGCGCCCGGCGTGCCCGCCACAACCGGCTGAGCAACGGGGTGCCGGGCGAATTGCACACCAACGCGGGCCAAGGTGCTGACAATGTCTTCGCTGTGTGTGAGCAACTTGTCCGGGTACTCAGGCGTGGACTGGTGGGTAACGGTGAGGCTGCTCATATCAAGGCTCTCAATTAGCAAACGGGGTCATCTAAGCGGCGGTTCATCGTGCAGGTAGCGCGCGGTAATGATGGCCGCGAGTAGCACGATCAAACTGGCGATGGCGAAAGTCCAGGCCGCGCCGAGGCTGTGCCAACTGTAACCGGAATACAAGGCACCCAAGGCCCCGCCCACGCCCGCCAGCGCCGCATACAACGCCTGGCCCTGGCCTTGCTGACGGTCAGCAAAGCTGCGCTGGACAAAATGCATGGCCGCCGCATGGAAGCTGCCAAAGGTGGCTGCGTGCATCAACTGGGCAAACAGCAACACCGGCACATATTCCGCCAAATTGCCGAGCAGCAGCCAGCGCAGTGCGGTAATCAAAAAACTCGCCAGCAGCACAGTGCGCAGTGAGTAACGCGCCAGCAAACGGGCCATGAGCATAAACAGCACGATTTCCGCCAGCACCCCGAGCGCCCAGAGTTGGCCGATCACACCACGCGAATAGCCCAGTGCCTCCAGGTGCAGGCTGAGGAAGGTGTAATACGGCCCGTTGCTCAGCTGCATCAAAGCCACGCTGAAGTAGAAGGCGAGAATCCCCGGCCGCCGCAACTGCTGCACAAAACCGCCTAGCTCGTGGGTATTGGGGCGCATCTGCGGTTGGGCATTGGGCACCCACCAACTGCTCAGCACGATGCCCGCCATGATCACAATCAGCGCCCAGGGGTAAGCATCCAGGCTGATCCACTCAAACAGCGTACCCAAGCCCACCACCGCGACGATAAAACCGATGCTGCCCCATAGACGGATCTGGCTGTAGCGCGCGGCCTGCTCCTGCAAATGGGCAAAGGTGATGACCTCAAACTGCGGCAGCACCGCGTGCCAGAAGAAGGCATGCAAGGCCATGATCAGCGCCAACCAGGCGTAGCTCTGGCTGACAAAGATGCCGGCAAAGCACAGCAAAGTGCACAGCGCGCCAAAGCGCACAATGGCCAGACGCTGGCCGGTGTGATCGCCCAGCCAGCCCCAGATATTCGGCGCCACGCAGCGCATCAGCATGGGAATGGCGATCAGCTCGCCAATGCGCGCCGCCGAAAAGCCCAGGTGATCGAAATACAGCGCGAGAAACGGCGCGGTCGCGCCGAGTAGGGAGAAATAAAAGAAGTAGAAGCCTGACAGACGCCAGTAAGGCAACACGGAAGGCATGGCTTACCCAGGCGTAGGTTGGGTTGAGGAGCCTGCGACGAAGCCCAACACGCAGTCAATGATGCTCCTGCGCTGTCGAATCGACCGCCGTTGGGCTTCGCTGCGCTCAACCCAACCTACCCGGGTGATCACAGCTGCGGCAGCACCGGCGTGGTTACGCGCACATCAGCGTTTTGCCCACGGTGACGCAGCAGATGGTCCATCAACACAATCGCCATCATCGCTTCGGCAATCGGCGTGGCACGAATACCCACGCACGGGTCGTGACGCCCCTTAGTGATGATGTCCACCGGGTTACCGTGCACATCAATCGAACGCCCCGGCGTGGTGATGCTGGAGGTCGGTTTGAGCGCCAGATGAGCCACAATCGGCTGGCCACTGGACAGGCCACCGAGGATGCCGCCCGCGTTATTGCTCAGGAAGCCTTCCGGGGTCATTTCATCGCGGTGCTCGGTGCCACGCTGTGCCACGCAGGCAAAACCAGCGCCAATTTCCACGCCCTTGACCGCGTTGATGCTCATCAGCGCATGGGCCAGTTCGGCGTCCAAACGGTCGAAAATCGGCTCACCCAGGCCTGGCATCACCCCTTCGGCGACCACGGTGATCTTCGCGCCGACGGAATCCTGATCGCGGCGCAACTGGTCCATATAGGCTTCCAGCTCCGGCACTTTATCGGGATCGGGGCTGAAAAATGCATTCTGCTCGACGCTGTCCCAAGTCTTGAACGGGATTTCAATCGGCCCCAACTGGCTCATGTAGCCGCGAATCACAATGCCCTGAGTGGCCAGGTACTTTTTGGCGATGGCACCAGCGGCCACACGCATGGCCGTTTCCCGCGCCGAGCTGCGACCACCGCCGCGATAATCGCGAGTGCCGTACTTGTGGTGGTAGGTGTAATCGGCATGCGCGGGGCGGAAGGAATCTTTGATCGCCGAGTAGTCCTTGGACTTCTGGTCGGTGTTGCGAATCAGCAAGCCAATCGAGCAGCCGGTGGTTTTACCCTCAAACACACCCGCTAGGATTTCCACCTCGTCGTCTTCCTGACGCTGCGTGGTGTGTCGGCTGGTGCCGGGCTTGCGCCGGTCAAGGTCGCGCTGCAGGTCTTGCAGGCTGATTTCCAGCCCAGGCGGGCACCCATCGACAATGGCGACCAGCGCCGGGCCATGGCTTTCGCCAGCGGTGGTGACGGTGAACAACTTGCCGTAGGTATTGCCGGACATGTGCAAAACGCTCCGCGAAAATCAGCGCAGGGCCGCGCCAACCCGCGCCAAGCCCCACTTTAATTGAGGCGGCGAGTATACCCGTGGTGATCGTGCAGATCACCCACGAACCTTCGTCGTGCGTCAGCGTCTAAGGGTTTCGCCCATCGCCGCGTTGTGCCCCATGCTGCCCGCCTTACTCCTCACCCTTTGCCTATTCAGCCCCGCGCTCCAGGCCGCCAGCACCAGCGCGGCGCACAGCAGCCTGCAACAACCGCTGCAGTTGCACACGACCAGCGGCACGCTGCATGGCACCTTGCTAAAACCCAGCGGCGCGGCACCGCTCACCGTCGCATTGCTGATCGCCGGTTCCGGCCCCACCGACCGCGACGGCAACAACCCTGATGGCGGCCGCAACGACAGCCTCAAACGCCTGGCCCAGAGCTTGGCCAAACATGGCATCGCCAGCCTGCGCTACGACAAACGCGGCGTGGCCGCCAGCCGCAGCGCCACACCCGATGAACGCGACTTAACGGTCGAGGCGTATGTCAGCGACGCGGTGGCTTGGGCACAGTTGCTCAAGGCCGATCCCGCGTTTAACCGGCTGGTACTAATTGGCCACAGCGAAGGCGCGCTGATCGCAAGCCTCTCAGCCGAGGCGGCGCAAGCCGATGCCCTGATTTCGCTGGCCGGCAGTGCACGACCGGTTGACCAACTGCTGCGCGAGCAACTCGCCGCCCGCCTGCCAGCTGAGCTGCTTGCCCCCAGCCATTATCTGCTCGACCGTTTACTGGCCGGGCAGTTGACGCCGCAGTTGCCTAACGCCTTACAGGTATTGTTTCGCCCCAGCGTGCAGCCGTATCTAATCTCCCTGCTGCGCCAAGACCCTGCCCAAGCCTTTGCCCGCCTAAAGCTACCCGCGCTAATAGTGCAAGGCAGCCATGACATACAAGTCAGCGTCGCCGACGCCCTGGCCCTGCATGCCGCCAAAACCGATGCCGAATTGCTGATCATTCCCGGCATGAACCACGTCCTGCGTATCAGCTCACGGGATTTGCCGGCGCAACTGGCCAGCTACAACAATCCTAAGCTACCGTTGGCCCAAGGGTTGGGCGAACAAATCGCACAATTCATTCAGCGCAGCGTGGTTAAACCCGCCTCTAGTTAGCCGAGCAATGGCCGATAGCGCAGAAGTAACGCCACACCTTGAGTGGGTATTGCGCACAGGACCGCCGTTTATGACCGACAGCCTCACCACCGAACCTGCCGAGCCAGAGCAGGTCGACGCGCCGCATCCTTGGGCCGATTTAGCGGCGCAGCAGTTCAGCCTGTTACGCCTGGCACCCCTGCCCTTCGACCGTCATACCGGCGCCCGCCCATTGCGCTTTGTTCAATTGGGCCGCGTAGAACGCAACAGCCAGACGGAAAGCCTGTTACGACTGACGCTGCAATTGCCGGATCAGGCGCTGCGCAAAGAGCAAAACACCCTCGAAGTCTGGGTCGACCACAGCCAACGAATCGTGCGTTTCGGCCCAGATAGCGGTTTGCTAGTGGAGCCTGAAAATCGCGGGGTAGGACGTTTTCTGCTGGCCCAAGGCATCGCCTGGGCGCGTCAGTCATGGGCGCAATACGCTGTCGACAGCTACCCATTAACGACGTCATTTAACGAAGAAGCCCGCGACCGCCGCGATCGCTGCCTACAAGCACAAGGCTTTGTGGTGGAGTACCTCGACCCGCTAAGAATCAAGGCCCAATGCAACGCCGAGCAAGTCAGCGCCCTGCAGCCCGACTGGAACAGCGAAAAGGTTCAGATCGTCGAACTGCTGGACGCCGCCAGCATGCTTCAACAAGCCGATCAAAACCTGCGCGAGCAAGACATCGCCATCCGCAAACAGAACGAGCGCATCGCCCTGCTCAAAAGCGAAGACAACAACCTGCGCTTCACCATCGCCTGCCTAGTAGCCTTCAGCGTATTCCAGGCAGGACTACTGATCTGGATTGCCACGCGCTAACGCCCAAGCAGGGCGCTTCACTGCCCTGCGACCTTGGTCGCACCTGACGCCTGGCCACTTTGCTGCGAGACTACGAACACGCCAATGCAGTAGGCTCGTGGCGTTTTTCTGCGGGACTGGCCGGTTAAAAGCAGTTATTGAAATTGCGGGCAACGCTTGGGGTCATTGATCGGCGTTGTTCATGTTGTTTTTTGGAGTGTGCATGACCCTGTCCATCGGACTGATCGCCGTTGTGGTCCTGATCTACATGGCCCTCCTCTTCGCCATTGCGTTTTATGGCGACCGCCGCGCCACGCCTATGCCACCGAAGGTGCGCGCCTGGGTCTACAGCCTATCGCTGGCGGTGTATTGCACCAGTTGGACGTTCTTTGGTGCCGTCGGCCAGTCGGCTGAACAACTTTGGTCGTTTCTGCCGATTTACCTGGGGCCGATCATCATTTTGCTGTTCGCCCCCTGGGTGCTGCAGAAGATGGTGATGATCAGCAAGCAGGAGAACATCACCTCAATTGCCGACTTTATTGCCGCGCGCTATGGCAAGTCGCAAACCTTGGCGGTGATGGTGGCGCTGGTGTGCCTGGTGGGGGTGTTGCCGTATATCGCCTTGCAGCTCAAGGGCATTGTGCTGGGGGTCAACCTGCTCACGGGCAAAGGGGCCGGGGCCAGCGGCACCAGCGCACAGGACACCGCGTTAATCGTGTCGTTGGTGCTGGCGTTGTTCACCATTCTCTTCGGCACCCGCAACCTGGACGTGACCGAGCACCACCGCGGCATGGTGCTGGCCATTGCTTTCGAGTCGCTGATCAAGCTGCTGGCCTTTCTAGCGGTCGGCATTTTTGTCACCTATGGCCTCTACAACGGCTTTGCTGATGTTTACAGCCAGGCCAAAGCCAGCCCTGAACTGGACAGCTTTTTTGCCCAGCGCGTCAACTGGCCAGCGATGATGACCCAAACCGGGCTGGCCATGATCGCCATCATTTGTCTGCCCCGGCAGTTCCATGTAACGGTCGTGGAGAACATCGAACCCAAAGACCTCAACCTGGCGCGCTGGGTGTTCCCCGCCTACCTGATGCTGGCGGCCTTATTCGTGGTGCCGATTGCCCTCGCTGGACAGATGATGCTGCCGCCCGGCATCACGCCGGACTCGTTCGTCATCAGCCTGCCACTCGCCGAAGCTCACCCAGGCCTGGCCATGCTGGCGTTTATTGGCGGTGCATCGGCAGCCACCGGCATGGTCATCGTGGCCTCGGTGGCCCTCTCGACGATGATTTCCAACGACATGCTGCTGCCCTGGCTGCTGCGCCGGAAAAACACTGAACGCCCCTTTGAAGCTTTCCGTTACTGGATGCTCACCGCGCGGCGCGTGAGCATCGTGCTGATTCTGCTGCTGGCTTACGTGTGCTATCGCCTGATTGGCTCTAACACCAGCCTGGCGACCATCGGCCAGGTGTCCTTTGCTGCTATCGGCCAACTGGCACCAGCGATGTTTGGCGCACTGGTGTGGAAGCAAGCCAACCGTCAGGGCGTATTTGCTGGCATTTGCCTGGGTGCGCTGATCTGGCTGTACACCCTGATCCTGCCTCTGGTCGCCCGAAGTCTAGGCTGGCCACTGGAGTCATTACCCGGTTTGCAAACCTTGCTCTATGGGCAGATCGGCTTCGAGGTCGACCCGCTGACCCGTGGTGTGGTGATGTCACTGGCGGGTAACTTCCTGCTGTTTGCCTGGGTCTCGTATTTTTCCCGTACACGGGTCGCTGAGCATTGGCAGGCTGGCCGCTTTATCGGTCATGACCTGGGCACCAAACCGAGCAATCGCAGCATGCTGGCGGTGCAGGTCGGGGATTTGCTAACACTGGCCAGCCGCTTTGTCGGTGAAGACCGTGCACGCCAGAGCTTTATGCGTTTTGCCTTTCGCCAGGGCAAAAGCTTCAACCCCAACCAGGCCGCCAACAGCGACTGGATCGCCCACACCGAACGCCTGCTGGCCGGTGTGCTGGGCGCATCGTCTACCCGTGCGGTGGTCAAAGCGGCCATTGAAGGGCGCGACATGCAGGTCGAGGATGTGGTGCGCATCGTCGATGAGGCCAGCGAGGTGTTGCAGTTCAATCGCGCGCTGCTGCAGGGCGCGATTGAAAACATCACCCAAGGCATCAGCGTGGTTGACCAGTCGCTGCGCCTGGTGGCGTGGAACCATCGTTATATCGAGTTGTTCGACTACCCCGACGGCCAGGTTTATGTCGGTCGGCCTATCGCCGAGCTGATTCGTTTTAACGCCGAACGCGGCCTGCTCGGTTCAGGCGACATTGAAGTCCATATCAATAAGCGCCTGTACTGGATGCGCCAAGGCACGGCGCACACCTCCGAGCGGCTGTTTCCCAACGGCCGGGTGATCGAGTTGATCGGCAACCCGATGCCGGGCGGCGGTTTCGTTATGAGCTTTACCGACATCACCGAGTTCCGCGAAGCCGAACGGGCGCTCAAGGATGCCAATGAAGGCCTTGAGCAGCGCGTCAGCGAACGCACCCACGAGCTTTCGCAACTGAACCTGGCACTGAGCGAAGCCAAGAGCGTGGCGGAAGCCGCCAACCAGTCGAAAACCCGTTTTCTCGCTGCCGTCAGCCATGACCTGATGCAACCGCTGAATGCCGCGCGACTGTTCTCGGCCGCCCTCGCCCACCAAGATGAAACGCTGCCCGCCGACACCCGCGAACTGGTGCGTAACCTCGACAGTTCATTGCGCTCAGCCGAAGACCTGATCAGCGACCTGCTGGATATTTCGCGTTTGGAGAACGGGCGCATTACCCCAGACCGCCATGCATTCGTGCTTAACAATCTGTTCGACACCCTAGGCGCGGAGTTCAAGGTACTGGCCATTGAACATGCTGTGGACTTCCGCCTGCGCGGCAGCCGCCTGCGCGTAGACAGCGACATCAAACTGCTGCGCCGCGTGCTGCAAAACTTCCTCACCAACGCCCTGCGCTATGCCAAAGGCCGGGTGTTACTGGGCGTTCGTCGCCAAGGCCGCTATTTGCGCCTAGAAGTATGGGACCGCGGGCCGGGCATTCCCGAAGACAAACGAAAAGTGATTTTTGAGGAATTCAAACGCCTCGACAGCCACCAGACCCGTGCCGAAAAAGGCCTGGGGCTTGGCCTGGCGATTGCAGATGGCCTGTGCCGCGTGCTGGAGCACAAGCTGGAAGTGCGCTCATGGCCGGGTAAAGGCAGTGTGTTCAGCGTGACCGTGCCGTTGGCCAGCAAAGCCGAAGCGCCAGCCAGCATCACCCCACAGGAATTCAGCGGCCAGGCATTGGCCGGAACGCAGGTGCTGTGCATCGATAACGAAGACAGCATCCTCGCCGGTATGCACAGTTTGCTGTCGCGCTGGGGCTGTCAGGTGTGGACGGCACGCAATCGACTGGAATGCGAACACCTGCTCAGCGAAGACGTGCAGCCGCAACTGGCGCTGGTGGACTACCACCTCGACGACGGCGAAACCGGCACCGAACTGATGGCCTGGCTGCGTACGCGTCTGGGGCAACCGCTGCCCGGCGTGGTGATCAGTGCCGACGGCCGCCCCGAGTTGATTGCTCAGGTGCATGCCGCCGGTCTCGACTACCTGAGCAAACCGGTCAAGCCCGCCGCGTTACGCGCGCTGATCAGCCGCCATTTAACCCTGCGCTGATCAGCCCAGCAGGCGCTCGCGGAACAACGCCTGATGCTCGCGGCATTGCTTGGCCGCGAGCAGGAACACGCCGTGCCCTCCGCGCTCAAACTCCAGCCAGGTGAAATCGACTTCCGGGTACAGGGCTTCGACGTGCACCTGGCTGTTGCCGACTTCGACAATCAACACGCCCTTCTCTGTCAGATGATCGGCCGCCTCGGCGAGCATGCGCCGCACCAGATCCAGGCCATCGTCGCCACAGGCCAGGCCCAACTCCGGCTCGTGCTGATACTCAGCTGGCATATCGGCGAAGTCTTCAGCATCAACATAAGGCGGGTTGGACACGATCAGATCAAAACGCTGGCCCGGCAAACCGGCAAAACCATCGCCCTGCACGGTGTACACACGCTCATCCAGGCCGTGCCGCTCGATGTTCTGGTTGGCCACTTCCAGCGCCTCAAACGACAGGTCACCGAGCACCACTTCAGCCTCTAAAAACTCATAGGCGCAGGCGATGCCAATGCAGCCCGAGCCGCTGCACAAATCCAGAATCCGCGCAGGCTCCATGGGCAGCCAGGGGGCAAAACGCTGTTCGATCAGCTCGGCAATCGGCGAACGGGGAATCAGCACGCGCTCATCGACGATAAATGGCAAGCCGCAAAACCATGCCTCACCGAGCAAATAAGCCGTCGGCACGCGCTCATCGATACGCCGTTTGAGCAGGTCATGCAGGTGCGCATGCTCGGCATCATCCAGGCGGCAGTCGAGGTAGCTATCGGCAATTTCATGGGGCAGATGCAACGCCCCCAGCACCAATTGACGGGCTTCATCCCAGGCATTGTCGGTGCCGTGGCCGAAGAACAACTCTTCGCCATTGAAGCGGCTGACCGCCCAGCGAATATAGTCACGCACCGTGCGCAGGCGGGTTGGGAATGCAGGTGTAGCGTCTGTCACGGCAGTTCTCCACAGGAAAAAGTCCCGCATTCTAGCCGATTCAGCCACACACAGAACCGCTGCACTGTGCCGCTGAACTAGGACGGATTGGAGTTCGATGAGGACGATTTATCGCGCGGGCCATAGAGTTCGCGCAGCACGGCGATGGACACCGCGACAGCGAATAACAACCAGAAGTGTTCGGAAAACAGCGTGGTCAGGCTCATGGCGCAACTCCTTTTGCGATGCCGTGCCAATCCTCGGCGGGGCTTTGATAATGATCAAAGCACAGGCACGACTGCAATAGGCTTCTCGCAACGGTTCACAGACCGGCAGCAGAGGCGGACAATAGCCCATTGCCCAGCCAGCCCGGAGACCCTGCCATGACCCTGCCCAGCACGCTGTTCAACCTCACCGGGCGCGGTCATGCACCGGCCAGCCTGCGTAACGCCACCCTGTTGATCATCGACGCGCAAGAGGAATACCGCAGCGGTATTTTGCAGTTGCCCGGCTTAACGGCGGCGTTGGCGCAAATCAGTGAACTGCTGGCCAAGGCCCGTGAGCTGGGCACACCGATCGTGCACATCAAACATCTGGGCATTGCCGATGGCTTGCTCGATCCGCGCGGGCCACGCGGCTTTCACTTGCCTGAAGTGGCCCCCATGCCGGGCGAATCCGTGGTGGAAAAACGCCTGCCCAACGCCTTTAGCGGCACCGAGTTGCATGAGCGGTTACAGGCATTGGGGCATCTGGATCTGATTGTTTGCGGCTTTATGACCCACTCCAGCGTCAGCAGCACTGTGCGCGCCTGCAAAGACTACGGTTACCGCTGCACCGTCGTCGAAGCGGCCTGCGCCACGCGTGATTTGCCAACCCTTGATGGCCAAGTGATCAGCGCCAACGATGTCCACCGCGCCGAAATCATCGCCCTGGCCGACAACTTTGCCGCCGTGGTGCGCAGCGCCAGCGAGCTGCGCTGAATCGGCGCTGGAGCACATTCAGCCGCTGACCCGTGCGTCAATGTTGAACCCAAGCGGCCCTGGCCGGTCATAGGCCGACAGCCACTCTAAATCGGCAAAAGGAAACCGGCATGAAACGCTCCGATGGGTTTGACGCGCGCCGCCTGCGCTCTCGCGGTGTTTGCAGTTGGAGCACCCGCATGGCGCTCACCTGCGCCGCTCTGCTTGTGTTGTGCGGTGCGGCCCTAAGTGCGGCCGGTGTGGCGGCACTGCTCGGCACACATGCCATGCTCGGGCCGCTGAACGACTCGCCAGTGGCCGCCGGTTTGTTTGCCATTATCGGCCTAGCGCTGTTGAGCGTTGGCGTGATGGTTTGGCGCAGCTACCGCCGCCGATCGCGCCCCGGCAATGACCTTAATCTGGCGCCTCACTTGTTGAAAAAACGCCATTAGCCTTTGATGCCGCCGCTCCGCTGAAGCCTTACACTAGCCGCCTTCGTGGAGGTTCAGATGCAAGACGACGATTTTTCACTGTTCAAGGCCGAATTGCGCGGCGTTAAACCGATCAAGCATGACCGCGCCGACACCGGCAAACCAAAACCTAACCGTGCCCAGCTGGCCACCTTGCGCCAAGCGGCCACAGCACGCGTGGATTCAATCAAGGTCGACGGCCTGTCCGACCAGTTCGTCATCGACGTCGGCGCAGAAGACCCGCTGTACTGGGCTGCCAATGGCGTGCAGGACGGCCAGATGCGCAAGCTCAAGCTGGGTCAGATCAGCTTTGAAGGCAGCCTCGATCTGCATGGCATGAGTGTGGAAAAAGCCCGCGACACCCTCTGGGAGTTCATCGCTGAGGCCAACAAACTGGAAGTGCGCTGCGTGCGCATCACCCATGGCAAGGCAGTGCGCATGGACGGCCGCAAACCGATGATCAAAAGCCATGTCAACACCTGGCTGCGTCAGCATCCGCAAGTGCTGGGCTTTACCTCCTGCCTGGCCAAACACGGCGGCACGGGCGCGGTGTATGTGATGCTCAAACGCACCATGATGGATGGCCGCGACGAGTAAACCCGCCAGGCTAGCTGCCAGCAGACTTGCCAGCCCAGCCCCTGCGCCCTACCCTGCGCGCTTTGTAAAGACCAACGAGAATGTCCATGTCTCTGGAACACAACTACACGGCGATCCTTGGCCAACTCGGCGAAGACGTCTCCCGCGAAGGCCTGCTCGACACCCCCAAGCGCGCCGCCAAAGCCATGCAGTACCTGTGCAAGGGCTACCAACAAACGCTGGAAGAAGTCACCAACGGCGCGCTGTTCAGCTCCGATAACAGCGAAATGGTGCTGGTGAAGAACATCGAGTTGTATTCGCTGTGCGAGCACCACTTGCTGCCCTTTATCGGCAAGGCCCACGTGGCCTATATCCCTAACGGCAAGGTGCTCGGCCTGTCGAAGGTTGCACGCATTGTCGACATGTATGCGCGTCGCCTGCAGATTCAGGAAAACCTCAGCCGGCAGATTGCCGAAGCTGTCCAGCAGGTCACCGGTGCTCTCGGCGTGGCCGTAGTGATTGAAGCGCAGCACATGTGCATGATGATGCGCGGTGTGGAGAAGCAAAACTCCTCCATGATCACCTCGGTGATGCTCGGCGAGTTCCGTGAAAACGCCGCCACGCGCAGCGAGTTCCTCAGTTTGGTCAACAACTGATCAGCAACTGATCAACTGCGCAGCAAAGAAAACCGGCCCCGTGCCGGTTTTTTTCGGCCCGCCGATTGGTCTCTCAGACGGCGAAATCCCGCCAAACGCCTGATCAAACCCGCCCAATATGGCGAGATCACGCCATTGCAATCCATATCTACAAGCCGGATAGACGCATAAAGGCCCATGAGCTGTGGCCTGACGCTGACGGGCATGCATCTTGCGATATCACCGGTAGACAACCGCTGCGACCACCCGTTGTGCGGTTGCCGCGTGCACACAATGCCTTCAAGCCTGCCACATGCCTGTCGCTCGTCGATGGGCTGGCGGGCTATTGCCGCACCGCTACAGGTGCTGGCCGAAGGGCGTCATTCCGAGTTAACGATGAGATGGTTGGTTTAATGAAAAAACTCCTGTTGGCCGCGCTGTGCCTGAGCGTGATGGGTTGCGCCAAACAACCCGAGCCGGAAAAAACCGTGGATGTATTGCTGATCGGCGGCGGCATCATGAGCGCCACCCTGGGCACCTACCTCAACGAACTGGAGCCTGGCTGGAGCATCGATATTTACGAGCGCCTGGACCAAGTCGCCGATGAAAGCTCCAATGCCTGGAACAACGCGGGCACCGGCCACGCGGCGTTCTGCGAACTGAACTACACACCGCAACTGGCCGATGGCAGCATCGACATCAGCAAAGCCGTAGCGATCAACGAAGCCTTCGAGATTTCCAAGCAGTTTTGGGCCTACCAGGTTGACCGCCATGTGCTGATCAACCCGCCAAGCTTTATCAATAACGTGCCGCACATGAGCTTTGTCTGGGGCGACGACAACGTCGACTTCCTCAAGAAGCGTCACGCGGCGCTGCAAACCAGCCCCCTGTTCCGTGGCATGGAATACTCCGAAGACCCGCAGCAGATCGAGCAATGGGTGCCGCTGGTGATGCAAGGCCGCGTGCCGGGCGAAACGCTTGCCGCCACCCGAGTATCAATCGGCACTGACGTGAACTTCGGCGAAATCACCCGTCAACTGTTCGGCTCGCTCAACGAGCAGGCCAACGTCAGCCTCAACCTGCAACATGAAGTGCGCGGCATCACGCGCAATGCTGACAACACCTGGAACGTGCAAGTGGCCGACCTGGCCAATGGCGGCACAGAAAAAAGCATCAACGCCAAGTTCGTGTTTATCGGTGCTGGCGGCGCGGCGCTGAAGCTGCTGCAAATGTCCGACATCCCCGAGGCTGAAGGCTATGCCGGCTTCCCGGTGGGCGGCTCGTTCCTCGCCACCAGCAACCCAGAAATCGTCGCCCAGCACCAGGCCAAGGTCTACGGCAAAGCCTCGGTTGGCTCGCCACCGATGTCCGTGCCACATCTGGACACCCGCGTGATCGACGGACGCAAAGTGCTGCTGTTCGGCCCCTTCGCCACCTTCTCGACCAAGTTCCTGAAAAACGGCTCGTTGCTCGACACCTTCAGCGCCCTGACCACCGACAACATCCTGCCGATGACCCACGCGGGCATCGACAACTTCTCGCTCAGCACCTACCTGATGGGCCAGTTGATGCTCAGCCAGGAAGACCGCATGGTGTCGCTGCGCGAGTACTTCCCCAACGCGCAGTCGAAAGATTGGGAGCTGATCCAGGCCGGCCAGCGCGTGCAGATCATCAAAAAAGACGCCGAACACGGCGGCATTCTGCAATTTGGCACCGAAGTCGTCAGCGCCGCCGATGGCAGCATCGCCGCGCTGCTGGGTGCTTCACCCGGTGCATCCACCGCCGCGCCGATCATGCTCTCGGTGCTGGAGAAAACCTTTAAGGACGAGATGCAGAGCCCGGAGTGGCAAACCAAGCTGAAAGAAATCATCCCGTCTTACGGCCAAAAGCTGAACGACGACCTGGCGCTGACCAACCAAACCCGCGCCTGGAGTAGCGAACGCCTGCAACTGGAGTTCGTTGAAGTGCCACCGCTGACCCTCACCCCAGAGGTCAGCCTGGCGCAGTAAACCACTGCGCCAGTCAGGCAATGCAAATTGCCATGGCACCTTTTATCGTCACCCCGAGGTGACACACCCTGCGATCATTACGGGCGCGCAATAAAAAACCGGCCACAAGCCGGTTTTTTATTGCCAGGTGAAAGCCTACTGGCCCTTGAACGGCAACCGCGGCTTGGTCCGTAGCGGATCGAGCAATCCGGATAGGCCGTTGTGATCAATCTCCTGCATCAGCGCCAGCAGCCGACCTATTTCGCCTTGCGGGAAGCCTTCGCGGGCAAACCAGTTGAGGTAATTACCCGGCAGATCAGCGAGCAAGCGGCCTTTGTGTTTGCCGAAAGGCATTTCACGGGTTACCAGCAACAGCAGGTCTTCAGGTTTCATCGCAGGCTCGGCAGGGTTCGGCAATCAAGCGCGGATTATGCCGTTGGGCGCAGAGCCAGACCAGCGCCGACGCCAAGCAAGGAAAACTCGGGTAAGCTGCGCGCCCCAGTTTCTCGACCCAAGGTTTGCCCCGCATGATTATCAAGGCACTGCGCATCGGCCTCGGCCAGTTGATTATCTTCCTCGACTGGATCAGCCGTCCGGCCAAGCGCAAACGCACCCCAGAAGCTCAGGCTGCGGTCGAGCAAAGCGCTCGCAACCTCGCGCTGTACCAGTTCCACGCCTGCCCGTTCTGCGTAAAAACCCGCCGCACCCTGCACAAACTGAATGTGCCCGTAGCGCTGCGCGACGCGAAAAACGACGCCCAAGCGCGCAATGATCTGGAGCAATTTGGCGGCAAGATCAAAGTGCCGTGCCTGCGCATTGAAGAAAATGGCCAGAGCACCTGGCTGTACGAATCCAAGGCGATCATCGCCTATCTCGACGAGCGCTTCGCGGCTTGAATAGCCGAGGCGACGATTAACGCCCCTCCCTGACGGTTTAACTCAGTCGCTCAGCCCCTCATCCCGCTCGGGATGGGGGCAAAGCTAACCAGCACGGGTCTGCTAAAGCCGCGCCTATTCGGCCTTTTGCAACTCGCTCACCCCGTACTGGCTTCCCTGCTTGTCCGCGACAAACTGCACCTTATCGCCCACGTTGAGCCCGTCCAGTTGCTCCGGTTTGCGCACCTGAAAGACCATGGTCATCGGCGGCATGCCGATATTGGCAATGGGCCCGTGACGCAGGGTGATTTTTTGGTTGGCGGCATCGATCTTGCGCACCTCGCCCTGACTCATGCTCGTGCTGGCCTGCACAGCCTCGTGGCCCTTATGGCCGCTGTGTTCATCGCTGGCCTGTACGCTAAATGCCAAGCTGCCCAGCAGGCAGGCAATCAGTAGTTGCTTCATGGTCTTGCTCCTCCAGTCAGGCGACCCAGTGGCCGCCCTGATCATTTATCGGCCCGCGCCAAAATTGCGCTGCCGCTATTACCCAGGCCAGCACGGGCTGACCGGGGCTCTCACACTTGTGTCAGTTCGTCACGACCCGCACCTTGCCGACCATTCCCGCCTGGTAGTGACCGGCGATCAGGCAGGCGAAATCGAAGTCGCCCGCACGGTTGAAGGTCCAGATAACCTCGCTGGTCTGGCCTGGGGCGACATGGGCCATATACGGCTCGTCATGTTCCATACCGGGGAACTTGGCCATCAGCGCCGCGTGTTTATCCAGATCGTCCTGGGTGCCGATGACGAATTCGTGCATCACCTGACCGTTATTACGGTGGACCAAGCGAATGGTCTCACCCTGCTTGATCTCCAGTTGGTCGGGGCTAAAGCGCATCTGGTCGCTCATGCCTATTTCGAGGGTGCGGCTGACTTGTTCAGGGTCACCGGCAATACCCCAGGGTTTCTGCTCTTTGACCACGGCAGCGCTGTGCTGCACACCCTGTTGTTCGCTATGGGCCAGCACGGAGCCGCTGGCCAATAAAGCAATCAAAGCCAGTGCCAAGGGCAAACGATTTATCTGATTCATTGATTCATCTCCTCAATCATCAATGACCGGCATGGCCGCTAGGTTTACGCACTTGCACTTCGACCGTTTCAGCAGGCGGCTGTTTAAGCGGCATCGATTGCCCGCCGGCCTCACTTGAGCGCGTCGGTTGAGCCAAGTCCCCTTGCCACTCATAAGCCACCGTGCCGGCCGGATGTTTGAACCAGCCAGGGTCGCGGTAATCGCCGGGGGCTTGATCTTTACGCACCTTGAGCACGGTAAACATGCCGCCCATTTCCACCGAGCCGAAGGGACCGTCGCCGGTCATCATCGGTGCAGTGTTGGCGGGCAGTGGCATCTGCATTTCCGCCATGTCGGCCATGCCGCGCTCGCCCATGACCATGTAATCGGGAATCAGTTGGGTGATCTTGCGAGTCATGTCGCGGTGATCAACGCCAATCAGCGTCGGTACGTCATGACCCATGGCGTTCATGGTGTGGTGGCTTTTATGGCAATGCATGGCCCAGTCGCCCTCCTCGTCGGCGAGAAACTCCAACTGGCGCATCTGCCCCACGGCCACATCCGCCGTGACTTCGGGCCAGCGCGAACCCATCGGCGTTGGCCCGCCGTCGGTGCCGGTCACCTCAAACTCGTGACCATGCAGATGGATCGGGTGGTTGGTCATGGTCAGGTTGCCCACGCGCAGGCGCACGCGGTCATCTTTGCGCACCACCAAGGGGTCGATGCCGGGGAAGATGCGGCTGTTGAAGGTCCACAGGTTGAAGTCAAGCATGGTCATGATCTGCGGCGTGAGTGCGCCCGGTTTGATGTCGTAGGCGCTGAGCAGGAAGCAGAAGTCGCGGTCCACTTCGCTGATCAGCGGGTGATGGGCTTTGGGATGGGTGACCCAAAAGCCCATCATGCCCATGGCCATTTGCGTCATCTCGTCGGCATGCGGGTGGTACATAAAGGTGCCGGGCCGCCGGGCAACGAACTCGTACACAAAGGTTTTGCCCACGGGAATGGCAGGCTGGGTTAATCCGGCCACGCCGTCCATGCCGTTGGGTAAACGCTGGCCATGCCAATGGATGCTGGTGTGTTCCGGCAGTTTATTGGTGACGAAGATGCGCACCCGGTCGCCCTCCACCACTTCAATGGTCGGCCCAGGTGACTGACCGTTATAGCCCCACAGATGGGCCTTGTAGCCCGGCGCCAGTTCGCGCACCACGGGCTCGGCGACCAGATGAAACTCCTTGACGCCGTTGTTCATGCGCCAAGGCAAAGTCCAGCCGTTGAGGGTGACCACCGGGTTATAGGGCCGACCGTTTTGCGGTTGCAGCGGCGGTTGCGTATCGGCGCTGCTCTGCGAAACGGCTTCTGGTACACCGGCCAGCGATACACGGCTGACCGCCGAGGTGGCGACAGCCGCAGTAATCGCACTGGCACCGAGGAAGAAATCACGTCGTGACACCATGGGGAAGAATCCTTAATCAATGCCCGGCGGGCGCTGCGATGGCGGCCGTGGCCGGGGTGCTTGATGCGAGACTGGGCGCGCCCAGCATGGCCATATCCAGATCGGCCTTGGCGATCCAGAAATCGCGTTGCGCCTGTAAATAGCCCTCAACGGCAAGTATCTGTTGGCGCGCATCAGCCAGCAGTTCAAAGGTGCTGATAAACATGCCGTTGTACTGCAGCAGGTTTTCCTCGGCGATGCGCGCACGCAGCGGCAGCACTTCGTCGCGGTAATGGCGGGCGATGTCGTGGCTGCTGTGATAACCCAGATACGCCTCGCGCACTTCAGAACGCGCATTGATCGCCGTGGCTGCCGCGCGGTTAAGCATCTGCCGGTATTGCGCCTCGGCCTTGGCCACCTTGGCTCCGCTCCAGTCAAACAATGGCAACTCCACGCTGATCTCATAGCCGCGTTGGGTTGGCGCTTCGTTGGAGCGGTTATTCGCCACGCCCAACTCCAGCACATTGATAAAACGCGTGGTTTTGCTCAGCCCCAAGTTGCTGGCCAACCGCTCGGCCTCCAGGCGCACGGCCTGAATATCCAGACGCTGGGCCATGGCCAAGCGCTCAACATCAGGCTGCGCGGCGGCGGTCGCTGGCAATTCAGGCAAACGTTCGGGCAAGCTGAAATCGATCTGCTCACCCCACAGCCCAAGCAGACGCGTCAGTTGCTCACGACTCTGCACGCGGGCTTGTTGCGCGCGGATCAAATTCAGCCCGGCGTCGGCATAAAAGCTTTGTTCCGCTGCCTGTTGCAAGGCGCTGTAGTTGCCCACCGCTGCCAGTCGCCGGGCGAGTTGCGCCGCCGCTTCGGCCGCCGCCATCACCTGCTGGCGATACGTCAGGCTTTGTTCGGCAGCCACCGCACCGTACCAAGCCTTGCGTGTTTGCACGGCCAGCTCAAAAACCGCCAAGCGCGTCTGCTGCTGCATCTGCGCAAAGCGTGCGTTCTCCATCTTTACCGTCAGCGGCATGGCGATCAGGCGCGCCAGATTGAGATGCACACCACGCTCGTACTCCACCTCCGCGCCTTTCTCCATGCGCCCGAAAGAAAACCCCGGATTGGGCAAACGCCCAGCTTGCACACGCTCGGCCTCGCTGATGCCGAGGTCCTCAAAGCGTGCCTGCAAGTCGCGGTTATTCAGCAGCGCAATCTGTACAGCGGCCTCAACATCGAGCGGTTGCGCCAGTAACTCGGCGACCCGTTCAGTCACCTGGCTGCGCTGCTCAGGGGTTTTCACCCAGCTCAGCTGTTTATCGAGTTGCTGCCCTGCCTGCTCGACCGGGGTGAAACCGCCATCGGCTGAAAACCGCGCGCAACCTGTGAGCAACACAAAAGCAAAGAGCGTGACTGCGCGCAGCAGGGACGACCTGCTCTGGGCATTAATGAAGGTCATGCGCGTGCTCCATCGGTTGGGCAGCAGGCTGCTTTTCGGTATCAAGCGATTCAGCAGGCTGCGCCGCCCAAGGCTCCTGGGCATAAGTGCGCCAGCCGCCGATACGGCCGACCAAGTCATTGGCTTCACGCCAGTTTTGCAATGGCGGTTCGCTGTAAGGCTGATAGCCGCTAAGCGGCGATTGATACTCCAGGGCGGGTGTAGGCGCTTGGGCATTCAGGGGGTCAGGCTGCGCAGCCCAGCTGCTGGCAGACATACCCAGCAGACAGGGCAACGCCCACCTGCAGATATCGGCAATGTATTTCATTGAAAAAACCTCGCATGCAACAGCGCTACGGCGTAATGCCGCCAGCACGCTGCTTATGGCGCAACAAACGCGGTGCATAGCCATGCACCACGCACGTTTTGGCTAGGCGAGGATCAGGCGCGGAGGTCTTTCGGGGGTTTCGGCAATAAAGCCGACAAACGCATCGCGGGGCGCCACGGTGGGCTCGACGGCTTGCAAGGAGGAATAACGGCTGACCCGTGTATTCAAAGCTGCGGCGCTCACACAAAACGCGCACAAGCTACACAGGCTGTTGTCGGCGACAGAAACGGGGCTACTGGGGTTATCGCTGGCGTGATGAGCGCCGTGATCGCCTGCCTGCACAGGCTCGGTCATCATCGACATACCGGCATGATGAGCCGCAGCCATCGCACCGTTTGGCGGGGTCGACGTACACAACTGCATGCCAAGCGCCGCCATACTCTGCGCCATAAAGGCGAGCATCAGCAGACAGGTCAGGGCAGTACGCAGGGTTTTGTGCATGGTGCTGGTTTGTCTTCAGCGCGGGTGTTTCGCGGATTATCCACCCAATCGACCAATTGTCCATGCTGCTGTGGGCAAAAACGCGTTGAGCTGGCTATGATCGAACCCCATGACCAGCCCACCCCTGTTGCGCCAACCCTGCCCTCCTGGTGCCTGCGATTGCGGGCGTGAACAGTTGCTGGAACAAGCCGGTAGCGATGCGCGCATCCTGCTGCTGACGCGCAACGAGGAAAAACGCCTGCTCGAGCGCCTGGAAAATCTGCAAAGCCTGAGTGATCTGGAAAAACTCCAGCAACGCATCCATGCACAACTTGGTATTCGCGTTCATGTTGCGCCCGGCCATAACGAAGTGCGCAGCATGCGTGGCATCAAGATCGAGATCGATGAGCACCCAGGCCTGTGCCGCAAAACCCGCCAGGCCATCCCCAGCGCCATCCGCCGTGGCCTGGAGAACAACCCGCAGATCGCCTACGACCTGCTCAACGCCAACGACTTGTTCCGCGACCTCTGACCGCCAATCGGCAACCCCGCGCCGCACGCGCACAGACCATGCAGCCAAACACTGCGCCTGCCCTTGTCCTGATTTTCGCCAAGCCGCTTGCGACACGCTCACGGCTGTGTAGAATCCCGCGCCCCAAAATCAGGAGACAACACGTTGGCTATTCATTACTCCGCGACACACGAACAGATTGCTTGTGGGCGCACTGGCTCGAACCTGAGCAGCACCCAAGACCGGGCTCAGGTTTCATGCAAACTCTGCCAGCGCAGCTTGGAAAAGGGCGTTGCAGAACCCGTGCGTAAAACCCCCAGCCTCGCTGAGCTCCGGGCCGCCGCCAAAGCGGCCAAGGCAGCCTTGGTCGCGACTGAAACAGCCAAACCGACCCTCAGCCCACGTGCCGTATGGCAACAACACCTCGAGCAGCTGCCGGGTAAAAATCGCCTGCCGCGCGGCGTTGCACGGCAGGTGTTTATCTAAGCGTTGCTGACACTGACGGGCACACACGCGTGCCCGTTTCAGCTCGATGAGCAATGCTGTTTCAGCCACTGGGCAGACGCAGGCAAATCTTCGGCACGGCGCTATCAACTTGATAAGCAAGGGGTTAAGCCTTGCGTTCGCCTAACGCCCCCGCCTTGCCAACACCCGCGTTGCGCCTTGGGTTTTCTGGCAGTACCAAAACACCCGGCTAACGCCACGGGTCACCGCTACGTAAGCCAGGCGCAGGCTTTCGTCCTGCATGGCTTGGTCGTAGCTGCCGGCGAAGAAGCCCGAATAAGCATACAGCGCATTACGCAGCGGGTGCGGTTCCGGCGGTTGGCAGTCGTCGAGGATGATCGCCACTTCAGCCTGCAAACCTTTGGCGCGGTGGATGGTGCAGGCTTTGACCGGCAGCTTTTTATCCAACTGTGCAGTGATGGCCTGCAACGGTTCGTTGCGCCGACTGAGCAGCAGCACTGCGTTGCGCTCACGGCTGATGTGCTCGGCCGCGTAGGCGCACTGCTGGTTGATGTGCGCGAGCAACTCCGGCAAACGCGCTTTGCTGTCGAAGCGCTGAATCAAGCGCACGCCATGCTCGCCGGGTTGGGTGGTTTTGATCGCCTGGCTGGCTTTTGCTTGCTTGTGCTGCACGCCGCCCAACAACGCTTCGCCGTCGCGGATAATCGGCTCAATCGAGCGGTAGTTGTTGGCCAGAGTCAGAACGGCGCTACTCTTGGCCCGGCCTTTACCCGGAAAGTGCCGGTCGAAATCGATAAACAACTCAGGCGAGCTGCCACGCCAACCGTAGATCGATTGCCAGTCATCACCAATCGCCATCAGGCTGACGCTTGTACCCTGCCCGGCCAGACGACGCTGAACGGCCTGCAACCAGAGGACAATCTGCGGCGAGATGTCTTGAAACTCGTCGATCAACAGGTGACTAAAAGGTGCCAGCTGCTCAACGGGGAACGCCTCTTCGTGGTTGTTCAAACGCGCCGTCAGGTGGGCAAACGCGTCATTGAAGGTGAGCAGCCCCTGAGTTTGCAGATCACGCTCAAAATACGGCCAGAACAACGCCAGCGCCTGGGCAAATGCGCGCACCTGCGCCGACCCAGCCAACGCCTGAGCCTTTAAAGCCGCTGGCGCAATGCCGATGCTCTGGGCAAAACCGGCCTGGTTGTAAAACACCTCGTACAAGGGCGCAGCGTGAAACTCACCCGGCAACTTGTAGGGTTCCAGAGGGGCTTTGGGCACAGGCTTGTCGTCGTTGGGCAAGGGCAGTTGCAACAGCGTATGCACCGCCTGGCGAAAGCCCACTTGTTCGGCATAGCACTGCTGATACGCCTGTTTTAGACAGCGCTGCTGGGCCGGACGCAAACGCCCGCTGCCAAGCGGATTGTCCAGCTCACGCGCGGCCGCTTGTTTATCGCCCAGTTGCTCAAACCAGCCAGGATTGCCCAGCAGCGGCTTAGCCAAGGTGGCCATGGCCGAATGAAAGGTGCGCACACAGTCACGCGCTTGCTCGGCATCGAATGGGTAAGCAAACAGCGGCAAGACTGTGCATAGCTGTTCGCGCAGCTCGGCGCAGGAGGCGTTGGTGAAAGAAATCACCGTGAGCTGTTCTGGCTTGATGCCCAGGTGGCAAAACATAAACACCACCCGCAGCACCAGCGTGGTGGATTTGCCGGAACCGGCCCCGGCAAAAATCCGTGTGAGCGGATGTGGGCTGAGAATCATCGCCCACTGCTCATCTGAAGGGACGCTGAGTAAACCAGCCGTCACGCCCCGCGCCACCTGATCACGCATGGCCTGACAACGCGCGGCATCCACCGCCAGCAACGCCGGTCCGTAAATACCTGGAGTGAGGGCTTTAGCGCTTGTGCGGCGCGCTTTAGCCGCACCAGGCGACTTTTGCCGGGCGACTTTTTTAACTGCGAGCGCAGGCTTTTTCAGCGATGCAGCCGCTTCACGTTCGGCGCGCAGGTAGGCGGTGGTGTGCGGGAAATAACGCGCCAGGGCAGCGGAGATGAGCCGCTTATAGCGCTGAACAGCAGATGGCATCCGCGACCCAGTCAAATAGATAGATCGTTGAATGATAAGTGCTTTTTACAGGGAGCTGGAAACTGAGCGGCGAGAAAGCTCAGAGCCTCTCAACGCTCATTTCACCCGACCGGCTGTCAGTCGAGCATGCCCACATAACGCGGATGGCTGGCAACCCGCGCCAACCAAGCGCCAATGGCTGGGTATGGCGACAGGTCGAAACCACCTTCATCCGCCACATGGCTGTAGGCATACAGCGCGATATCGGCAATCGAAAGCTTGTCGCCCACCAGATAAGGCGTGCGCTGCAACTGCTGCTCCATCACCTTAAATGCCTTGTGCCCACGAACGTGACATTCCTTGTACTCGACAAGACGCTCCTCAGGCATGCCCTGATACAGCTGAATAAAGCGCGCGACCGCCACATAGGGCTCATGGCTGTATTGCTCAAAAAACTGCCATTGCAGCACCTGGGTGCGCAAACGCGGTTCACTCGGCAAATATTCCGTGCCATCGGCCAGGAAGTTAAGGATGGCATTGGACTCCCACAGGCAAGTGCCGTCTTCCAACTCCAGCACCGGGATCTTGCCGTTGGGGTTCTTGGCCAGAAAATCATCGCACTGGGTTTCGCCCTTTAGCACGTCAATCGCCACCCACTCATAAGGCAGCGCCAGCAGGTGCAGCATCAGCTTGACCTTAAAGCAGTTGCCGGAACGGCAGTCGCCGTAGACCTTAAGCATGTTGTCCTCCTCGCCAAACGTTGTGTGGCTGATCTAGTTCGCTTGCGCCTGACGGATCACCTCGGCCAAGCGTTTGAGCCCCTCACCCAGGCGCTCCGGTGCGACATGGCTGAAATTCAGGCGCAGGTGACCAGGATGAGCGTCCGGATCAATAAAGAACGGCTCACCCGGCATAAACGCCACGTTCTGCGCCAGGGCCGGAGCCAGCAGCGTACGGGTGTCCAAAGGCTGCTTGAGGGTCAGCCAGAAGAACAACCCACCCTGAGGAATTTGCCAGTCGGCCAAATCACTGAAGTGTTCTTCCAGCACGGCCTGCATGGCATCACGGCGCAGGCGATAGAAGTCACGCAACTCGGCCAAATGGCCACGGTATTTCTCGCTACCCAACCACTGCAACGCCTGCCATTGGCCAATGCGGTTGGTGTGCAGGTCGGCCGATTGCTTCAAACGCAGCAAGTGCGGGTACAGATCCGGGGTGGCGATCAGGTAGCCGACGCGCAGGCCCGGCAACAGGGTTTTCGACACGGTGCCGGTGTAGATCCAGCTGGCTTTCTGCAGGCGGCTGACAATCGGCGTGGCGCTGCCACCGTCAAACACCAGTTCGCGGTAAGGCTCGTCTTCGATCAGGGTCACGCCGAACTCATCGAGCAAGGCTGCGACGGCATCGCGCTTGGCTTCGCTGTAGCGCACCGCCGAAGGGTTCTGGAAGGTCGGAATCAAATAGGCGAAGGCCGGTTTATGGTTTTCCAGACGCTGACGCAGGGCATCGAGTTGCGGGCCATCGGCCTCCTGCGGCACGGCGATGCAATCGGCCCCAAAAAATTGAAACGCCTGCAGCGCGGCCAAATAGGTGGGCGCTTCGAGCAGCACCTCGGTGCCCGGATCAATGAACAACTTGCTGGTCAAATCGAGGGTTTGCTGCGAGCCGCTGACAATCATCACCTGACTCGCGTCGCAAGGCACGCCCACGGCGCGGGCTTCGGCGGCGATTGCTTCACGCAGGGCAGGCTCGCCTTCACTCATGCCGTATTGGCCCATGCTCGCCGGCATATCGGTCCAGTCGACCTTGGGCAGCATGGGCTCGGCAGGCAGCCCACCGGCAAACGACATGACTTCCGGACGCTGCGCCGCAGCCAGGATTTCACGGATAAGGGAGCTTTTAAGGCGGGCAACACGTGCAGAAAAGGCCATGGATCTCACCGGTAGCATGGGCAAATAAAAATAGGTCAAACTGTTTGACCGAAATGGGTATGTCCGGAAACTACGACGACCCACCCAGATACGTCAATAGGCTTGACCTTAATGTTGGATCTCAAGAGCACATCTTCACAACAGATTGCCATGGAAGCGTTCTTCTTTGGCTATCAGGCGTTCACCGCCAAAGCCGATGAAATCCTGGCGCGCCGGGGCCTGTCGCGGGTGCATCACCGCATTTTGTTTTTTATCGCCAAGTACCCGGGCCTTAGCATGAAAGAGTTGCTCGCTTACCTGGGCGTGAGCAAACAGGCGCTCAACACTCCGCTGCGCCAGTTGCAGGAAATGCACTTGGTGCAAAGCCTGACCGCCGAAGACGACAAACGTAAACGCCTGCTCGGCTTTACCGCCGAAGGGGCCAAGCTGGAACAAGCGCTGCGCCGCGAGCAGGCCAAACTGCTGCAACGCGCCTTCGCTGAAGTGGATGACGCTGCCGTGCAAGGCTGGCTAAAGGTCAACCAAGCGCTGGCGGGGCGCTAGCCCCGTGCCTAGGTAACCCGGATGCAATCCGGGAGCAAGGGGTCGGGTTACATCCGGGCTCCCCATTCAACTGTACCGGCCTTTTACCTAAACACTTTTTAACTGTTACGCCCAATGCCCGCCCTGCTGTACCGCGACGCACTGCCCTGTGCACCTTAGGCTGAACAGCACTGCCAATGAGTGCCGCTGCCATGACCGCCGACCTGTTGCTCGCCTTTATCGCTTTTGCCTTTGTCACCTCCGTGACGCCGGGGCCGAACAATATGATGTTGCTCGCCAGCGGGGTTAACTTCGGCCTGCGCCGCAGCCTGCCGCACATGTTTGGTATCAGCCTGGGCTTTATGCTGCTGGTGGCGTCGGTCGGCCTTGGCCTGGGCCAGATGTTTGAACAAGTGCCGATGCTCTACAACGTTTTGCGCTACGCAGGCGCGGCCTACCTGCTGTACCTGGCCTGGAAAATCGCCAACGCCGGCGCACCGGACAGCCAAGGCGATGCCAGCGCCAAACCGTTCAGTTTTCTCCAGGCGGCGGCCTTTCAGTGGGTCAATCCAAAGGCTTGGATCATGGCCATCGGTGCTATCACCACCTACACGCCGCAAGATAATTTTGTGGTCAATGTGCTGCTGATTGCCGCGCTGTTCGCCCTGGTCAACTGCCCCAGCGTCGGCCTCTGGACGGTAGCTGGCAGCTTGCTGCGCAACTGGTTGAGCAACGTGCGCGCCTTGCGCATTTTCAATATCGGCATGGCCCTGCTGCTGGTAGCCTCGCTGTACCCCATTTTCGCTGACAGCGGATTGCTCTGATGCACGACCTGCCACACACCCGCTTGCGGCCACTGGCTGACACTTCAACCTCGGCGGTGGTCGCCGGTTTTATCGCCATGCTGACCGGCTATACCAGCTCCTTGGTGCTGATGTTTCAGGCAGGCCAGGCGGCGGGCCTGACTAACGGACAGATTTCCTCGTGGATATGGGCGCTGTCGATTGGCATGGCGATTTGCTGCATCGGCCTGTCGCTGCGCTACCGCGCGCCGATCATGATTGCCTGGTCCACGCCCGGTGCGGCGCTGCTGATTACCAGCCTGCCCGGTGTGTCTTACAGCGAAGCGATTGGGGCTTACATCCTCGCCTCCGGGCTGATTGTGCTGATTGGCCTGACTGGCAGCTTTGACCGCCTGATGCGGCGCATCCCCGCCTCCATCGCCGCCGCCCTGCTCGCCGGCGTGCTATTCAAGATCGGCCTGGAGATTTGTGTGGCTGCCGAACAACAGCCGCTGCTGGTGGTGGTCATGCTGCTCGCTTACCTGCTTGGAAAACGTCTGCTGCCACGCTATGCGGTACTCGCTGCGCTGATCGTCGGCAGCGTACTGGCCGGAATGTTTGGCCTGCTCAACTTTGATCAGTTCGAGTTGCAGATGGCTGTGCCGGAATGGACGACGCCAAGCTTCTCCGTGGCAGCGGCCGTCAGTATTGGCATTCCGCTATTTATCGTCGCCATGGCCTCGCAGAACCTGCCCGGCATGGCTGTGCTGCGCGCCAACGGCTATGACGTGCCGGCCAGCCCCCTGCTGACCACCACCGGCATAACATCAATGCTGCTTGCACCCTTCGGCAGCCATGGCATCCATATGGCGGCCATCAGCGCGGCGATCTGCGCCGGCCCGGAAGCCCACGAAGACCCGAAAAAACGCTACACCGCCGCTATCTGGTGCGGTGTGTTCTACGGCATCGCCGGCATCTTCGGCGCGACCTTGGCCGCGCTGTTTGCCGCGTTGCCGAAAGCGCTGATCTTATCCATCGCGGCTCTCGCCCTATTCGCCTCGATCATCGGCGGCCTGACGCAAGCCATGAGCGAGCCGAAAGAACGCGAAGCGGCGCTGATCACCTTTCTCGTCACCGCTTCAGGCATGACCCTTTTCTCGGTGGGCTCGGCGTTCTGGGGAATTGTTGCGGGGCTGCTGACTCTGGCGATTCTTAATTGGGGCAAGCGGGAGGTTTGAGTGATGGACAGTGCTGTGTTTGAAGCCCCTCCCACACAGCGTCCCTTTCAATCGCTCAATAAAAAACGGGCTTATGCATCACGCATAAGCCCGTTCTTATTGCAGCCGCTGAACTTAGCCGCGCTGACGCTTAGGCAGCACATCCTTAAGCTTGGCGTGCATACCGCGCAGGGTTTTCTCGGTGGTGTCCCAATCGATGCAGGCATCGGTGATCGACACACCGTATTTGAGCTGCGCCAGGTCTTTAGGGATCGACTGGGCGCCCCAACCCAAATGACTTTCCACCATCAGACCGACGATGGACTGGTTGCCTTCGAGAATCTGGTTGGCGACGTTGTCCATCACCAGCGGCTGCAGGGCTGGATCCTTGTTGGAGTTGGCGTGGCTGCAGTCGACCATGATGTTCGGGCGAATGCCGGCCTTGGTCAGCTCCTGCTCGCACACAGCGACGCTGACCGAGTCGTAGTTCGGCTTGCCGTTACCACCGCGCAGCACCACGTGACCGTAGGCGTTGCCTTTGGTGGTGACGATGGACACACCACCTTCCTGGTTGATGCCGAGGAAACGGTGCGGGCTGGAGACCGATTGCAGGGCGTTGATCGCCACAGTCAGGCCGCCGTCGGTGCCATTCTTGAAACCAACAGACGAAGACAGACCCGAGGCCATTTCGCGGTGGGTTTGCGATTCGGTGGTGCGCGCGCCGATGGCCGACCAGCTGATCAAGTCCTGCAGGTACTGCGGGGAGATCGGGTCGAGGGCTTCGGTAGCAGTCGGCAGGCCAATTTCGGCCAAATCGCGCAGCAACTGACGACCGATATGCAGGCCATCCTGGATCTTGAACGAGTCGTCCATGAACGGGTCGTTGATCAAGCCCTTCCAGCCCACGGTGGTACGCGGCTTCTCGAAATACACCCGCATGACCAGATACAGGCTATCGGATAGCTCAGCAGCCAGCGCTTTGAGGCGCGCGGCATACTCATGAGCGGCCTTGATATCATGGATCGAGCACGGCCCGACCACCACGAAGAGGCGATGATCCTTGCCATCAAGGATATTGCGGATCACCTCACGACCACTGGCAACCGTACGCAGTGCAGCATCGGTCAGCGGAATTTCACGCTTGAGCTGTGCGGGGGTGATCAGGGTCTCGTTGGAGGCAACGTTCAGGTCATCAATCGGTAAATCAGCCATCGTGCTATTCATCAGTCAGAGTCATCAGGTCACGGGTGCCGGCCGCCAGCGATCCCCGTGTGGCGGAGCACAGCAATATGAGCACAGCGGGGAAGCTGAACCTTAGCGCGTAAAGGCCCGCCTCGACAATGGTTTAGCCACGAGGCGAGGCTAATTCAGGCTGGCGCGCGAGAACTCGGCAGCATGTTGGGTTATCCACTCTTGCGCCACGGTTTCGATGGGCAGGCTGCAGCCCAATACCCGTTCACGCTGCTGGCGGTAATGCTCGATCTGGCAGACCTGCTCGACCATGCGCGCGCGAAACAGGGTGTCTTCATCGACAAAGGCAATCCCTACCAGGTAATCGCCCTCCTGCTTGCGGCACCAAGCCACCAGGCCGGGATAGCGGGCTTGCTCGCCAAACAACGGAATGCGCAGTTCAACCGCCGTACCGCGCCTGAACGCGCGACTGGAGTTGCATGCAACACCACCGAGGCTGATATTGTTGAGCCGCTGCTTAGGCACGAATGCCTGTTTGCGCAACACCAATTCAACCGGCATATCACTGGGATGACGTAAAAAGTGACGCATCTATGACCACCTCGGATGCCATCAATTTGATACCACATGGGTCAGTATAGTGACCGAACTCGAACTGACCGATTTTGACGCAGATCGCCAACTACTGGACCTGCCGGGTACTTCACTGCTGGTTTTTACCAGCATAGGTTGTGCCAGTTGTCGCTGGGCACGCCGCGAGCTGCCTAAACTGCACCTTCCCGTTGAACGCCTGGTGTGGATTGATGCCGCCAATAACGCAGGTTTAGTGACGCGATACGAGGTATTCCATTTACCGGCGCTGTTTGTCGTCGCCGATGGTCAATTTTACGGCGCTGTGCAGAGCCGTCTGCGCAGCACTGAACTAATTCCGGCGCTGGACACCGCTCTGTCGCGCCCCGCAGAGGATTTACCCTGATGAACACAGCTCCCCGCATCGGCATTATCGGCTCCGGCGCAATTGGCGGCTTTTATGGCTTGATGCTCGCCCGCGCCGGTTTCGATGTGCACTTTCTGCTGCGCAGCGAATTTACGGCCGTGGCCAGCCAAGGCCTGCGGGTCAACAGTGCGGTGCACGGCGAACTGCACCTGCAACCGGTCCAGGCCTACCAATCGGTCACTGACATGCCGCTCTGCGACTGGCTGCTGGTGGGTGCAAAAACCACCAGTAACGCTGAACTCGCGCCACTGATCATTCAGGCGGCGGCACCCGGTGCCAAGGTGGTGCTGATGCAAAACGGGCTGGCGGTGGAAGACGAACTGCGTCCTTTATTGCCGGATTCGCTGCACCTGCTGGGCGGCCTTTGCTACATCTGCGCGCACCGCAGCGCGCCCGGCGTGGTTGAGCATCAGTCACTGGGCAACGTTAACCTGGGCTATCACTCAGGCCCGGCCGCTGATGCCGAGAGCCGCCAGCAACTCCTTGAGCAAGGCTGCGATCTGTTTAAAACCGCCGGGCTTGATTCCATCGCCATGGCCGAACTGAACCAAGCGCGCTGGCAGAAGCTGGTGTGGAACGTGCCGTATAACGGCCTGGCCGTGTTGCTCGGCAGCGCCACTACAGCGCTGATGGGCCACAGCGAAAGCCGCGCGTTGATTCAGGCCATCATGCAAGAAGTGGTAGAGGCCGCCCGCGCCTGTGGTTACCCGTTACCGGAAGGCTTTGCTGGGAAACTGCTGGCTGCGACCGACCGCATGCCCGATTACCTGCCGAGCATGTACCACGACTTTATGCTTAAGCGCCCGATGGAGTTGCACGCCATCTACGCCGCGCCGCTGGCCGCTGCGGCCAACGCCGGTTGCGCCATGCCACGCACGCAAATGCTCTATCAAACCCTATGTTTTCTTGAACAGCGCGCACGCTAGGACAGCACCATGAGCAAGGGATTAGGCGACAAACTGGTACTGGCGATTTCCTCAAGCGCGCTGTTTGACCTGCGCGACAGCCATCAAATCTACGAAACACAAGGAGTTGAGGCGTATCGTCAATACCAGATTGAGCATGAGGACGAGATCCTCGCCCCCGGTGACGCCTTTCCTCTGGTGGAAAAACTGCTGGCGTTGAACAGCACGCTGCAGCAACAACGCGTCGAAGTCATTCTGGTGTCGCGAAACAGTGCCGATACCGGCCTGCGTGCCTTCAACTCGATCCAGCATTACGGCTTAGGCATCTCCCGCGCCGCGTTTGTCGGCGGTCGCAGCCCTGATCCTTATTTGGCGGCCTTTGGTTGCCATCTGTTTCTTTCCACCCACGCTGAAGATGTGCGCAGCGCGCTGGCCGCCGGTTTTGGCGCCGCGACCATCTTGTCTGGTGGCGCACGCCGGGCAGCAAGCAACGAACTGCGCATCGCCTTCGACGGTGACGCCGTGCTGTTTTCCGATGAATCCGAACGGGTTTATCAGCAGGCAGGGCTGGAAGCCTTCCAAAGCCATGAGCGCCAGTCGGCCCGTGAACTGCTCGGTGGCGGGCCGTTCAAACCCTTCCTCGCCGCCCTGCACCGCCTGCAACAGGAGTTCCCCGAGGAGCAGTGCCCGATTCGCACCGCGCTGGTCACCGCCCGCTCGGCACCCGCCCATGAAAGAGTGATTCGCACACTGCGCAAGTGGAATATCCGCCTGGATGAATCGTTCTTCCTCGGTGGCCTGGAGAAAGCCGCGATTCTGGAAACCTTCGGTGCCGATGTGTTTTTCGACGATCAGGCCGGTCACTGCGAAAAGGCCCGCGAAGTGGTCGCCACCGGGCATGTGCCGCATGGCATCAGCAACGAATTAAAGCGCTGACAGTCGCCTCTATTCAGCCCACCTATGAGCCATGATCCTAAAAGAACGGCTTTTTTGCTTTATCGGTGACGCTGCTAAGCTGATATGAGGCCCGCCAGTCAGGCAGTCAAGGAGGCCTCATGATTCGCTCGATACTCTATGCCACTGATCTTGGCCTTTACGCCCCTTATATTCTGCAACACGCCCTCGCGCTGACCCGCTCGTTCAATGCAAACCTGTATGTGGTGCATGCCGTTGAACCCATGGGCCTGTTTGCCGAGTCGGTGTTGCAAACCTACCTGGATGAAGAACGACTCAAGGACCTGCGCAAAAACGGCCTGAGTACCGTCATGGCCAGTATCGAACAACGGGTTTTAGAAGGTTTTCGCGACGAGATTGGTGATGCTCAGCAGGATCTGGACCTGATCAAGGCCGTGCGCGTGGTTCAGGGCGACCCGCCCTTGGTGATTCTGGATGAAGCGCAGCAACTTGGTGTGGATCTGCTGGTCTTAGGCAGTCACAGCCATGGCACAGACATGGACATTCCGCTGGGGCGTACCGCCTCCCGCTTGGTGCAATTGTCCGAAGTACCGGTGTATTTGGTGCCGATGCTGCAACACCGCAGCCGTGGCGAGTTTTAAGACGAGGCTGCGTTTTTTAGTTTTTGGTCTAGATTTAATGCTTCAATCGTCAATATGGTTATATAAAACGCCGGTGACCTAAACGGCTGACTTTTGTTTGAGGGATTTTTATGAAGCTGCAACAACTGCGCTACATCTGGGAAGTCGCGCACCATGACCTCAACGTTTCGGCCACGGCGCAAAGCCTCTACACCTCACAGCCGGGCATCAGCAAACAAATTCGCCTGCTTGAAGATGAACTGGGGGTTGAAGTCTTCGCCCGCAGTGGCAAGCACCTGACCCGCATCACCCCAGCGGGTGAGCGCATCATCAACACCGCCGGTGAAATCCTGCGCAAGGTTGAAAGCATCAAACAGATTGCCCAAGAATTCTCCAACGAGAAGAAAGGCACCCTGACCATCGCCACCACCCACACCCAGGCACGTTATGCCCTGCCGCCGGTGATCAGCGCCTTTATCAAGCAATACCCCGATGTATCCCTGCACATGCACCAAGGCACGCCCATGCAGATCGCCGAGATGGCGGCCGATGGCACGGTGGATTTTGCCATCGCCACTGAGGGGCTTGAGCTGTTCAATGACCTGATCATGATGCCCTGCTACCGCTGGAACCGCTGCGTAGTCGTGCCCCAGGGTCATCCGCTGACCAAACTGCCCAAGCTCACCCTGGAGGCCTTGGCCGAATACTCCATCGTGACCTATGTATTCGGCTTTACCGGTCGCTCCAAACTGGACGAAGCCTTCAGCCATCGCGGCCTGACGCCCAAGGTGGTGTTCACCGCCGCCGACGCCGACGTGATCAAAACCTATGTGCGCTTGGGCTTGGGCGTGGGCATAGTGGCCAAAATGGCGGTGGACGCCAAACTCGACCCTGATCTGGTGGTGCTGGATGCCAGCGAGTTATTTGAGTCCAGCGTGACCAAAATCGGCTTTCGCCGTGGCACCTTCATGCGCGGCTTTATGTGCGACTTTATCGAGAAATTCGCCCCTCACCTGACTCGCGACATGATGGCCAAAGCCGTGCAATGCCACAGCAAAACCGAGCTGGAAGAGTTATTCGCCAACGTTGAACTGCCGGTGCACTGACGCATGGCGTAAGGCAAAAAGCCGGTCTTTTCAGACCGGTTTTTTATTGCTGCGAAAAACTAAAACTACTCTTCGCGCCGCAGTTCCTTGCCGTGGGCAAAGTTCACCCACCAGCCAAACGCCGCCGCAGTAAAGAACATGATGATGCTGTAAATCGCTGCCGGAATGGACATGGTGGCGTTGTTCAGCAGCATGGGGCTCAGTGCCAGGGCGATGGCCAGAGTACCGTTATGGATGCCGATCTCCATGCCGATGGCAATCGACTGGCGCAGGCTCAATTTGCACAAACGCGGTACCCAATAGCCCACTGCCAGGCTGATCAGGTTAAACGCCAGCGCAGCACCGCCGACCAACGGGGCGTAATCGACAAAGGTTTGCCAGTCTTTGACCACCGCCAGGATGATGATCACCAGCAAGAACAGCGCCGAGATGATCTTCACCGGCTTTTCCATACGCAGGGCAAAACCGGGGAAACGGCTGCGGATCCAAAGCCCAATGGCCACCGGGCCCAGGACGATGATGAACACCTGCACCACCTTGGTGAACTGCAGGGGCAGCGCTTGATCACCCTCCATGAAATAGGCCAGCGACAGGTTGACGATCAGCGGCATGGTCAGCACCGCAATCACCGAGTTCACCGCAGTCAGGGTGATGTTTAGCGCGACGTCGCCATGGGCTAGGTGGCTGTATAAGTTCGCCGTGGTGCCGCCCGGAGAAGCCGCCAGCAGCATCAACCCCACCGCCAATGCCGGGGCCAGGCCAAACGCTTTGGCCAGGAAGAAACACACCAGCGGTAACAGCAGCAACTGGCAGCCCAAGCCGATCAGCACCGGCTTGGGGAATTTAGCCACCCGGGTGAAATCCGCCAGAGTCAGTGATAAACCCAAGCCGAGCATGATGATGCCCAGTGCCATGGGCAGAAAAAGGGTCAGTAAAGGATCAGCAGTCATTGATTTACTCCGGGGTCGGGACGGCGCAGCAATTCTGGCGATAGCACATCGCCATTCGCAGTGACTTTAGCGGCCAATTACCCGACCCGGGAGCTTGATATGTAAAAAGGTGCCACAAGGGCACCTTTTATTTGGCGGGCCGCTCTGGCCGCCAGTCTGCGAACTGTCGCCCTGCGACGGCCAATCAGATCGCCGTAGCACCGCCATCAACAGCCAGGGAGTGCCCGGTGGTGAATCCTGCGTTGTCGCAGCACAGGTACAGAACCGCGCTGGCGACTTCTTCCACCTTGCCGATACGACCGACCGGGTGCATGGCGGCGGCGAATTCGCCCTTCTTCGGATCAGCTTCATACGCGCGGCGGAACATATCGGTGTCGATCACCGCCGGACACACCGCGTTCACCCGCACCTTCTTCCTCGCGTATTCAACCGCAGCGGACTTGGTCAGGCCGATTACCGCGTGTTTGGACGCGCTGTAAATACTCATTTTCGGCGCAGCGCCAAGGCCAGCTACCGAGGCGGTGTTGACGATGGCACCGCCGCCCTGCGCCAGCATCAGCGGAATCTGGTGCTTCATGCACAGCCACACGCCTTTGACGTTGACGCCCATGATGGCGTCGAACTCAGCCTCGCTGCCTTCCGCCAGCTTGTTCTTCTCGATTTCGATGCCGGCATTGTTGAAGGCGTAGTCCAGGCGACCAAAGGCGCTGAGGGTACGTTCCATCAACACCTTGACCTCGGCGTCACGAGTCACGTCGCAGCGTACAAACAAGGCTTCGCCACCGGCATCACGAATCATCGCGGCGGTGGCTTCACCCCCGGCTAGATCCACATCCGAGACGACCACCTGCAAGCCGGCATTGGCGAACGCCAGGGCCGTCGCACGACCAATGCCTGCAGCACCACCGGTAACCAAGGCAACTCGACCGGAAAAGCTAAAGCTCATCTGCGTACCCTCAACATAAATAAGATCAGCTGATTTTAGTCAGCCACTTGGCAAGGCGGCAGCACTATCAAACTCAGAGTGAAGTCTTCATCCATATCAGTGATTAAACCTAAAAGCTGCCATAAGCCTGATGGATTAGACTGCATTCGTATTGAGAGCAATTCTTGCCTGCTGCGCACGGGCAGGCTATCAACGATCTTTCACTAAAAAGAGTGCTCGCTATGACCGCCCTGCTCAACCGTCAATTTCTGCTGGCCCAGCGCCCCGTAGGCCTGCCCAGCCGCGATACTTTCAGTTTTGTTGAAACCCAAGTGGGCGAACCTGCCGCTGGCCAGATTCTGGTGAAAAACGCCTACCTGTCGCTGGACCCGGCCATGCGCGGCTGGATGAACGATGCCAAGTCCTACATCCCGCCAGTCGGTTTGGGTGAAGTGATGCGCGCGCTGGGTGTGGGTGAAGTCATCGCCTCGCAGCACCCGGATTTTGCCGTGGGAGACTTCGTCAACGGTGCGTTGGGCGTGCAGGACTACTTTCTCGGCGAGCCGCGCGGCTTCTACAAAGTCGATCCGAAACGCGCCCCGCTGCCGCTTTACCTCTCCGCGCTGGGCATGACCGGAATGACCGCCTACTTCGCCCTGCTCGATGTCGGCGCACCGAAAGCCGGCGAAACCGTGGTGATTTCCGGTGCAGCCGGCGCTGTGGGCAGCGTGGCCGGGCAGATTGCCAAGCTCAAGGGCTGCCGCGTGGTCGGCATTGCCGGTGGCGCAGACAAGTGCAAGTTCCTGATTGATGAGCTGGGCTTCGACGGTGCCATCGACTACAAGAACGAAGACGTGATCGCCGGCCTTAAACGTGAATGCCCGAAAGGTGTGGACGTGTATTTCGATAACGTTGGTGGTGACATCCTTGATGCCGTCCTCACCCGCCTGGCCTTTAAAGCGCGGGTGGTGATTTGCGGGGCGATCAGCCAGTACAACAACAAGCAGGCGATCAAGGGCCCGGCCAACTACCTCAACCTGCTGGTCAACAGCGCGCGCATGGAAGGCATGGTGGTCATGACTTACGCCCCGCGCTTCGCCGAAGCAGCAGCGGAGATGGGCGGCTGGCTGGCCAGCGGCCAGTTGAAGTCCAAGGAAGACATCGTCAGCGGCCTGACCACCTTCCCGGAAACCCTGCTGAAACTGTTCAGCGGTGAGAACTTCGGCAAGTTGGTGCTGAAAGTCGAGTAATGCCCTGTGCTGGCCATGCAGCCTGCCAACCGCAGTAGGCTGCATGGCACTTTAAGCAGGTGCGAAGGCCACCTGCTCACTCCAGATAGGCGTCGTAATACGGCAGAAAATTTTCTTCAAGTGCTGCAAACAAATCCTGCGTTTGCGCCGCCAGCATATCGAGCACGATCACCCCGTTCACGCCGTGATCACTGTCACTCAGTGAACGCAGGCGATTGGCCATGCCCAGATTCACCTGGCGCAAATGGCCATAGAGTTCGGGCAACTCGCTGAGCATAAAGTCCGTACTCAACCCACGGTTGGCCCGCAACACCTGCCCAATCAGATACGCCCCCACCAGACGAAACAGTGTTTCGTCGGCCTCACTAAACGGCTGATGCACAAACGCCAACGGCAAAAACGGTCGCGTGCGCGGACAGCCACAGGTGGCCCCGATAAAGCCGATCAACGACCCCAACACCCGCTGCAAGGTGCTGCGCTGTTCAATCACTCGACCACGCCAATGGATGGTCACCTTTAATTCGTCATACGAATGGTGCTGCGCCAGCGGGGCGAGAATGCGCGCCAGCTCACTGGCAAAGGGACACCAGGTCTCCTCACTGGGTTTAAGGGGGCAATTGCGGCACTGCTTGTAGTCCAAGCGCGCCCAGGCAGGCGGTTCCTCGGTCGTCGGTTGAGGGTCTAAGCTCAGCTCAAACAGGCAACTGGCGGGCTGTCCAGCATCGAACTGCAACAGGTAGCTGACTTGCAGGGGCTCGTGCATACACACCTCGACTACCGACACAGAGAATGCGACGACTGGATGGCGTCAAAATGCCATCATTTAATTTTTAGGGCTAAGATAACCATAGACACGAATCGCCAGATAGGCTGCTTACTCAGCCTTCGCCATGCGAGGTACCTGTCATGTATGACTCAACCTACACCCAAGCGGCCGTAGAACAGATCGCCGCCGGCTTCTTCGTACTTGATCAGGACACCCACATCCTGTCCTGCAACCGCTTTATCGTTGAGCACAGCGGTCGCAGCGAAGCCAGCCTGCTGGGCTTGACGCTGCACGAAGCCTTCCCCGAGATCGACAATCCCAATTGGCGCGCCATGCTGGAGAAAGTCTGGACCTCCGGCAATGCACTGCAGACCGTCTGGCAAGATCAGCCCTACCTGATCCTGCTCGACCGCAAGCGCGGCATTCCCATGCTGCAAGCTTCTCTGCTTTACCGCTTTGAGCATGAGGGCCAACACCTGTTCGGCCTGGCGATCTTCGATAACAGTCGGGCCGCGAAGAACAATCCGGTGCTGGAAGAAGCGCTACTTGCGCTAAAAAATAAACACATTGAGCTAAACGCCCTGAGCGAACAGCTAAAAATGGCCAACCGGCAATTGCTGCAGTCGGAAAAAATGGCCGCTATTGGTCAACTGGCCGCCGGTGTCGCGCATGAAATCAACAACCCGGTGGGTTTTGTCGCCTCCAATCTGAAGACCTTGGTCGGCTATGTGCGGCAATTGCTGGAGTTGGTTGACCAAATGAACGAATGGGGCGGCACCGAGTTGCAGCAGTTGAAACAACGCTACGACTACGACTTTATTCGCGAGGACATTAACGGCTTGCTGGCGGAGTCTGCCGAGGGGGTCGACCGGGTCAGGAAAATCATCGGTGCGCTGCGTGATTTCTCGCACACCAGCGACGAAACATTTGGCCAGGCCGACCTGCACGAGGGTATTGAAAGCACCCTGAAAGTGGTCAACAACGAAATCAAGTACAAAGCCGACGTGGTCCGCGAGTTTGGCCAATTACCGCTAGTCGAATGCATCGCTGCACAAATCAACCAGGTGGTGATGAACCTGCTGGTCAATGCCGCCCATGCCATTGAGGAATTTGGCCGCATCGTGATCCGCACGGGCGTGGAAGGCGACCAGGCCTTTATCGAGATCGAAGACAGCGGCTGCGGCATCCCCGCTGAGTTACAACAGCAGATCTTCGACCCCTTCTTCACCACCAAACCCGTGGGCAAAGGCACTGGGCTGGGTTTGGCACTATCATTCAACATAATCGAAAAACATAACGGACATATCAGCCTGCGCAGTGAACCCGGTAAGGGCAGTTGTTTTCGCATCAACCTGCCGTTACTCCAACCGCACGCCCGGACAAGGAGTTCGCCATGAGCACTGAAACGATTCCCGCGCCCTGCGTTCTGCTGGTGGATGACGAGGAAAGCATCCTCAACAGCCTGCGCCGCCTGCTGCGTGGCCAGCCCTACCAACTGCTCATCGCCACCAGCGGTGCTCAGGCCCTTGAACTCTTTGAGCAGCACAAAGTGGATCTGGTGCTGTCGGATGCACGCATGCCCGGCATGGACGGTGCCACGCTGCTGGCTGAGGTGCACAAGCGCGACCCGCAGTGCATGAACCTGCTGCTGACCGGTTATGCCGACATCGCCACCATCACCGCCGCAATCAACGAGGGGCGCATTTACCGCTACCTGAGCAAGCCCTGGGATGACGAAGAATTACTGCACGCCCTGCGCCAAGCCTTGACACATCAGCATACCGAGCGTGAACGTAAACGCTTGCTGCTGCTCAGCCGCAAGCAGAACGACGAACTGCGTCAGCTCAATGCCACCTTGGAGCAACGCGTGCAGTCACGCACCTCAGAGTTACAGCAAACCGCCGACATGCTTGACCTGGCCTACGACGAACTGCGCCGCAGCTATGTCACCAGTACCGAAGTATTTTCGCTGCTGGTCAACCAGCGGTTACCGCGTGATAAACAAACCAATCAACAGGTCATTGCGATCGTGCGTGCTCTGACCAAACATATCGGTCTCAGCGAAGGCGACAGCCACAATCTCAACATGGCTGCCGCGCTCTACAACATCGGCAAACTCAGCTGGCCGGATGCGCTGATTACAGCCCCTGCCGATTTGCTCTACAGCAAACACCGCGACACCTACCGCAGCTATCCAACGCAGAGTGAAACCCTGCTGATGTCGCTGGAACCCTTGCAGGACTGCGCTCGACTGATCCGCCATCACCAGGAGCGCTGGGATGGCGGCGGATTCCCTGATCGCCTCAAGGCAGATGCCATTCCATTCGGTGCCCGTTTACTTAAACTGGCGGTGGACTTTGTCGAGCTGCAATGCGGACTGGTTTTGGAACGGAAAATGAACCGTGACGAAGCGCTGCTGTATATCCAGAAATACGGCGACAAGCTGTATGACCCCGACCTGATCGAAGACTTCTGCCTGGTTTGCTCACAGCAGATGCCCGACATCACCGTTACTCAAACCGATGTTCGCGCTCTGGAAACCCGACGCTTGGAGCCGGGCATGGTCTTGGCTCGCAACCTACACGCCAATAACGGCATGTTGCTGCTCAATGAAGGCAAGGTTCTGACACGACCACTGATTGATAAGCTGGTCGCATTTGAGGCCATTGAAAGCGCTCATTACACCTTGATAGTTCGCTTGCCGGAAAAACAACCCGCGCTAACGGAGTAGGCCCATGATTCGTATACAAGTGGTCGACGACGAACCCGCCATCCTTAATGCGCTGCAGCGACTGTTGCGCAAAGAAGACTGGGAAATAGACACCTTCAGCGATCCGCAGGAGGCCCTGCAGGCTCTAACTGGAGCGCCCTATAACCTGATTCTGAGTGACCTGCATATGCCGCAATTGGACGGCGTCACTTACTTGCAGTTCGCCCGCCAGCGGCAACCGGATGCCATGCGCCTGCTGTTCAGCGGTCACGGCGATCGCGATAGCTTGGTGCAGGCTATCAACAATGCCCAGGTACAACGCTTTATCAGCAAGCCCTGGGACGATTACGAGTTAGTGGAAACACTGCGTAACGCACTGCACGTGCAACAACTGCAAGCCGAGCAACACCGTTTACTGGCGCAGATACAGCACCAGCAAAAGCAGATATCCAGCCATCGCCACACGTTGCAGGAAATGCAGCGCCTTCACCCGCAACTGCTGCAACTCAAGTTCGCTGAAGACGGCAGTGTTTTACTCGACGAGGAACCTTGAGCAGCAGTGGCAGCCACTGCTGCTCGACTCATCAGAGGGTGGCTGCCTCAGCCCGTACCGGCTGCCAACGGCGCAGCAGCATGTACAGGGTCGGGATAACGAACAGCGTGAAGAAGGTGCCCACCAACAGGCCACCGACAATCACCAGGCCAATCTGCTGACGGCTTTCAGCACCTGCGCCCGTAGCAATCGCCAGGGGCATTGAGCCCAATACCATCGCCCCGGTGGTCATCAAAATCGGGCGCAGGCGCTGCACCGACGCCTCAATCACCGCCGCGCGCACTTCAACACCTTGGCGCAGTAACACGTTGGCAAACTCAACAATGAGAATGCCGTGCTTGGTGATCAGACCAATCAGCGTGACCAGGCCAATCTGCGAATAGATATTCAGGGTGCCGCCAAACAGCGTCAGCGCCAGCAACGCGCCGGCCATCGACAGCGGCACACTGAGCAGAATGATCAGCGGGTCGGTAAAGCTCTCAAACTGCGCCGCCAGCACCAGGAAGATAAACGCCAGCGCCAAGGCAAAGATCAACGCAATGCCCGAGCTGGACTCTTTAAAGTCCCGCGAGGTGCCGGTGTAGTCGTACTGGGTTTCCGCTGGGAACACCGTGCGCGCCGTGTTTTCCAGGTGCGCCAGCGCCTCACCGAGGGTATACCCCGCGCCCACGTTGGCACTCACGGTCACCGCGCGCAGTTGGTTGAAGTGATTCAGCTCGCGCGGCGCTACGGTTTCTCGCACCTCGATCAGGTTGGATAACTGCACCATGCTGTCATCGCGGCCGCGCACATAGACCCGGTTCAGGTCCTGCGGGTTGCTGCGGTCCACGCCCTGCAACTGCACCAGCACATCATATTGCTCGCCGTTCTGTTTAAAGCGCGTGACCTGGCGACTGCCGAACAAGCTTTCCAGGCTGCGACCGATGGTGGCCACGTCGCTGCCCACCGCCACCGCCTGTTCACGATTGACCGCTACTTTAAGCTGCGGCGCATTGAGCTTGAGGTCGCTATCCAGGCTTTCCAAGCCCGGATAATCGCGCAGCTCGGTCAGCAGCTGATCCACATACACCTGCAACTCGCTGTACTCCATCGAGGAGCGAATAACGAAGTTGACCGGCTGGTTACGCGCGCTCTGTCCGAGCGGCGGACGGTTGACCGGGAAGGCACGCACGCCGGCAATGTCCTGCATTTTCGGCAGCAACTCATTGCGAATTTCAAACTGGCTGCGCGAGCGGTCCGCCCAGTCCTCAAGTTTCATAAACGAAATGCCTTGCGCCACCGTGGGGAAACCGGCAATCACCAGGTAACGGTTGGTTTCTTCGATGCTGGCATAAGCCGCCTCCAACTCTTGGGCATAACGCCCGGTGTAATTCAGCGTTGAGCCATCCGGGCCGCTGAACACACCAATGATCGTGCCGGTGTCTTCGGTGGGTGCCAGTTCGGATTTCAAACCCACAAACAGCACAGCGCACGCCACGATGGTCAGCACCAGCAGCCCCACCATCAGTACCCACATGCTGAGCGCCTTGGCCAGCAGGTGCTTGTAGCGGTAGGTCAAGCCGTTGAGAAATTTTTCAATCAGGTTATACAGCCAGTTATGCCGCTTACCGTCCTGATGCGGCTTGAGCAACAACGCGCACATCATCGGCGTCAACGTCAGGGCAACAAAACCCGACACCAGCACCGCGCCAGCCAGCGTCCAGGCAAATTCGGTAAACAGCTTCCCGGTGGTGCCCTGCATAAAGCCGATGGGTGCGAACACGGCGGCCAGTGTGAGGGTCATGGCGATCACCGCGAACGCAATCTCACGGCTGCCCTTGAAGGCGGCCTGCATGGGCGACATGCCGTCCTCGATATGCCGGTGAATGTTCTCCAGCATGACGATGGCATCGTCCACCACCAAGCCGATGGCCAACACCATCGCCAACAGCGTCAGGGTATTGATGGTAAAGCCCATCAACGCCATCAAAGCGAAGGCACCAATTAGCGAAACCGGGATGGTCACCAACGGAATCAGGGTGGCACGCAACGAACGCAGGAAGATAAAGATGATCAGGATGACCAGCGCTACTGCTTCCCAGATGGTGACAAACACGTTGTCGATCGACTCGCGGATAAACTGCGAGTTGTCATTGGCCACGGCTATTTCCATGCCGTCGGGCAACAGTGCGCGGATATCCGGCATGGCCGCTTCAAGTCCATCGGAGATGTCCAGCGGGTTGGCCGTGGCCTGCTTGATCATGCCCATTGAAACAGCAGGCTTGCCTTTGAAGCGCACGATACTGCGTTCATCGCGGGCGCCGATTTCGGCATACCCCACATCGGCCAAACGCAGCAGATAGCCGCGCGAATCATCCAGAATGAGCTGATTGAACTGCTCCGGAGTGTTCATATCGGTTTCGGATAGCACGGTAAATTCGCGCTGCTGCGATTCGATCCGCCCGGCCGGAATCTCAACATTTTGCCGGCGCAAGGCGTCTTCCACGTCCTGCACGGTGAGGTTGTGCGCGGCGAGTTTTTCCGGGTCCAGCCAGATGCGCATGGCAAAGGTGCGACCACCGCGTATCTGCACTTCAGAGACACCGGGAATGGTTTGCAGGCGATCTTTGATCACCCGCTCCAGCACGTCAGTGATCTCCATGGCGCTGTAGCGTTCGCTGTAGAACGCCAGCCAGATCACCGGCTGAGCATCGGCCTCGACTTTCTGCACAATCGGCTCGGAGATTTCATCCGGCAGCAAGCCACGCACCCGGCCCAGACGATCACGCACATCGTTGGCGGCCTCATCGGAATTGCTGCCCAGACGAAACTGCGCGGTGATCTGGGTGTTTTCTGAACGGCTGATGGAGGTGACGAAATCCAGCCCCTCAATGCCCGACAACACATCCTCAATCGGCTGGGCGACCTGCGACTCCATGATCTCCGGGCTGGCACCGGGATAGGTGACGTTCACCGTGACAATCGGCACATCGATATTCGGGTACTCGCGCACTGAAAGGCGGTCGTAAGCCATCAGCCCGAGCAGCACCACAATCAACGACAGTACCGTGGCAAATACCGGCCGGCGGATGCAGATGTCAGACAAGGTCATGGACGCGGCTCCACCACCTTGGTGCGCACAGGTGAACCGGCGCGGACTTTTTGCCAGCCGGCGCTGATCAGGGTTTCATCGCCTTGCAGCCCGTCAACCACTTCAACTTTGCCTGCCTCGCGCTTGCCCAGGCGCACCTCACGCAGTTCAACCTTGCCGTCTACCACCAGGTTGACCAACAAGCGATTGCCCACCGGCATCACCGCCTCTTCGGGAATTACCCAGGCGTTGGGGCGCTCAGCCAAAATCACCGAAACGCGGACAAACTGCCCAGGACTCAAGCGCCCTTCACGGTTGCTGATATGCGCACGAATCGCCTGACTGCGGCCGACTTCGTCCAAACGCGGATTGATGGCGAATACCTCGCCACTGAAACGCTCGCCGGGATAAGCATCCAGGCTGACTTCAATAAGTTGCTTGAGGCGAATCTGGCTGACGGCTTTTTGCGGAATACGGAAATCCACTTTCAGCGGATCAAGTACTTCGAGGTTGACGATGTCCTGCCCTTCGCTGAGGTATGCGCCGGGGCTGACCTGACGCAAACCCAGTACGCCGTCATAGGGTGCCACGATGCGGGTTTTGTCCAAGCGCGCCTGTGATAACGCCAGACTGGCGCGCGACGCTTGCTGCTGGGCGCTGGCTTCATCCAGCGCTTGGGCGTTGCTGGCACCACGCTTGAAGAGCATCTGCGCGCGCTCGAAATTCTTCTCCGCCAGGTTCAGGTTGGCCTGCGCCTGCGCCAACTCAGCACGGGCGATGGCATCGTCCAGGCTGACCAGCAAATCACCGGCTGCCACCCGTTGGCCCTCGCGAAAATGCAATTGCGCCACTCGGCCGGCAATTTCCGGGCGGATGATCACCGACTCATCTGGGGTCAGCGAACCGAACGTCACCAGTTCGTCACGCACGTGCTGTTGCACGGGTTTAACCACCTCGACCAATGGCCCAGGGTTGGCATGAACCAGCGCACTGGCACTTAAGGAGAACAGCATAACGGCGCTCAGCATCGCAGCAGTGCGAGCAGACATATACAACCTCTAATCTTTTGTAGAGGGTCAGTCTAACGGCGTGATGTGGGCGATCCGCCGTTAAACATGTTTCCCGATGTTAGGAAAGGCTGTCATTTAGCCCGTTCTATGGATCATCTGGCTGGGGAGAATCAACGTCACTGACGCATCCCCCGGCCGCTGATCAGCAGACGAATGCACACGCCGTAGAGTAGGGCTGTCGCCACCAACATAAACCCGATGGCCACGCCGATACGGATATCTGACACACCTAAAATGCCGTAACGAAAGGCGTTGACCATGTGCAGCACCGGATTAGCCATGGACAGGGTCTGCCAGAAAGGCGGCAGCAGGCTGATCGAATAAAACACCCCGCCCAAGTAGGTCAAAGGCGTCAGCACAAAGGTTGGAATGATCGAAATATCATCGAAGTTGCGCGCGAACACCGCGTTGATAAAACCGCCCAGGGAGAAGATGGTCGCGGTGAGTAGCACCACCAACACCGTCACACCCAAGTGGTGCACCTGCAAATGGGTGAAGAACAGCGACAACACGGTGACGATCAGCCCCACTGCCAAGCCGCGCAACACCCCGCCGGTGACGTAGCCAATCAGAATGATGTGTGGCGACACCGGTGAAACCATCAGTTCCTCAATCGAGCGCTGGAATTTGCTGCCAAAGAAACTCGACACCACGTTGCCGTAGGAGTTGGTGATCACCGACATCATGATCAGCCCCGGCACGATGTACTCCATGTAGCTGAAGCCACCCATGTCGCCAATCTGACTGCCAATCAGGTTACCGAAGATGACGAAGTAGAGAACCATGGTGATCGCTGGCGGCAGCAGGGTTTGCGGCCAGATGCGCGTGAAGCGCCGGATCTCGCGGTAAACGATGGTACGCAGCGCGACCATATTGGCAGTGAATTCGGAGTTCAAATACGCCGTGCTCATACCGCCACCTTCGTCAGATTTTTTTCCACCAGGGAGACAAACAGTTCCTCCAGGCGATTGGTCTTATTGCGCAAGCTGAGCACTTCAACCTTCTGCAGCGCGAGCTGGCGAAACAACTCGGTCACGCCCTGCGCCTTGTTCACCTGCACTTGCAGGGTATGCGCGTCGAGCAACTGCGCCGGATAACCCAGCAGTTGTGGTGCAATTAACTGGGCGTCTTTGAGGTCGAGCAGAAAAGTCTCCACCTGCAGCTTTTTCAGTAGGTCCTTCATGTTGGTGTTTTCGACAATCCGCCCGTGGTCGATGATGCCGATGTTGCGGCACAACTGTTCGGCTTCCTCTAGGTAATGGGTGGTCAGGATGATGGTGATGCCCTGCTGGTTCAGCTCGGTGAGAAAGCTCCACATCGAGCGCCGCAGTTCGATATCCACACCGGCCGTTGGCTCATCAAGAATCAACAGACGCGGCTGATGCACCAGCGCGCGGGCAATCATCAAACGGCGCTTCATACCGCCGGACAGCTCACGCGACGGCACGTTGTGCTTGCCCCATAAACCCAACTGAGTCAGGTACTGCTCGGCGCGCGCCTTGGCGATTTTTGCCGGGATGCCGTAGTAACCGGCTTGGGTCACGACGATGTCGAAGGCCTTCTCGAACTGGTTGAAGTTGAATTCCTGCGGCACGACGCCCAGGCAGCGCTTGAGCGCCGAAGGCTCTTTATCCAAGTCGTGACCGAACACATTGACCGAACCAGTGGTCTTGGTCACCAGGGTCGAGAGGATGCCGATGGTGGTGGATTTACCGGCACCGTTGGGGCCGAGCAGGGCAAAAAAATCGCCTTCAGCCACGTCCAGGTCGATGCCATGCAACGCCTGAAAGCCGTTGCCATAGGTCTTGGTCAACTGGCGAATGGACAGCGCAGTAGTCATAAAAGTAAGGGCACCTTGCAGAAGAGAAAAATTACAGCGGTAGCGTGTTTAACAACGAGCCGGGCCTGCCTGGCGATTGCACGACACGCCAACGGCCCACGATACAGGCACAGCCTAACAGTGCTCAGGGCAGATTAAACGTGACTGTTTACGATGGTGCCTATCAGCTACATCGATACGAGTAGCCTGCCTCTCTGCACAAACCTCAGCCCGCCGCCTCAGCAGCCAAGTCGCCCGTAAGCGTCAGCGACTGCTCAGTGAACAGGTGCGGGTAACACGTCGCCAAATGTTCAAACATTAGTGCGTGCGGCACATCCGCAAACTGCCCGTGGTCGCGCAGGTATTCCATATAAGGCTGGCCTTGCTGGTTGAAGGGGTGAAAAACGCTGTCGTTCAGCCCATCAAATGCCAAAGGCGCCACCTTGAACACCCGGCACAGGGCCAGGTTGAAGGCTGGCGTAGCCTTGACCCAACGATCAGCCAAGTACAGTTCGGTGTAACCGTGCATGGCGAACACATCACTGCGCAACAACGCCAACAACCGCGGCGTAGCCAAGTGGTTGCGCACATCGGCCAAGCCAATCCGTGCGGGGATGCCGCAATGCCGAGCGCAAGCCGCGAGCAACGCAGCCTTGGGCACACAATAACTCTCACCTGCGAGCACCGCATGACTGGCCTTGAGGGTGTCCGGCTCACGGCTGAACACATAGGGGTTGTAGCGAATCTCATCGCGCACCGCGTAATACAGGTTGATGGCCTGCTCACGTGGGTCGCGACTGGCACCGCGAAATTTTTCTGCGAACTCCACCAGCGCGGGGTGGTCACTATCGATGAAGCGGCCGGGTTCGAGGTATTCACGCATCAGGGTTGCTCCATGACTGAGAGACCAGTCTAGCGAGACGAGTCCAGCCAATGTCACGACGATTCGGCCAAGCCCACCGCTCTTGTCGCCATCAATGACGACTATGTTCGTGATGGTGCGGAAAAACGCACTGTCACCATGGAGAACTCTGCATGCTCGCTCTCTGGTTACTCGCCCTGCTGTTCGGCACGGCCTTTCTAGCCCACCGGCGCACGGCGCCTCTGTCCGCCCTGGCAATGGTGGCCGGTTTTCTGATTGTGATGGGCGCGCTCAGCCAAGCACCGGTCTGGCTGTTGGGCCTGCTCTGGCTGCTCCTGCTGGCAGTAGCCTTACCTCTGCTGCTGTCGCAACAACGCCGCAGCCTATTCACTGCGCCGCTGTTTGCCTGGTTCAAACGCGTACTGCCGCCAATGTCGGCCACCGAACGCGACGCCATCGAAGCCGGCACCGTGTGGTGGGATGGCGAGCTATTTAGCGGCCGCCCCAAGTGGGACACCCTGCTCGCCTACCCCAAAGCGCAGCTCACCGAAGAAGAGCAGGCCTTTATCGACGGCCCGACCGAAGCGCTCTGCGCCATGGTCAGTGACTGGCAGATCGGCCAGCAGATGGACCTGCCCGCCGAGGCCTGGGGGCATATCAAGCGACACGGCTTCTTCGCACTGATTATCCCCACGCAATATGGCGGCAAGGGCTTTTCGGCCTACGCCCACTCCCAGGTGGCAATGAAGTTGGCCACCCGCTCGGGTGATCTGGCCTCCACGGTGATGGTGCCCAACTCCCTCGGCCCAGCCGAGTTACTGATGCACTACGGCACCGAGGCACAACGTGATCATTACCTGCCGCGCCTGGCGCGTGGTGAGGACATCCCCTGTTTCGCCCTCACCGGCCCGCTAGCAGGCTCCGACGCTGGCGCCATGCCGGACACAGGAATCATCTGCAAAGGCCAGTGGCAAGGCGAGGAAGTGATCGGTCTGCGCCTGAACTGGGAAAAGCGCTATATCACCCTCGGCCCAGTTGCCACCCTGCTTGGCCTGGCCTTCAAGGCTTACGATCCCGAGCATCTGCTGGGCGAAGAAGAAGAGCTGGGCATCAGTCTGGCCCTAGTACCCACCGAAACGCCCGGCGTCGAGATCGGCCGTCGCCATCTACCGCTCGGCGCAGCCTTTATGAACGGTCCAAATTCCGGCAAGGATGTGTTTATTCCGCTGGAGTACCTGATCGGCGGCCAGGAGATGCTCGGCAAGGGCTGGATAATGCTGATGAACTGCCTGTCCGTAGGCCGCTCCATCTCCCTACCAGCTGTCGGCACCGGCGCGGCCAAATTCACCAGTTTGGTCACCGGTCAGTACAGCCAGGTCCGCGAGCAGTTCAATGTGCCGCTTTCAGCCTTTGAAGGCATCCAGCAAGCCCTTGCGCGGATTGGCGGCAACGCCTGGCTGATGGACAGCGCACGCATCCTCACTGCCAACGCGGTGGATCTGGGCGAGAAACCCTCAGTGCTCTCGGCCATCCTCAAGTACCACCTGACCGAACGTGGCCGCGAATGCATCAGCCACGCCATGGACGTTCACGGCGGCAAGGGCATTGTCATGGGTCCGAACAACTACCTGGCCCGCTCATGGCAGGGCGCGCCGATCTTTATCACCGTGGAGGGGGCCAATATCCTCTCGCGCAACCTGATGATCTTTGGTCAGGGCGCGATTCGCTGTCACCCCTATGTGCTCAAGGAAATGGCCTTGGCTGGTCGCGAAGATCAAGATCAGGCGCTAGAAGAGTTCGATTCGCTGCTGCTGCAACATATCGGTTTTGCCATCAGCAACGCCGCCAGCAGCCTGCTGCTCAGCCTCGGCCTTGGGGTTTTCAGCCAGGTTCCCGGCGACTCCATCAGCCGCCCTTATTTCCGCGCACTCAACCGCCTGGCCGCAGCCTTTGCCCTGCTCGCCGACACCAGCATGATGCTGCTGGGCGGTGAACTGAAACGCCGCGAACGCCTGTCCGCGCGCCTTGGTGATGTGCTTAGTCACTTATACCTGGCCTCGGCGGCGCTCAAACGCTACCACGACCTCGGCTACCCGGAACATTCACACCCCATGCTGCACTGGGCCGTGGAAGAAAGCCTGGGCAAAGCCGAACAGGCGCTGGACGAACTGCTCAGCAACTTCCCCAACAAACTGCTCGGCTGCGCCCTGCGCTTGTTGGTATTGCCGCTCGGTCGCCGGCACAAAGGCCCAAGCGATGAACTGGACGCTGAAGTGGCCGGCATTATCGGCCGCAACAGCGGTGATCCGGCACTGGAGGAGTTACTTGAAGGCTGCTATCGCCCGCTGGCCGAACAGGACCCCGTGGGTGCCCTGCAACACGCCATAAACCTGCTGCGCGAAACGCAACCCCTGCAGAAGAAGCTGCACAAGGCCGTCAAGGCAAACCAGGTGCACGCGCAGCCTGGGCAAAGTCTGATTGATGCAGGCCTGGCTGCTGGCGTCCTCAACCCTGAAGAAGCGCGCAATTTAAAGCAGGCCGAAGCGGCTCGGCGAGTGGTGATTGATGTCGACGACTTCGCCAAGGAGGAACTGACGCTGGGCACTGGCAAGGTGCGCTAGCAGCGCCGCACAGGGTCGCTTTACGACGGCCGACAATGTGCAGGCATCAAGCAACAGGACAGCGGGCGACGTGAGCTTTATACTTTCGCGCCCGTTTTACCTACAGGATCGCCCCATGGCCAACACCCACATCGACCATCACCTCGCGCTGCTGCAACAACTGCGCACCATTCTGGTAGCCCTCGGTGAGGCTGAGCAGATTCTCGATGACAGCCACGCCATGTACCTCGAGCGCTATGACGAACTGCTCAGCGACCTGCCCAACGACCCGGAAGCCAGCCTCTACCTGGGCCAGGACCTGATCAGCCAGATTTTCCAGCGTTACCCGCAAATCGCCCATCTGGTACCACGTGACCTGCTGTGGTTCTTTGGCGGTGACTGCCTGCACTTTATGCCCGACGAAGAAATCGAGATGTATCAGGCCCTCGAAGAACGCCGTTTTTACGCAAACGAAAACGATGAGCCCTTCGACTGGAACCAGGAAAAAAAGCTGCTGGCCCTGCCCGCCCACGGCGGTACGCACTAACAACGGCGCCAATAGACAAAAAGCCCGCACGGCATAACCGGCGGGCTTTTTTACAGGCTGCAAAAAATACACAAACAAAAACGCCGCTCAATGAGCGGCGTTTTTGTGACTTTCACTACTAAATATGGAGCGGGAAACGAGACTCGAACTCGCGACCCCGACCTTGGCAAGGTCGTGCTCTACCAACTGAGCTATTCCCGCAATGCAACTTGGTACAAAAATGGCGTCCCCTAGGGGACTCGAACCCCTGTTACCGCCGTGAAAGGGCGGTGTCCTAGGCCACTAGACGAAGGGGACCTTGGAACTTGTGAAACCTTGCAATTGCAAGACTTCTTAAAATCTGGAGCGGGAAACGAGACTCGAACTCGCGACCCCGACCTTGGCAAGGTCGTGCTCTACCAACTGAGCTATTCCCGCTTGTAACAAACGCACTTCATTAAAGAAGTGGCGTCCCCTAGGGGACTCGAACCCCTGTTACCGCCGTGAAAGGGCGGTGTCCTAGGCCACTAGACGAAGGGGACGCTGCCCGGAAGCAAAACTTCTTTCCGGCTTCGAGGCGTTTTACCGTGTGGCTTTGCGCTTCGAAGTGGCGCGCATTCTATGGAGCCTTTGAGGACTCGTCAACCTCTGTGTAAAAAATTTTATAAATCAATGACTTCAGCCCCGAATGTGATGCAGCTCTATCAGCCATCAGGCTAAGGCACTACACTCGGACGAAAAACCCGGTGACGAGAGGCTCCATCATGTCCCCACTCGTGATTACCGTATTGATTGTGACAGGCATCTTTGTATTGATTGCCATCGCCTACATCAATCATATGGTCGAGAAAAACAAACTGGAGAAATCCAGGCTAAAGGCTGACCTTGGCGATCGCCTGCGCCGCTGTGAAATTTTGTCCGAGACATTTCCCGGCCAACTCATGACACCGCCGCTCAAACAGTTGTTGAGCCGCCTGCAATTACTGTTCAGCGAACGCATACTGCCTCTCGACAAGGGCAACAGTTCCTTGCGCGCTCGGGTTGAGGAGTTACGCCTACTGCTCACTCAGGGCGACGCGATTGCTATCGAAAACCCACAGCAACCTATTCTTAATGAGGTTAAGGCTAAAGAAGTGCGCTTCCAACTGGAAAGCCTGCACAGCCAACTGACCCGCTGCGCCAAAGACGGCATCCTCAATACCAATGAAGCCAAGCATTGGCTCAAAGAAATTCGCACCATGCTGACCCAGGTGCACATCGAACTTTTCAGCAATATGGGGCAGCAAGCGCTGCAACAGAACCAGCCAGGCCAAGCCCGCCTAGCCTTTGAGCGCGGCGTGCAATACCTGCGTAAACAGCCGGACCCAACACAGTACAAAAACACCCTGAAGAAATTCGAAGAACAACTCGCCAGGGCAAACGCCCTTGTGCTGGAAACCAGCAAACCCAGCCTCAACGAACCCAGCGAACTGGATGCAGGCCTAGAGTCCCTGGGTGGTGACAGCGAATGGAAAAAGAAAAACATTTATGACTGACACGCAAGCACCTCGCTTGCGCACTGCAATTTAGCCTCGAGGAACATCCATGAGCCTGACTGTTTACGGTGCCCCACTGTCGCCCTTCGTTCGTAAAGTCCGCTTGTTTCTAGCCGAGAAGGCTCTCGACTATCAGCTGGAAATCATCCTGCCTTTTGCTCAGCCAGCGTGGTTTAAAGACATCAGCCCGCTAGGCCGTATACCCGCACTTAAAGATGGTGACACCGGCCTCGCGGATTCCAGCGTTATCTGCCGCTACCTCAACGACAAATACCCCGATGACGCGCAACTTCTGGGCCAGACCGCAGAGCAGCGCGCTCAGGTGAGCTGGCTGGAGAAATATGCCGATTACGAATTGGCGCCCCTGTGCACCTTCAGCGTATTTCGCAACCGCGCGCTGAAGCCCAGCATGGGCCAACCCTGCGATGAAGCCGCTGTGCAAAAGGCCCTGAACGAGCAGCTACCGCCCCACTTTGATTACCTGGAAAAAACCCTGGGTTCGACTCAATACCTAGTGGGTGAGCAACTGACCCTGGCCGATTTGGCCCTGGCCTGCCAACTGATCAATATGGAACACGGCGGTGAGCAACTCGATGCGCAACGCTGGCCGAGCCTGAGCGCGCACTATGCGCGAATCAAGGCGCGCGAATCCGTGCAAGGTGTTCTGCCGGGTGAGCAGAAGATGCTGGCCAAAATGTCTGGTAAAGCCTGATACAGCCGAATGAGCCTGGCAGCCCCAGGCTCATTCACACTCAGCAGTCGGTCGACTCAACAAACACCTGCACCAATTGCTCAATGCCGACTTGGTCTTCGGCGCTGAAGCGTCCACGCGTTGGGCTGTCGAGGTCCAACACACCGAACAACCGGTCGTCCTTGAACAGCGGAATAACCAATTCGCTGTTTGATGCGCTATCGCAGGCAATATGCCCAGCAAAGGCGTGCACATCCTCAACCCGTTGTACTTGCCCGCTGGCGGCTGCGGTGCCACACACACCACGCCCGAACGGAATCCGTACGCACGCCACCTGGCCTTGAAAAGGCCCCAGCACCAGTTCATCGCCACGCACCAGGTAAAACCCGGCCCAATTCAGATCATCCAATTGGTGAAACAGAAACGCTGAAAACTGTGCCGCATTCGCTACAAAGTCGCGTTCACCCGCCAGTAAGGCCTGCAACTGCGCCCGCAGTAACGGATAACCTTCAAGGCCCTGCCCGCTCCCATTCAGGTCAATCATGGGTCTGACTCAGCAGTTGCAGCCCGACCCAATCACGGGCGAACTGGTAGGCGCAACGGCCATTGCGATTGCCGCGCCCCAGCGCCCAGCGGATAGCCGCTTTTTCCAGCTCTTCGTGCCATTGCCAATCCAACCCGGACTGCGCGGCATGCACACCCACCCAATGTTTGACCACATCGAGAAAGTGCGCCTGAGTGAAGGGATAGAACGACAGCCACAGACCAAACCGGTCGGACAGCGCAATTTTGTCTTCTACCGCTTCGTTGGGATGCAACTCGCCGTCCACACGTTGCCAGTTTTCGTTATCGGTTTGCTTCTCCGGCAGCAGATGCCGGCGATTGGAGGTGGCATACAGCAGCACATTGTCTGGCGCACGCTCCAGCGAGCCATCAAGCACGGTCTTGAGCATGCGGTAATCGCCCTCACCCGCCTCAAATGAGAGGTCATCACAAAACAAGACGAAACGCTGTGGCCACTCGCTCAACAGTTCGACGATGCGTGGCAGATCCGCCAGATGATCACGTTCAATTTCGATCAAGCGCAGCCCTTGCGGCGCATGCTCAGCCAGCAGCGCCCGCACTAGCGATGACTTGCCCGTGCCGCGCGCACCCCAAAGCAAAGCATGATTAGCCGGCAAACCCTGCATAAATTGCTGCGTATTGCGCGCTAACTGAGCACGCTGGCGGTCGACACCAATCAGATCGCTCAATTGCATGTCCAAGCTAACCTTGAGCGGCAACAAATACCCACGATGCCCCTCACGGACCCAGCGCGCCGCCAGCGTCTGCTGCCAGTCAACCGGCACGCTAAGGGCGGGCAATAGAGGTTCAAGGCGGGTCAGTACAGCATCAGCACGCAATAAAAAATCACTTAAACGCGAATCCACAACACACTCCTAAGCTTTCTGGCAGCTTGAGTACTGCCGTGCAGTAAATCAGTTGGGCTATGCTTGGCAGGCAATTAAAACTGAGAACTGCCAGCCAATATGGATATAGCGCTAACCCAACGTCTGTCATTCAAACAGGCCGGTTTGACCGTTTTGGTTGCCTTCATCCTCGGCACGGTGCTCAGCTTGATTCAGGTGGGCATCGATTATGCCAGCGAAGATGAGGCCATCGATCGCGAGATCAACGCCTTGATGGAAATCAGCCATAACCCGGCTGCTCGCATCGCCTACAACATTGATGCCGAATTGGCGCAGGAATTGGTACTCGGCCTTTTGCGATCGCCGGCGGTGATCAGCGCGCAAATTGTCGACAATAACCAGATGACCTTGGCCAGCGTCAGCCGCCCGCCCTTGGAAAGTCGCTACCGAGTGCTGAGCGATTTTATGTTTGGCGAGCGCCGCTATTTCGTAACAGATCTGTTTGTCAGCCACTCACCCAAAGAAGCCCTTGGCAGGCTGAGCCTTGAAGTGGACACCTATGCCTTTGGCAGCCACTTTCTTAACCGTTCACTGCTCACCCTGGGAACCGGTTTTGCCCGGAGCCTGCTGCTGTCACTGATTTTGTTGGTCATGTTCTATTTCATGCTGACCAAGCCACTGACTGGGGTTATCCGCGCCCTCAGTGAGCGTGACCTGCGCAGCCCTGATAATACCAAGCTGCCCTACCCACCCAATCACGAGCGCGACGAAATCGGCGTATTGGTTGACGTGACCAATCGCCAATTGAGCAGCATTGCCAGCGAGATCCAGCAGCGTCAGCAAGCCGAAGAGCGCTTGACCCGCTATTTGGCAGAGCTGGAAAGCATGATTTCAGCGCGTACCGAACAGCTTGAAGCGGCTAATAGTCGCCTGCTCGACTCTAACCGCGAACTCGAACAGGCCAAGCGTACGGCGCTGGACATGGCTCAAGCACGCTCGGCTTTTCTCGCCAACATGAGCCACGAGATACGCACACCACTCAATGGCCTGCTAGGGATGCTCGCGCTGTCACTTGACGGCCCCCTGAATAACGAGCAACGCCAACAACTCTCCATTGCCCACGAATCCGGCAAGGTCTTGGTGGAACTGCTCAACGACATTCTTGACCTGTCTAAGTTTGAAGCCGGTCAACTGGAGCTTGAACTGATTCCCTTTGACCTCGGCAGCCTGGTTGAAGAAACGGCCAACCTGCTTTCGCAAAACGCTGCACCCGGCGTGGAGTTGACCTGCCTGATTGACCCGCAACTGCCCAGCCAATTTCTCGGCGACCCCACACGGGTACGGCAGATTGTCAGCAACCTGCTGTCCAACGCCTTGAAGTTCACCCGTTTTGGCCGCGTGGATGTCAGCGTTAAAACTCAAGCCAACGGCGTCAATATCGTGGTGCGTGACACCGGCATAGGCATTGCTCAAGAAGCCCAAACGCGTATTTTTCACCCTTTTGCTCAGGCCGGGGTGGGCATTACGCGCCAATTTGGCGGCACAGGTTTAGGCCTGGCGCTGACACGCCGCTTGTGTGAAGCCATGCACGGTAAACTCAGCCTGGAAACCCGCGAGGGTTTTGGCAGCACCTTCTTTGTCGAACTGCCCTTGGCGGCGCAAGCGGGCGCAGCTCAGACAACACGATTGCAAGGCCGAATCATCGGACTAAGCCCCGCCAGCTCAGGACTCAGCGCCCAATTGGCAAGTCTGCTGCCAAGCTGGGGCTTGGATTACCACCACCTCGACGCTGACAGTTCACTGAACGCGATCGACGCTGACCTGCTAATCACGGACTGCCCGCAACGCCTGAATGACGTGCGCCAAACTTCAAACATACCCATTCTGCTGATCAGCACCTACGGCAACTTCCTCAGCCATCAAGACGTAGAGCGCCTGGCACCTGCCGAACAGTTGGCACGGCCGCTGTCACGCCAAGCCTTGCTCAACGCGCTGCGTCACGTGCTGAATCACGAACAACCTGTTGCCCATGCCACAGAAAAAAACCCACCGCGCAGCCACCAGGCGCGGGTTTTATTGGTCGAGGACAACCCGGTTAATCAACTGGTGGCCAAAGGCATGTTGGGCAAGCTGGGATTTGATGTCTTGCTGGCCAATCACGGCGCAGAAGCCCTTACCCTGCTGGAAACCCAGCAGGTCGATCTGGTGCTGATGGACTGCAACATGCCCGTTATGAATGGCTATGAAACCACTCGGCGCATCCGGCAAAAAGAAGCCATCGCCAAGCTGCCGATCATCGCTCTTACCGCCAATGCATTGGCCGATGAGCGTGATCGGTGTCGAGCAGCGGGCATGGATGATTACCTAGCCAAACCGTTTCGCAAGGAAGAACTGGCCGCCCTGCTGGATCAGTGGTTGGGCAGCGTTAACTGATTGAGCAACCCACCGAGTTGGTTGCGCAGCGCGACCAGTTCATTCAAATCGACGCCATGCTGACACAGCAACGCGTGCTGCAACGCAGGCACCTGCTCACGCATGACCCAGCCTGTGTCGGTCAATGCCAAATGCACTTCACGCTCGTCACTGGCCGCACGCCTGCGCCGCACCAAACCCTGTGTTTCCAGGCGTTTGAGCAAGGGCGTCAACGTGCCGGAATCCAGCAGCAAACGCTCGCCGAGCGCCTTAACCGTCGGCAGTTCTGGTGGTTTTAGCTGCCACTCCCACAACACCAACATCACGAGGTATTGCGGATAGGTCAGGCCGAGCTGATCGAGCATAGGCTTGTAGCCGCGAATCACCGCCCGCGAGGCGGCATACAGCTTGAAACACAGCTGGTTATCCAGCTGCAGGGCGTCTTCCTCTGTCAGCGGCTTGCTTTGGCTCATTGCAGCAACGCTTCGATCTCGGCAGTTAAATCTTCAGGCTTGGTGGTTGGGGCAAAACGCTTGACCACCTGGCCATCGGCACTCAGCAAAAACTTGGTGAAGTTCCACTTAATGCCTTGGCTACCGAGCAGACCCGGCGCGCTCTTCTTCAGTGTGACAAACAGCGGGTGAGCATCGCTGCCATTCACATCGACCTTTTTGAACAGCGGAAAAGTCACCCCAAAGTTCAGCTCGCAAAACTCGCTGATGGCGCCTTCATCACCCGGCTCCTGCTTACCAAACTGGTTGCAGGGGAAGCCCAGCACCACCAAGCCTTGATCCTTGTAGGCCTGCCAGACGTTCTCCAACCCCTTGTACTGCGGAGTAAAGCCACACTTGCTCGCGGTATTTACCACCAACACAGCCTTGCCGCCAAAGTCGGCCAAGGTTTTCTGCTCACCGTTAATGGTCGTGACTGGGATGTCGAAAAGATCGTTACTCATGCGCCTGGCCTCACGTGAATGGAAGTGGCGACCACAATAACGAGCAATTAAATTGCATGCAATTTAATTGCTCGAAAATAAGGCTCGTGGATGACGAGCCTTAGTTAAATGTTATGCACGCGGCACAAGATTGAGTGACGCGGAGTTGATGCAATAACGCAGCCCGGTCGGCACAGGTCCATCCGGAAAGACATGCCCTAAATGCGCGTCGCATTTGGCGCACTTCACTTCAATGCGGTGCATGCCGTGACTGAAGTCGTCCACACTGGCAATCACCTCCCCGCTAACCGGCTGAAAGTAGCTGGGCCAACCGCTGCCGGAATCGTATTTGGCATCCGAATCGAACAGCGCCGTTTGGCAACACGCACAGTGGTAAATGCCTGGCACTTTACTGTCGTGATACTGGCCACTGAAGGCCCGCTCTGTGCCGCCCAGCCGACAAATATGAAACTGCTCATCGGAAAGCGTTTCACGCCAGGCTTCCAACGGTTTTTCCAACTTGTCCACAGCAGACCTCCCAAGGATAAAAAAGCCCGACCAGTACCTTTGCCAAGATCGGGCTGCCACGTATGATTCGACCCCAGTCTGTCACCGGCGTCCTCCCCTGCCAAGACTCAGCCTGTTCGCTCATTTTGCAGGGTCATTCAGCGACGTTCACCATTCGGGATCTTTTACATGCAGTTCAGCAAATCGAACAAGCTTGCCAACGTCTGCTATGACATCCGCGGGCCCGTGTTCAAGCACGCCAAGCGCCTGGAAGAGGAAGGCCACCGCATCCTCAAGCTGAACATTGGCAACCCGGCCCCGTTCGGTTTCGAAGCGCCTGAAGAAATTCTGCAGGACGTGATCCGTAATCTGCCGACCGCACAAGGTTACAGCGACTCCAAAGGCCTATTCAGCGCCCGTAAAGCCGTCATGCAGTACTACCAGCAGAAGCAGGTAGAAGGCGTCACCATTGAAGACATCTACTTGGGCAACGGTGTGTCCGAGCTGATTGTGATGGCCATGCAGGCGCTGCTTAACAACGGCGACGAAGTGCTGATCCCGGCTCCGGACTATCCACTGTGGACCGCCTCCGTCGCGCTGTCTGGCGGTAAACCGGTGCACTACCTGTGTGATGAGCAGGCTGGCTGGTTCCCTGATATCGCCGACATGCGCGCGAAAATCACGCCGAACACCAAAGCCTTGGTGCTGATTAACCCGAACAACCCGACCGGCGCGGTGTACTCCAAAGAAGTGCTGATGGACATCGTCGAACTGGCGCGTCAGCACAACCTGGTGCTGTTCTCCGACGAGATCTACGACAAGATCCTCTACGACGAAGCCCAACACATCTCCACCGCCTCACTGGCCCCAGACGTTTTGTGCCTGACCTTCAATGGCCTGTCGAAGTCTTATCGGGTCGCGGGCTTCCGCTCCGGCTGGGTGGCCATTTCCGGCCCTAAACACCGCGCGCAGAGCTACATCGAAGGCCTCGACATTCTGGCCAACATGCGCCTGTGCGCCAACGTGCCCAGCCAGCATGCCATTCAGACCGCGCTGGGCGGCTACCAAAGCATCAATGATCTGGTGTTGCCCAACGGCCGTCTGCTGGAGCAACGCAACCGTACGTGGGAGTTGCTCAACAACATCCCTGGCGTGAGCTGCGTCAAGCCGATGGGCGCCCTGTATGCCTTCCCCAAGATCGACCCGAAAGTCTGCCCGATCCATAACGATGAGAAATTCGTGCTGGACCTGCTCCTCTCGGAAAAACTGCTGATTGTGCAAGGCACAGCGTTTAACTGGCCGTGGCCGGATCACTTCCGCGTGGTCACGCTGCCGCGTGTGGATGAGCTGGAAATGGCCATCGGCCGCATCGGCAACTTCCTTAAAACCTATCAACAGTAAGCGGAGCGCAGCATGAGCCAGGGCAAACGCTACCTGCTAACCGGTGCCAGCTCTGGCATTGGTGCTGCTCTGGCCCGCGAACTGGCCAGCAAAGGCTATGACCTGGCGCTGGCCGCCCGCCGCGAAGACAGCCTGCACGTGCTGGCTGCCGAGTTGCAGGCGCGCTTCAAGTGCAAAGTGGTCGTACTCTCGCTGGATGTCACCGACTACGCCGCCTGCCAGGACGCCGTGAGCTTGGCGGCCAATGCCCTCGGTGGATTGGACGGCGTGATCGCCAACGCCGGTATCGCCCTGACCGGCAAAGCCGGCGGCGGGCACTTTGAGCGCGCACGCTTAACGCTGGAAACCAATCTGATCGGCGCTATTGCCTGCCTCGACGCCGCTTGTGCACTGTTTCGCCAGCAAGGCCACGGCCATCTGGTTGCAGTTGCCTCAGTGGCCGGTAAACGCGGCCTGCCGCATACCGCAGCTTACTCGGCCAGCAAGGCCGGCCTGATCAGCTACATGGAAGCCACCCGTGCCGAGTTGCTGGGTAAAAATATCGACACCACCCTGCTGCTGCCCGGTTTTATCGACACACCGCTGAACAGCGACATGCCCAGCCGGCCGTTTTTGATCAGCGTGGAACGCGGCGCGGCACTGATTGCCAAGCATATCGACCAACGATGCGTCAGTGCTTATGTGCCGGGCTGGCCTTGGGCATTGATCGGCCGCGTGCTGCCTTATCTGCCAACGTCTGTTATCGGTAAATTCTGATGGACCTGCAGATCGATGATTTTTACAAAGATGCAGCGGCTGGCATGCTCGCGCTGTATCAGGCGTTCCCGAGCAAGGCCGCCCTGTACGTTGAAGACCTGATTGGCCGCGAAGAACCCGACGAATTTGGCCTGCCCACACCGCGCCATCAAAGCTGTCTGGGGGCTTTGTTGTGGCTGGCCGATGAAGGCTATATCCGCTTCGACTCCACCATTGGTTATGACGCTCTGGATCAGGCCGTACTCTCGGAAAAAGGCTTTCTGCGCATGTCGCGCGGTGTGCCGCACGCGCTACCCGAGGGTAATGCCTTACCGCCTAGCGTGCGCCGTGTGCAGGCCACGCTGGCCTTTCAGCTTCGTGCTGCCTTGGCAGAACGCCATGGCGAACGCGTGGTTCGCCTGACCCGCTTACTGTTTGAGAGCAGCCTAAACGGCACAAGCGACATAGTTTGAAATAGTACCCCGGTTGAAGTACTGGTGGTGCCGCCCTTATATAGCCGTCATACGAACAGTAAACCGTTGAAAAGCCTGGTAAGAACGCTTGAATATGGCGATTGGCGGTCTGTTGGATCTATCTCGTGAGGAGTCTTAATACACCATGATGCGCATTATGCTGTTCTTGGCCACTAACATTGCGGTGTTGATCATCGCCAGCATCACCCTGAAATTGCTTGGGGTCGACCGCTTCACCGGCCAGAACTACGGTAGCTTGCTGGTTTTCTGCGCCGTGTTCGGTTTCGCCGGTTCGCTGGTTTCGCTGTTCCTGTCCAAATGGATGGCGAAGATGAGCACCAAAACCGAAATCATCACCCAGCCGCGCACCCGTCACGAACAGTGGCTGCTGCAAACCGTGGAAGAACTGTCTCGCGAAGCCGGTATCAAGATGCCGGAAGTGGGTATCTTCCCCGCTTACGAGTCAAACGCTTTCGCCACCGGCTGGAACAAGAACGACGCACTGGTCGCCGTCAGCCAAGGCCTGCTGGAGCGCTTCTCTCCGGATGAAGTGCGCGCGGTTCTGGCCCATGAAATTGGTCACGTCGCCAACGGTGACATGGTCACCCTGGCGCTGATCCAAGGCGTGGTGAACACCTTTGTGATGTTCTTTGCACGTATCTTCGGCAACTTTGTCGACAAGGTCATCCTCAAGAACGAAGACGGCCCTGGCATTGGCTACTTTGTGGCGACCATTTTTGCCGAGTTGGTGCTGGGCATTCTGGCCAGCATCATCGTCATGTGGTTCTCGCGTAAGCGTGAATTCAAGGCTGACGACGCAGGTGCCCGCTTGGCTGGTACTGGCGCAATGATTGCCGCCCTGCAGCGCCTGCGTGCAGAGCAGGAAGTGCCGGTCACCATGCCCAACAGCCTGACGGCCTTCGGCATCAACGGCGGCCTCAAGCACGGCCTGGCTGGCCTGCTGATGACTCACCCACCGCTGGAAGCTCGCATCGAAGCGCTGCGTCAGCGCGGTTAATCACAACAGATACTCATAAGGCGGCCTTCGGGCCGCCTTTTTAATGCGCGTCAGTTAATACTTACTCAAGCGATAAACGCGTTCATCCAGACGATCAAGCCCACGTTTGAGAAACCTCCAGTTCTCGCCCAACACATCCACGCACGCTAACGACTGCAATTGCCAGGCTGAGGAAAACCGCTGCTGCACTTCCTCATCTGTCACCGCAAAAGGTGGGCCGTCCATTTGTAGCGAGTCATAGTCCAAGGTCACCAATAAGCCCTTACAGCCCTTCGGCAGCACCTGTGTGAGGTGCGTGACATAGCGCTCACGCATACTGGCGGGCAGAGCAATCAGTGCGGCGCGGTCATATAAAGCGACGCAATCACCGATGTGCTGTTCACCCAGCGCAAAAAAATCTCCACAGTAAATCTCTACCAAGCCAGCCTGATACAAGGTCAAGTCACCCACCACGGTGACTTGCGGCTGCAGTTCATGCTCGGCAAAAAAATCCTCAACAGCACGTTGCGCCAACTCGACACCCGTGACGCGGAACCCCTGCCCCGCCAACCACGCCATGTCCTGACTTTTGCCACACAGAGGCACCAACACCCGATCACCTTGACGTAATTGCAGAGAGGGCCAGTAACGCTGCAAATAAGGATTAACCTCGGCCTGGTGAAAACCGATTTCGCTGCGCGTCCATCGCGCCTGCCAAAACTCCGCGTGCATACGCACTCCTTTTAACGTGGGTTAAGCAGCACTTGCATAGGCTGCAGAATACTCAAATGGACTCACACCCAACACATAAGATAAACCGATGATAAAGGCGCGATAATCGCGCTTAAAACAACAGCTTTTTTGATTAAAAATACACACACTTAATCAGGAGAGCGCCATGTTGCTGCCCAGTCTCTTTATCTCACACGGCTCGCCGATGCTGGCACTGCAGCCAGGTGCCAGTGGCCCGGCACTGGCACACCTGGCCAGCACACTGCGCAAACCCAAAGCCATTGTGCTGGTGTCGGCCCATTGGGAGACCCCTGACCTACGCGTCAGCAGCGCAGCACACCCGGCCACCTGGCATGATTTCGGCGGTTTCCCATCGCCACTCTATCAGTTGCAGTACCCCGCCCCGGGTGAGCCACAACTCGCGCGCACCCTAGTTGATCTGCTGGCACAGGCTGGCTTACAGGCTCAACTCAATGACAAGCGCCCGCTTGATCACGGCGCGTGGGTACCGCTGCGACTCATGTACCCGCAAGCCGATATTCCCGTGGTGCAGGTGTCACTTCCTAGCCAGCAGGGTCCGCTGCTGCAGAGGCGGATTGGCAAGGCACTGGCGAGTCTTCGTGCAGAGGGCATTCTGCTGATCGGTTCTGGCAGTATCACCCACAATCTAGGGGCGCTGGACCGCTCCGCCAGCCCAGAGCATATCGAACCCTGGGCCCAGGCATTTCGTGATTGGATGGTGGAAAAACTGGCTCAGCATGATCATGCCAGCCTGAATGATTACCGCAGGCAAGCGCCCTATGCAGTGCGCAGCCACCCCAGCGAAGAGCATCTATTGCCATTATTTTTTGCCGCTGCTGCCGGCGAGCAATTTGCCCTTGAGCACAGCGGCTTTACCTACGGCGCACTGGGCATGGATATCTACAGTTTTACCTAAGAGTTGCTCAGGGCTTCGCCTTGGACATCAGGCACGCTAGCGCCTGTGACAGCTTTAGGCGTCTACATGCAATGTGGGGCTTGGTGAGTGCAGCGAAGCCAAACGCAAAAGGGAGCCCGAAGGCTCCCTTTTTTATTGCGACTGAAACTCAGTGAATAATCTGGCTGAGGAACAGCTTGGTGCGTTCGTTCTGCGGGTTGGTGAAGAAGGCGTTGGGCTCGTTCTGTTCAACGATCTCGCCCTTGTCCATAAAGATCACCCGGTTCGCCACAGTACGGGCAAAGCCCATTTCGTGGGTTACGCAGAGCATGGTCATGCCGTCTTCAGCCAGGCCGATCATGGTGTCGAGCACCTCCTTAACCATTTCTGGGTCAAGGGCCGAGGTCGGCTCATCGAACAACATGATCTTGGGCTTCATGCACAGCGCGCGGGCAATCGCCACACGCTGTTGCTGGCCGCCGGAAAGCTGGCCAGGGTACTTGTTGGCTTGCTCGGGAATGCGCACGCGCTCAAGAAAATGCATGGCCACTTCTTCAGCCTGACGCTTGGGCATTTTGCGCACCCACATCGGTGCCAAGGTGCAGTTTTGCAACACGGTCAGGTGCGGAAACAGGTTGAAGTGCTGGAACACCATGCCCACTTCGCGACGCACGGCCTCGATTTGCTTGAGGTCGTGGGTCAGCTCAGTGCCATCCACAATAATCCGGCCTTGTTGATGCTCTTCAAGACGATTGATGCAGCGGATGGTGGTTGACTTGCCCGAGCCGGAAGGCCCGCACAATACAATTCGCTCACCCTGCTGCACATTCAGGTTGATGTCCTTGAGTACGTGGAACTGACCGTACCATTTGTGCACGCCCTGCAACTGGATCATGCCGTCAGCAGGCGCAGGCTGTTTGTTTGCTTCACTCATATCAGTTTGCTCCTAACGCTTGTGGCCGGTGTCCAGCTTGCGCTCCAGATGTTGGGAGTAGCGGGACATACCAAAACAGAAAATCCAGAAAATCAGCGCGGCGAACACATAGCCTTCAGTGGCCATGCCCAGCCAAGCCGGATCAGTGGTGGCTTGTTTGATGCTGTTGAGCAGGTCGAACAGGCCGATGATGATCACCAGGCTGGTGTCTTTGAACAACGCAATAAAGGTGTTCACGATACCGGGGATCACCAGCTTCAGAGCTTGCGGCAGGATAACCAGGCCCATCATGCGCCAATACCCCAACCCCATGGCGCCAGCGGCTTCGTACTGCCCTTTGGGAATCGCCTGCAGACCACCACGCACCACTTCAGCGATATAGGCCGACTGGAACAAAATCACGCCAATCAGCGCACGCATCAATTTGTCGAAGCTCATGCCTTCGGGCAGGAACAGCGGCAACATCACCGAGGACATAAACAGCACGGTGATCAACGGCACTCCGCGCCAGAACTCGATAAAGGTGACGCATATCACGCGGATCGCTGGCATATCTGAGCGACGCCCCAACGCCAGCAAAATACCCAGCGGCAAAGCGCCGGCAATACCTACGGTGGCAATCACCAGGGTCAGCATCAAGCCGCCCCACTGGCTGGTCGACACCGTGGACATGCCCATAAAGCCGCCGTGCAGCAACCAGAACGCCAGCACCGGGTAAACCAGCAAAAACGCCAAGCCATACAGCGCCTTACGCGGCATTTGCGGCACGAATAACGGTGCAACACCGATGATCGCCAGCCACAGCGTGGTGTCTACGCGCCAGCGCAACTCGCTAGGGTAAAAACCATACATAAACTGGCCAAAACGTTGCTGCACAAACACCCAACACGCCCCGCCGCTGGTGCAATCCGCACGGGTTGTGCCGGTCCAGTCGGCGTCGATAAAGGCCCACTGGATCAGTGGTGGCAGCATCAACCAAACGAGATAGGCGGCAAATAGGGTCAGCAGCGTGTTGAACCAACTGGAAAACAGGTTGGCACGCAGCCAGGCGACCACACCCACGCTCATCGCGGGAGGCGGTAAATCAGGTTTAAACGTATGAGTTTGCATGGCTGCCCCTTACCGCTCGATCAGCGCAATGCGCTTGTTGTACCAGTTCATCAGCATGGAAATGCTGATACTGATTGCCAGGTAAACACTCATGGTGATGGCAATCACCTCGATGGCCTGGCCTGTTTGATTGAGTACTGTGCCCGCGAACAGCGAGACCATATCCGGATAGCCGATACCGGCCGCCAAAGAGGAGTTCTTCGCCAGGTTCAGGTACTGACTGGTCAGCGGTGGAATGATCACACGCATAGCTTGCGGAATAATCACCAGACGCAGCGTCTTGCCCTGTGGCAGGCCCAATGAGCGCGCCGCTTCCGTTTGCCCGTGATTGACGGCCATGATCCCGGAGCGAACGTTTTCAGCAATAAACGCGGCGGTATAAATGGTCAGCGCCAGCGTCAAGGCCATCAACTCAGGGATCAGCACCAGGCCACCACGGAAGTTGAAACCACTCAACTCAGGCACACTCCACTGCAGCGGATTGCCGCCCAGCAAAATTGCCAACCCGGGTATACCGATCAGCAGCGGAATAGCGCCCCACAACACCGGAAACAGCTGACCTGTGGCCTCAAAACGTGCTTTGGACCAGCGCGACAACAACACCACGCCGATGATCGCCACAATCACCGCACCCGCAAACACGCTGAAGCTGTCGGTCGGGCTTGGCGATGGCATATACAAGCCACGGCTATTGAGGAAGAACGCCTCGCCCACACCCAGACTTTCCCGCGGCCCCGGCAAGGAGAGCATGACCGCGAAATACCAGAAGAAGATTTGCAGCAGAGGGGGAATATTGCGGAAGGTTTCGATGTAGACCCCCGCCAGCTTGCTCACCAACCAATTAGGAGACAGCCGCGCGACGCCCAGTAAGAAACCCAGCATGGTCGCCAGCACGATACCGATTGCGGAAACCAGAAGGGTATTGAGCAAACCGACCAGGAACACCCGCCCGTAAGTATCGCTTTCGGTGTAATCAATCAGGTGCTGGGCAATCCCGAAACCGGCACTGTTATTTAGAAAAGAGAAGCCAGACGTGATGCCACGCTTCTCCAAGTTGGTCATGGTGTTATCAAACAGAAACCAGCCCATCGCCACGACGGCGACAACGGCAAGAATTTGGAATAGCCACGCACGCGCTTTGGGGTCGGTCCAGACCGATCCGCCAGGGCGCGGGACATTTGCAGTGTTTTGCATAAGAGCCCTCTTGGAACCCTCATGCCCGCATAAGCGGGCATGAGGTTCACATCAATCAGAACAATGCCGATCACTCAGGACGAGTGACCGGCAGCGGACGGTCAGCGCACCGGCGGTGCGTACTGCAGACCACCGTTGTTCCACAGGGCGTTGAGGCCACGTTCGATCTTCAGCTCACTGCCGGCACCGACGTTGCGCTCGAAGCTTTCGCCGTAGTTACCGACTTGCTTAACGATCTGAACGGCCCAGTCTTTCGGCAGCTTCAGGTCTTTACCAAACTCACCTTCAGCACCGAGCAGACGTGCTACGTCGGGGTTTTTAGTGGACTTGGCGAGCTCATCAACGTTGGCAGAGGTCACACCCAGCTCTTCTGCGTTGACCATTGCATACAGCGACCAACGCACGATGTCGAACCACTCTTCGTCACCTTGGCGCACGACTGGGCCCAGTGGCTCTTTCGAGATCACTTCCGGCAGTACCACGTAGGTATCCGGGTCAGCCAGCTTGATGCGCTGTGCGTACAGCTGCGATTGGTCAGAGGTCAGTACGTCGCAACGGCCCGCTTCAACCGACTTGGCGCTCTCGTCTGAGGTGTCGTAAGTGATGGGGGTGTACTTCAGGCCATTGGCGCGGAAGTAGTCAGAGAGGTTCAGCTCGGTGGTGGTACCTGCCTGGATGCAGACAGTCGCGCCGTCGAGTTCTTTAGCGCTGGAAACGCCCAGCTTCTTGTTAACCAGGAAACCTTGACCGTCGTAATAGTTAACACCGGCAAAGTTCAGACCCAGGCCGGCATCGCGCGAGCTGGTCCAGGTGGTGTTACGCGAGAGAATATCGACTTCGCCAGATTGCAGCGCTGTGAAGCGCTCTTTGGCGGTCAACGGGCTGTATTTAACTTTGGTCGCGTCGCCAAACACTGCCGCCGCCACTGCACGGCAAACGTCAACGTCCAGGCCCATGTAGTTGCCTTTTTCATCAGCGTAGGAGAAGCCAGGCAGACCATCGCTGATACCGCACTGAACAAAACCTTTCTTCTGGATTGCATCCAGAGTTGCGCCGGCTTGAGCGAAGCTGCTGACACCCAGAACTGCGGCGGTGGTCAGTACTGCCAGTGTAGATTTAACCATCTTCATTAAAACCTCCAGTTGCTTTTGTTGTGTTTGGAGTCTCGGTTCTACCGCCGTACCCTTGTGGGGCGCGTTAGGCGTGTCGGCAGCAACACACCCAACCGGGGATCAAACCTTAGCGCGAGTCTAGTTGCCGATTGCTACAGCGGCCATAAACTCTCACACGCTCATTATTTGAATGAGCCAGAGACAGATAGCAAGTAACGTGTCGCGCGGCTAAACACCTAGCGAAACGATCGAAAGACCTGTGAAGGCTTTTCAGTCTGCTGCACGTGCCACGAGTTGCAGTGTTACCACTACCCGGCTGCGTCGTCAGTCCCGAGCTACACAGCAAGGCCCGTACCAGCGCGCCACTTTTTGCACCGTACGGAGAGGTCAAGAGCAAAACTTGCAGCCTGGCGACAAGTTCTTTCCAGATTCAACACCTGATCATTTTTCCTGCGCACTGATTCAGCGCGCGCGCACCACAGCGGAGCTTCCATGAGCGAACCTTTGATTCTTCAGCCCACACATGCAGCCGATGCGTGCGTCATTTGGTTGCACGGCCTGGGCGCCGACCGTTACGACTTTATGCCAGTGGCGGAGATGCTCCAGCAGCGCCTGCACAGCACCCGCTTCGTCCTGCCCCAAGCACCGACCCAACCCGTCACCATCAATGGCGGTTACGCCATGCCCAGTTGGTACGACATTCTGGCCATGAGTCCGGCCCGCGCGATCAACCGCGAACAATTGGAGGCTTCGGCGCAACAGGTGATCGCCCTAATTGAAGCGCAGCGCGACAGCGGCATTGATCCGGCACGCATTGTTCTGGCGGGCTTCTCGCAGGGCGGTGCGGTGGTGCTGCACACGGCCTTTCTGCGCTGGCAGTTTGCCCTTGGCGGAGTATTGGCTCTGTCGACCTATGCCCCGACATTTAGCGACGAGATCCAACTGGCAGAGACAAAAAGACAACTGCCCGTGCTGTGCCTGCATGGCACATACGACGACATCGTATTGCCGGCAATGGGCCGCGCAGCCCATGATTTCTTGAGTGCCGCAGGCGTCAACGTGCAATGGCGTGACTACCCCATGGGCCATGAGGTGATGAATGAAGAAATCCGCGACATTGCCGACTGGCTGGCGCAACGGCTGGGCTAAATCGACCTGCACATAAGCAAACAGTCGCGAACAAAAACCGCTGCAGCACCGATAAAGATCGCCTGATGTATCCAGGCCATTGCGCTGACTGCAGCGGCTAAAACGATCGAACGCACCTTGCACGTTGATGCCTTCCCGAGTGCCTTCACCCAGCCTCAGCGCAATCACCTCATTGTGTTCGCGCCTGTGATGAGTGAAGGCAAACACGGCCTGGCTGCTCAAATTGCCTCACAGCCTAACTAACACGCCTTGGCAGTCACGATCAGCCAGCACCAACATGGTTTGACTGCAACCATAAAACTGCACCGGCGCTAAAGGCTGAGCAACGCGCATAGCGTGCCGCGTAATGTGAACGCCCGTTCATCTTTAAAACCGCTGGTCGCCCAAACCTGTTTCAAGGATTGTCAGCCCTCAGGCAGCGGAATATGTTCAAGCTTGGTGTTCGCCCTTAAATGCAGGGAGCTAAGCGATGCCCGGTCAAGCAACAGAACGACCACGCCTGCCAGCGCGATGAAAAACGCCGATTGGCAGGCCGACCTGCAGCAACTTCGCCAACTGCGACTGTTCAACAACGTCGCCGCCAGCAGCATCAACCTGCTGCTCAAAGAGTTTCGTGCCTGCGATCTTGAAACCGGCGACATCCTGCTCTCCCCTTTTGATCGCAACCAATACCTCTATCTGCTCCTCAACGGTGAACTGGTCGTTCACCTCGGCTCACTCGACAGCCAGCCCGTCAGCACCTTGAAAGCAGGCGAATGTGCCGGCGAAATCAGCTTTATTGATAACGAGCGTCCATCGGCTTACGTGGTGGCCAGCCAGCCTTGCAGTGTGCTGCGCTTGCATCGCGAATCATTGTTCAAACTTTTCCAGCACTCACCCGAGATGATGCAAAACCTACTTGAGTTGCTTTGCGAGCGCGTGCGGCAAGGCAACCGGCTGATTCTCGACAGCGAACAAACCGCCAACATTGATGCCCTAACGGGTGCCTATAACCGCCGCTGGCTCGAGCAGGTGTTCGAGCGCGAGAGCACGCGCAGTGCGTTTAACGCCAAACCGCTGTGCATGCTGATGATCGATGTCGATCACTTCAAAAACTACAATGACCAGCACGGCCACTTGGCCGGTGACTACGCGCTGTGCCTGGTTACGCACACCCTACGCGCGCAGTTGCGTCCCAAAGACAGCCTTACTCGATTTGGCGGCGAAGAATTCATCATTTTGCTACCCGACATCGGCTTGGAAGAAGCGCGCCACATCGGTGAACGGCTGCGCCTGGCGCTGCATCAAGTCAGCGCTTTTCATTCGCCGGTTGGCGTGCTGCCCGGAGTCACGGTGTCCATCGGCTTGGCGCAAATGCAGCCTAAAGACAGCCTACAAGGGCTTATTGCCCGTGCCGACAGCGCGCTGTATCAAGCCAAACAACAAGGCCGCGACTGTCTCTGCGGCTGACTGTCACGTCCAAACACAACGCTTTGTAACCTGCGCTCACAGCACGGAACACAGACGATCCGGCGCGGCACTTCGCCGCGCCGGTTTCTTGCTTTACACTGGCGCCCGTTCACTCCTTAACCAATTGATGAGATGACCGTGCTCAAAGCACTCAAGAAAATATTCGGCAAAGCCGAGGGCGAGCCAGTCAGCCCAACCCGTCAGCCCGAAATACCGAGCGCACCCCGCGCCACACAGGACGACAGCGCAGACAAGCCGCGCACCGCCGAACAGGCCGCGTCACCGCAGCAACCTGCTGGCAAAACCGCTAAAGCGCGTCGCGAGCGGGCGGTAAAACCCGTCGATACCTGGACCCTGGAAGACTTCGCCGTCGAACCGGCCGAAGGTAAAACCCGCTTTCACGATTTCAAGCTCTCATCGGAGCTGATGCACGCCATTCACGATCTCGGCTTCCCTTACTGCACGCCAATCCAGGCGCAGGTGCTGGGCTATACCCTCAACGGTCGCGATGCCATTGGTCGTGCGCAAACGGGCACCGGTAAAACCGCCGCCTTCCTGATCTCGATCATCACCCAACTGCAGCAGACCACCGCGCCGAAAGAGCGCTACATGGGTGAACCGCGCGCACTGATCATCGCCCCCACCCGCGAACTGGTGGTGCAGATCGCCAAAGACGCCGCTGACCTGACCAAATACACCGGCCTCAACGTGATGAGTTTTGTCGGCGGCATGGACTTCGACAAACAGCTCAAACTGCTGGAATCGCGCTACTGCGACATTCTGGTGGCCACGCCGGGCCGTCTGCTGGACTTCAACCAACGCGGTGAAGTGCACTTGGACATGGTCGAAGTGATGGTGCTCGATGAAGCTGACCGCATGCTTGATATGGGCTTTATCCCCCAGGTGCGGCAGATTATTCGTCAGACTCCGATGAAGGGCGAACGGCAAACGCTGCTGTTCTCAGCCACCTTCACCGAAGATGTGATGAACCTCGCCAAACAGTGGACAACCAATCCAGCAATTGTCGAAATCGAACCAGAAAACGTCGCCAGCGATACCGTTGAACAGCACGTTTACGCGGTGGCCGAAAGCGACAAGTACAAGCTGCTGTACAACCTGATTACGCAAAACGACTGGATCCGCGTCATGGTCTTTGCCAACCGCAAAGATGAAGTACGACGCATCGAAGAGCGCCTGACCCGCGACGGCATCAGTGCCGTGCAAATGTCCGGCGATGTGCCGCAGCACAAACGCATCCGCGCCCTCGAAGGCTTCCGCGAAGGCAAGATCCGCGTGATGGTCGCCACCGATGTAGCCGGCCGTGGTATTCACGTGGATGCGATCAGTCACGTGATCAACTTCACCCTGCCGGAAACCCCTGACGACTATGTGCACCGCATCGGTCGTACCGGGCGTGCGGGCACCAGCGGCACCTCAATCAGCTTTGCCGGTGAAGACGACGCCTACGCACTGCCGGGCATCGAAGCATTGCTGGGGCGCAAAATCGCCTGCGAAATGCCGCCAGACGAGCTGCTCAAGCCGGTGCCGCGCAAGCACTAACGGCATTTACGAAAAAGGCGAAGCCCTCTGGCTTCGCCTTTTTTATGCGCAACAGCTAATCACCGCGCCCTGCATCAGGGTGCAAACAACTCAAGTTGCTCATGCCGACCACGCAAGTCATGCAGACGCACACCAACGCCCAGCAGACGCACAGCCTTGTTGCCGCGTGCAAAAGCGGCACTGATCAGCCGGGTGTAACTGTCTAAATCCCGGCGTGCGCCTGCCTGCTCCAGCGTGGTTTGCGAAAAATCATGGAACTTGATTTTGACGAAGGGTTTATCAGCCCGATAACTCGGATCAAGCCGCGCCATACGCCCCGCCAGCTCCTCGAGCAATCCAGGCAGCTGCTCAATACAGGCCGCCAGGTCTGGCAGATCCTTATCGAAGGTGTTTTCAACACTGACCGACTGGCGCCGGCTGTCATTGTGTACTGCGCGCTCATCCACCCCGCGCGCAAGGCCCCACAAGCGCTCGCCGAAACTGCCGAACTCCTTGACCAACGCCAACTTGTTCCATTCGCGTAAATCACTGCAGGTGCGAATGCCCATGCGCGCCAATTTATCGGCCGTGACCTTGCCTACGCCATGCAACTTGCTGACCGGCAAGGCCGCAACAAAATCCTCAACCTGATCAGGCGTGATCACGAACAAGCCATTGGGCTTCTTCCAGTCGCTGGCAATCTTAGCGAGAAACTTATTCGGCGCGACACCCGCCGACACGGTGATGTGCAGCGCCTGCGACACACGCGTACGAATATCTTGCGCAATGCGCGTGGCGCTGCCAGCGAAATGCGGGCTGTCGCTGACATCCAGATAAGCTTCATCCAGCGACAACGGCTCGATCAGCTCGGTGTAATCGCGAAAAATCGCCTGAATTTCCCGTGAAACCGCCTTATAAGCGTCCATGCGAGGTTTAACGATGACCAGCTCCGGGCATAGCTTCAACGCCTGCCCAGATGCCATCGCCGAGCGCACACCATAACTGCGCGCCTCGTAGTTACAGGTGGCAATCACACCGCGTCGATCAGCCGAGCCCCCCACAGCCAAGGGCTTACCGGCCAAGCTGGGGTCATCGCGCATCTCAATGGCCGCATAAAAACAATCGCAATCGACATGGATAATCTTGCGAACGCTCATCGCCGGCCTCAGCAAACAGGCTACTACTGCTCAGCCGCACTAACAGGTGCAGAAGGCGCAGCTTCAGTAGCGGCCTCCTCTTCTTTATTCATGTAGGACTGAATAACCAAAATCACAATCAACATAAACGCCGCCAACGGCAGCAACTTACCCTTTGCCGGCACCGCCGCACCGCAACCTGGACAGGTTTTGGCATCAACAGGCAGTTGAGCACCGCACGCCTTGCAATCACCACGCATAACATTCCCCTCATTCAGAACGGCACGGACTCTAGCCCAACCACACGGCTGCGGGCTACGTCGAAATCACTACACACCGCTTCAGTCGGCCAGCCAGTAACTGACAATAATCGATGCGCACCCAAACTTAAGGTTGACACTAAACTTTTCGCCGCTACAATTGGCGCCGCGGGATGGAGCAGTCTGGTAGCTCGTCGGGCTCATAACCCGAAGGTCGTCGGTTCAAATCCGGCTCCCGCAACCAGATACTCAAAAAGGATTTAAGTTATTGATTAAAAACCACTAATCGATTGACAAGGCAGCGTTCCTGTATAAAATAGCCGGCGCGGGATGGAGCAGTCTGGTAGCTCGTCGGGCTCATAACCCGAAGGTCGTCGGTTCAAATCCGGCTCCCGCAACCAGATACTCAAAAAAGGCCACTCAATCGAGTGGCCTTTTTTGTTTGGGTTGATTTTAATTTTGCTAAGCATTTGATTAAAAACAGATTTTTCGTTGACAGCCAATCGTTTCTGTATAGAATGGCCGGGCGGGATGGAGCAGTCTGGTAGCTCGTCGGGCTCATAACCCGAAGGTCGTCGGTTCAAATCCGGCTCCCGCAACCAGATACTCAAAAAGGCCACTCAATCGAGTGGCCTTTTTGGTAAGGCTTAAGCCTTGCCCACGTTATCGCGCGAATGAATGCATACAAAGCAAGCAGCCCCCTACCCCGTGAAGACAACGCTCAACGCTGGTCAATTGCCAGCTCCACCGCTAGAATTGCGCACTTTTTGATCAGAGGCGCACCGAGCGCCCAGCATCGCCGAACGCGCCTGAGGTTTACAGCATGTCCACGTCCGCCAGCCCTAAAGTAGGCTTTGTCTCACTCGGTTGCCCGAAAGCCCTGGTGGACTCCGAACGCATCCTCACGCAGTTGCGCATGGAAGGCTACGAAGTCGTCGCCACCTATCAAGATGCCGACGTGGTCGTGGTCAACACCTGCGGCTTTATCGACAGCGCCAAGGCAGAATCCCTTGAAGTGATCGGTGAAGCCATCAAGGAAAACGGCAAAGTCATCGTCACCGGCTGCATGGGCGTCGAAGAAGGCAACATCCGCGACGTCCACCCCAGCGTGCTATCAGTAACCGGCCCGCAGCAGTACGAACAAGTGGTTAACGCCGTGCACCAAGTCGTGCCGCCGCGTCAGGACCACAACCCACTGATCGACCTGGTGCCGCCGCAGGGCATCAAACTCACCCCGCGCCACTACGCCTACCTGAAGATTTCCGAAGGTTGTAACCACAGCTGCAGCTTCTGCATCATCCCCTCGATGCGCGGCAAGCTGGTCAGCCGCCCAGTGGGCGAAGTCCTCAATGAAGCCGAGCGCCTGGTTAAATCCGGCGTAAAAGAGCTGCTGGTGATCAGCCAGGACACCAGCGCCTACGGCGTGGACATGAAGTACAAAACCGACTTCTGGAACGGCCAGCCGGTGAAAACCCGCATGACCGAGCTCTGCCAGGCGCTCTCGACCCTGGGCGTATGGGTGCGCCTGCACTATGTCTACCCCTACCCGCACGTCGACGAACTGATCCCGCTGATGGCTGCCGGCAAAATCCTGCCGTACCTCGACATTCCCTTTCAGCACGCCAGCCCGAAAGTGCTCAAGGCCATGAAGCGCCCAGCGTTCGAAGACAAAACCCTGGCGCGGATCAAAAACTGGCGCGAAATCTGCCCCGAACTCACCATCCGCTCGACCTTTATCGTCGGCTTCCCTGGTGAAACCGAAGAAGACTTCCAATACCTGCTCAACTGGCTGACCGAAGCCCAACTGGACCGCGTCGGCTGCTTCCAATACAGCCCAGTCGAAGGCGCACCGGCCAACGACTTGGATCTGGACGTGGTCCCGGACGACGTCAAACAAGACCGCTGGGACCGCTTTATGGCCCACCAACAAGCCATCAGCACGGCGCGCCTGCAACTCAAAGTCGGCAAAGAAATGGACGTGCTGATCGACGAAGTCGACGACCAAGGCGCTGTCGCACGATGCTACGCCGACGCGCCAGAAATCGACGGCAGCGTGTTTATCGCCAGCACCGCCGTCAGCCCAGGCGACAAAGTGCGCGTACGCATTGTTGATGCCGACGAATACGACATGTGGGCCGAACTGGTTTAACCATCGGTAACCACCCACAAAAAATGCCGCTTACGCCAAACACGCAAGCGGCATTTTTTATAACGGCGCAAACACAAACCCCATTACATACGATCCAAGGGACTCAACACAGCCAACCCGCCGCGATTCAGTACATGGGTATAAATCATCGTGGTTTTCACATCCGAGTGACCCAGCAACTCCTGCACCGTGCGAATATCCTGACCGCTCTCCAACAGATGCGTAGCGAATGAATGGCGCAATGTATGCGGCGTGGCCAACTTCACAATGCCTGCACGCTTTATCGCCGCCTTAAAACCACGCTGCACACGCTTTTCATCAATATGGTGCCGCCGTGTTTTACCGCTACGTGGATCAACCGACAGCCCGGCAGCCGGAAATACGTATTGCCAACACCACTCCCACGGCCCCTTGGGATATTTGCGCTCCAGTGCAAACGGCATATACACATCACCACGCCCCGCCTCCAACTCCACCGCATGCCGTGCCCTGACAACCGCAAAATGCTGCTTAAGCGGCGCTACCAAAGAGCGCGGCAACACCGTTACACGGTCTTTCATGCCCTTACCATCACGCACCACAATCTCGCCCCGGTTAAAATCCACATCCTTAACCCGCAGACGCAACACCTCCATCAAACGCATACCCGAGCCATACAGCAAATTAGCCACCAGCCAAATATCGCCCTCCAACTGAGCCAAAATGCCCTGCACCTCAGCAATGGTCAGCACCACCGGCAAACGGCTCGGCTTTTTAGCCCGCACCACCTCACCCAGCCAAGGCAAATCCAGCTTCAGCACCTGCTTATAAAGAAACAAAAGCGCCGCCAGCGCCTGATTCTGCGTGGACGCCGAAACATTCTTGCGCACCGCCAAATCAGACAAGAAAGCCTCCACCTCAGCCGCCCCCATCTCCCCCGGATGCTGATAATGATGGAAACGAATAAAGCGCTTAACCCACTCGCAATAGACTTGCTCCGTGCGAATCGAGTAATGTTTCAAGCGAATTTGCTCACGAACCTGGTCGAGCAACCGAGGCTTTCCGTCCATGGTGTATAACTCCCTTATTTGCCGAATCACAGCCGCAGCCATGAGACTAGACGGCCCTCCACGGCTCGACAAGAAGGTTATCCACCACGCCCGAAAAAGCATTACGGCACCAAGTGGTGTCTATTTATAGTTATGTACCACAGCATGGAAATTACTCATGGACAGAAAACTTTTAAAGCTCCCGTTTAGTCCTGACAGTAGCCCTGACTGGATATGCCCGACATGCAGTAAAGGACTCCTTCGAATAAAGGAAAATTCGTTTATACACGAAGAAGCTCGCCACTCACGAGAGGCACATGATCACCCCGCATGGGAGCCCGAGTGGATTAGAAGCATCTACACGTGCTTATTGATTTGCTCTAATGAAAAATGCAGGGAAGTAGTCGCTAGCAGCGGAACAGGCTCAGTTGACTGGGACATAATTGAGGACGAATACGGCCAGCAAGACCAGGTGTATTCAGACTTCTTTATACCCAAGTTTTTCGAGCCTCATTTGAACATTTTCCCTATTCCCAAAGACTGCCCCGCATCGGTAGTGGCGCTGTTAAACGAATCATTCAAATTATTTTTCTCCAGCCCCAGCGCCGCAGCAAATAATGTAAGAGCTGCCATTGAGGAGCTATTAACAGAACTTAAAATAAAAAGATTTACCACTGCAAATGGAAAGCGCAGATTTATCAGTTTGCATCAAAGAATAGGCTTGCTCCCCGCAAAATACGCCCAGTTCAAAGATATGATTTTAGCCATTAAATGGCTGGGTAATGCTGGCAGCCATGGCCATGGCGAAGTCACAGCAGATGATGTAATGGATTCGTATGAGTTAATAGAACACATACTTCAAGAGATATACGAGCCTAAAGTTAAAAAACTCAAAGCCTTAGCCAAAAAAGTTAATAAGAAAAAGGGGCCTGCGTAGTGGCACATAACAATGCGCTCAAATCGCTCACTTCGTTCGCTGGGACGGCGTGCCGCCGCCCCTTAGCTTAATCGTTAGAAGCGGCTGTTTATTTGGTAGTTTTAATATGCAAGGAAGCATCAATAAAATGCTGAGTCCGCACCATCGCAATGATTTAAGAACCCGTTTCGTCATCAAAAACGGCAGCGTTCTTATCAGTTTTGGCACGTCAACATGCTGAACATCTCGAAAGCTTTGCATCGGCGCGCTCGGCCCTTCGCTGGCGCACAGGCCATACACCAAATGTATTTGCCGTGCGGGCAATCGTCCGCACGTTCGTTGCCCACCATTTTGGTTCGACTTGAGGTAAAGTCTGCGTTGCCTGCGAAATCAATGTCCGACATGCCACCACTTCTAACAATAAGTTCAAGTCGTTCGCTTCGCTCACTAGGACGGGCTAAAGCCCGCCCCTTAACTTAACGTTA
>LNDO01000074.1 GCA_001465025.1 Pseudomonas sp. Ga0074129
GGTAGACTTATCCACAGTTGCTGGTAACAAAATCAGCAATCCGCCCTGGGTCAAATTTCAATCGGCAGGGTGGGTCAATTTTCCATCAGCGCCAACAGGTGTTCTGGTCAGTGCCACGCAGGATCACGTCGCCGAGGAAGCTGTCGTTGTCGATGCCGTACTTGTCTTTCCAGTAGTCGTACTCAATACCGACATAAAGCTGCTTCTCGCCCCAGTTCATGGCCTTGCCCAGGTCGTATTTAATCTGTGGGTTGAAGTGCAGGTTGGCGTGGTAGCTCTTGTCGTTGTCCACCACCCAGTCCATGAAACCGTCAATCACGATGTCGGATTTGCCAACAGGGATGGTGTAGCTCCACACCGGGGTGATTTGCCATACGCCGCTGCCGTCACGGCTGCCATCGGTTTCGCGGTGGTAGAAGTTCAGCGAGAAGTAGTCAAAGCCGGGGATCGCTAGGTCGAAGCCGGGGCCGATCAGGTAAGACTCGACATCGTCTTCGCCAAATTCATAGGTGGTGGCCAGCAACACGTCTTTGATCGGGCCCAGTTCCAGTTTGGTGTCGAACAGCTTGCCGAACGACAGGCGCGGTGAAAACTCGCCGTAGAAAGTGTGGCCATCGCCAGCGCCGTTGGTGGCGTCAGTGTTGTATTTGATGGTGTCGACGAAGAAGAACAGGTCACCGAAGTTCCAGCCGCTGGCGTGTTCGAAGGTGATGGTCTGCTGGATTTCCGGGTCAATCGTGTAGTCCTGGCCATACAGGTAGCTCAGGCTGTTGTTCTGCCAGTGCAGCAGGTCGCCTGCCACCGCCTGGCTGCCTGCCAGCAGACCGGCGGTCAAGGCCAGAGAGGAAAAAGTACGCTTCATCGAGTGGTGCTCCCCATAAGTGCTGAATGTTTTTTAAACCTGTCTAAAAGGTCAGGCTGCTGGTGCATCAGCAAAAACAAGGCCAAGTCTTGTTTATGTCGCCATCCAGCGCGCCGCCTGGCTTTCGCCCCCATAGCGGCCGCGCACTTTAGTGATTTTTACGGGGATGTAAATGCTGCGCTTGCACTATTAACTGACCGCCTGGACAGATTCAGCATTAAGTTGGTGCGTGCTCCTTATTGCGCACCCCGTCGGCTGCTCTGCCTTACAGAGTCAGCTGTGCTTGACTAGAAGACTAAGAGTGCAACCGGCCTTCTTGTTGGGTTGTACCTGTCGTCGGATCGCTGATTTTTTTAAAACACTTGTTTTAAGCGGCTTTGTTAATGGTGCCTTGGCGAGTTGCCAGCAGCCTTTAATCTTGCTGGGTTCTCGCTTTGCTAGCAGTGGTTGTAGCGGTTTGCTCTGCTTGGTTGCACCTAGTTGCACCCAATGCCTAGACAGGTTTAATCTCTCGCCAGATTTTTTAACCGTGATGCGTGGCGATCACCCCGTTGGGGCGATGTTCAGCTTTGCTCCCGACGTTTTAGCCGTGCACCCGCCCACAACAGGATTAACCAATGGCCACCACCACCCTTGGCGTTAAGCTCGATGATGCAACCCGTGATCGCCTCAAACAGGCTGCGCAGTCGATTGACCGCACGCCGCATTGGTTGATCAAGCAGGCGATCTTCAATTACCTGGAGCAGATTGAGGGTGGTCTGACTCTGGCCGAGCATTCCGGTCTGGCCGCAGTGGCGGGTGAAGAAACGGTGGAAAACCTCAGCGAGCAAGGTCTGCAGGTATTCCTCGATTTCGCTGAAAGCATCCTCCCGCAATCAGTGCTGCGCGCAGCCATTACCGGAGCCTATCGTCGTCCGGAAACCGAAGCCGTGCCGATGCTGCTGGAGCAGGCGCGTCTGCCCAAAGACATGGCTGAAGCGAGCAACACGCTGGCCATGAGCATTGCCGAGAAGCTGCGTAACCAGAAGAACGCCGGTGGCCGTCAGGGCTTGGTGCAGGGTTTGTTGCAGGAGTTCTCGTTGTCGTCGCAGGAAGGTGTGGCGCTGATGTGCCTGGCCGAAGCGCTGCTGCGTATTCCCGACAAGGCCACCCGTGATGCGCTGATCCGCGACAAGATCAGCAACGGCAACTGGGGGCAGCATCTGGGCAACAGCCCGTCGATGTTCGTCAACGCCGCGAGCTGGGGCTTGCTGATCACCGGCAAACTGGTGGCCACGCACAACGAAGCCGGTTTGATGACCTCACTCAACCGCATCATCGGCAAGGGCGGTGAGCCGTTGATCCGCAAGGGCGTGGATATGTCCATGCGCCTGATGGGCGAGCAGTTCGTTACCGGTGAAACCATCGCCGAAGCCCTGGCCAACGCCACCAATATGGAAAGCAAAGGCTTCCGCTATTCCTACGACATGCTCGGTGAAGCTGCGCTGACCGAGGAAGACGCCAAACGCTACCTGGCGTCCTACGAGCAGGCCATTCATGCCATCGGCAAAGCCTCGCACGGCCGTGGCATTTACGAAGGCCCGGGCATTTCGATCAAGCTGTCGGCGCTGCACCCGCGCTACAGCCGCGCGCAGTACGACCGGGTGATGGATGAGCTGTACCCGATCCTGCTGGGCCTGACCAAGCTGGCCAAGCAGTACGACATCGGCCTGAACATCGACGCCGAAGAAGCTGATCGCCTGGAAATCTCACTCGATCTGCTGGAGCGCCTGTGCTTCGACCCGGTCCTGATCGGCTGGAACGGTATCGGCTTTGTGATTCAGGCGTATCAAAAGCGCTGCCCATACGTGATCGATTACGTCATCGACCTGGCCAAGCGCAGCCGTCACCGCTTGATGATTCGCCTGGTAAAAGGCGCGTACTGGGACAGCGAAATCAAACGCGCCCAAGTTGAAGGCTTGGAAGGCTATCCGGTGTACACGCGCAAGCCGTATACCGACGTCTCCTATATCGCCTGTGCACGCAAATTGCTGGCCGTACCGGAAGCGGTCTACCCGCAGTTCGCCACGCACAACGCCCATTCGCTGTCGGCCATTTATCAACTGGCCGGGCAGAACTATTACCCCGGTCAGTACGAATTCCAGTGCCTGCATGGCATGGGTGAGCCGCTGTATGAGCAAGTGGTTGGCACGGTGGCCGAAGGCAAGCTGAACCGGCCATGCCGTATTTATGCCCCGGTCGGCAGCCATGAAACTCTACTGGCCTACCTGGTGCGTCGCCTGTTGGAAAACGGTGCGAACACCAGCTTCGTCAACCGCATTGCCGACCACAGCATCTCGATCAAAGAGCTGGTACTCGACCCCGTGCAGCAGGTCGAGCAGATGGCCACGCAGGAGGGCGGTATTGGTCTGCCGCACCCGCGCATTGCCCTGCCGCGTGCCTTGTATGGTGACGCGCGCTTGAACTCTGAAGGCATCGACTTGGCCAACGAACACCGCCTGGGCTCGTTGTCTTCGGCGCTGCTGAGCAGCAGCAACGCGGTCTACATCGCTGGCCCGATGCTTGGCTGCGAGAGCGCCGCATTGGCTGAAGCGCAGCCGGTGCGCAACCCGGCCGATCACCGCGACATCGTCGGCCATGTGCATGAGGCCAGCGTGCAGGATGTTACTGATGCCGTGCTCTGCGCCGTTTCCAGCGGGCAGATCTGGCAGTCGACCCTGCCGGCTGAGCGCGCCGCTGTGCTGGATCGCGCCGCCGATCAGATGGAAGCGCAGATGCAGCAACTGATGGGTCTGCTGGTGCGCGAGTCCGGTAAGACCTTCGCCAACGCCATCGCCGAAGTGCGTGAAGCCGTGGACTTCTTGCGCTACTACGCGGCGCAGGCGCGCAATCATTTCAGCAACGACACCCACCGTCCGTTGGGTCCGGTGGTGTGCATCAGCCCGTGGAACTTCCCGCTGGCGATTTTCAGCGGTCAGGTCGCTGCTGCGCTGGCCGCCGGTAACACCGTGCTGGCCAAACCCGCCGAGCAAACCCCGCTGATCGCCGCGCAAGCCGTGCGCATCCTGCTGGATGCCGGTGTGCCGAGCGGCGCGGTGCAACTGCTGCCGGGTCGTGGTGAAACCGTCGGTGCCGGGTTGATCGGCAACGAGCGGGTGCGTGGCGTGATGTTCACCGGCTCCACCGAAGTGGCGGGCATCATCCAGCGCAACCTCGCCGGTCGCCTGGATGCGCAAGGCCGCACCATTCCGCTGATCGCCGAGACGGGCGGCCTCAACAGCATGATCGTTGATTCCTCTGCGCTCACCGAGCAGGTGGTGGTCGATGTGGTGGCGTCCGCTTTCGACAGTGCTGGCCAGCGTTGCTCGGCCCTGCGTGTGCTCTGTGTGCAGGAAGACGTGGCTGATCGGGTGATCAACATGCTCAAAGGCGCCATGGCCGAATACAGCCTGGGCAACCCGGAGCGCCTGAGCACCGACATTGGCCCGGTGATCGACGCAGAAGCCAAGGGCAATATCGACCAGCACATCGAGAAGATGCGCGAAAAAGGCCGCAAAGTGTTCCAGTTGGCGCGCGTTAACGGTGACGACATCAAGCGCGGCACTTTTGTGTTGCCGACACTGATTGAGTTGGACAGCTTTACTGAGTTGCAACGCGAAATCTTCGGCCCGGTGCTGCACGTGGTGCGTTATGCGCGTGCTGATTTGGGCAAGCTGCTGCAGCAGATCAACGACAGCGGCTACGGCCTGACCCTCGGCGTGCACACGCGTATCGACGAGACCATTGCTCAAGTGGTCAACAGTGCCAAGGTCGGCAACCTGTATGTGAACCGCAACATGGTCGGTGCGGTGGTTGGCGTGCAGCCATTCGGCGGTGAAGGCCTATCCGGCACCGGCCCGAAAGCCGGTGGCCCGCTGTACATGTACCGCCTGCTGGCAACCCGTCCGCAGGATGCCGTGGCCAAGCAATTGCAGCAGGAGAAGGGCGAGATTCAGCGTCCGGCAGAGCAGGCCAAGGTGATCGCGGCGTTGCAGGAGTGGGCGACTAAACATGAGCCGAGCCTGAGTGCACTCAGTGCGCAGTTCGTTGAGTTGGCGCAAAGCGGCACCGTACAAATGCTCAATGGCCCGACCGGCGAGCGCAACAGCTACAGCCTGCTGCCGCGCGAGCATGTGCTGTGCCTGGCCGCTGAACGCAGTGACTTGCTGACACAATTGGCGGCGGCCCTGGCCGTGGGTTGCCAGGTATTGTGGCAAGAAGGCGAGCTGACGCGCGCGCTGTTGGCCGAGTTGCCCAAAGTGGTGCAGCAACGCATCACTCTGTTGGCGCAGTGGGTCGACAGTGAAGTCGCCTTCGACGCCATCCTGCACCACGGTGACTCCGACGAGTTGCGTGCGGTCTGTGAACAGGCGGCAACGCGCTCCGGCGCGATCATCAGCGTGCATGGTTTGCACAAAGGTGAAACGGATATCCCGCTGGAGCGCCTGCTGATCGAACACGCACTGAGCATCAACACCGCAGCAGCCGGCGGCAACGCCAGCCTGATGACCATCGGCTAATCGGTTCTGCGAGCATCCTGCCCCACTGGTTTGCCCGGTGGGGCAGTTGGCAACACCGGCTTACCGCCATCCCCAGGTGCTTCGGCCCCTGATGCTGCATACGGCTCCGGCTGTTACGCAGCGCCCAGCGCACAACCGGTAACGGTGGGTTACCCGCCCGGTGCAGTGGGTTTTCTCCTCTCAGGCATTTCGATGCATAGCACCGGCTTACCCAGCGGGTGTTGCAACGCAGCAATCAGCGTCGTTGCGCATCGAAGGCCGCTTTTCTTCTCTTAATCAATCGTGCATCACGCCTAAAAGGCTTTTGCGTGGCCGCTGTTTGCGTGAAGCAAATGCGTGATCGCCTAATGCGCGTGGCTGTGCCAGTATACCCCCGTGGGTATATTTGATTAAGGCGAGGTAGACGATGCGATTGCTAACAGCGGTGTTGATTAGTGGCCTGAGTGTGAGCGCACAGGCCGACAATGTGCAGGCGCTATCCGCCGAAGGCTTGGCGCTGATTCCGGCTTTTCAGCAGCAGCTGATGGGCACGGTCAAAGCGGCAATGAGCAGTGGCGGCGCGGCGCACGCGGTAGAGGCTTGTCAGCTGTCTGCCCCGCAAATTGCCAGCGAGCACAGCCAAAAGCCGTGGACGGTGGGGCGCACGGCGCTCAAGGTACGCAACCCGGATAACGCCCCCGATGCTTGGGAGCGTGAAGTGCTGGCCCAGTTTGCCCAGCGTGCGGCGGCCGGTGAGCCGCTAGAGCAGATCAGCCAAAGTGCGGTGGTGGGGGGCGAGGTGCGGGTGATGAAAGCCATCGGTACAGGCGAGCCGTGCCTGGCCTGTCACGGCAAGCAGATTGAGTCAGCGTTGGCGCAGTTGATTGATGTACGCTACCCGCAAGACCAAGCCCGTGGTTTTGCTCAGGGTGAGCTGCGCGGTGCCTTCACATTACGGCGACCTGTAGATTGAACGAATGAATGACCCGCAACGTTTGCAACACCGCGACTCCCTGCTAAAGCGACTGGCCCGCGTCGAAGGGCAGGTGCGTGGTATTCAGGCCATGATCAAGCGCGGCGACGAGTGCGAGGCCGTCGCCCAGCAGTTCAGTGCGGCGCGTAAAGCGCTGGATAAGGCCTATCAGGAAATGCTCATGTGCCTGGCCGAGGACGCGCTCCTAAGCCCTGACCAAAGCCATGAAGCCACCCTGGCGCAGCTCAAAACCATCTTCACCAAGTACACCTGATTCGCGCGCCTCACCGCGCGCCCTCTGTTGCCAATCGTTTCAGCACGCGACCGCGCTTATGCCGCAGGGCCTTGCTGTGGGCGTCATTCAGGCCAGCGATGGCTGCTGCGGGCGTGTGGTGCGGCAATACACCCCATACCCCCCAGGGTTCAAAAGCATAGACTTTGTCTGGCCTGCAATGCCTTGCGGCTGCTTGCCTGGTTTGTTCAGTCAGTTCCACACACAGGATCGACTCAGATGGAATTAGACCCGCTTTTCCTCTCGCGACTGCAGTTTGCTTTTGTGGTCTGCTTTCACGCCATTTTCCCGGTGTTCACCATCGGCCTGGCTTCTTTTATCGCTTTTCTGGAGGGCATGTCCTTCCGCACCGCTGATCCGGTCTGGGCGCGCCTGTCGAAGTTCTGGACCCAGGTGTTTGCCGTGGTCTTTGGCATGGGCGTGGTGTCGGGCATCGTCATGGCCTTTCAGTTCGGCACCAACTGGAGCAACTTCTCCTACGCGGCGTCGAACTTCCTTGGCCCGGTGCTGAGCTATGAAGTGATCACGGCGTTCTTCCTCGAAGCCGCGTTCCTCGGCGTGCTGCTGTTTGGCCGCGACAAGGTGCCGCCGGGCGTGCACCTGTTTGCCGCGTGCATGGTGGCGCTGGGCACCTTTATCTCCTCGTTCTGGATTCTCTCGGCCAACAGCTGGATGCAAACGCCGGTCGGCACCGAACTGCGTGACGGCATGATCCATGTCGTGTCTTGGTCGCAGGCGTTGTTCAGCCCGTCGTTTTTCTACCGCTTTATGCATATGGGCCTGGCCTCGTTCCTCACCGGTGCCTTTGTGGTGGCGGGCGTTAGCGCCTGGTACTTGCTGCGCAAGCGTGAGGTAGAAGTGAACCGCAAAGCGCTGTCGGTCAGCCTGTGGATGATCCTGCTGATCGCGCCCATTCAGGCCGTGGTGGGTGACTTTCACGGTCTGAACACCCTTAAGCATCAGCCGATCAAAGTGGCGGCGATGGAAGGCAATTGGGAGCGTGGTACGGGTGTGCCGCTGCTGTTGTTTGCCTGGCCGGATCAGGAGGCGCAAACCAACCATTTTGAAATCGGCATCCCGAAACTGGCCAGCTTTATCCTGACTCACGACTGGAACGGCGAACTGCCAGGCATCACGGACGTGGCCTACGAGAAGCAACCGCCCGTGTGGCTGGTGTTCTGGGCGTTCCGGGTGATGGTCGGCATTGGCCTGGTGATGATCGCCTTCGGTCTGACTGGCCTGGTGCTGCGCCGTGGCGGTCGTTACTGGCAAACGCCGTGGTTCCTCAATGGCTTGCGATGGATGAGCTTCATGCCGTTTCTGGCGGTGCTCGCCGGTTGGGTGGTGACGGAAGCTGGTCGCGCGCCGTGGCTGATTTACGGGGTGATGACCCATGCGCAAGGGCTGACACCGTCGCTGACGGGCGGCATGGCCTTGTTCACCTTGATTGGCTACATCGTGGTCTACGCGATGGTCTTTAGCGCCGGCTTGTATTACCTGTTCCGCGTGCTGCAAGCGGGCCTGGAAGAAGACCTCAGCGCAGAAGACACCCATGAAGTGGAGCGGGCCTCGCGTCCGTTGTCGGCAACCCATGTACGCCTGGAACAGGGGGGACACTGAAATGGTGCCTTTTGACCTCACAATGATTTGGGCGGTAATCATCGCCTTCGGCATCATCATGTACGTGCTGATGGACGGCTTTGACCTGGGCGTGGGGATTCTCTTCCCCTTCGCCCCGGACGAGCAGGCCCGCGATGTGATGATGAACTCGGTGGCACCGGTCTGGGACGGTAACGAAACCTGGCTGGTGCTCGGTGGCGCGGGCCTACTGGCGGCTTTTCCGCTGGTGTACTCGGTGTTGCTGCCGGCCATGTATATCGGTGTGTTTTTGCTGCTGGCGGGTTTGATCTTCCGTGGCGTGGCGTTTGAGTTTCGCTTCAAGGCCAACACCTCGCGCTACCTGTGGAACTGGGCCTTTGCCGGTGGTTCGATTGTCGCCTCGTTCGCCCAGGGCGCAGTGGTGGGGGCCTACATTCAGGGCTTCAACACCGAAGGGCTGGTGTATGTTGGCGGTGCGCTGGATTGGCTAACGCCGTTCACCGTGCTCACCGGCATCGGCCTGCTGGCCGGTTATGCCTTGCTCGGCTGCACCTGGTTGATCATGAAATCCGAAGGCTACATTCAGGACTGGGCCTACAGCCTGGCCCCGAAACTGCTGGCCGCCGTGCTGCTGGTGTTTGTTGCCATCAGCATCTGGACACCCTGGGTTGATCCCACGGCCTATGCGCGCTGGTTCTCGGCCATCGGCTTGATCTGGATCTTTCCGGTGATGGCGGGTTTGTGTGCCCTGCAGATTTTCCGCAGCCTGCGCAAACGCCGTGAGGCCATGCCGTTTATTGCCACCATGGCTTTGTTCATCTTCACCTATCTGGGGCTGCTGGTGACCAAATGGCCGTACATCATTCCGCCTAACCACACCATCTGGGACGCCGCCTCAGCCCCTGAGTCGCAGTTGTTCCTGCTGCTGGGCCTGTTGTTCGTCATCCCGATTGTGCTGACCTACACCGCCTGGACCTACTGGGTGTTCCGCGGCAAGGTGAAAGCAGGTGTCGGCTATCACTGATATAACCCGCCAACAGCGCAGCCGCCACTGGCTGGCTCGCCAGCAACTGGCCGTGCGCCCGCTGCTGCGCGGCGCAGTGGCGGCCGGCGTGCTCGGCGGCGTGGCGATTGCGGCGCAAATGGGCCTGATGGCCTGGCTGGTGCACGCCTTGCTGATCGACGACGCTCCGGCGCTGAGCCTGTGGTCGGTGATGGCGGCCTTGTTGGTGGCCGTACTGTTGCGTGTGCTGGCGGCGGCCGTGCAGGAACGACTGGGTCAACTGGCCAGCGCCAAGGTACGCCAGCAAGTGCGGGTGGAATTGAGCGCCTTGTGGGCCCGGCTTGGGCCGGTGCGTTTGGCCGCACTGCCCAGTGCCAGCCTGACCAACCAATGGGTTGAGCAAGTCGACGCCCTCGACGGCTATTACGCCCGTTACCTGCCGCAGCAATGGCTAGCCGTACTGGTGCCGTTGATGCTGGTTGCGCTGGTGGTCTGGTTGGATTGGCTGGCGGCGCTGTTCCTCTTGCTGGCCGCGCCGCTTATTCCGTTGTTTATGGCCCTGGTCGGCATGCATGCCGAGCGTATCAGCCAGCGCCATGTGCTGCAGGCCGGGCGCATGGCCGGGCAGTTTCTCGACCGCGTGCGCAACCTCACCAGCCTGCAGTTGTTTGGTCAGGTCGGGCGCTCCATCGCGCGTATTGAGCAGGCCACGCAGGCTTATCGCCGCGTCACCATGGCCACGCTGAAAGTGGCGTTTTTATCCTCGGCGGTGCTGGAGTTTTTCGCCTCGGTGGCGATTGCCGTGGTGGCCATGTACATCGGCTTTGGTCTGTTGGGTTATATCGACTACGGCCCCTCGCCTGAGCTGAGCCTGTTCAGCGGGCTGTTTATTCTGCTGCTCGCACCAGAGTTCTTTCAGCCGCTGCGCAGCCTCGCGCAGCACTATCACGACCGAGCGGCGGCGCTGGCGGCCGCCGATGCGCTGGCCGAACTGGAGGCGCTGGACAGCCTGCCTGCTGCGCCGCAAGACCTGTCGAATAACGCGGCAGAGGATGGCATTCAGCTGCGCGATGTGCACCTGAGCTATGCCGGGCGCGGCGAGATTCTGCGTGGGGTGAACCTGCACATTCACGCGGGCGAGGTGCTGGCGCTGGTGGGGCCATCCGGCTCGGGCAAGTCGAGCCTGTTGCATGGCCTGGCCGGTTTTATCCAGCCACAGGCGGGAACGATCCGCCTGTTTGGTCAGCCGCCCGGTCAGCAGTCCGTGGCCTGGATGGGCCAGCGAGCGTTTCTGATCAAAGGCAGTTGGGCCGACAACCTGCGCTTAACCGCACCCGAAGCCACGCCGGCCGCCATGCAGCAGGCGCTGGCGGCGGTGGGCTTGAGCGCGTTGTTGGCCGCTCAGCCGCAAGGCCTCGACAGCCCGTTGGGTGAGGGCGGGCGCGGGCTGTCCGGTGGGCAGGCGCAACGGCTGGCGTTGGCGCGTGTGTGGCTGAGTAACGCGCAGCTGGTGCTGCTGGATGAACCCACTGCCAGCCTCGATGAACAGAGCGAGGTCGAGGTGATCGACGCCCTGCAGACTTTGGCCAGCAGCGGGCGCACGCTGATTGTCGCTACCCATCATCCTGCTTTGATGCAGATGGCCAACCGCGTGGTGCGCCTGCATGAAGGGAGGTTGCTCGATGCATGAGCTGAGCCCCTGGCTACGTGACATGCGCCACTGGCGCGGTCGGTTGTGCGTTGGCGCACTGCTGATGCTGCTTACGGTGCTCAGTGCCATCGGCCTGCTGGCGTTATCCGGCTGGTTTATCACCGCCACGGGCGTCACCGCGTTGCTCTGGGCCGCGGGCAACCGGGTGTTTTTCGATATTTATGTGCCGGGCAGCGGCATCCGCTTTTTTGCCCTGGCACGCACGGTGGCGCGTTACACCGAGCGTGTGTTCAACCACAACACGGTGCTCGGTTTGCTCGCCGATTTGCGCGTGCGCCACTTCAGCGCCTTGGCACAACTCGACGGCGCGACACTGGGCCGGCTGCGCGCGGCGCAATGGCTCAACCGCCTGACCGCCGACATTGATGCCCTCGACACGCTCTACCTGCGCTTGCTGGCACCGCCCGCTGTGGCCTTGCTGGCCATCCTACTGGTGTGTGGGCTGGTGGCGCTGTTCCAGCCGTGGCTGGCGTTGCTGTTGTTGCTGTTGTTGCTGGCGCTGTTGCTGCTGGTGACGGTGGGCATGGCCCGCGCCGGTCTGCACCTGAGCGCCCAACGCGTAGAGCAGCTGGATGGTTTGCGCGTGCAGTGCATCGAGCAGTTGCAGGGTTTGGCCGAGTTGACCGCCGCCGGCAGTCTTGGCCTGCATCAACAGGCCTTACTGGCGCGCAGTGAGCAACTGATCAAGGATCAACTGGCGTTGCAGGGGCGGGTGGTGCTGGGGCAAGCCTTGAGCCTGTTTGGCGTGCTGGGCGCGAGTTTGCTGGGCCTGTTTGCCGGGGTGATCGCCTATGAGCAAGGGCTGCTCAGCGGGCCGCTGATGGTGATGATTGCCCTGGCGCTGATGGGCCTCAATGAAGCCTTTTCCGCCTTGCCAGCGGCGTTCGCGCAATGGGGCGCTACCTGCGCGGCGGCGGCGCGGCTCAACCAACAAGTGGCCATGAGCGGACGCTTGCCCCACGCCGCCAGCCCGCTTGCCGTACCGGCCAACTTAAGCTTGAGCTGGCAGGATGTGGCGGTGACCCATGCCGGTTTGAGTGGCGTGCAGTTGCAGCTTGCCGCTGGAGAACGGCTGGCGCTGGTTGGGCCTTCTGGGTGCGGTAAATCCACCCTGGCGGCGCTGGCCGCACGTTTGCTCGACCCGGATGCCGGTGCGGTGTATGTGGCAGGCGTACCGTTGACGGCATTGGATCTGGACACTTGGCGCGGACACATCGCCTACCTGACCCAGGAAACCGAACTGCTCCACGGCAGCATCGCCGACAACCTGCTGCTCGGCCGTCCGGACGCCAGCGATACGCAGCTCTGGTGGGCGTTGGACATGGTTGATCTGGCCGACACCGTGGAAGGCACCGCCAACGGCCTGAACACCTGGGTCGGTGAAACCGGCAAACAGCTTTCCGGCGGTGAAGGCCGCCGCCTGGCGCTGGCGCGGGTGCTGCTGCGCGATGCCCCGTTGGTGATTCTCGATGAGCCCTTTTCCGGGCTGGATGAGGCCACGCGTGAGCGTATCAAGCCGCGCATCAACACTTGGTTGCAGGGCCGCAGCGCACTGCTGTTGGGTCACAGTGAGGCGGCGTTGCCACAGGCCGATCGGCTGTTGAGCTGGCAGCAACTGCCGCGTGCGTAACGCCGCAGTAGGTTGGTGTTGAGCGCAGCGAAGCCCAACGGGTTGTCGCGTGATTCGTTGGGCTTCACCGCTGCGCGTCTCAACCCAACCTACGGATGCTGCCGCTGTACGTTGGGTGTGTGGTTGTTAAGGGTCAATCAAACGCGGGCAATTGCGCGGTTTGCACCGGCTTGCCGGCGGCGTGCCAGGCGTCATAGCCGCCGGCAATCGACAGTACGTGGCTATAGCCCATGTCCTGCAGCGCGCAGGCCGCGAGGGCCGAGCGGCCGCTGTTTTTGCAATACAGCACCAAGTTGAGGTCACGTCGCGTCAGGGTCGGATCATTGCTGAGTTTGAACTCCAGCAGGCCGCGGGGAATGTTGACCGCGCCCGGAATGTGCCCGGCCTGATACTCGTCTGCTTCACGTACATCAATCAACACGTCGGCCGTGCGGATGGCGGCATCGGCGGCGTGCAGGTCGACTTCGTCGATGCGTGTCTTGGCGTCGCTGACCAGATCGTGGGCGCTTTTCATCAGGGCTTCCTGTCGGCAATGGGTGAGGGTGCTGTGGTCTGCGGGGCGAGGGTTTTCAACGCGTCGAACTGGCTGATAAACACCTGCCCGGCAAAGGTGTCGAGGAAGCTGGAGCGGCGCAGTTGATCCATCACCGGGCCTTTGACTTCCGACAGGTGCAACTGCACGCCAGCGGTTTGCAGGCGCTCGACGATGGCTTCCAGCGAATCCAGCGCGCTGGCGTCGATCAGGTTGACGCCTGAACACATCAACACCAGATGGCGCACCTCAGGCCTGCTGGCGATCAGCTCGCTGATGCGGTCTTCGAGGTAGCGCGCGTTGGGGAAATACAGACTTTCATCGACGCGCAGCGAGAGCACGCTGGGCGACTCGATCACCGCGAAACGCTCGACGTTGCGAAAGTGTTCGCTGCCCGGCACCTGGCCCACCACGGCAATATGCGGCTGGCTGGTGCGCCAGAGAAACAGCAGCAGCGACAGGCCGACACCGAGCAGAATGCCAGCCTCGACGCCAATCAGCAGCACGCCGAGCAGGGTCGCCACCTGCGCGGCCCCGTCTTGGCGCGAGTAACGCCAGGTGCGGCGCAGCGAGCCGAGGTCGACCAGGCTCAACACCGCCACCATGATGGTCGCCGCCAGCACGGCATGCGGCAGGTTGTGCAGCAGCGGCGTTAGCAGCAATACGCTGAGGGCGATGCCGGCGGCGGTGAACACACCGGCCATGGGGGTTTGTGCGCCAGCCTCGTAGTTGACCACCGAGCGGGCGAAACCGCCGGTCACCGGGAAACCGCCGCTGAAGGCGGAAGCCAGGTTGGCCGAGCCGAGGCCGAGCAGCTCGTTATTGGGTTGGATGCGTTGGCGGCGTTTGGCAGCGAGAGTCTGCCCGACGGACACCGATTCGACAAAGCCCACCAGGCTGATCAGCAGCGCGGCGGGCAGCAGTTGCAGGGCCAGGTCGAGGTTCAGGGTGGGCAGGGTCAGGCCCGGCAAACCTTGCGGGATGGCGCCCACCACCTTCACGCCAGCCTGATCGAGTTGCAGCGCGCTCACCGCCACAATCGCGGCAATAATCGCCAGCACCGGGCCGGCCTTGGCCAGGTTCGCGGCTGTTGCAGCAGGCACACCTATGCGTTGCAGTGCGCCCTTCAAATGCGCTCGCGCCCACCACAGCCAGGTCAGGCTCAGCAGACCGATCAGCAGCGTCGGCCCGTGCAGGGCGGGCAGGCCCAGCCAGAGTTGCGGGATCAGGTGCAGCAGGTTTTCGCCCGAGGCCGAAATGCCCAGCAGATGCTTGAACTGACCGATGGCGATCAGAATGCCCGAGGCACTGATAAAGCCAGACACCACCGGATGGCTGAGAAAATTGGCGAGAAAGCCCAGGCGCAGCACCGCCATGGCGCTGAGCAACAGCCCGGAGAGCAAGGCCAGCAGCATGGCTGCGCCGATGTATTCGGCACTGCCCGCCGGGAACAGCGGCTGCAACGCGGCGGCGGTCATCAGTGACACCACCGCCACCGGCCCCACCGCCAGCGTGCGGCTGGAACCAAACAGGGCATAGGCCAGCAGTGGCAAGATGCTCGCGTACAACCCCATCACCGGCGGCAGCCCGGCGAGCATGGCGTAGGCCAGGCTCTGTGGGATCAGCATCAGTGTGACGATCAGCGCGGCCAAACCATCCTGGCTGGCGTGATGGCGGCTGTAGTGTCGGCCCCAGTCGAGGCAGGGCAGCCAGCGGCTCAGCTTCATGCTGTGCACGCCTGGGCGCTGTAGCGGGTTGTTGCCATGGGCCGTTCCTCAGAGCACGTCGAGGGGGATTTTCAGGTAGCGGGTGCCGTTGTCTTCGGCAGGCGGCAGTTGCCCGGCGCGCATGTTCACCTGCACCGACGGCAGAATCAGCAGCGGCATGCCAAGGGTGGCGTCGCGAGCGCTGCGCATGGCGACAAAATCGGCCTCGCTGATGCCTTCATGCACATGCACGTTCAGCGCGCGTTGCTCCGCCACCGTGGTTTGGTAGCGGAAGTCGTCACGCCCCGGTGCCTTGTAGTCGTGGCACATAAACAGGCGGGTGTCGCCGGGCAGGGCAAACAGCTTGCGGATCGACTGAAACAGCGTGCGCGCATCGCCGCCGGGGAAGTCGCAACGCGCAGTGCCGTAGTCCGGCATAAACAGCGTGTCGCCGACAAAGCCGGCATCGCCAACCACATAGGTCATGCACGCCGGGGTGTGGCCGGGTGTATGGATGGCGCGAGCCTGCAGGTTGCCGATCGCAAAGGTATCGCCATCCTTGAACAGATGATCGAACTGACGGCCATCGGTGGCGAACTCGCTGCCAGCATTGAACAGCTTGCCGAAGGTGTTTTGCACGGTGGTGATGTGCTCGCCGATGGCCAGTTGGCCGCCCAACTCACGCTGCAAATAGGGCGCAGCCGAGAGGTGGTCGGCGTGTACGTGGGTTTCCAGCAGCCAATCCACCTGCAGCTTGTGCGTCTTGACGTAGTCGATCAGCCGGTCGGCGCTGGTGTACGAGGTGCGCCCGGAGGCGGGGTCGTAATCCAGCACCGAGTCGATGATGGCGCAGCGCTGGGTGCTGGCATCGCTCACCACATAGCTGTAGGTGAAGGTGGCGGGATCAAAGAATGCTTCTACATGGGGCTGCATGGCGATTGTCCTTCCCCTATACCCTAAGGAGTATTTAATTAAGGATTAGCTTAACTATTTTTCAGTTCTATATATAGATTTAAAAGGAATATGAGGTGGGTGCCTTGTTCAGTCATGCCATATGCCGTTGTAAGTCGCTGAAAAGCCGATAGTTCGGACCATAGCTCCAAGCCAATAAAAAGGCGCACACCCTAGCTGGGGCTGGCTTGCCGGTGTGTTCAGGGTTCGGTGCAGGGCTGAATGGTAGTGATTGTTATGATATAACGTGCCGCATTCGCGGCGATCGGCCCTGTACGGCTGTCGCTGAGCCCCTCGGCAGCGATTCCAAACGCTGCGTTTTTGCCTCCAGCACGTTCAAGGACACCCATGAAAAACCAGCCAATTGCGCTCTCGCTGATTGCCTTGCTCAGCAGTGGCGGTGTATTCGCCGCCTCAGCCGGCGATTCCACCATTACCTTGGGTTCACAGTATGTGAAAGCCAAATCCAGCGAGGTGAAAAAGACCGGCACTCGCGTGCTGACCTCCGTGGATGTGCTCGGTGGCGAGATGGTTGAAGATAAAAATGTGATGAACAGTTGGGAGCTGCTGGGGCAGATGCCCGGCATCCAACTGACCGAAACCCGCCAGGGCGCGGAGTCCGGCAAGGCGACCTTTCGTGCCTTTAACGGCGAGGGTTACATCAACGGCATCAAGACCCTGATCGATGGAGTGCCGAGCAACGTCAACAGTGGCAACCAGCGCTTTATCGACATGGTGTTCCCGCTGGATATCGAACACATCGAAGTGGTGCGCGGCACCAATGACCCGCGCTATGGGCTGCACAACATTGGCGGCAACATCAACTTCGTGACCCGCCAAGGCGGCAACTACAGCGACGGTCGCCTGACTTACGGCAGCTTCAACACCCGTGAGTTGCAAGTGGCCGTGGGCCGCGAGTCGGGGAACTTCGCGCAGAACTATTTCTTCGCCAAGCAAGATACCGACGGCCACCGCGACCACAGCCAGTCGGAAAAATATTCCATCGGCGGCAAGTGGTTCTTTACCGATGACGCCGAGTTGCTGAAGGTCGGTCTGGTCACCCGGATCTATCAGCATGAGGCCGAAGAGTCGGGATTTCAGACCAAGGCCGAACTGGCGGCCGACCGCAGCGATTCAGCCGCCAAAAACGCCAACGACGGCGATGACCGCGACATGCAGCAAGTGGCCGTGCACCTCGATTGGCAACTGCGCAATGACCTGGCGCTGAGCAGCACGCTCTACCACAACCGCTACGACGATGACCGCAAAGTGACCTTCACCAGCTATGCGGTTGGCAACGCGCCGCGTCAGCGCCGTCAGTGGAAGGAAGACCAGACCGGCATGCTCAACACACTCACTTGGTCGGCCAGCGAGTGGTTGACCCTTGAAGGTGGGGTGAACGCTGAGCAGCAAAACAACGAGTACCGCCGTTACCGCTACAACTTCAGCGTGCCGACCGATTTCTCGGCACCGCCTGCGCGCATTCAGAACGACGATCACTATGAGTTGGATAACCTCGGCGCATTTGTGCAGGCGGTGATCGAACCGACCGATTCGCTGAAAATTATCCCCGCCTACCGGGTCGACAAGTTCTCCGGCCAAACCCAGTTGCCGGGCAATGTTGAGGCTGACTTGCAGGATTACGGCTGGATCGAACAACCCAAACTCAGCGTGATGTACAGCCTGACGCCAGCGGTCAATCTGTACGCCAACTGGGGCCAGACGTTCCAGGTGCTGACCGGCTCGCGTGCGCCGGCTTACCTGACTGCAGGGCAGGCATCCTTCAAACCGTCGATCAACACCGGCAAGGAAGTGGGCGTGCGTTTTGACCCCTTTGTCGGCACCGAAGCGCGCATTGCCGTTTGGCAGCAGGACGCCACCGATGAAGTGGCCAACATGCCGAGTACCGGTACCACTGTGGGCTTGGGTGAAACCCGTCGCCGTGGGGTGGATTTGCAGGTCAACGCCACCCTCAATGATCAGTGGATGGTCTGGGCCTCGCATTCGATTCAGGAAGCCAAAGTGCTCAGCGCCTTTACGGGCACCGGGCAATCCCTGGCGGGTAAAGAGGTGTTTTCCACGCCACGTTATATCTCCAACCTCGGCGCGCAGTACCAACCGCATCAGGATTGGCAGTTCGGCCTGCAGGCCCGCGCTCAGGGTGATTACTACATCGACGAGTTGAATGCGCAGGGTAAGTACGGCGGCTTTGCCTTGCTCGATGCCAACGTGCGCTACAACCTGTCGGCCACCACCAGCCTGGATCTGCAAGTGAAGAACGTGCTGGATGAGCAGTACGAGTACGTCTGGTACGACAACTTCTTCTGGGGCGGCGACGATCAGCCGATGTTCTCCGCAGCACCGGGCCGCTCGGCTTACCTGTCGGTCAATCTGAAGCTGTAAGGCTGGCGCGACGGCTTAACTGCCACAGCTAAATCGCAGAAAAAACAAGGCTATGTCTGAGTTAACTGTTGCCGCTCGTATAACCCAGCGATTCACTCAGGCAGATCAATGGGTTGAGCTGCGCTTTGTAGCGCTCAAGCAGGC
>LNDO01000075.1 GCA_001465025.1 Pseudomonas sp. Ga0074129
TGCGTAGAGGCAATGGCTCACCCACGCAAAAAACGATGAAAATTGCCGATCTGGAAGTCGATCTGATGAAGCGGCGTGCGATCCGTGGCGGGAAAAGAATTGACCTGACCGCGAAGGAGTTTTCACTGCTGGAACTGCTACTGCGCCGGCGCGGCGAGGTGCTCCCGAAGTCGCTGATTGCCTCTCAGGTTTGGGACATGAATTTCGACAGCGACACCAATGTCATTGAGGTTGCGGTACGCCGGCTACGCGCAAAAATCGATGACGATTTCGATCTCAAGCTGATTCATACCGCCCGCGGCATGGGATACATGATGGATGCTCCGGAGTGAATATGAAGCACCTTTCGCTGACCGCACGCATGAGCCTGATGTTCATGTCCGCGGTAATTGCAGTCCTGACGGTAGCAGGGCTGAGTTTCAATATGCTCAGCCAGCACCACTTCAAGATGCTGGATCGGCAGGCCCTGGTGGAGAAACTCGAATCCGCCAAACATATCCTCAACAATGCTCGCGGTGAAGCGAGCCTTTCGGAAGAATTACCGCAGTTGCGAGCTTTGCTGGGAGCCCATCAGGATCTGGCCGCCACTATCCTGGCCAGTGACGGTTCTGTACTGTTTTCCGACCCCAGAGCAGTCGAAGTACCTGAGCGTTTCAGACGTGCAAATGAGCAGAGCATGTGGGAGTGGCAGAACGGCCAACACATGTACCGTGGCATGACGGAGCAAATCTCGGTAGCCGATCAGGCTGAGCCGCTCACTGCGTTGCTGATTCTTGACGTCACCAATCACACACACTTTTTCGACACGCTGCAACGATGGTTTTGGATTGGATTGGTCATCAGCGCCCTGTTCAGTGCCGCACTCGGCTGGGTGGTTGCTCGCAGCGGCCTTAGGCCTCTGCGGCAAGTCACTCATGTGGCCTCCGGGATGTCCGCTCGCTCGTTACAGGAGCGAATCCCTCTCGAACCAGTGCCGCGGGAACTTCAGCAACTGGTTCTCTCCTTCAATGCGATGTTGGCTCGGCTAGAGGATGCCTTCGTTAGGCTCTCCAATTTTTCGGCCGACATTGCCCACGAGCTACGAACTCCAGTCAGCAATCTGATGACCCACACCGAGGTCGTGCTGAGTAAAAAACGCGATATCAATGCCTATGAGGAGAATCTGTACTCCAACCTGGAGGACTTGAAGCGCATGTCCCGAATGATCGACGACATGCTGTTTCTGGCCAAGGCCGATAACGGCCTGATCGTCCCGGAACAGAGCGACATCGAGCTGGCGGACGTTGCCGCCAAGCTGACCGAGTACTACCGCCTGCTGGCCGAAGAGCGTGACATCCGACTTTCTGTAACGGGTACAGGCCGAGTGCGTGGTGATCGGCTGATGCTTGATCGTGCGATCTCCAACCTGCTGTCCAATGCCCTGCGCTATACGCCTGAGGGGAAGACGATTTCGCTGCGGATCCGCCAGACAGCGGACACAACCAGTCTAAGCATCGAAAACCCAGGCGGCACAATCGCTCCAGAGCACTTGGAGAAGCTCTTCGACCGCTTTTACCGGGTCGATCCCGCCCGGCGCGAGGGAGGCCCGAGCAATGCAGGCCTCGGCCTTGCCATCACCCGCTCCATCATCGAGGCCCACAAAGGCCGCATCTGGTGCACTTCGGTAGAGGGCCTCACAGGCTTTCACATCGAACTTCCTCGGCTCTCTCCCTCCTAGCGGATGGCTGTGCAGCCAAGCGCACATGACCCCTAATGAAGTTAGCTCTGCACCGGTGTGTTGTGGCTTACGCCTATGTCTGGGCAGGAATGGCGTTTTCCGTAAGCACTCGCCGCACCGAAGACGACTGTCTCTATGGGGCCAAGCTGGCAGTCGCCGATTTCTTTTTCAGCCGCCTATTGCCACAAACTTAGGACTGGAAGCCTGCATTCGAGCGAGTAGCTCATCCCTCTATGGACTTTCCGCTGAACAGTTCTGACGATTAAGCGTGAGCGCGGTCTCGATACTGGAGACCGCGCTTTTTCAACCGTGGCACTGCAGAGGCGATCATAGGACTGAAAATCCTATAGTCCGCAGTTCCAACACACTCAGAGGTCCTTCACCTTCTTCAACGCATGCAACCCATGCAGCGCTTCATCCCAAAGGTAACCACCCAGCTTCGAGATACTCGTAAACCACTCACTGCGTGCGCCATCAATCAGCAGAATAACTCGACGATTACTGACGAAATCGCCATCAAAACTCATGGAGTAGTCGTCAATCTGGAGCCTGCCTCCTGGCTCGATCACCGAAGAAGCGGCAATACCATCAGCAAAGGCATTGCTAGCGGTTTGGTATTCATCAATACCTTCGTCCGTGCTGGCGTATGCATACAACTGCCTACGCAGGTAAGTGACAGACTGAGCGGTGCGATTCAGCAACCAAACCGGCTGCTTATCCGAGCACCGTGAAAAGAACGGAATAGCCAAGTAAAGCCCTTCAGGCGCTTCCTGCTCATAGGCATGTAAATTCGCATGGGCGATAAGGTCCGCCACCTGAGAGCGGCGCCTGGCAAGCACATCAAAAGCATCGTCATCCATTCTGGGGCGGCACCCGCTAAAAGACTCCAGGGCGGTGCAGGCCGACGTCAGCCGCGCATACCGAGCCAGCTCTTCTGCATGCTGCTGCGCCACTTGCGGATGGCATTGCTGCGCAAGGCGCGAGGCCAGGCCCATAACCTCATCGTGAATGGGTCGTATCCGTCCGGCCAAACCATCTACCCAGCCCCGCAAGACCAGGACATGGTGTGCACTTAAATTTAAGTGGACACCAGTTCTAGCCTTTTAAGCGGGT
>LNDO01000076.1 GCA_001465025.1 Pseudomonas sp. Ga0074129
GGTTCGGCTGGAGCAACCGGAGGATTGACGGCTTTCAACTCCGCCTCGATGGCGGCGATGTCGGTGTCGAGCAGGTCATCCAGCAGGCTGCCCTGGTCGGGGCTCAGTTGCTCGCTACGCTTGGAAAACTTGTGCCGTTTGAACCAGGCGATTTCGTGGGTGAGTTGCTCGATGACTGTTTGATCGCGGTGGATCTTTTTGCCCATCGCATCGACTTGCGTGAGCAACTGCGCGGCCAGTGCGCGCAGCTGGTCAGGTGTCAGTTGGTCGAGATTGGGCGAGGAAGTCATGCCGCTGATTGTGCCAGAGCAGCCGGTCAGCGGAGATAAACCGATGGGCTAATGGCAGGTGCTACAGCACTGTGATCGCGCCGGCTGCGCCGACCCGCTGCTAGGGCAACCCCAGTACCAAAGCCTGAAGTTGCTCGGTGTCGAGTTCGACCTCCGAGCCGTGCCGGATACCTGGCCAGTGAAACTTGCCCTGGTTCAATCGCCGCGCGGCCAGCCAGATACCCACGCCGTCATGCACCAGGACTTTCATGCGGTTGGCGCGGCGATTAACACCGCCACCACGCGGGCCAACGCGGTTTCAGTACCCGCGCGCATGTCCATGGGTTCGGTGGCGAGCCAGATGGTATCGATGCGGATCACTGGGTGAGCCCACGGACAAAGCGGGCGCAGCCTTCAGGGTCGGAGGCTGGCCATTTGACGGTGATCGCTTGCTCGCCAAGCGGTAGCTCGATCATCACCGATGCTTCAGTCGACCGTTTAGGCGCAGCCCTCACTGGAACGAATGCCGGCAACGCAGCTGGCAGTTGATCTCGATAAAGCGGTAGCCACTTGCGAATGACGTTGGCGTTGATGCCGTGGCGGATGGCAACGCTGGAGACGGTCGCGCCGGGTTGCAGGCACTCCTGAACAACCTGGGCCTTGAATGGTTTGGGGTAAGAGCTTCGTTGGCGCATGGGAATCCCGGCGATAAGGGCTATCGCGTCCGCTTAAAAATACGCGGACACCATCGCCCTTAATGCTGGAGTTCGGAAGGTGACTTGGCTGGACGCTTACAAACCAGCGCGACCACGACCTGAATAAGCAGCGCAACGCCCAACGCCAGAAAGACGGGCAGTAACAGACGACTACGTAAAACAGAAATAATCGCAAACACAGCAGGCACTCCCGACAACAGTAATGCCTATAACGGCGGGCAATCTGATTTATGAAGACTAGCTTGGATATTTTCTCGGGCTGTAGCGATTTACTGCATTCAGCGCTGGAGCCAAAAACGAAAAAGGGTCGCCAATTGGCGACCCTTTTTCACATCAGATGCCCATCAAGCAAACGGATGGCGCAGCACGATGGTCTCGTTACGGTCCGGGCCGGTGGAGACGATATCAATCGGCGCACCAACCAATTCCTGCACACGATTGATGTAATCACGTGCAGCCGCCGGCAACTCTTCCAGGGTTTTCGCACCCAGGGTCGACTCGCTCCAGCCTGGCATTTCTTCGTACACAGGCTGCAGACCCAAGTAGCTGTCGGCATCGGTCGGCGCATCAACCAGCACCTGACCGTCAGCATCCTTGTAACCAACGCAGATGCGGATGGTTTCCAAGCCGTCGAGCACATCCAGCTTGGTCAGGCAAAGACCCGAGATGCTGTTGATCTCGATAGCACGACGCAGGATAACCGCATCAAACCAACCGCAACGACGCGCACGCCCCGTTGTGGAGCCAAACTCGTGACCACGCTTGGCGAGGAAAGCGCCAGTTTCATCGAACAACTCAGTCGGGAATGGACCCGAGCCAACGCGAGTTGTATAGGCCTTGGTGATACCGAGAATGTAGTCCAGGTACATCGGACCAAAACCGGAACCGGTGGCGATACCGCCTGCAGTGGTATTGGAACTGGTGACGTAGGGATAAGTACCATGGTCGATGTCCAGCAGCGAACCTTGAGCACCTTCGAACATGATGTCTTTAGATTCGCGACGCATCTCGTGCAGAACCGCTGTCACATCAGCCATCATCGGCTTGAGCAACTCGGCGTATTCCATGCACTCATCCAGCGTCTTCTGAAAGTCGATGGCCGGTTCTTTGTAGTAATTGACCAGCACAAAGTTGTGATAATCCAGCAACTCACCCAACTTGGCTGCAAAGCGCTCACGGTGGAACAGGTCACCGATACGCAGGCCACGGCGCGCTACTTTGTCTTCGTAAGCCGGGCCAATGCCGCGACCAGTGGTGCCGATTTTGGCATCACCACGGGCTTTCTCACGCGCCTGATCCAAGGCCACGTGATAAGGCAGAATCAGCGGGCAAGAGGGGCTGATACGCAAACGCTCGCGCACCGGCACACCCTTCTCTTCCAGCTTGATGATTTCACGCATCAGCGCGTCGGGCGCAACCACTACGCCGTTGCCGATCAGGCACTGCACGTTTTCACGCAGGATGCCGGAGGGGATCAGGTGCAGAACGGTTTTTTCGCCGTCGATCACCAGAGTGTGACCCGCATTGTGGCCACCCTGATAACGCACAACAGCTGCAGCCTGTTCGGTCAGCAGGTCGACGATCTTGCCCTTACCTTCATCGCCCCACTGGGTGCCCAGGACTACGACATTCTTACCCATAACACTAACCCTCTTCGCAAACTTGATGCCGGCCAAAGCCGACGGAAACTTTTCGCCTTGCCACTTAGGCTGTCAGCGTAGCCAACTGCCAGCGGCCATCACGCAACAGCAACTGACGATCACAGCCTGCAGCCTCGGCGTCAGCTGTGCTCTGCCCAGGCAATGCCTGAACCACACGCTGACCGTCCTGACGCAAACGCTGAATCGCTTGCCACAAAAACACATCATGGTTATCCGGAGCCCAGACACCAGCCGGCTCTTCGGCCAACTGCATCTGCCCCAGACTGACCAGGGTCTTCAAATCTGTCGAGAAGCCTGTGGCCGGACGCGCACGACCAAAGTCAGCCCCGATGTCGTCATAACGACCGCCTTGGGCGATGGCATAACCAACACCTGGGACAAAAGCCGCGAACACCACACCGGTGTGGTAGTGATAACCGCGAAGTTCGCCAAGATCGAAATAAAGCGGCAACTCGGGGTAGCGCAAGCTCAAGGCATCCGCGATGGCCATTAGGTCATCCAGTGCAGCATGCACATCGTCCGGCGCATCAACCAGGCAGGCCTGCGCCAGATCCAAGACCTCACGACCGCCACACAGCTCACTGAGCGCACGCAGCATCTTGCGCAGATCATCTGGCAGCGCTTGCGTCAGCTCATCGACTTCATCAATAGCCTTGCGCTGCAAAGCATCAAAGAGCTGCTGCTCGACTTCGCCTGAGAGCTCGGCGGCACGCGCCAGACCGCGGTAGATACCCACATGACCAAGGTCCATGTGCACATCCGGCACCACAGCCAGCTCAAGGGTGCTGACCAGAAGGCTGATCACTTCCACATCACTGGCAGGGCTGGCATCGCCGTACAACTCGGCGCCCAGCTGGATCGGGCTGCGCGAAGTGGTCAGCGCGCGCGGCTGAGCATGCACCACACTACCGGCATAGCACAGACGACTCGGCCCCTCGCGACGCAGGGTATGCGCATCAATGCGCGCCACCTGCGGCGTGATATCGGCGCGAAAGCCCATCTGCCGACCAGACAGCGGATCTGTGACCTTAAAGGTGCGCAGATCAAGATCTTGGCCGGCGCCAGTCAGCAGCGACTCCAGATACTCGATGTGCGGCGTGACCACAAACTCATAGCCCCAACGCTGAAACAGATCCAGCACCTGGCGGCGCGCCACCTCAATACGCCCTGCGTACGGTGGCAGTACTTCTTCGATGCCATCTGGCAGTAGCCAGCGGTCTACCGTTGCCATTTCGCCATTCCCCTCTTGAACCGGGCGGCACAAGCCTTCAGTGAAGCCAATAAAGAACGATTGTACCCAGCAGCATGCGGGTCAATCCCATCAAACGCAGCTGCCTGACAGACAGCTGCATCAGTTGTAAAAGTCCGTCGCGCCGCAGGTGCGAGCAGAGGCAAGGCATGATGCTTTTCAGCACCAACTCAACGCCCTGCTTCTGATAAATGCTTCCTGCAGGCGCAAAAAAGCCGGGATTTTCCCGGCTGATTAATGATACCACGCTGTAGGCCACAAGCCACAAGCTTCAAGCCGCAACAAGCACTGAGTGCTGATTCGCAGCTTAAAGCTCGGGACTCCCCTTAGCGGTTAAGGCTTGGATTTTTCCAGGTAACGGAAGAAATCACTGCTAGGGTCCAGCACTAACACATCGCGTTTGTCAGCGAAACTTTCGCGGTAGGCACGCAGGCTGCGGTAGAAGGAGTAGAACTCCTGATCCATGCCGTAGGCTTTGGCATAAATCGCGGCAGCCTGGGCATCACCCTGGCCCCGGAGCTCTTCAGCCTGACGGTAAGCATCAGCCAACAGCACGCGGCGCTGACGATCAGCATCTGCACGAATACCTTCTGCCAACTCCTTGCCTTTAGCGCGGTGCTCACGAGCCTCACGCTCACGCTCCGAGCCCATACGATCAAACACGCTGCGGTTTACTTCCTTGGGCAGGTCGATGGCCTTGACTCGCACATCAACAACCTCAATGCCCAACTCAGCTTGCGCTGCACGATTGAGAGAAGCCGTCACATCAGCCATCAGTGCATCGCGCTCACCCGACACCGATTCGTGCAAGGTGCGCTTACCGAACTGATCTCGCAAGGACGCTTCGAGTCGACGCGCCAAGCGCTCGTCTGCAATCTGCTTAATCCCGGAGGTTGCCGTGTAGTAACGCTCAGCATCCAGCACACGCCATTTGGCAAATGCGTCAACCATCAGCGCTTTCTTTTCCAAGGTCAGGAAGCGTGAACTGGTGGAGTCCAGCGTCAGCAGACGCGCATCAAACTTGCGAACCTGGTTAACGTAAGGAATCTTCACGTGCAGACCAGGCTGTACATCGGGCTTCACGATTCGACCAAACTGCAACAGCACAGCACGTTCGGTTTGCGAAACGATATAGAAGCTGTTCCAGGCCACTACAGCCAACACCACGCCAACAATAAGGGCGATCAGCGATTTATTGCTCATCAGCGGCTCTCCCTTGTACGCAGGTCAACTTGGCTTGGATCAATGCTCATACCCGAAGTGGAACTTGTTGAGCTTGCAGCACCTGAAATGGGGCTAGCCGTAGAAGACGTCCGGCCATCAATCATTTTATCCAGCGGTAAATAGAGCAAATTGTTTTGCCCTTTATCGCCAGTTACTAGCACCTTGCTGGTGTTGGACATCAACTCCTGCATGGTATCCAGGTACAGACGCTCGCGAGTCACCTCAGGCGCCTTGCGGTACTCAGCGACCAATGCAGTAAAGCGATTAGCCTCACCTTGCGCGCGTGAAATCACTTCATCGCGATAGCCGTTGGCATCTTCGATCAAGCGCTGCGCCTGACCACGAGCCTCGGGAACCACACCATTGGCGTAGGTTTCAGCCTGGTTCTTTTCACGCTGCTCGTCTTCACGGGCACGGATCACGTCATCGAAAGCTTCCTGAACCTCACGCGGTGCAGCAGCACTCTGGATGTTGACCTGAGTAATGCTGATGCCGGTGCGATAGGTGTCCAGGAAACGCTGCAAGCGCTCACGCACTTCGCTGGCCATCAACTCGCGACCCTCAGTCAGCACCTGGTCCATCTCAGTCGAACCGACGACATGCCGCAGTGCGCTGTCAGTCGCATGCTGCAAACTGACTTCTGGCTGATCAACATTGAGGACGAAGTCCTGCAGGTTACTGATCTTGTACTGCACGGTCAGCGGTACTTCGATGATGTTCTCGTCTTCGGTCAACATCTGCCCTTGCTTGCTGTAAGCACGCTCACGGGTGACGTTTTCCTGAAACTTGCGGTCAATTGGCGGGAAGTAGATGTTCAGACCCGGGCCAACCGTCTCGTGGTATTCCCCGAAACGCAGCACGACAGCCTGCTCCTGCTCGTCGACGACATAGATTGCACTGTACAGCCAGACAGCAAGCAAAAGCCCCAGCCCAACAAACAGAAGGCCAAAACCACCACCACTACCTGAGCCAGTCTCGCTGCCTCGTTTTTTGCCGCCACCAAACAACCCATTCAGGCCATCTTGCAGCTTGCGGAAGGCCTCATCGATATCAGGCGGCCCCTTGCGGTCACCGCCTTTACGGCCACCCCAGGGATCCTGATTATTCGAATTGCCACCCGGCTCATTCCAAGCCATAGCGCTCTCCATCTGATAAAGCAAAGACGCACCCACGGCGCGCCCGCCAATGCTACAGAATGCCTGCATCCAGCGGCAAAGTCGCTGGTACAGGCTTTATTGCAAAGTGTGTTGTTCTATAAACGTTTGCGGCTCAAAACCTTCGCGACTAGCCAAGCGATTGAGCTCAACACGCGGCATGCGCACCGCCAGCACACTGCTGCCATCGTCGCTGAAATGCTCATTTTGTACCACGCCCAAGGCGAAGAACTGAGCGCGCATACGACCAAGCTGTTGTGGCAACTGCAATGTACCGACAAACAGGTCATCGCCCAATAACTCGGCAATGGCCTGACGCAGCAACGGCAAGCCTCGCCCGTCACGGGCAGAGAGCCAAACGCGCTGTGGTTTTCCATCGCCGTCGCGCTGTATTTGCGGCTCCACGCCCTCGAGCAAGTCGAGCTTGTTGTACACCTCAAGCATGGGCAGGTCTTGCGCGCCGATTTCGCCGAGCACCGCCAGCACCTGCTCGATTTGCTGATCCCGCTCAGGCTCGTGAGAGTCGATCACATGCAACAGCAAGTCTGAGTTGCTTGACTCCTCAAGCGTCGCACGGAAAGCCTCAACCAGCTTGTGCGGCAAATGACGAATAAACCCCACCGTGTCAGCCAGCACAATTGGACCAAGATCATCCAACTCAAGACGGCGCAAGGTGGGATCAAGTGTGGCGAACAACTGATCAGCCGCATAGACATCGGATGTAGTCAGCGCGTTGAACAAAGTCGATTTGCCAGCGTTGGTGTAACCCACCAGTGACACCGATGGAATATCAGCACGCTGGCGCCCGCGCCGCGCTTGCTCGCGCTGGCTGCGCACCTTCTCGAGCTTTTGCTTGATCTGGCGGATCCGCACACGCAACAGACGGCGGTCTGTTTCTAACTGGGTTTCACCCGGACCACGCAGACCGATACCACCTTTTTGTCGCTCAAGGTGGGTCCAGCCACGCACCAGCCGCGTACTCATATGGTCCAGCTGAGCCAGTTCGACTTGCAGCTTGCCCTCATGGGTACGCGCCCGCTGAGCAAAAATGTCGAGGATCAGACCAATACGGTCCAATACTCGACATTCGAAAACCCGCTCAAGGTTGCGTTCCTGACTGGGCGTCAAGACGTGATTGAAGATAACCAGATCGGCCTCAGTCGCTTTGACCTGATCGCGCAATTCTTCAACTTTGCCGCTACCAATCAGGTACTTGGCCGTAAGACGGTTACTGGGGATGCTGAAGAATGCAACAGCTTCAGCGCCTGCAGAAAGCGCAAGCTCCTGAAACTCCTGCGGATCCTCGCGCACCTCGGGGTTTTGACCATCCAGGTGTACCAGGATGGCCCGCTCTCCACCTTCATGGCGCTCGAAGAACAATACAGCCTCCTAAATCAGGATTCAGTCGTTACCGGATTCGGCTTCAGCCTGCTCGGTCTCGCTGGCGCTCGGCAGACGCACCGGACGGCTTGGCACAACAGTGGAAATAGCGTGTTTGTAGACCATCTGGCTGACAGTGTTTTTCAGCAAAATCACGAACTGGTCGAATGATTCGATCTGGCCTTGCAGCTTGATGCCGTTAACCAGATAGATGGAAACCGGGACGCGTTCCTTACGCAAGGTATTCAGGTAAGGGTCTTGTAGCGAATGCCCTTTTGACATGTGCCGCACTCCTTTAAGGATCAAATTTCAATAATTTATTGTGAACCAACAAACGGCTTAAGGCCCGTTTACCCCCAAGGATAGACGGCCAACGGCAAGGTCTCAGGTCAATATGGAGACCGTTGACAGGTATTTCAAGGCACGCGGCAGATTGTCGCAAGCCAGGCTATCCAACCAGTGCACATCCTGCTGCCAGCCACGTAACCAAGTGAATTGGCGCTTGGCCAGCTGTCGTGTGGCGATCACGCCGCGCGCCTGCATCTGTTCGGCATCCAGCTTGCCATCCAGATAATCCCAGACCTGACGGTAACCGACAGCTCTTATAGACGGCAGCCCCACGTGCAAGTCACTTCGTTGATGCAGGCGTTCGACCTCAGCAACCAGCCCCTGTTCCAACATCTGCTCAAAACGCAGGGCAATTCGCTCATGCAGCACCTGACGCTGCGCTGGTGCAATGGCCAAGTGCGCGACAGTATAGGGGAATTGATTACCGGACGATGTGCCACACGCGCTATTTTCTGCCGCCTGCCGCATGCGGTGCGCGGTCATGCTTTGCCCGCTCAGGTGATAGACCTCAAGCGCGCGAATCAGGCGCTGCGGGTCATTGGGATGAATGCGCGCAGCCGAATCGGGGTCAATCTGGCGCAATTCGGCATGCAGCACATCCCAACCTTCGGCTTGCGCGCGCGCCTCCAGCTGGGCACGCAGCTGGGCGTCCGCACCCGGCATGTCCGCAAGCCCCTCCAGCAACGCTTTGAAATACAGCATGGTGCCACCGACTAGCAGCGGAATCCGTCCGCGCGCGGTGATGTCAGCCATTGCCGCTAGCGCATCAGCACGAAACTCGGCCGCCGAGTAACTTTCTGCAGGGTCGCGTATATCGATCAGCCGATGGGGGAATTCAGCCAGCGTGGCCTTATCCGGCTTGGCCGTACCGATATCCATATCACGGTAAATGAGCGCAGAGTCGACGCTGATCAGCTCGCAAGGCAGCACGTTCGCCAACGCAATGGCCAGGTCCGTTTTGCCGGCCGCTGTTGGCCCCATCAGGAAGATCGCCGGAGGCAGGCGCTCGGACATACTGAAAATCTCTAAAGGATGCTGGCCTTATCGGCCGCGAAGAAACAGCTTATCGAGGTCGTCCATGCCCATTTGCGCCCAGGTCGGACGACCGTGGTTGCATTGACCGCTGCGCTCGGTGTGTTCCATATCGCGCAACAAGGCGTTCATTTCCGGCAGCGTCAACCTTCGATTGGCACGCACCGCGCCATGACAGGCCATGGTGCCAAGCAGCTCATTGAGGTGAGCCTGAATGCGATCCGTGGTGCCGTATTCCAGTAAATCCGCGAGTACGTCATGCACCAACCGCGTGGCTTCGGCCTGCTTCAACAAGGCCGGAATTTGCCGAATGGCGAGTGTTTCCGGGCCAAGGCGCTGCAACTCGAAGCCCAACCGCTGAAACCACTCGGCATGCTCTTCGGCGCAGTCGGCCTCACGCTGGCTAACCGCAATCGACTCCGGCACCAGCAGCGGCTGACCGCGCAGCCCTTCGCTGGCCATGGCCACTTTCAGCCGCTCATAGGTGATCCGCTCATGAGCCGCATGCATGTCTACCACCACCAATCCCTGCACGTTTTCAGCAAGGATGTAGATGCCTTTGAGCTGCGCAATGGCATACCCCAGCGGCGGGATATCACCCTGCGCATCCGGCAGCGCAGCCGCTTGCGGAGCGCCAGCCATCGGCGTGAAGAACTCACGGTACGCACCCTGAGCCTCTGCCGCTGGCAACGGCGCTTCCGGACGGTAGCCCTGGTAACCCGCACCCGGCGAACGCCAGACCGAGGCACTCGGTGCTGGCTCAAGCAAACTGGCCGCCAGACCGATCTCGCCCTGCGGTCCGAACTCACCGGCAGCCTGACCCGTCGGGCGGATCATTTCGCTGATTGCTGCCGGAGCAGCCAGTTGATCTTCCGGGCGCACTTCACCCAACGCGCGGTGCAAGGTGCCATAAAGAAAATCGTGAACCATGCGCCCATCACGAAAGCGCACCTCATGCTTGGTCGGGTGCACGTTGACATCGACCACTGCAGGATCGATTTCCAAAAACAGCACAAAGGTCGGATGGCGGCCGTTAAACAGCACATCGCGATACGCCTGGCGCACCGCGTGGGCGACCAGTTTGTCGCGCACCATGCGCCCGTTCACATAGAAATACTGCAGGTCAGCCTGGCTGCGCGAGAAGGTCGGCAGCCCCACCCAGCCCCACAGGTGCAAGCCGTTGCGCTCGACATCGATCGGCATGGCCTGCTCCAGAAAAGCCGGGCCGCAGACGGATGCCACGCGTCGCGCACGGCTCTGTTCGTCGGGGGCTTCGTGAAGGCCCAGTACGGTCTTGCCGTTGTGGCGCAGGTGAAAGGCCACATCAAAACGCGCCAGCGCCAAGCGCTTAATCACTTCCTGCAGATGATCAAACTCGGTCTTTTCGGTTTTGAGGAATTTACGCCGGGCCGGGGTGTTGAAGAACAGGTCACGCACTTCCACCGAAGTGCCAACCGGGTGCGCAGCAGGCTGCACACGCGGCTGCATATCACGGCCTTCGGTTTCCACCTGCCAGGCCTGCTCGGCATCCACTGTGCGCGAGGTCAGAGTCAGGCGCGCCACCGAGCTGATGGAGGCCAGCGCCTCACCGCGAAAGCCCAGGCTCATCACCTGCTCAAGATCTTCCAGCTCACGAATTTTGCTGGTGGCATGCCGGGCCAACGCCAGGGGCAGGTCATCGGATGAGATACCGCTGCCGTTGTCACGCACTTTGAGCAACTTGACGCCGCCTTGCTCGACATCCACCTCAATTCGGCTGGCTCCAGAATCCAGGCTGTTTTCCAACAGTTCCTTAATCACTGATGCAGGACGCTCGACCACCTCGCCTGCGGCAATTTGGTTAGCCAGGCGCGGGCTGAGCAGCTGAATGCGCGACGTCATGGCTGCGAAGCCAGGGCGGCAGTTGGCACCTGTAACTTTTGACCAACCTTGATCACATCATTTCTGAGGTTATTGGCACTGCGCAGCGCCGACAGGCTGACCTGATAACGCTGGGCAATCAGCGCCAGACTTTCGCCTGAGGCCACCACATGCTCACGCGGCCCAAGGGTGATTTTGCCGTTATCACGCAACCACGCCACATGGGTGCCGGGCGGCGGGTTCTCATGAAAGAACTGGCGCACGCCTGAGACAATCGAGCGCGCCAGTGCCTGCTGGTGGCTTGCCGTGGAGAGCTTACGAGCATCGTTAGGGTTGGAGATAAAACCTGTTTCAATCAGGATCGAGGGAATATCGGGCGACTTCAACACCATAAAGCCGGCCTGTTCAACGCGTCGTTTGTGCAGAGAGGTGACGCGCCCCATGTTGCTGAGCACCTTGTTGCCAACGTTCAAACTGGAAGAAAGTGAAGCCGTCATGGACAAATCCAGCAGCACACCGGCGAGCATTTTGTCCTTATCGTCCAAGCTAACGTTGCCAACGCCGCCAATCAGGTCCGACTGATTTTCCGCATCTGCCAACCAGCGCGCAGTTTCTGACGTCGCGCCTCGATCAGACAGGGCGTAGACCGATGCACCAAATGCCGACTTCCTTAGCGCCGCATCGGCGTGAATGGAGATAAACAGATCAGCGCCTTTTTTGCGGGCTATCTCGGTGCGTTTACGCAGGGGAATAAAATAATCACCGGTTCGTACCAGCTCCGCTCTAAACCCTTTCTCAGCATTAATCTGCCGTTGCAGTTCTCGGGATATAGACAGGGTCACATGCTTTTCGTACTGGCCTTTAACCGGCGACAGCGCTCCCGGATCCTCACCGCCGTGCCCGGCATCAATGGCAATGACTACATCGCGCTTACCATTGGGTATAGGCGTGAGCTTGGCCGGCGCCTGAGTCGGCATCACCGGCACAGGCGGAGCAATAGCTACAGTTGTGCTCGGCAGACTTGGGGCAGCGCCACCCGGCTGATCAAATAGATCGACAACCAAGCGGTGGCCGTATTGCTGATTAGGGGCAAGCGTGAAACTTTTGGGCGTAACGGGCGATGACAGGTCAATCACCACACGCAAATCCTGAGGCGTTCGTTGCGCTGAGCGCACACCGGTGATCGGTGTATTGGCCAAGCTGAGCTGATCAAGCCCGGTAACTAACTTCGCGCCACCGACATCAATAACGATGCGATTAGGGGCTGAAAGCAAAAACACGCTGTGTTGCACCGGGCCTGACAAGTCAAACACCAGACGCGTGTTGTCCGGTGCGCGCCATAGCCGAACGCTGCGCACATCTGAAGCGGCCATAACATCGGCGACCAAGACCACCAGTGCCACTCCAATTGCGATGAACCGCGCGCCTATGCGCATAACCAACCCCATTTTTTATTCAAGCTCCGACGGCCAACGCGGCACACCAGTCAACGCCTCGCGGGCTCTGCGCCGTGAAGCGCAAACAGCGCCCGGCTAATTGCGCGCCAATGGTAATGTCCACGTCTGCCTTTGGCAAAAAGCCTGCACCGCGCTCAGGCCACTCCACCAGACATAAGGCATCGCCGGCGAAGTAATCGCGAATACCCAGAAATTCCAACTCCTCTGGATCGAGCAGGCGGTAAAGGTCAAAGTGAAAGGCGCGCAACGTGCCTATTTCGTAAGGTTCCACCAAGGTGAACGTCGGGCTTTTGACCGCCCCCACATGCCCCAACCCGCGAATAATGCCGCGCGACAAGGTGGTTTTGCCCGCACCCAGATCACCGTGCAGGTAGATCACCCCAACAGCGCCGGTCACCGCCGCGATTCGCGCACCCAGCGCCAGCATGGCCTCTTCATCAGCGGCAAACAGTTCTAACTCAGACACGCAGACTGCTCCTGTAACAATTCACGAATAACTGCACACAGATCACTGGCGGCCAGCCCACGTCCCTGCTGCGCGAGGCGCTCGCCAGCAACGGCATGCAGATAAACCGCCAACTGGGCCGCCGCCAAAGCTGGCAAACCCTGCGCCAGCAGCGCACCGATAAAGCCCGCCAGCACATCACCTAAACCGGCACCCGCCATCGCCGGATGTCCCCGATCGCACAACCACAACTCGCCCTGCGCCGAGGCCACCAAGGTGCCTGCCCCCTTGAGCACACACACCGTTTGATAGCGAGCGGCCAAGGCACGCGCGGCGGCTGGACGATCCGCCTGCACCTGCGCCGTACTCAGACCAAGCAAGCGCGCCGCCTCTCCGGGATGGGGCGTCAGCACGGCTGACCCGGGTAACTGGACCGCCGCTTGGGCCAGGAGGTTCAGCGCATCGGCGTCCCACACCTGCGGGGCATCGCTGCTGGCTGCCGCCGATAACAAACTGCGGCTCCAAGCGCCCTGCCCCAGCCCCGGCCCAACCACCCAAACAGTGGCGTTAGCGCCTAGCGACAGCAGTTGGTTGGCCGAGGCCACGGCTGCCGTCATCACTTCGGGCAGGCGCGCCTGCGCGGCAGGCAGGTGCTCGGCACGCGTGGCCAGGCTAACCAACCCCGCACCAGCGCGCAGTGCACTTTGCGCCGCCAGCAGGCCTGCGCCGGCATACCCGCGATCGCCGCCCACCACCAAAACATGCCCCAACTGCCCTTTGTGCACACTGCGCGAGCGCACTGGCAACTGCGGCAACCGGGCGTGCGTCAGACGCTGCGCAGCACAGGCCTGGGCCGCAACCAGCGCCGAGTCCGCCTGCAAGTCAGTAAACTGCAACTCGCCCACGTAGTCGGCTGCCTGGCCGGTAAACAACCCCAGTTTTAAACCGATCAAAGTAACCGTCAGGTGCGCACGCACGGCAACGCCCAAAGCCTGGCCGGTATCAGCACAAAGCCCGGAAGGAATGTCCACCGCCAACACCGGCAGCGCGCTGCTATTAATCGCCGCAATGGCCTGCGCGTAGGGCGCACGTACCGCGCCAGCCAACCCAGTCCCCAAGAGTGCATCAAGCAGCACACCTTGCAACTCGGCAGACTCACTCCAAACGTTGACTGTTACACCAGCAGCCAGCGCCTGATCGCGGGCTTGCGCAGCATCGCCCTGCAGTTGCGCAGCATCGCCTACGGCCAGCACCTGAACCTGCCAGCCGGCGCGCAGCGCAAGCGCCGCCACCAGATAACCATCACCGGCATTATTGCCGCGCCCGGCCAGCACGGTCAGCGCACCGGCATCAGGCCAGCGTCGCCGCAACGAGCGCCAGATGGCATGTGCGGCGCGGCTCATGAGCTCAAAACCGGGCGTACCGGCGGCTATTAAGCGCGCATCCAACTCGCGCACTTGGGCAGCGCTGTAGAGCGACTGAGGAAGATTGTCTGGCGAATGCAGCATGCGTTAGCTCCGATGTCTGGCAGAATTATACGCTCCTGCGATCCGGTTACCCCCTCTGATATGAACAGCGCCGCCCTTGACCTTGCCACCCTCGCCCAGTCGATCAAAGACTGGGGCCGCGAGCTGGGTTTTCAGCAAGTCGGGATTGCCGATGTGCAATTGGGCGAGCACGAGGCGCACTTGCAGCGCTGGCTGGACGCAGGCTATCAGGGCGAGATGGACTACATGGCCGCCCACGGCAGCAAGCGCTCACACCCGGACGAACTGGTGCCCGGCACCCTGCGTGTGGTGTCCCTGCGCATGGATTATCTGCCGGGCGACACGCACATGGCGCAACGCCTGGCACAGCCGGAAAAGGCCTATATCTCGCGCTACGCCTTGGGCCGCGACTACCACAAGCTGATTCGCAAACGCCTGCAACAATTAGCCGAGCGTATCCAGCAGCAGATTGGCCCGTTCGGCTACCGCGCCTTTGTCGACAGCGCCCCGGTGCTGGAAAAAGCCATAGCCGAGCAGGCTGGGCTGGGCTGGATCGGCAAGAACACCCTGGTGCTCAATCGCAAAGCGGGCAGTTATTTCTTCCTCGGCGAGCTGTTTGTTGACTTGCCGCTGCCGGTCGATAAGCCCCACACCACTGAACACTGCGGTCGCTGCACCGCCTGCATGGACATCTGCCCCACTGCGGCCTTTGTCGGCCCCTACGTGCTGGACGCGCGGCGCTGTATTTCCTACCTGACCATTGAGCTTAAAGGCTCGATCCCCGTTGAGTTGCGCGCGCCCATCGGCAACCGAGTGTTTGGTTGCGACGACTGCCAGATGGTGTGCCCGTGGAACCGCTTTGCCAAAGCCACCGAGCAAGGTGACTTTAAGCCGCGCCACAGCCTGGACAACGCCGAGCTGGCTGAACTGTTTTGCTGGACCGAAGACGAGTTTCTCAGCCGCACCGAAGGCTCGCCACTGCGCCGCGCTGGTTACGAGCGCTGGTTACGCAACCTGGCCGTCGGCTTGGGCAACGCACCTTCCAGCATCCCGGTGCTGGAGGCGCTCAAGGGCAGGCGCGAGCACCCGTCGGCGCTGGTGCGCGAGCATGTGGAATGGGCGCTGGCGCGTCACGGCCTGTGATCCATCACCACCAGGCCTGCAGAAAAAAGCCCGCTGGCGCGGGCTTCTCACGGGTCAAACTTTCAGCAAGTGCTGGCGGTAGTGCTGAAGCTCGGCAATCGACTCACGAATATCATCCAACGCCTGATGCGTGCCCTGCTTCTGGAACGACTCTTTAACTTGCGGCGCCCACATGCCGGCGAGAATCTTCAGTGTCGAGACATCCAGCGAGCGATAGTGGAAGTAGGCCTCCAGGTTTTGCATGTATTTACAAAGAAAGCGCCGATCCTGACCAATGCTGTTACCGCAGATCGGCGACTTGCCCTTCGGCACCCACTGCTCAAGGAAGGCAATGGTCATGGCCTCAGCCTCAGCCGGGCCAATTGTGCTCTCGCGTACTCGCTGCGTCAGGCCGCTCTGGCCATGGGTGCGGGTATTCCACTCATCCATGCCCGCGAGCAACTCATCGCTCTGATGCACGGCAATCACTGGCCCTTGCGCCAGGATATTCAATTGGCTGTCAGTGACGATGGTGGCCATCTCGATGATGACATCGGTTTCAGGCTCCAGACCGGTCATTTCCAGGTCGATCCAGATCAGGTTGTTGGCGTTCTGCATGCGCGGCTCCTCGGCTAAGGCCGACAGTTTAGCCAATAAATTACCCGCGCATGCGCCACAACTGTAGGCTAGAGCGACGCCAGTCGTGCAACTCCACGTGTTGATCGGCCGGCTGGCCCGGCACTGCGAAGGTATTACTGATCAACAGGCTGCCAGCGGGCATTTGCGCGCAGGCCTTGCGCCACAATTCTGGCATCGGCGCAGGAGAGAGAAAGCAATACACCACCGTGAACGCCGATAGGTCGGTGCGCCAAAGATTTTCATAGCGGATTTGGCAATTAGGCTGCCGCAACGCGCGCAGCCAGGCGACAGCAAACGTCAGCGGCGCGGTTTCCACGCCAACAAACTGCCCCTGCGGGAACTGCCGAGCCAATGCCAAGAGCATCCCGGCCGGACCACAGCCCAGATCGACAAAACGCAGCGGCTCAGGCTCTGCACTGAGCAAGGCGACCAATTGCTGGCGCGTGCCAGGCCCAGTCAAGTACAGCGGCACGCGCTCGGTGAAGCTGTTCCAGTTAAGTAACAGCACCAGCAAAAAACCGCCCAGAAACACCCAGGACGGCAGCGGCGTACCGCTGGCCGCCAGCAATGCAGGCACAAACATCAAACAAAGCCCGCACCACCAGCGTGACAGCCCAAGATACCCAGCCAACAGAGCAGCTAACACTCCCTGCGCCAGCCCAACCGCCAGCCAGGTCGGCCGCCAGGGCGACACCTGCGCCGCCAGATACAGCGCCAGACCGACCAACACAGTCGCGCCCACCTGGGCAGACAACGCCAGCAACGCCGGGTATTGCCGGACAACGCGCAGCATGCAGACTCCTGAACTGTCCGACCAATGATGTGCCGCAGTTTAGCTGTGCCAGCAGCTCAATAGGCAGCCCGTGCTAGACTCGCGACCGTTAATTGCGCAATTCAACTCTCGGAAGACCCATGGCCAAACGCCAACTCAACCGCCGGCAAAACTGGCGTATCGAAAAAATTCAGGGCGAACGTGCCGCCCGCGCCGCCAAGCGCGAATCCCAAGCCGTACAAATTCTCGAAGGTGGCGACCTCGGCCCAGAGCAAACCGGCCTGGTGATCGCTCACTTTGGTGTGCAGATTGAAGTCGAAGCACTGGATGGCGAGTTGGCCGGCCAGGTATTCCGTTGCCACCTGCGCGCCAACCTGCCGACCATGGTCACTGGCGACCAAGTGGTATGGCGTGCCGGCAACCAAGGCATCGGCGTAATTGTCGCGCAACTGCCACGCAGCACTGAACTCTGCCGCCCGGACACCCGCGGCCAACTCAAGCCCGTTGCGGCCAACGTTGACCTGATCGTGATCGTCTTCGCGCCACTGCCTGAGCCTCACGCCAACCTGATTGACCGCTACCTGGTGGCGGCTGAACACGCCGGCATCCGCCCGCTGTTGCTGTTGAATAAAGCCGACCTGATTGATGAGCAAAACGGCGTAGCACTCAACGCTATGCTCAGCGTTTACCGCCAGCTGGGTTATCAGCTATTGGAGGTTTCTGCGCATCAGGGTGATGGCATGGAGCAGCTCAAGCAGCAGCTTGACGGCCATATCAGTGTGTTTGTGGGGCAATCCGGCGTGGGTAAATCCTCGCTGGTAAACAGCCTGCTACCCGATGTCGACACCCGCGTTGGGCCGCTTTCGGAGCAGTCCGGCTTAGGCACTCACACCACGACGACCGCACGCCTGTTTCACTTTCCTGGCGGCGGCGAGCTGATTGACTCACCCGGCATTCGCGAATTCGGCTTGGTGCATGTCAGCCGTGATGACGTCGAGGCTGGCTTTATCGAGTTCAACGAGCTGATCGGGCAATGCCGCTTTCGCGACTGCAAACACGACCGCGAGCCGGGTTGCGCCCTTCTTAAGGCCCTGGAAGACGGTCGACTGCACCCGCAGCGCATGGCCAGTTATCGACAAATCCTGGCCAGCCTGCCAGAAGCCGAGTACTGAAAAAACGCCGGGGCGATTTTTAACGTCGCGCCGCGACGACCCGCTGGGTGGCCGCCAGGGATGGCAGACCATCAACAAAAAGGCCGCGATTATTCGCGGCCTTTTGCTGGTAAGCGCCTGTTACTCGGCGGGCTGATCGAACTGCAGCACGCCTTCCTCGAAGATATTCAAGCGCTCGCGTAACTGCCCATCAGGCAACGGTTCGGCGACAGCAGGCTCAGCAGGTAACGTGGCTCGCCCCGAAACGGGCGCAGCTGGAGCGCCTGACTGAGGGCTAGACGCTTCGTCAGCGGGGTCAGTACCCGATCCTTGCTCGTTCTCAATCACGCGCTGTGCTTTCTTGGTGAGCACCACTATATCGATACGCCGATTGACCGGGTTGAGCGGGCTCTCGCGATCAAATAACGCTGATGAGGCATACCCCACCACACGCGCCACCTGCTCCTCGTCATAACCGCCAGCCACCAAAACGCGCCGCGCCGCATTGGCACGGTCTGCTGATAGCTCCCAGTTACCGTAGCCACCACGCCCCATAAAGGGTGCCGCATCGGTATGGCCACTCAGGCTAATTTTGTTCGGTACGGCCGTAATAGTATCGGTCAGCGCCAGCAGAATATCTTCGAAATATGGGCGCAGTTGCGCGCTCCCAGAGGCAAACATGGGGCGGTTCTCAGCATCCATAATCTGAATACGCAAACCGTCCTGAGTGATCTCAAACAGGATCTGATCCTTGAAGTTCTTGAGCTGAGGGTCTTCCTCGACCTTGTTCTGCAACTCCTGCAGCAACAACTCCAGGCGCTCTCGCTCCACTTCTTCGGCAATCGACTCGGCCTGCGCCTGACTAAGCGCTGCTGCTTCAGCCTCGGCTTCCTCTGCGGTTGACTGCTCTTCGCTGGGCTCAGGATTGAGGGTGCGGTCTGGCGAAGGGGTTGGCGTACCGCCCAAGTCAATCACGTAAGGACTGGCACTTTCTGAAAAGCCCACAGGGTCCTGAAAGTAACCGGAGATCAGTTTTTTCTGCTCTGGCGTGGCCGTGGTCATCAGCCACATCACCAGAAAGAACGCCATCATGGCGGTGGCAAAGTCGGCAAAAGCAATTTTCCAAGCGCCGCCATGGTGGCCACCGGCGACCTTCTTGATGCGCTTGACGATAATCGGCTGATTATTCTCCATGCTAGGAATCAGCTCCCGCGCATGGCTTGTTCAAGCTCGGAGAAGCTCGGGCGATGCGCGGGGTAAAGCACCTTGCGCGAGAACTCCACCGCCAGCGAGGGCGGCATACCGGAGGCCGACGCCACCAGGCCGGCCTTGATGGCCTCGTACACGTTCAACTCTTCCTTGGCATCATGCTCCAGGGCATTAGCCAGCGGCCCGAAAAAGCCATACGAAGCCAGAATCCCGAAGAAGGTACCGACCAAGGCGGTGCCTACCTTCTGCCCAATCTCGGCGTTATCAGCCTCCGCCAGAATCGACATGGTGATCACGATACCCAGCACCGCTGCCACGATACCCATGGCAGGCATACCGTCTGCAATTTTTGCGACTGAGTGGGCCGGGTGCTCAATCTCTTCCTTGAGACTGGCTATTTCCATATCAAACAAACCTTCCAGCTCGTGCGGAGCCATATTGCCGGAGGACATAATGCGCAAGTAATCGCAGATAAACGCCGTCATCTGTTTATCTTTAAGAATGCCGGGGTATTTGCTGAAAATCGCACTGGCGGCTGGGTCTTCCACATCCGCTTCAATCGCCATCATGCCTTCGCGGCGACTTTTATTAAGAATCTCGTACAGCAGCTTCAGCACATCAAGGTAGTACGCATGGGTGAAGCGCGAACCGAACATGCTCAAGGACTTCTTGAGCACGTGCATAAAGGCGCTACCGGGGTTGGCCTGCAAAAAAGCCCCCAGTGCCGCACCACCAATGATCAGAATTTCATAGGGGTGAACCAGTGCCATAAACTGGCCGCCCGACAGGATAAATCCGCCGAGTACGCAGGCAAATACAACGATGATGCCGATTATTTTGACCATAGAGAGTGGCTTGCCAAAGAGATTAAAAAGACGCTGCGCAAAACAGCCCTTCTATTTATCGGAAGTTTTGCGCGAGACTATAGTCAGTTAAGGTCAAAAGCCAGCTTGTCTCAACCCCCATGCAGAAGTCAGCCGCCTACCCGCGCACCATCAAAGACTGGCTCAAGCAGCTAGACGGGCAGCTGTTGCCCGCGACCACCGATAGCATTCAAATGCTGCGCCGCGCCCTGGCCGACAGCAACAAATCCAGACGCGAACTGGCCGACCTGATGCAAAGCTGCCCCGCACTTACACTCAGCGTATTGCGCGCCGCGAACAGTAAAAACAGCGGGCTCAGCGAGCAGACAGACAGCCTAGAAGCAGCCATCAGTCGCTTGGGCCTGACCCGCACAGAAGCGTTACTCAATCGCCTACCGGCAATGGCCGAAGCAGAAATGCCACGGGCGTTTCGCCAAATCCTGCTAATCAGCCAGCATGCCAGCCAACAGGCCAACGGGCTGTTTGCCGGGCGTTTGGCGCGACTCTGGCAAGAAATCCATTGGGGTAGCCTGCTGTTTTTGTCCCCCATCTGGACACTGCTAGCCGCTCACCCTGAGCTGTTTGATGATTGGGAGCAGCGCGTACTGATCAAAGGCGAGCCTGCGCAAAAGGTAGAGCGCGAGTTACTCGGCGTACCGTTGCTGCGCTTGTGCCTGGCCTTGAGCGAGCACTGGCGATTACCGGAGTGGATTACTCAGGGCTACAGCTTGCTGGTCAATGACCGCCGCTTACTGGTCAGAGCCCTGCATATTTCCCGCAACAACGAGCACCCCTTGCAGCAACAACAGTGCTTGGACGATGACAGCAATCTCCGCCGGTGGCTGACCCAACCGGCCAACAGCGTATTGCTGGCAAACTGCTTGGCGATATCCGCGCATTATGCGTGGAACAGCCCACACAATCTGCGCTGGCAACGGCTAACCGGCCTGTTCCTGCAAACGCCGCTTGATGCCATTCAACAGCTGACGCATCAACACGCCGTCAACAGTGCCCGCCTAATGCCCGCCAGCGATCTCTGGCACCCGGCTGTGGCGCTCGTCTGGCCCTGGTCGGAACGCCATCTGCAGGCGAAAGTTGAGCCGCCCAAGCCTTTAGAAGTCGGCGAATGGCGTCAACACTGCACCCGCCTGCTGGCGCAACCCAGCCCGTTCAGCAACGTGCTGCAACTGACCGACTGCGCCAACCAGGCCCTGCAGGCCTGCGGCATGCAACGTGTACTGATTCTGCTGGCAGACCGCAACCACACGCGATTAATGACCCAGCAATATGCCGGCCTGGATAAATCTGCCGTTGGCCTGAGTATTGACCCGCAACAAAGCCAACTATTGCGCCGCTTGCTCAGCGCGCCCGCCCAATTACGTCTTGGGCCGAGCAATATTGCCCAATACTCCGCCACACTGCCTGGCACTTTGAAAAGCCTCTTCCCCAGTGAGCACTTGCTGATCCGCTCGCTGGCAGCGAATAACCGCGTGGTCATGTTGATCTTTGCTGACCACAACGGCAGTGCATTTAGTGATGCCAACATTCAGCGCGCGCTGGCTAACTTCGCTACCCGGGGGCGATGATAATTAATCTGACTAACAGGCCTCCCCTGAAGCCAAGTTCGAACATCCGTTCCAGGGGCGATTCAATGAGCTTACTCGAAAGTGTCCGTGCTAACGGTGTAGAACCCGTATGATCCACATCAATACGGCGCAGAATGGTTGAATTCATCCTCACCCTTGGCAAATTGTGCCGGTTAAGTAACTCAGGCCGCGTGGCAACAGAGAATCGCGGCTCAAAAAACAAAGCCTCGCGGAATATTAAACCGCAAGGCACGACTGAACACTCGGGAGATATCAACCATGTCATTCAAAACGCTGCTAACACATATCGATCCAAGTGAGAATTCAGCTCTAGATGACTCATTCGCGACGCCCTTTATGCTGGCTGAGGCCCATTCAGCCTCGCTCAGTGCGCTTGTCTTCCCAATTGAAATGGAAGCCGCCGACACTAATAGTGGCAGCAGGACACCCGCATCGGAGGAGGAGAGCACGATCCATCAGTTGCGCATCGCCGCAGAACGACGTGGCATAAACTGCACGATTAAGGGGCGCAGCAGTTTTGCCTATGGTTGCGGGGAAATTTTTGCAGACCATCTACGAGTCAGCGACCTCGGAATTTTCACTCAGCACGCGAACCGAGGCATTGGTCAGCGAATACTTCTGAGTTCTGCCATTTTCGATACTGGTCGTCCGGTATTAATCGTGCCGCATGGCAAGCCTCTCCTCGCACCACCATCGCGGGTGCTCGTCGCTTGGGACTCAACACCGGCTGCAGTAAGGGCCGTTCATGGTGCTCTACCCCTTATTCGCAATGCCAAAGAAACCCTAGTAGTTTCCATCACAGATGACAAAGAGTTGCGTCATGGCCAATCCGGAATTGAAATGGCTCATTTGCTGGCACGCCACGGAGCCAAGGCACGCTTTAGCGCTGTTCAGCGCGAGCACCGCAGTGTGCTGGAAGCAATCTTGGCCACAGCCGAGGATAATCAGGCTGATTTAGTGGTATTGGGGGCTGTGCGCCACTCGCCATTGCACAGCATCATCTTTGGCAGCGCGACGCAGGAAATGATGGATCGCGGAGTGAGGGCCGCAACTCTAGTTTCTGCCTAAACCACGCAGACCAAAGAAACTCAAGCCAAGAACAATGAATCACAGTACCAAATGTTCACCATGGAACTTGAGGAAAGAATGCTCGGTGAAACGCAAACAACTAAAGGGGCGGCCTCGCGATAAATGGCACAGCGCGCTCAGCTCAGCCGCTCACTTACTCAGCCCGTTGAAAACTTAGACTAGATAGTCAGCTGATAGCGTAAATTGTCATTTACAAGCCACATGTGAGCATCTTGATGCTTTTTTGTGTTGGGCAGCCGGAAGCCGATTTTCGAAAGACTGCTAATGAAAAGCTGCCAGAGAGCACTTGCTGATCCGCTCGCTGGCAGCGAATAACCGCGTGGTCATGTTGATCTTTGCTGACCACAACGGCAGTGCATTTAGTGATGCCAACATTCAGGCCAGCTTTGCCAGCCGGGGGCGCTAAGGCTGCGTTACAATCGGTCTTTTCTACCTACAAGAGAGGCCCGGCATGTCTGCCTTTGCTGAATTGCCCTTGCTGATCGAACCCGTCCAACTGGCCAGTCGTCTTGATGAACCGGAACTGATCTTGGTCGACCTGACCAGTGAGGCCCGCTACGGCTCAGGGCATATTCCGGGGGCGCGCTTTGTCGACCCCAAGCGCACACAACTGGGAATACCGCCTGCGCCTGGCTTGCTGCCAAGCACCGCTCAACTCGAACAACTGTTCGGTTCATTGGGCCACAACCCTAACGCCGTGTACGTGTTGTACGACGATGAAGGGGGCGGCTGGGCCGGACGCTTCATCTGGCTGCTGGATGTGATTGGTCACACACGCTACCACTGCCTTGATGGCGGCCTGCATGCCTGGCTTGACGAGGGGCTTAAGCTGAGCACTGAGGTGCCCGCCGAACACGATGCCCGCTGCCAATTGACCCTGAATGAAGCGCCGACGGCCACTCGTGAATACCTCCAGGCGCGCCTGGGCACCGCTGATCTGGCGATTTGGGATGCCCGCTCACCGGCTGAATACCGTGGTGAAAAAGTGCTTGCGCAGAAAGCTGGCCACATTCCCGGCGCAGTTAACTTTGAGTGGACAGCCGGCATGGACCCGCAGCGCGCCATGCGCATGCGCCTGGACATACAGCAGCAGCTCACAGCCTTGGGGATCACGGCAGACAAGGAAATCATCACTCACTGCCAAACGCATCACCGCTCAGGCTTTACCTACCTGGTCGCAAAAGCACTCGGCTACCCCAGACTAAAAGCGTATGCCGGCTCATGGGGCGAATGGGGCAACCACCCAGACACTCCAGTTGAACGTTAAACCTCTGCCGACCGCCCGACATTCTCGCAAAGGACTACCCATGAAAGATCGACTGTTTATCCTCAGCCAATACCTGCTGCCGCATCACCTGCTCTCGCGCCTGATTGGCTGCGCAGCTGAATGCAAGGCGGCGTGGTTTAAGAACCGCCTGATCGGCTGGTTTGCCAAGCAGTACCAAGTCAACATGAGCGAAGCACAAGTCGAAGACCTCAGCGCTTTCGCCCATTTCAACGACTTCTTCACCCGCGCACTGAAAGAAGGCGCCCGCCCCCTCGACGGCACGCCGAACGCCGTACTGTGCCCGGCCGATGGCGCTGTCAGCCAACTGGGCAAGATTGAGCAAGGCCGTGTATTTCAGGCTAAAGGCCACAGCTACAGCGTGATTGAGTTACTCGGCGGCGACAGCCAGCGCGCCGCAGCCTTTATGGGCGGCGATTTCGCCACCATTTACCTGTCACCCAAAGACTACCACCGGGTGCACATGCCCCTGACCGGCACCCTGCGTGAGATGGTCTACGTGCCGGGCCGATTGTTCTCCGTCAACCAGACCACGGCGGAGAATGTGCCAGAGCTGTTTGCTCGCAATGAACGCGTGGTGTGCCTATTCGATACCGAGCGTGGTCCGATGGCGGTGGTATTGGTGGGCGCAATGATCGTTGCCTCCATTGAGACAGTCTGGGCTGGCCTGGTTACCCCGCCCAAGCGCACCCTGAAAACATTCAATTACGATGAAGCAGCGCGCGCCCCCATCACCTTGGACAAAGGGGCTGAAATGGGTCGATTCAAGTTGGGTTCGACCGCCATTGTGCTGTTCGGTCCTGACCAAGTGCAGTGGGCCGAAACGCTGACTGCCAACAGCCCAGTGCAGATGGGCCAGCGCTTGGGCGACCCTCGCGCCTGATATCACAGCCCGGCGGCGCCCTTAGCTGAAGCTGTGGGTGTCGCTTTTTAGTAATCCGCTGAACCTTGTCGGCGGGCAAACAGTCCTAGCCTAAGTCTCTTTCACACCTTCCCCCTTCTTTAGGCATGTATATGAGCCTTGCTCAAAGCTGCGGGGGGCTCAAGATGCTGCTAGAGTCGAAACATAAAACCTAGATTCACCCGCCTTGCCTTGTGTGTTGGAGTCGCCGATTTAGATGGATAAACAGAATCCTCACTTGCTATTGCGGGTCACTACGCCAGACAAGCAAGGCCTGTCATTCTGCGATGCCAGCCCTCGCGACTTGAAAAAATGGGTCGACGGCCTGCCAAAAGCCAATATCGGCGAAACCGCACGCCAGCTCTATCAAGCCTTGGTTGAACTCAACCAACTCAAGACCCCATCAGAGAATCGCCTGCAGCTTCTGGAGATCTTGCGCCCAGATATCTATTTCGTTTGTAAGCAACTGGAAAAACACTTTCTCAATCAGGCCATCGTGCTGGATGAACGCCCGCGCAAAGTGGCCAACCTTTGCCAGGCCCTGCAAAACCATTTGGCAATTGGCTACAAATTGATTGTCGCGCGCCTGTCAGCGCAAGACGGTCGTGAGCGTAATCAGCTGCTCGCAGTCGCCCTGCAACGCGCGACGCACAGCCTGTGCGGCCCGCTGATCCGCGCGAGCCAACTGTATTGCCCGGTGCCCGAAGGTCTTTGGCTCGAATTGCATCAGCTCTATCAAATGGCGCGATCACGCAGCCTGCACACCATCATCATTCGAGATCCGCAAGCCTTACACACCCTAGGCCTGAGCACAGAACAAAGCTATTTAGTAGCACTCCTGCTGGGCTGCGCCCGTTGCAATCAAATGCGCCAAAGCGCCATTGCACGATTGGCAGAAGTGCTTGAGCCATGGAGCGCTCTGGCGACTCTCCAAGCAGGCGATGAGGCATCCAGCCTGTTCGCCGTTGCTCCGCAATTCGACGGCCCACCGCGTTATATTTCGCTGTTCGGCCCAAATGAACTCATCAACGCCGTGGGTATTGACCCTAGCAGGCTGGTCGACGCCATCAAAGAGCACTTGCTGCTCGCGGCCGACAACAAAATACAGTCGCGCCTGCTGGTGCCTGAAGGCTTTAGCCAAGACATGCTGCAGCACCTCGCCGCCGCCTGGGGTGACATTGCCGAACGCACCTTCCAGCGCAGTCAGGGTCAAGGCGCGTTGACACTCTGCATCGGCATGAGCGCCCTGCACTTCCACTTGGCCGGCAAACGTCCTTTTAATGAAGTCCTGCAACTGCCCGCGACCACCAATGCTGCCGTTTTCAAACCGGATACGGGAGCGCCGGATGTCTGGTCCAACGCCTTTGACGCGCAAAAAGCCAACCTCTGGGAACATGGCATGCCCTTTGAGGAAATCCAATACGCCTCAGCCGACAAGAACACCCCTGCAGGCAACGGCAGCGCGGATACTTACCCAATTTTTGACGTGGCAATCGTCAACATCAGCCCTGGCGGTTACTGCCTGTCATGGGCCAAAGAAGTACCCAGCCAGCTGCAGGCGGGCGAACTGCTCGGCATTAAAAGCATGCCCAAACAAGGCTGGAGCGTGGCCGTTGTACGCTGGATTCGCCAAGTACGGGGCGGCGGTACGCAAATGGGTATCGAGTTAATCGCACCGCACGCCCAGGCCTGCGGCTTGCAGCTAGTGCGCAAGGCCGAGCAGAACAGTCAGTACCTGCGCGCCCTGCTGCTGCCAGAAATCAGCGCCATATCCAGGCCAGCCAGCGTCATTACCGCCAGGCTGCCCTTTCAGGAGGGCAACAAGGTCAGCATCAACCTCAACGGCAGCGAACACCGTGCTGTGCTGAGCCGCAGGCAAACCAGCACCGGCAGCTTTAATCAGTTCGAATACCGCAGTGTTGGCGAGGTCGTCTCCGATCCCGGGAAGCCCGTCACAGCCGCGAAAACCCGCGCGCCCAGCGGGGAGGAAGACTTTGACTCACTGTGGAAGTCGCTGTAGATTGCCGACGCACTCCCTTTCGTCGCTTTTTCGCGCCCGTTCGGCGCAGATCTGATATCGCACATGGCCATTGAAAAAAAAACCATTCGGCTACTGATTCTCGAAGACTCGCAAAACGAGGCTGAACGCCTAGTTAGCCTGTTTCGTAACGCCGGCCGGGCTACCCGTGTGCATCGCCTGACCTCCAGCGACGACCTCAACGAAGCCCTCCAGCACAGTTGGGACCTGCTGATCTGCGCCCCTGAGAGCGAGCAACTGCCGCCGAGCGAAGCCATCGGTGCGATTCGCCGCCAGGCCAAAGATATTCCGGTGATTCAACTGCTCGCCGATAACGACTCGGACAGCATCACTGAAGCCCTGATACTCGGTGCCCTGGATGCTCTGCCGCAAGGTGAAGACGAGCGACTGATTCTGGTGGCCAAGCGTGAGTTGGCCAACCTGGAAGAACGCCGCGCCCGCCGCGCCTCGGAAGTGGCGCTGCGTGAAGCCGAGAAACGCTGCCAGTTGCTGCTCGATAGCTCCGTCGATGCCATCACTTACGTCCACGACGGCATGCATATCTACGCCAACCGCGCCTACCTCGAACTCTTCGCTTATGAAGATGCCGATGAGCTGGAAGGCATGCCGATGATCGATTTGATCGGCAGTAGTGACCAGGCCAGCTTCAAAGACTTTCTGAAGAACTACCACAGCGCCGAGGGCCATGCCGAACTGCATTGCAACGGCGTGAGGGCCAATGGCCAGAGCTTCCCGGCACAAATGAGTTTCTCCCCGGCCACCTATGACGGCGAACCGTGCATCCAGGTGGTAATTCGTGCTGAAACCGGCAATGCCGAACTCGAAGAAAAGCTGCGCGAGATCAGCAGCCAGGACCTTGTTACCGGCCTGTTCAACCGTACCCACTTCCTCGAGTTGATGGACAGCGCCGCCGAACGCGCTGTCAATGCAGGTCAGCCGTCAACACTGGCTTACATCCGCGTCGATCGCTACGCCAGCCTGCTGGCTGATATTGGCCTGGCGGGTATTGATATTCTGCTCACCGACCTGGCTAACCTGCTGCGCAGCTATTTCAACGCCGACGCTCAGCTCGCACGCTTTGGTGATGACGTGTTTGCTGTGCTACTGCCTGGCATCAGCCCGGAGAGTACGCGCGAGCAGTTAACCAGCCTGCTGAAAAAAGTCGAAGGGCACCTGTTCGATGTCAGCGGCCGCACCGTGCAAAGCAGCTTGTCGATCGGTGTCGCCGGGCTCAACGAGAAAACTGCCAAAGCGCAGGAAGTGGTTGATCGCGCTCACCGCTGCGCTGACGAACTGAGCGATGGCAATGCCATTAAACTGTTCAACCCGGCCGACGAACTGGCCGCGGCAGCCAGCCGTGGCAACATTGTGGCGATGATCAAGCAGGCGCTGGAAAACAACAGCTTCCGCCTGTTGTTCCAACCGATCATCAGCCTGCGCGGCGACAGCTTCGAGCATTACGAAGCCCTGCTGCGCCTGGTCAACCCGCAAGGTGAAGAAATACCGCCTACCGAGCTGTTCAGCGCCGCCAAAGACGCCGGCCTGGCGGAGCGGATTGATCGTTGGGTCATCCTCAATTCGATCAAACTGCTGGCCGACCATCGCAGCAAGGGCCACAACACACGCCTGTTCGTCCACCTGTCCAGCGCCAGCCTGCAGGATCAAACCTTGCTGCCCTGGCTCAGCGTGGCGCTCAAAGCGGCGCGCCTGCCGTCTGATTCGCTGGTCTTCCAGTTCAGTGAACCCGATGCCATTGCCTACCTTAAGCAGGCCAAGGCCATCACCCAAGGCTTAAACGAACTGCACTGCAAGTCTGCGCTGACCCAATTCGGTTGCTCGCTGAACCCGTTCAACACGCTCAAGCACCTGCATATCGACTTCGTAAAAGTCGACAGCTCGTTCTCTCAAGACCTGAGCAACGCCGAGAGTCAGGAAGCGTTGAAAACCCTGCTGGCAAGCCTGCACTCACAAGCCAAGCTGACGATCGTGCCCTTTGTAGAAAGCGCCAGCGTACTGGCAACTCTCTGGCAAGCGGGGGTCAACTACATCCAGGGCCATTATCTGCAAGGCCCGAGTCAGTCGATGGACTACGACTTCGCCGCCGACGACGAGTGATAGCGCCAGAGACTAAAAAGCCGCTCAATTGAGCGGCTTTTTCATGCCAGATGTTTTACTCGCGACCGTCTCGATCACGAAAGCCCAGCAGGTAAAGAATGCCATCCAACCCCAAGGTAGAAATAGCCTGCTTAGCCGACTGTTTGACCAGCGGTTTAGCGCGAAAAGCCACGCCGAGGCCGGCAATCGCCAGCATCGGCAGATCATTCGCGCCATCGCCCACGGCAATAGTCTGCTCCAGCCGCAACCCTTCCTTGGCCGCTAACTCGCGCAGCAAATCGGCTTTACGCTGAGCATCGACAATCGGCTCGACGGCAACACCCGTAACTCGCCCATCGATAATCTGCAGTTCATTGGCAAACACGTAGTCGATGCCTAGCTTGGCCTGCAGTTGCTTAGCAAAGTAAGTGAAGCCACCCGACAAAATGGCCGTCTTGTAGCCCAAGCGGCGCAGTTCACTGAACAGGGTTTCCGCGCCTTCGGTTAGGCGCAGCGAAGCACCAATGTCGGCCAATACCGTTTCTGGCAAGCCCTTGAGCAGCGCCAAGCGCTCGCGAAAGCTCGCGGCAAAGTCCAGTTCGCCGCGCATCGCACGCTCGGTAATCTCGGAAACCTGCTCACCGACGCCCGCGGCCTTGGCCAGCTCGTCGATCACTTCGGCCTCGATCAAGGTCGAGTCCATGTCGAACACCGCCAGTCGGCGGTTGCGGCGGAACAGCGAATCACGCTGGAAGGCGATATCGACGTTCAATTCCTGCGCCACACTGAGAAACTCGGCGCGCAGAGCGGCAGGATCAGCGGGTTCACCACGCACGGAAAACTCGATGCAACCCTTACCCTGCTCGGCCGGCATGTCCAGCGGCATGCGCCCGGAGAGGCGATCGATATGATCGATGTTCAAGTCATAACGCGCAGTAATCGCACTTACACGCTGCAACTGCTCGGCTGTGACCTTGCGCGTCAGCAGGGTGACGATGTGCCGGGCCTTGCCCTGACCGCTGACCCATTGCTGATAATCCGTCTCCGAGACAGGCGTAAAGCGCACCTGCTGGTCGAGCTTGTAAGCGGTGAAGAGGATGTCCTTGAGCACCGAAGAGGCGCGTTCGGTGTCAGGAATCTCAACGAGGATGCCGAATGACAGGGTGTCGTGGATGACGGCCTGGCCGATATCGAGGATATTAACCCCGCCCTGGGCCAGTACGCCGGTGATGGCAGCAGTCAAACCGGGGCGATCTTCGCCGGTGATATTGATCAGGACGATTTCGCGCAAGGCTCGGTCTCCAGTACAGCGTCAGGGGCAACAGCCAGATGAGCGGGTCACAGGCCGTGGAAAGGCGCACATTCTACCCATTTTCAGCGGTAAACAGCCACGCACAGCGCTTTGCCCCCTGTCGGTGCGCCGCTATACTGCGCGCCTACTCAGTCGACAAGAGCCGAGCTCTGTGAACCGGCCCGCCCCCGTAAAGCCCGATAATTTCTTCCTCTTGCTGTTCCAGGCCCTGCGTCAACGGCGCATTCCGCTTGCCCTGCGTATTGTCAGCCACAGCCTGTTATTGGTGGCGCTGGCGCTGGTCATCTATGGCTGGGTAATCGGCATGCAGTTCAAACACGCCATGCAGCAGCAAGCTGAGGCGCTGGGCACCAGCCTGATTACCCAAACTGCGACCTCTGCCACTGAGTTGCTGGTGTCCAACGACATCCTTAGCCTCAACGTGTTGCTCAACAACTTGGTGAAGAACCCGCTGGTAGCCCACGCCGCCATCTACAGCGTGGATAACCGCATCCTCGCTGAAGCCGGTTCGCGCCCCACCCAAAGCATGCTCGGCGAGACCGAGGGGCTGTACTCGACACCGATCACCTTTCAAGAAGTGATAGCCGGACAGCTGCGCATCAGCCTGGACATGCAACAGTTCCAACAGCCCATGACCATCAGCTTGCAGAGCATGGGCATTCTCAGCCTGATTTTGCTGGCCCTGACCCTGTCCTTGAGCATGCGACTGGGGCGGCATATTTCCACCCCACTGCTGCAGTTGCGTGTTTGGCTGCGTGACCCAGACGATCCGGCTCCCGGTGCGGGCCGACAAGATGAGATCGGCGATCTGGCGCGCCAACTGCAAGCCCGTCTGGTGCCGGAAAAGCCGCTGCCGGAGCCAGTCGAAGAAGCCTTCTTCGACGATGAGCCGCGCGAGCAGGACGACGAGGACTACCTGCCCGAGTCATTCGATAACGAGCCAGGCTTTAGCGTGCGCGATTTGCACGAAGATTACGCTGATGAAGACGAACGTGACGACGCCCCGCGCAGCCGCACCTCAGCCCTCACCGACGACAACCTGGACGACCCCTTTTCCGAGCTGCGTGATGACAGTGAGCATGAACCGCTGATTGCGCCGCCACTCGCTCAGCCCGCGCGACCCAGCGCCGTACTGGCCATCCAGCTCGGCGCACAGGAACAACTGCGCCGCCTGCCCCGAACACGCCTGCTGGAACTGCTGGAAAACTACCGCGATTGCCTGGACAAGGCCGCCAAGCTCTATCAGGGCGAGTTACACACCCTGAGCGATGGCAGTAGCCTGATGCTGTTCCACGAACAGACGATTGGCGAAGACTATCTGACCCACGCCATTTGCTGCGGCGAGTTGATGCGCGCACTGGGCCACGCCTTGCAAATTGATGTGGCAGACAGCGGCATTACCCTGCAATTGCAACTGGGGCTGACCTTGGGCGAGAAGCTCAACGGCCTCAGCCAAGGCGATCTGCTGCTGAGTGAAACCGCACAAAGCGCGCTGTCCCTGTCGCTGCACAGCCGCAACCTGCTGTTGGTCGAACGCAGCATTGCCGACGATGCGCTGGTCAGCCAGCGTGCGCGCATTCGCGCCATCGCCAGCCCACAAGGTGCCTGCTGCGTTGAGCGCTTGCTGGAGCCTTACCCCTCGTTGCTAGAACGCCAACTGGCGCGCATGCACGACAATCACTAATCAGCCTGTCCCGTTACCACCTGGTGCGGGACAGTCGACCTTCAGAAACGGAACACCTCGCCTTCGCCGCGCATAGGCTCAACAACGGGGATGCGCGGAGCGGCAGGAGCCGCGGGTTTAGCCGGCGCAGGTTTGCGCACCGGCTCAGGCCTGGCCACCTTAGTCGTCGCGTGATGCGCCTGCACCGCTTCGGCCATCTGCTTAACCAGTTGTTGCACCACAAGGCTTTGCGCGCGCACCTGATCAACCAGCGTGCCGTTATGCGCCTCTTCCAAACGCACCAACCGACCGTCCAGCAACTTGCCATCAGCACCGCTCAATCGCCACTGCGCCTCCAGCACCGCAGGGCGCAGCGGGCCGGAATCCAGACGCGTGATCGACAAGCCGACACGTACCTGCGGCACAAACCCTGCGGCGGCGGGCGCTAACACCAAGCGCTGGCTGTCCAGTCGCGCAGCCAGTTGACGCAGCAACTGCTGATCCAGATCGGCCGCCAGGCTACCGGCCCAGCGCCCATCTTCGGCGGGTGTCAGGCTGCCATCGGCCTGACGCTGTAACAGGGCCTCGCGCTGCAAATAGTCGGCAATAGCCACCGGCCCCAACAGCACGGCAATACCTTGTTCGGCAGCAGGTACGCCAATGGCGCCGCTGTCCAGTTGATACAGCGGCACCGGCTGATGACGGGTGCAACCGGTCAGGCTGAACAGCGCCGTCAACAGCAACATAAGGGGGAAACGCAGAGCGGTCATTTTAGTCATCCAACCGGCAGTTCTGCCGGTGTACTCAGCCATTGGTCAGCGGGCTGTCGTGTTGTATCGGCCGCGTATCATCCTTGAAAGCCACACACGACTCCAGTCCAGCGCCGCCTTCGCGCGCAGGCAAGCGTACGGCGTAAACGCAAAAGCGCAGTCGTCACCTCTCGGCAATCGACTGCGCCCGGATCAACGCGTGTTAAGCCAGATTTTAGCCCGGCACCTCGATCAACAGACTGTCGACACGCTGGAAGCCGCGCGGCAGCTTGTTGCCACGACGGCCACGCTCGCCTTTGTAATGCTCCAGGTCATCGGCTTTGAGCGACAAGGTACGCTTACCCGCTTGCAGCACCAGGGTCGCACCGACCGGCAGCACGGCCAGATCGGTCAGGTACTCTTCGCGTGAGGCCACCCGCTCGCCGGGAATGCCGATGATCTTGTTGCCTTTGCCCTTGCCCAGCTGCGGCAAATCCCGCACGGGGAACAGCAACAAACGGCCTTCGGTGGTCACCGCCGCCAACCAGTCGTCTTCACGACTGCCCAGTGGTTTGGGCGGCACGACTTGGGCACCGGCCGGCAGACTGAGCAGCGCTTTACCCGCTTTGTTTTTGGCCTGCAGGTCTTCACCCTTAACCACAAAACCGTAGCCGGCATCGGAGGCAATCACGTACAACGCGCTGTCATCCGGCAACAGCACACATTCAAAGGTCGCTCCCGGCGGCGGGGTCAAACGGCCGGTCAGCGGCTCGCCCTGGCCGCGCGCAGACGGCAGCGTGTGCGCCGCCAGCGAATAGTACTGATTCGAGCGCCCGGGCGCGGCGATCTTGAAGCCATCACCGGCTTTATACGACAGGCCCGTCGCATCAATGTCGTGACCCTTGGCACAACGCACCCAGCCTTTCTCGGACACCACCACTGTCACCGGTTCGGTCGGCATCAGCTCAGTTTCGCTCAGGGCGCGGGCTTCGGCACGGGCTACGATAGGCGAGCGGCGGTCATCGCCATAGGTTTCGGCATCTTTAATAATCTCGTCGCGCACCAGCTTCTTCAGCTTGGTTTCGCTGCCGAGCAGGGCCAGCAGCTTGGCGCGCTCTTTGGCCAGCTCGTCCTGCTCGCCACGGATCTTCATCTCCTCCAGTCGCGCCAGTTGGCGTAAACGGGTGTCGAGGATGTAATCGGCTTGCACATCGGTCAGGCCGAAACGCTCCATCAGCACCGACTTGGGCTGATCTTCCGTGCGGATGATGTGAATCACTTCATCCAGATTGAGGAAGGCCACCAGCAAACCGTCCAACAGGTGCAGGCGTTTCTCCACCTTGTCCAGGCGGTATTGCAAACGGCGCCGCACCGTGTTGACGCGGTACACCAACCACTCGGTCAACAGGGTGCGCAGGTTCTTCACCGACGGCTTGCCGTCCAGACCAATCACGTTGGCGTTGACCCGGTAGCTGGACTCCAGATCGGTGGTGGCGAACAGGTGAGTCATCAGCTCGTCGGCATCGACGCGGTTGGAACGCGGGATGATGACGATGCGGCACGGGTGTTCGTGGTCCGACTCGTCGCGCAAATCGGCCACCATCGGCAGCTTCTTGGCCTGCATCTGCGCGGCGATCTGCTCCAGCACCTTGGCCCCCGACACCTGATGCGGCAGCGCGGTGACGACAATGTCGCCATCTTCCATGCGGTACACGGCGCGCATGCGCACCGAACCTTTGCCGGTTTCGTAAATTTTCAGCAGGTCGCTGCGCGGGGTGATGACTTCCGCCTCGGTTGGGAAGTCCGGGCCGAGCACGTGTTCGCACAGTTGCTCGACCGTGGCATCCGGCTGATCAAGCAAGCGGACGCACGCCGCAGCCACTTCACGCAGGTTATGCGGCGGCACGTCAGTGGCCATGCCCACGGCGATGCCGGTGGTGCCGTTGAGCAGCAAATTGGGTAAGCGCGCTGGCAGGGTGGCCGGCTCATTCATGGTGCCGTCAAAGTTCGGCACCCAGTCCACAGTGCCCTGCCCCAGCTCGGTGAGCAGCACCTCTGAGTAACGCGACAGGCGCGCCTCGGTGTAGCGCATGGCGGCGAAGGACTTAGGATCATCCGGCGCCCCCCAGTTGCCCTGCCCATCGACCAATGTGTAACGGTAGCTGAACGGCTGCGCCATCAGCACCATGGCCTCGTAGCAGGCACTGTCGCCGTGCGGGTGGAATTTGCCGAGTACGTCGCCGACAGTACGCGCGGATTTTTTGTGCTTGGAGTCGGCATCCAGGCCCAGCTCGCTCATGGCGTAGATGATGCGCCGCTGCACAGGTTTGAGGCCGTCGCCGATATGCGGCAGCGCGCGATCCATGATCACGTACATGGAATAGTTGAGGTAAGCCTGCTCGGTAAAATCGGCAAGAGAACGGCGTTCAACGCCGTCCAGGCTCAAATCGAGGGAGTCGCTCATGCGTGCCTCATTGCAAAGTGGATGGCTGCGAAACGGGTTGCGTCGCGGTCGACTGGCGCAGCTGCAAGACGCCGTCGCGCTGCGAAAATTCAAGCTGTTTAAGGGCGCTCATACCCAGCAAAACCTCATCGCCGTCCATGCCGGGCGCGATCAGGGCGTCAACATCAGTCAGAACAATATCGCCTACCTGCAGGCGATTTAGGCGCGTGCGGTGGGCTGTGGCGCGGCCGTTGGCAGTGTTGATCAGAATCGCCGCGCCCGTCTGCAGCCCCAGCCGCTGAGCCACAGCGGTCGGCACCGCCACTTGGGTCGCGCCCGTGTCGAGCAAGAAAGTAACCGGCTGGCCATTGATCGCCCCATCGGCCACATAATGCCCCTGCCGCGTGCTGGCCAAGTGCACGTCAATGTAACCATTGCCATGCTCAGACTGGGGGTTGCGATTGGGGTTACGTTGGGCATCTTCCCAATCACCGAAAAACCGAGTGGCGAGCAGTAAGGCAGCCGCCCAGGCGAGCACCAGCATCACCCGCCCAGCACGCTTACCCGCCGGCTGCTCACTCACGGCTTCAGGCCCCAACCGCCTTTAGGCTCGGCGAAATGCCAGATGATTGGCCGCGACTCACCATCAGCACGGCTGAAGTGGCCGTTATCGACACCGATCCACGCGCCACGCTGATCAACCCACAAGGCTTCGGCCATGCCATAAGACGGCGGATAAAGCCGCTCAGATGTCAGCGCTTCGGCAGCAAACGACCAGCAACGCTCAACCGCACCCGTGGTCAGGCTGCGTCGGCAAATACGGTGCGCCTGGCGCTCAAGGGTGAAGAGTTTTTCGTTATAAAAGGCCAGCCCGGAAAAATCACGCGGCTGCGGGGTGCTGTTGAGCGCTTCTGGCCCCGCTTCACGGCCGCTCTCGCTGAACAGCACACAGCTGCCATTGCAACGCCACACACTGCCGCGTTTGTGGGCTACTAGCAGGCCACGGCGCATACGCTCAGCCGCCAGGTACAAGCGCTCGCCAGATGGATCAACCGCTATACCTTCAAACAGCGAGTTGGAATGCAGCAGCATGCCGCTGGCCCGCGCCTGACGCACTAAATTGCTCGGTAACTTCAACCAGCTTGGTTCACCTACCACCGGCAACTGCAAAACGCCTGCCTTGGCTTCGCTAACCAAATAACGATTGCCGGCGGCATCGCAGCTGATGCCTTCGAAATCAAACTCGCCGCCCCGCACCAGCCCTGCCACCCAGTCACGCATGCGCATTCCCCAGGGCAAGCCCACAGGCGGCGCTGGCGGCGCAACAAAGGTTTCTGCCGTAGCCTGCCAGTGGGTTGGCTCAGCACTCAGGCGGTAAAGCTGCCGATCGTCGCGATCCGACACGGCCCATAACGCACCATCACACCAAGCCAAACCGGACAGGTTGCCACCCGCAATACCGCTAACGGCTTGCTCGCTGAGCAGCTTGAGCTGTTCTTGCACCGGGGCCGCACTCAGCAGCGGCGTAAACAGCAGCAGGCAAGCAGCTACCAAACGTCGCATCAGAGCAGCGCCTGCGCCAGGTTGCCCTTGGATTCCAGCCAGGACTTACGGTCACCTGCGCGCTTCTTGGCCAGCAACATGTCCATCATCTCCTGCGTGCCCGAATAGTCTTCCAGGGTCAGTTGCACCAGACGGCGGGTGTTCGGGTCCATGGTGGTTTCACGCAGTTGCGGCGGGTTCATTTCGCCCAGGCCTTTAAAGCGCGTGACCTGCGGTTTGCCCCGGCGCTTTTCGGCCACCAGACGATCCAAAATGCCATCGCGCTCGCCGTCATCGAGGGCATAGAAAATCTCCTTGCCCAAGTCGATGCGGTACAGCGGCGGCATCGCCACGTAAACGTGGCCCGCATCCACCAGCGGGCGGAAATGCTGGACGAACAGCGCGCAAAGCAAGGTGGCAATGTGCAAGCCGTCGGAGTCGGCGTCCGCCAGAATGCAGATCTTGCCGTAACGCAATTGGCTGAGGTCGCTAGAGCCAGGATCGAGGCCAACCGCCACGGCAATGTTATGCACTTCCTGGCTGGCCAGCACTTCGCTGCCATCGACTTCCCATGTGTTCAGAATCTTGCCGCGCAGCGGCAGGATCGCCTGAAATTCTTTATCTCGCGCCTGCTTGGCCGAACCACCGGCGGAATCGCCTTCCACCAAAAACAGTTCAGAGCGCATCGGGTCTTGCCCGGCGCAGTCGGCCAGTTTGCCCGGCAGCGCTGGCCCTTGGGTGATGCGTTTGCGCTCAACTTTCTTACCGGCCTTGAGGCGGCGGTTGGCGTTGCTGATCGCCAGTTCGGCAAGCTGCTGGCCCATTTCAGGGTGGGCATTGAGCCACAGACTGAAGGCATCTTTGACCACGCCGGAGACGAACGCCGCCGCCTCGCGCGACGACAGGCGCTCCTTGGTCTGCCCGGAGAACTGCGCGTCCTGCATTTTCATCGACAGGACAAAAGCGATGCGCTCCCAGATATCCTCCGGAGCGAGTTTGACGCCACGCGGCATCAGGCTGCGAAACTCACAGAACTCGCGCATGGCATCCAGCAGGCCCTGGCGCAAACCATTGACGTGGGTGCCGCCCTGCGCCGTGGGAATCAGGTTGACGTAGCTTTCCTGCACCGCATCGCCGCCTTCCGGCAACCACAGCAGCGCCCAATCTACTGCCTCTTTATTACCCGCCAGGCTGCCGCAGAAGGGTTCATTGGGCAGCCTTTCAAATTCACTGACCGCATCCACCAAGTAAGAACGCAGGCCGTCTTCATACAGCCACTCGACTTTCTCGCCACTGGCTTTGTCTTCAAAACTAACGCACAGCCCCGGACACAACACGGCTTTGGCCTTGAGCACGTGCTTGAGGCGGCTGACGGAGAACTTGAAGGCGTCGAAGTACTTGGCATCAGGCCAGAAATGCACGCTGGTACCGGTGTTACGTTTGCCCACCGAGCCGATCACCGCCAGGTCGCTGGCTTTGTAACCGTCGGCAAAACTCATTTGGTATTCGCTGCCATCACGCTTGACGGTGACCACCACGCGCGTCGACAAGGCGTTGACCACGCTAATGCCCACGCCATGCAAGCCGCCGGAGAACTGGTAATTCTTGTTACTGAACTTACCGCCGGCATGCAGCTTGGTGAGGATCAGTTCAACCCCCGGCACGCCCTCTTCGGGGTGAATGTCCACCGGCATGCCGCGACCGTCGTCGAGCACTTCCAGGGAGTTGTCCTCGTGCAGGATCACCTGAATCGATTTGGCATGCCCGGCCAGTGCTTCGTCGACACTGTTGTCGATGACTTCCTGAGCCAAGTGGTTGGGCCGGCTGGTGTCGGTGTACATGCCCGGGCGTTTGCGCACCGGGTCGAGGCCGGAAAGGACTTCGATGGCATCGGCGTTGTAAGAGCTAGAACCTTGCTGGGCCATGGGGTCTCTTGTTCGTCAATTGAGAGCGGAAAAGTCGATATCCTGCCACAGATGGCGAGGAATACCGGCGAAAGCGAAAAGCATCGGCAGGCGCTCGGCAAAACCCTGAAAGCCATGGTCGCCGCCGGCCTGGATACGCAGCGCGCAAGCCCGGTAAAAAGCCTGGGCATCACGGTAGTCGAGGGTTTCGTCAGCGGTCTGCAACCATACCTGATAACGCGCAGGGTTCTGCAAGCACGGTACATCCAGCTCGGCCAAGGCTGTGACGTGGTCAGTCGTCAGCTCCCAGGCTTCATCGCTGTAATAGTTCTTTTGCGGGCCCAGATAGCCATCAAAACGCAGATGGGGGCGCACGGCGGGGTTAATCAGCAGCGCCGGCAAGCCATAGCGCTCTGCCAAGTGGGTGGCATAGTAGCCGCCCAGCGAACTGCCCACCAGCACAGGCCGCCCCAGTTCGGCGATCAACGCTTCGAGTTGAGCGATGGCCAAGCGCGGCTGGTGGTGCAACGCGGGCACTCGCAACTGTTCAGCCAAACCGAGGTGCGCCATGGCACGCTGCAACTGGCTGGCTTTGAGCGATGCGGGCGAGCTGTTAAGCCCGTGGAGATAAAGAATGGTCTGAGTCATAGGGCGGCAGGCTACAAGCCAAGAGCGCCAGACTGCAAGCTTCAAGCACCAGGCCCACCGCACAACCGCACAAGATTGGTACGCGCGGTTTCAGGCTTGTGGATTGCGGCGTTTTAAGGCCTTAGTAGCCTTTAATGGTGTAGTCGATGTCGAATGCGATGCCGGTTACCCGCGACACGCCGGTTTCTAGGCGACCGTCGTCAAATAAGCGCAACCAGCGATAACCCGGCGCGGTTTTATCCACTTGAAACTCGTCGCTACCCGGCGCGAACTGCACACAGGTTGAGGGCGATGCGAGCAGGCGAATCGGCCCGCGCTGTTGGTCAATCTCTTGATGGATATGCCCCCAAAGCACCGCCCGCACATTGCTGAAACGCTCCAGCACGGCAAATAGGGCATCGGCATTGCGCAAGCCAATAGGCTCCATCCACTTGCAGCCGATGGACACCGGATGATGATGCAGGCAAATCAGTTGATGCCGCTCCGGTGCGTCGCTCAGGGCGCGCTCCAACAAGGCCAATTGCTCGTCACTGAGAAAGCCCGGCACCGCACCTGGGATCGATGAATCCAGCAATGTCACGCGCCAATTGCCGAGGTCAACCACCGGTTCCAGCAGCTCACTGCCCGCACAGGCGGCCTGCATAGCGGGCACTTCGTCATGGTTGCCGGGGAACCAGCGCGCAGGCGCAGGGATGATGGCGGTCATGTCGCGGAAGCGCTCGTAGGACTCGGCGCTGCCGTCTTGGGAAAGATCGCCGCTGGCCAGCATCAGATCAATCTGCGGCTGCTCAAGCAGCACACGATCAATCACACGCTGCAAGCTGTCCTGGGTGTCCATCCCCAAGAGTTTGGCCGCTGCATCGGCAAACAGGTGACTGTCGGATAACTGCACCAGCAGTACCGAGCCATCAACAGCAGTGGTTTCAGTCAGCGCGCTCGGCAAGGCCGTCTCCTTGAGCGGAATGCTCGGATTATGCTGGCTAGTCGTGCGTGCGGTAAACCCGCGAACGCGCATTGCATCACAGAACGTCGGCGGTAATTGCGTGGATGTCGCGGCTTGCTGCCGGGTATAGACGAGGACTGTCGTGCTAGCGGGTGGAGGTGTAAAAAGGGTTAGCGAACCGGCATCGGTTCATGCCCACACGCCAAGCAATGGCTTAGCCACTCGCCGAGAAACAGATTGAGTTGCGTCTTCTCATCTGGCTGATGCATGTCTGCACTGGGATAGGGATAGACCCCACGAAAGCGCCGCGCGCTTTGCGCACCAATCACTTCGGCCATGCGCGCATCATGGTACACGCGAACCTCCATGTGCGGCACCGGCAACCAGGGCAGGCTGAACTCCTGACGCACAGAGAGGGTCGAGGTATAGGGGCAGGTTTCCAGCACCTCGAGCGCCAGCACACCCAATGCATGCTCGCCCTGACTCAAGGCGACACGCCGCTGCGCACCTACCGCCTCACGCATTGCCGGGAGCAGTTGCATCAGCCGCGCATAGTTGGCTTCGCAAGCAGCTTGCAGTTCGACCAAATCGACCCGGTAGCGCTCGCGTAACAGGTTCACGACCACAACCCCCGCACTTCGGCACGGTTCAGCGCCAACCACTGCAGGGCAATGATGCTCGCCGCATTGTCGATACGCCCATCCTTCACGGCTGCCAGCGCATCGGCCAAAGACCAGACGTGTACACGAATGTCCTCACCCTCCTCTGCCAAGCCATACACACCGCCCACACCCTCGCTGCTGCAACGGCCCACATACAAGTGCACGCGCTCATCGGAGCCGCCGGGCGAAGGGTAATACTGGGTAATGGGCCACAGCGAGGTCAGTTGCAGATTGGCTTCCTCCAACGCTTCGCGGCGGGCTACCTCTTCCGGTACTTCGTCTTTATCTATCAGCCCGGCGACCAGCTCCAGCAGCCAGGGATTCGCGCTTTTATCCAGCGCACCGATGCGAAACTGCTCAATCAACACCACGCAATCGTGTTGCGGGTCATAGGGCAGCACACACACGGCATCATGGCGCACGAACAGTTCGCGGCTCAGCTCAGGCCCCATGCCACCGGCAAATTGGCGATGACGCAGGCGCAGTCGATCGAGCTTATAAAAGCCGCGAAAGCAGACCTCACGCTCGATTACGTCAACATCTTCTCGTTGCATAACGCCCCCCTAATTAACAGGAACGGGCCCGAAGGCCCGTCCTGGTGACATCCTATGCGGCCCCGAAACAGGGGGCAGCAGGCTCTCTATTACACCTTGTGATAGAGCTGTGACCCCTGCGCCTTAAACTCCTCCGCCTTGGCTTGCATGCCCGCCTCGGCATCCAGGTCGAGTGCGGCGATGCGTTGCTCTTCAGCATAGACGCGAACTTCCTGGGTGATCTTCATCGAGCAGAACTTTGGCCCGCACATGGAGCAGAAGTGTGCCACCTTGGCCGAGTCTTTGGGCAGCGTTTCGTCGTGATAACTGCGCGCGGTGTCCGGGTCGAGGCCGAGGTTGAACTGGTCTTCCCAGCGGAATTCAAAGCGCGCCTTGCTCAAGGCGTTGTCACGAATCTGCGCGCCCGGATGACCTTTGGCCAAGTCGGCCGCGTGGGCGGCGATCTTGTAGGTGATGATGCCGGTCTTCACGTCATCCTTGTTCGGCAGGCCCAGGTGCTCCTTAGGCGTGACGTAGCAGAGCATGGCGCAACCGAACCAGCCGATCATCGCCGCACCGCGATGTCAGTGGTCAGCGGGCCGAGGGTGTAGAACGGCGCTTCGTCACAGCATTCCAGCTGCTTGTCCATGTTCTCTTTGATCAACTGCATCGGCACGTGGCCGGGGCCTTCAATCATGGTCTGCACGTCATGCTTCCAGGCGATCTTGGTCAGCTCGCCGAGGGTTTCCAGCTCACCGAACTGCGCTTCGTCGTTGGCATCGGCAATCGAGCCTGGACGCAGGCCATCGCCCAGCGAGAAGCTGACGTCGTAGGCCTTCATGATTTCGCAGATGTCTTCGAAGTGGGTGTAGAGGAAGTTTTCTTTGTGGTGCGCCAGGCACCACTTGGCCATGATCGAACCGCCGCGCGAGACGATGCCGGTGACGCGCTTGGCGGTCATCGGTACATAGCGCAGCAATACACCGGCGTGGATGGTGAAGTAGTCCACGCCCTGCTCGGCTTGCTCGATCAGGGTGTCGCGGAACAACTCCCAGGTCAGTTCTTCGGCCGCGCCGCCGACTTTTTCCAGCGCCTGATAAATCGGTACGGTGCCAATCGGCACGGGCGAGTTGCGGATGATCCACTCGCGGGTTTCGTGAATGTGTTTGCCGGTGGACAGGTCCATGACCGTGTCCGAACCCCAGCGAATGCCCCAGGTCAGCTTGGCCACTTCTTCTTCAATGGACGAGCCCAGCGCCGAGTTGCCGATATTGCCGTTGATCTTCACCAGGAAGTTACGGCCGATAATCATCGGTTCCAGTTCGGTGTGGTTGATGTTGGCCGGAATGATCGCGCGGCCACGGGCGATTTCTTCGCGGACAAACTCAGCGGTGATCTCTTTCGGGATCGAGGCACCAAAGCTGTGACCAGCGTGCTGCGCTTTGAGCAAACCGGCCTCGCGGGCTTCGGCCAGCTTCATGTTTTCGCGGATGGCGACGTATTCCATCTCGGGCGTGATGATGCCCTGACGCGCGTAATGCATCTGGCTGACGTTTTTGCCCGCCTTGGCTTTACGCGGGTTGCGCACATGGGCAAAGCGCATGGCAGACAGCTCGGCATCATCCAGACGGCGCTGGCCAAACTCAGAGCTCAGCCCCGGCAGCTTCTCGGTGTCGCCACGGTCTTCGATCCAGGCGCTGCGCACATCGGCCAGGCCTTTGCGCACGTCGATGGCCACATTCGGGTCGGTGTAGGGGCCGGATGTGTCATACACGGTGACGGGGGCGTTGATCTCGCCGCCGAAGTCAGTGGGCGTGACATCCAGGCTGATTTCACGCATCGGCACGCGAATATCAGGGCGCGAACCCTGCACATAGATCTTCTGCGAACGCGGGAAGGGTTGGATGGATTGCTGGTCGACCTGAGCACTTTCACTCAGGTTCTTTTGTTGTTGTGCACTCATCGGCGGGCTCTCTCCAGGGCTGAATGTCGGAGTGAACCTGCAAGGGATGAACAGCGCGGACGCACCAGGAACGGTGCCAGAAGCTCGGCCAGAACGAGGCGAGTACATCTTGTTCCCTACGCAGGCCTTAACCTGATCAGGTTCAACGGGATCCGGCAGCTGCCAATCTCAGCCCCGCATTTGGGGCACCCCGACAAGAACGAGGCCAGTCTAATCAACCTGCCGCGATAAAACCAACCGGCATGATGCACAAGCCTGCCCCATGCGTCGGATAGCCCGCAGTCGAGTGCGCAGCTCTTGCAAACATCCCAGCAGGCCGCGAACTATACTGCTGCAACCATAACGGCGCTTGACCCTCCCGGTACGGCACCTTAGCCTTGCGGATTACCGCTCATTCAGGATCACCCTCATGTTGCGCAGAATCTCTCTGGCCCTGGCCATCGCAGCCGCTTACAACGCAACGGCCGGGGCAGAACAGGCCCCGCTGTCCACCAAGACCGACCTGGTTACGGTTTACCAAGAAGCCGCCGCCAACAACGCCGACCTCGCCGCCGCACGCGCCGACTATCAAGCCCTGAGCGAAGTGGTGCCCCAGGCCCGCGCAGGCTTGCTGCCCAACCTTTCCGCAGGTGCCAACCTGAGCGACAGTCGCACGCAGGTCGACTCGCCAGCCAACACTGCCTCGCGCAGCGGCATGGTCTATCAGGCCAACCTCAGCCAGCCACTGTTCCGTGCTGACCGCTGGTTCCAACTGCAGGCGGCCGAAGCCAGCAACGAACAAGCTGCGCTGCAACTCTCGGCCAGCGAGCAAACCCTGATTTTGCAAAGCGCCGAAGCCTACTTCGCCGTGCTCCGCGCCCAAGACAACCTGGCTTCGACCAAGGCCGAAGAAGCCGCTTTCAAGCGCCAGCTGGATCAAGCCAACGAGCGCTTCGACGTCGGCCTGTCGGATAAAACCGACGTACTGGAAGCCCAGGCTGGTTTCGACACCGCCCGCGCCAACCGCATCATCGCTCAGCGTCAGGTTGAAGACGCCTTCCAAGCCCTGACCACCCTGACCAACCGCGAGTTCGCCGCGCTGGAAGGTATCGAGCACAGCCTGCCGATCCTCGCCCCTACGCCAAACGACGCCAAAGCCTGGGTTGATACCGCCGCCGCGCAAAACCTCAACCTGCAAGCCAGCAACTTCGCCGTTGAAGCCGCCGAAGAGACCCTGCGCCAGCGTAAATCCGGCCATGCGCCGACGCTGGATGCCGTGGCCAGCTACCAGAAGGGTGACAACGACAGCCTTGGTTTCAGTAACCGCAATGGCGCGCCAGGCTACAGCGGCGACGTCGAGCAGCGCTCTATTGGCTTGCAACTGAATATCCCGCTTTACAGCGGCGGCCTCACCAGCTCGCAAGTGCGCGAGTCTTACCAGCGCCTGAACCAGAGCGAGCAACTGCGTGAAAGCCTGCGCCGTCAGGTGGTGCAAAACACCCGCAACCTGCACCGCGCGGTCAACACCGACGTGGAAACCGTGCAAGCGCGCAAACAGTCGATCATTTCCAACCAAAGCGCGCTGGAAGCCACCGAAATCGGCTATCAGGTCGGCACCCGCAATATCGTTGACGTCCTCGACGCTCAGCGCGAGCTGTACAGCTCGGTGCGCAACTACAACAACGCGCGCTACGACTACATCCTCAACAACCTGCGCTTGAAGCAAGCCGCCGGCACCCTCAGCCCGGACGACCTGGCTGCACTGGAGCAATACCTGAAATCCGACTACAACCCGGACGAAGACTTCCTCCCACCGGATCTGGCCAAAGCCGCCGAGGCGCAACTGCGCAGCAACTCGCAGTACTGAGTTGAGTGAGTAAAAAAGCCCCGCTGGTTTTGCCCGCGGGGCTTTTTATTGCCTGCGTAACGCATGCCGCCTTGAACAGATCCAAGTGGCCTCACTCAGAAGCACCACAACCCGTGGGAGGCGCTCCAGCGGCGACATATTTGAAACCCAGCAGCAGTTGGCTCGGTCGCGGCTAGCCCCTCCCACGGCGATGGTGTCAGGGCTGAGGGTTGATCAGCCGCCCCAAGCCCGCCAACAACCGCGCCAATGCGCCTTGGTTGGCCTGCATCACCGCCAACCCGGCCGCACGCATGGCCTGCGCCGTCTCGGGCTCGCGCCAGAGTTGCGCGATGCGCTGCGACAAACCGTCAGCATCGGCCGTCTCGCTCAGGGCGCCCGCCGCGCGCAACTGCGCGGCGATCTCCAGAAAGTTGAACAAGTGCGGGCCGCTGAGCACCGGTTTACCCAGCGCGGCTGGCTCCAGCAGGTTGTGCCCGCCATTAGCGACCAGGCTGCCGCCGACAAAGGCGATATCGGCCAGCGCATAAAGAAACAGCAACTCGCCCATGGTGTCGCCGAGCAGCACCTGATCCGCCGCCTCAACGGCCTCGCCCGTTGAGCGCCGCCGCGTACCGAAGCCTTGCCGCTGGCACAGGTCAAACACCGCATTGAAGCGCTCAGGATGGCGCGGCACCAGAATCAATAACGCATCAGGATGCTGCCCAAGCAACTGACGATGGGCCGCCAGGACGATTTCATCCTCACCAGCATGGGTGCTGGCCGCGATCCACACCGGGCGCTGGGCGCGAGTCAGCAGAGCGGGATCAATGGTCAGATCAAATTTGATCGAGCCGGTGACCTCAACACACTCAGGCCGCGCACCGAGGCTGCGAAAGCGCTCAGCCTCCAGCGCTGTTTGCACGGCAATCAAATCCAACTCAGCCAGCATCGGCGCCGTCAGTTTGGCGAAGCGCGCATAGCCGCGTGCCGAACGCTCGGACAGCCGCGCATTGGCCAGCGCAACAGGGATGCCACGCGCGGCGCACTGGTGGATATGGTTGGGCCATAGCTCGGTTTCCATGATCACCGCCAGCGTGGGTTGCACGCGCTCCAGAAACCGCGCGGCGGCCCAAGGCAGGTCATAGGGCAAGTAGCAATGCTGCACGCGACCGGCGTATTCCGGGCCGCCAAACATGGCCTGAATACGCTCCGAGCCGGTCGGCGTCATGCAGGTGATGGTGATCGGCAACTGCGGATAGCGCGCCAGCAACTCACGCACCAGCGGCGCGGCGGCAATGCTCTCGCCCACCGACACGGCATGCAGCCAGATACCGCCCGGTTTCAGCGCGGGCAAACCGAAGGCAAAGCGCTCGCCGATGCGTTTGGCATAGGCCGGTGCTTGCCAGGCACGCCACGCTAAACGCCCGGCCACCAGCGGCAGGCCGAAGTGAAACAGCAGGGTATAGAGGTGTCTATTCATGGCGCGCAGCTTATGCACTTTGGCTAAAACCGTCGAGTCACGCGCTGTAGCGTTAGCCAATTGCCTGCAAGTGCTGGGCAAAGCACTCAGCCAGCCATAACGCCGCCGGGCCTAGCGCCTCATCACGGCGGCACACCAGCTCAACCACCAGCGGTGGCGGGGTCCAGTCGCTGCTTAGTTCCACCAGTTGGTTCTGATAGGTCGGGTACTGCACCACATGGCGCGGCAACCAAGCCCAGCCGAGGTTGCGCATCAGCAGTTCGGCCATGGTGTAGAAGCTGTCGGTGCGCCACACCGACGGGCTGATTTGCTCACCGCCCGGATAGTGGCTGTCTTGCGGGGTCATCAGCAGCTGCCGGTGACGGGCCAGTTCACGCCGATCCACATGCTCCATGCCCGCCAGTGCGTGCCCGGCACCGCACACGGTGACCATCTCGATGGTGCCCAAGCGCTGACGCTCCAGCGCATCGGGCATGTGTTCGTGGTGGAACAGCAAGCCGAGGTCGGCGCGATTCTCCAGCAGTTTGCGCGCCACATCCCCTTGCGCACCGCTGGCCAACTGCACCTCCAACAGCGGGAACTGCTGCGCCAGCGCCTCCAGGCTGTCGAGCACCGGCTGATAAGGCATGGCCTCATCTTGCGCCAAGCGCAGACGCACCTCCTCCCCACGTACCAGCCCTAACGCGCGCCCCTCAAGCCGCTGACACTGGCGCAATACCTCGCGCGCTTCCTCAAGCATGGCCATACCGGCCTCGGTCAGGCGCGGCTGACGGCCACTGCTGCGCTCAAACAGGCGTACGCCCAAGTCTGTCTCCAGCATGGCAATCGCATTACTCACCGCCGATTGCGCACGCTGCATCTGCCGACCCACAGCGGAAAACGACTGACCGTCGGCCACGCTGACAAACAGGCGAATCTGTTCCAAGTTCCACTGCATAACCTATCTCCCAAGCGGATAGGTAATGACTTTATCCCATACGCTCACGCACTAGAATCGTCCCCATAACGGATGGAGAGCCAAACATGAACGCGTACATTTTCCTTGCCATTGCCATCGCCGCCGAAGTAGTGGCAACCACTTCAATGAAAGCCTTGGACGGTTTCAATAAACCTCTGCCCCTGCTGCTGGTGGTGGCCGGTTACGGCATCGCTTTCTGGATGCTCAGCCTGGTGGTAAAAACCATCCCGGTGGGCATTGCCTACGCCATTTGGGCAGGCATGGGTATCGTGCTGGTGAGCATCGCCGCCGTATTTCTCTACCAGCAAAAGCTGGACCTACCGGCCATCCTCGGCATGGCCCTGATTGTCAGCGGTGTGGTGGTGATTCAGTTGTTCTCGCAAAGCACTGGACACTGACCCTCGCGCGAGCGGCTGCCGTTATACTGCGCACCTGTTTTCCCCGGTGAGACACCTGCATGTCCCAGGCATTAAGCACTGATGTTTTGATCGTCGGCGGCGGTATCGCTGGCCTTTGGCTGAACGCGCGCCTGCGCCGCCAGGGTTTCGCCACGCTGCTGGTGGAAAGCGCCCAGCTCGGCGGCGGGCAGAGTGTGAAGTCTCAAGGGGCGCGCTGACCGGCGCGTCCGAAGCCATTGCCGATATGCCACGACGCTGGCGTGAAGCCCTCGCGGGCAATGGCGAGCTGGACCTCACGGGCGTGCGCCTGCTCTCCGATGCGCACTACCTGTGGTCGCCCGGAAGCCTGGCCGGCAACATCACCAGTTTCTTTGCCAGCAAGGCCGTGCGCGGTCGTGTCGATCAGGTAAAGGGCGAGCACCTGCCACAGGCCCTGCAACACCCAAAATTCAAGGGCAAGGTCTACCGCTTAGCGGAGCTGGTATTGGATGTACCGAGCCTGATCAAGCGCTTGAGCGAGTTAGCCGGCGATGGTTTGCTGGCTGCCGAGCGCATCGAACCATTGCATGAACATGGCGAGCTAGTTGGCCTAGTGGTCGATGGCCGCGAGATTCGCGCACAACGCATCATCCTCAGCGCCGGGCGCGGCAATGCCGAGCTGCTCAGCGCCCTCGGCCTCAGCCAGCCGGCGCAACAACTGCGCCCACTGCACATGGCGCTGGTCAAAGGCCCGACCCTTAAACCGCTGTATGCCCATTGCCTGGGCGGCGGGCCGAAGCCGCGCGTGACCATCACCACCCATCCCGCTGCCGATGGTCAGTGGGTGTGGTATTTGGGTGGCGACTTGGCCGAAGCCGATGGCGTGGCCCGTGACGAAGCCGCGCAAATCAAGGCTGCGCAGAAGGAACTGAGCGAGCTGCTGCCGTGGGTGGATCTGTCTGCCGCACAGTGGGCGACGTTGCGGGTGGAGCGCGCCGAGCCAGCGCAATCCGGCCTGGTGCGCCCGGACAACGCCTTCCTGCATGAGCAAGGCAAGCTGATGGTGGGCTGGCCGACCAAGCTGGCCCTTGCGCCGGATTTTGCAGACCGCGTACTGGCCGCCCTCAACCGTGACGGTATTCAGCCGCACGCCCACGCAGCGCTGCCTGCCCTGCCGCGCCCGAGCGTCGCCGCCGCAGCCTGGGAGGAGTTGCTCTGATGTTGCACACCCTGCACCGCCCACTGGGCAACACCGGTTTGCGGGTTTCACCGCTGGGTTTGGGCACGGTCAAACTGGGCCGTGATCAAGGCGTGAAATATCCGACTGGCTTCACCATCCCCGATGACGCCACCGCCCGCGCCCTGCTCGCCCAAGCCCGCGATTTGGGCATCAACCTGATCGACACCGCGCCGGCCTACGGCTCCAGCGAAACCCGCCTCGGCCCGCTGCTGCGCGGCCAGCGCCACGATTGGGTGATCGTCAGCAAGGTCGGTGAAGAGTTCGACAACGGTCAGTCGCATTTTGATTTCAGCCCGGCGCACACCCGCCGCTCGGTGGAGCGCAGCCTCACGCGCCTGGAAACCGATTTTATCGACCTCGTGCTGGTGCATTCCGACGGCAACGATGTGGCCATCCTGCGTGACAGCGGCGTGTACGAAACGCTGGCAGAACTGAAACGCGAAGGCAAAATTCGCGGTTTCGGCCTCTCCGGTAAAACCGTCGAGGGCGGTCTGTTGGCGCTGGAGACCGGCGACTGCGCCATGGTCACCTACAACCTCAACGAACAAGGCGAGCGTCCCGTGCTGGACTACGCCGCGCAACAAGGCAAAGGTATTTTGATTAAAAAGGCCCTGGCCAGCGGTCACGCCTGCCTGGCACCTGGCATCGACCCGGTGCGCGCCAGCTTTGAGCTGATCTTCAGCCACCCGGCCGCCTGCAGCGCGATCATCGGCACCATCAACCCGCAGCACCTGGCGCATAACGTCGCTACGGCCGCGGCTGTGATTCAGGATATTGCCTGACGCTTATGCGGCGCTGATCTGTGCCAAGCTGACTGGCCGCATCCCTGCCCACAAGGAGTTGCCATGCCGCGCACCTTGATCCGCAAAGACCCCAGCAGCTTCAAAACCCTGCAACTGCACGTTGAAGCCAGCCCCGAAGGCCTGATCTACCAAGGCCGGGGCATGCCGCTGAACTTCGCGCAGATGCTGGCAAAGCGCCAACCCGTGGCGATTGCTGACACCCAGCGCTTTGCCGTGGAACTGGCCAACCTCGGGGTTTCAGTACGCCTGACGCTCAACTGGCAGGGGCGTGATTACTGGGTGCTGGTACGTCAGCGTCGGGCTGATCGTGGCGATGTGGTGCTCAAACTGATATCCGGTTACGTCCCGGCGCATGAACTCAATTTGCCGCTGCTCACGGTGATTCAAGAAGTGGCCGAAGAATGCCTGCTGGAAACCCCGGAAGGCTGGCTGAGCGGGCGCTTTGGCGACACCTGGCTGCCGACGCCCTATCAAAACAGCCTGCCCTATCGGGAAAGTGCCCACTTCACCCTCAGCCCGCTCAAGGGCGCAACGCGACCGGTGCAATGCGGCACGCTAAAACTGCTCGAACGCCCGCATGCCTACGTGCACCTGCCCACCGCGTCACTGCAACTGGTGTACGACATGCGCCTGGAACTGCACCAAGAGACGCGCGACCTGAGCTTGCTGCATGTCGATGAATGCCTGGAGCAAGGCACCCTCGTCGCCCGCCTTAACCGCGCCAGGCCGGATTTATTTCTGCTGGCACTCGACCAAGGCCGCCCAACGGCCAACCTGCTAACCCTCACGCAAGGCCAACTCACACCTGTCAGCACTCGCGGCCTATGGCTGGCCGAAAGCTTCGCCCCACAAGACGGCTGGCTGGTGCACGACGAACGCATCCGCTGGAAAGACTGGCTAAGCCTGCAAGGTATCTGAACGCCGCCCGGATAAACCCCACAACGAGGCCAAACCGTAAGGTGGATGACGCTCTTTTCATCCATCACAACCACGCATCGGTGGATGGGTGAAACGCCATCCACCCTACAACAGCGACGTAGGTTGGGTTGAGGAGCTTGCGACGAAGCCCAACGAGGCGTACCGCAACCTGTTGGGCTTCGCTGCGTTCAACACCAACCTACGAGACGACCGCACGACCCGTAGCCCGGATGTAATCCGGGGGTGGTTACTTCAGTTCGCTGGAGCTTTTGCCGAGCAAACGTCTGGCGACGATCAACAGCTGGATTTGCTGGGTGCCTTCGAAGATGTCGAGAATCTTCGAGTCGCGCGCCCATTTCTCCAACAACTCATCCTCGCCGTAGCCCAACGCGCCGGCCAGTTCGACGCATTTCAACGTCACCTCGTTGGCCACCCGCCCGGCCTTGGCTTTGGCGATGGAGGCTTCCTTGGAGTTGGGCAGTTTGTTGTCGGCCATCCAGGCGGCTTTCATGGTCAACAGGCGCGCGGCTTCCCATTCGGCTTCCAGGCGATAGAGCGTCGCTTCGGCGTGGCTGACGCTGAGCAACGGCGTGCGGTAATCCAGCTTGCAGACTTTCTTCAGCAGCTCGCGGGTGCGGTCCAGTGAGGCCTTGGCCACGCCCACCGCCATCCCGGCGACCAGCGGGCGGGTGTTGTCGAAGGGATTTCCGGGTTACCGAGCAGGTTGGCCGCTGGCACGCGGCAATCGCTAAAGCTGATCGCGGCGGTGTCCGAGGCCTTGATACCGAGCTTCTTCTCCAGCCGGGTGACGGTCATCCCCGGCGTGCCGTGCTCCACCACAAAGGACTTGATCGCCGCGCGACCGAGGCTTTTATCAAGTGTGGCCCACACCACCACCGAGTCGGCACGCTCGCCGGAGGTGACGTAGATCTTCTCGCCGTTGAGCACGTAGTGATCGCCGTCCTTGATGGCCGTGGTGCGGATCGCCGCCGAGTCCGAGCCGCAGCCCGGCTCGGTAATCGCCATGGCCGCCCAGGTGCCGCTGAAGCGCGCCAGCTGCTCATCATTGGCGACGGCCGCAATCGCCGCGTTGCCCAAGCCCTGACGCGGCATCGCCAGCAGCAGGCCGACATCGCCCCAGCACAGCTCCATCACCCCGAGCAGGGCGGACAGATTGCCGCCATTTTTGATGCCTTCCTGTTGCTCACGGGCTGCACCACGTTTGCTGGCGGAGGTGGCGCCAATCGCATCTGGCGAGCCGGCGTTCATGCCATCGAGCAGCGCCGCGAGCAGGTCCAGCTCCTTGGGATAGGCGTGCTCGGCCTTGTCGTATTTACGTGAAATCGGCCGGAAGTAATTCTCCGCCACCTGATGGGCCTGATTGACCAAGCCACGGAATTTCTTGGGGGTTTCTAAGTTCATGGTGATGCGCCCTTAGAGCTGGAGACCGCCGGCCATAATCGCCAGCGCACGCAAATCGCGGTACCAGCGCTCGGCTGGATGTTCTTTGGTAAAGCCGTGACCGCCGAGCAACTGCACGGCGTCGGTGCCGATCTTCATGGCCTTTTCGCTGCACAGCAGACGCGCCAGATAGGCTTCGCGCTGGAACGGCAAACCCTGCTCGGCCCGCGAACACGCGCGCCAGACCATCAGGCGCATGGCGTCGAGTTCCACCGCGATGTCCGCGACCATAAAAGCCACGCCCTGGCGATGGCTGATTGGCTCACCGAAGGCCACACGCTCATTGCAGTACGGCACCACATAATCCAGCGCCGCCTGCGCCGTGCCCACGGCCAAGGCGCACCAGGCCAGCCCGGCATAATCGAGAAAAGTCGCGCCTCAACTGGCACCTTCACGCCATTGAGCCGCACGCGCGCCGTGCTGCCAGCCTTCAGGCCCATGGCCGGCTGCGGGCTGCGCTGCAGACCTTTGGCGCCCGCCTCGACGATAAACAGCGCCGGACCGTCCGCCGCCTGCGCCGCGATGATCAGCTGGCTGGCATCCATTCCACGCAACACCAAGCTCTTCTCACCGCTAAGGACGTAATGCTTACCGCGCTTACGTGCCCGAGTCGTCAACTTGTGCGAATCAAACAGCGGCGTCGGTTCATTCACCGCAATGGCCATCACGGGTGCGGGTTCTTCACCGACAAAGGCCGGCAACCAGCGCGCTTGCTGCGCCGCATTGCCCCAACAACAATGCTGCAGCCAAAGACAAATCGCCCTTGCCCAGCGCCTCGGCAATCAGCGCATTGCTCAGGGTGGTGCGTTCACCGGCCATGCCGCCCTGCGCTTCACTCACCGCATAGTGGGTCAGCCCAAGCTCATGTGCCTGGTTGAGCAACGCCGCTGGCAGCACGGCTTGTTCATCGGCATCGTGGGCGAGCGGGCGCAGCACTTCACTGGCGAAGGCTTCCAGCATCTCCACCAGCATCTGCTGCTCATCAGACAGGGACAGATCAAACAGCGCATCCGGGTCAACAGGGCGCGGCAGCTTGGCCACTTTGCCTGCACGCTGCGCCGCCGCGCGAAAGCTCGCACGGCTGCCGGTGTAGATCAGTTTTTCGAAAGGTTGGCGCAGCTTCAAACGGTCTGGCCAATGCGCCTGGGCGACTCGATTCAATACTGCCAGGGCACGGCCCTGTACGTCGGAACTCATGGCATCTCACTCCATACGGGGGATGCCACGGATCATGCGCGCGGTCAGGGCAAGCGCCTATGACCGCGCCGACGCGCTTGACTGGCAAAGCAGCCAGTCAGTGTGGACGGTTACTTGCTGCGAATCTTCTCGACAATCTCGGTGGTGGAGCTGTTTTCCACCAACCCCAGCACGCGCACTTCCCCGCCGTAGGCGCGGACAATATCGCCGCCGACTACGCCTTCAATACCGTAATCGCCGCCTTTGACCAACACGTCCGGCTTGACCGCGCGAATGAGATTCTCCGGGGTGTCTTCGGCAAAGCTCACCACCCAATCGACCGCGCCAAGGCCTGCCAAAACGGCCATGCGTCGATCTACGGTATTGATCGGCCGACCCGGCCCTTTCAGGCGGCTGACGGAAGCGTCGTCGTTGACCGCCAACACCAGTCGATCACCCTGCGCGCGCGCCTGTTCCAGATAAGCCACATGGCCAGCATGCAAAATATCGAAACAGCCGTTGGTGAAGACGATCTTCTCGCCATGGGCGCGGGCGTCTTCAATGGCCAGCAGCAGCTGATCCGGAGTCAGCACACCACGCTCGGAACCCGCCTCGCGCTGAATCGCACGGCGCAGTTCCGGCGCGCTGATAGCTGCGGTGCCGAGCTTACCGACCACAATACCAGCGGCCAAATTGGCCAGTGCTACGGCATTTGGCAGCTCTTCGCCCGCAGCCAAGCTGGCCGCCAAGGTGGAAATAACCGTATCGCCCGCACCGGTCACATCGAACACTTCGCGGGCACGTGCCGGCAGATGCAGCGCCGGATGCTCCGGGCGCAGCAAGGTCATGCCGTGTTCGCCACGGGTCACCAGCAGCGCGCCCAACTCCAACTCGGCCATCAGCGCGGCACCCTTGGCCACCAACTCGGCCTCATCACGGCAGTGGCCGACGATGGTTTCGAACTCGTGCAGGTTCGGTGTGATCAGACTCGCACCCCGGTAGATGGAGAAATCCTTGCCTTTGGGATCTGCCAGTACGGCAATGCCTTTGCTGCGCGCCAGTTGCACCAATGCCTGATGGTTTTGCAGAGCGCCTTTGCCGTAATCCGAGAGAATCAACACTTTAATGCCATCCAACTGCGCTTCGACGCTGGCGGCCAGGGCGGCGCTATCGGTGCGGAACGGCTCTTCGAAATCCATGCGTAAGAGCTGCTGATGACGGCTCATCACGCGCAATTTGACGATGGTCGGCTGGTCTTTGATCGCCTGGAAGAAAGTCTTCACGCCAACCGCCTGCAGGCTGTTGCGCAGGCTCTCGGCGGCTTCATCCTGTCCAGTAACCCCGACCAATATGGCCGGCGCACCAAGGGCCGCGATATTCAGCGCGACGTTGGCCGCGCCGCCTGGACGATCCTCAATCTGCTCGACCTTGACCACCGGCACCGGCGCTTCCGGCGAAATCCGCGAGGTGCCGCCATGCCAATAACGATCGAGCATGACATCGCCCACCACCAGAACGGCGGCCTGGTCGAAACGCGGCATGGACACTTTCATAAACACTCCAGAAGCGACAGAACAGATTGCCGCGAATCATAACATTGGCAGGCCACTGCGCTGGCTAACCGCCGAGCGTGCGCACCCAGAACAGTTCATGGCGGCGCACAGCCTTGCGGAAGAATTCGTTAATGTCGGTTGCTGCAAAGAACTTGTACCAAAGGCGCTCGGCACTTACTTAGCCAGCCACCCGAGACGACTGGCGGCTTTACACTGCGACCGCATTCAAAGTTGAACCACTACAGCGCGCCAAGGCTGCAAAGCACATGAACCACAACCGCCTGACATGCAGGCGGTGCGCGCACGACGGGGCATCAAGCACTCGGCCCCACATGCAGGTCAGCATCGTCAGCAAAATCGCGGGCATGCAGGCGTGCGTAGTAACCATTGAGGGCCAGCAATTGCGCGTGAGTGCCACGCTCAACAATCTCGCCCTGCTCCATCACCAAAATCAGATCAGCCTTCTCGATGGTACTCAGACGATGGGCAATTACGATGGTGGTGCGCCCTTCGACGACCTTATCTAATGCCGCCTGGATGTGCCGCTCGGACTCGGTATCCAGCGCCGAAGTGGCTTCATCGAGGATCAACAGAGGAGCATCTTTGAGCAGCGCTCGGGCAATCGCCAAACGCTGACGCTGCCCCCCTGAAAGCAAGACACCATTCTCGCCCACTACGGTGTCGTAGCCTTGCGGCATCTTCTCGATAAACTCGTCTGCGTAGGCATCCGCAGCAGCACGTTTGATCGCGTCCAGCGGAGCATCGGCCAAATCGCCATAGGCAATGTTGTTGCGCACGGAGTCATTGAACAGAGTTACATGCTGGGTAACCAAGGCAATATGACCGCGCAGATTACGCAGCGTGTACTCTTCAACATCCAGGTCATCGAGCAGAATCTGGCCGTTCTCGTGGTGATAAAAACGCGGAATCAAACTCGCCAGCGTGGATTTACCACTGCCAGAACGCCCCACCAACGCCACCATCTGGCCCGGCTCAGCCACAAAAGAAATATTGTTGAGCACCGGTTTTTCGCTGGTCGGGTACTGAAAGCTCAGATTGTTCACTTGCAAACGACCACTGATGCGCTGGCGCTCCTGCGAACCACGATCTACCTCAGACTGCTCATCCAACTGCTCGAAAATACTTTCCGCACCGGCAACACCCTTCTGAATAGTCGAGCTGACTTCAGAGAGCTGGCGAATCGGCTTAGGCAAAAGACTGGCAAGCGTGATGTAGGCCACGAGATCACCCGCACTGGCATCACCACGTAGTAACAACACCAAAAACATCAAAACCGCCATGGCGCTGTAGATCACCAACTGCAGACTTGGTGTGTAAACAGCATTAAGCCTGACCATCTTCAGCTGCTTGGTTTTGTTGTCTTCACTTGCGTCGTGGAAGCGCTGCTGCTCATAACCTTCACCACCAAAACTACGCACGACGCGGTAGCCTTGAATCGTTTCCGATGCCACATGCGTGACATCACCCATGGTGACCTGAATTCTCTTACTCTGCTTGCGAAACTTCTTGCTGGCACTCGATACCATCAGGCCGATCACGGGCAAAATGACGACCATAACCATGGTCAGTTTCCAATTCATCCAGAGCAAGGTGGCAAACAGGAAAATCACCGTCATGCCTTCGCGCACCACCACCTTGATTGCATCTGTGGCAGCGCCAGTGACCATGGTTACGTTGTAGGTGATACGAGAAATCAGATGACCTGAGTTGTGATTATCAAAATAACGATTCGGCAAGCTCAGCAGGTTGTTGAACAGCGCAATACGTAAGTCATGCACCAGGCCAAGTGAGACCTTGGCCAAGAAGTAGTTACCCAGAAATGAGCCTACCCCCTGCAAGAGGGCTATGAACACGATCAACAGAGGTACGGCGTGGAGCAGCTTTAGCTCAGCCAGCCTGGGTGCATGCTCAACGACCCAGGCCACCTCGGCGAACAGTCCGGCGTCAGGATTGTTAAGACCATCGACGAAGAACTTGAGCATGTAGCCGAGCATCGGCTGGGTGGAAGCGAAAATCAGGAAGCCAAACAGACTTATCGCAAACAGCCCCCAGTAAGGGAGCACGTACGTCAGTAGGCGAAGGTAGATTATGAGGCCAGAAGCAGCATCTTGTTTGGGAGTATCTGTCATAACGGCGCCCATGCCAAAAGCGACATCTTAACACCCTCCCCCCATGGCCGCTCTCTTGCGAGATCAGGCATCATATGCCCACATGTGATTATCAAGGCTCTGAACCGTGCTGACTTTTACCCACCTGTCTGCTGCAGATTTCTCAACACTGATTCACAACGCAAAAATCCTGGAGCAGGATGGTTTCGGCCCTAAGGTTTATCATTTGAGCGACGGCAACATGCTCAAATTGTTTCGCCGCAAGCGCTTGTTCTCGTCGGCATTACTGCGTCCACACTCACAACGATTTTGCTATAACGCAGAATGCTTGGAGGCAAGAGGCATACGGACATTAAAGCCGTTACGCCTATATAGATTGGAGAATCCGGCCTGGACTGCCGTACTGTACAGCCCGCTACCTGGCGAAACATTGTCAAAACTACTGCGCGAGGGTGCGCTGGCTTGGTCGGCGACAATCCCTGAGCTAGCAACATTCATATATAACCTGCATCAAAACGGTATCTATTTCCGCTCACTGCACTTGGGCAACATAGTGCGCACGCCGGACGCTCAGTTAGGATTAATAGACATTGCAGATATGAAAATCCACAGGCGCCCTCTCAGCAAACATTTGGTTCAGCGAAACCGGGAGCATTTCGAAAAATACTTACGCAAAGAAGGCATGCTTTTCGATAGCTCGCAATTATGGGCGTTCGACAGGAAAAAACCGCACGCTATCTAACCCACGGCGGTTATCTATCAATGCCATGGGCAAGAGCACCAGCAACCAAAGCTCATCTGGATTACCTACGAGTTTACTACCATCAAAATTCAGCATTATAAGTGCGGTAAAAAGGTAAAGCCCCCAAGGATCATTCTGCAACCATGCCCGCCGGAGCGTAACCGCAACAATTATTAAAAAAACTACTAAAGACACCAACCCACTATAAAGACCTAACGCTAGGAAAATATTATGTGAATGCTGGATAGGCGCGCCACCAAGAATCGTAGCAGTAGTCACATGTTGCATACCACAGCCTAGCCATAACCCGCACGACAACCACTCTTCAATGAGGATGTGCCACAGTTCAAAACGCCCGGCGTCAGCACGAGCAAATAAACTATAAAACTGCGGGATCTCACGAATGCTGTAGAAAACCACCACCGATGCCAGCGCAATCAAAGTCAAAATTAAAATCACAAGGCGCGCGCGGTGCAAAACTAAGAAACCTAAAAACAATACACCTATCGCAAAAAGGCCTACGAGCCCAGATCGACTCTGTAAAACATACCCCATACAGAAAACTGCTAAGCACACACCAATTGAAAGCTCTATCCATCGCCGCTGACTTATCCAAACTGGAAGAGCCAAAGCGAAACAGCAGGCCAGCCACATGCTAGTGTAAATGGGGCCCGTCATACGAGAAGGCAACCAAAGAACTCGCTCCCCCGGCGCATAGCGCCCTATAGCCCAATAAACAACAGCTGCTATAAAAACATATCCCCCAACCACCCAAAATAGCCCACGCGCGAATAATGGGCCTCGAAATATGCTAGGTGATACCAGCAAGCTCACTAACAGCACAAATAGAGTCACATAGAGCAAGTGCTTAAAGTACTGAAAGTCGGCAGATTGAATACCTACCAATAAAAACCAAGCGCACAACCCTCCCCACAGCCACAGGAAAGGAGAAAGCCGAAGATACTGCCTCCAATGAAACAGGAAAAAAAACAGCGCAGGCAATGCCAACGCCACATAAAAAATATTGTTAACCATTTTAGTAGTTGGCAGTAACAAGAAACTCAAAACAAAGGCCAATAGTGCAAGCGTAAAGTAGCCGAGCCTACGATACAGCACGCTAAATTCGTGCACGAAATTCATAACAGAGCGCCAAAGAATAGACCTAATATAAAAACCACAAGCAAACGCAACCGTTCCTGCTTCTTGCGTTTTGCTTTTTTCACTCGCTCTTCGGGCACACTGATGTGCTCACCGAAGCCAGTGTGCAACACAGCATCGTTTTCCAGAATCAGGGCATGCCGCTGTGCATCAGCATATAGGCGTGACAGATCCTTCTCGCTGACGTATTGGGCATAGGGCGCATAGCACTGATAATCGACCAGGCGGCGCAATCCAGGGTTGAATGAAAACCCCTGCCATTCCGCCTTGTGCGAGCAGACTCGGTAGTAGGCAACCCCCTCGACAACCTCACGCTCACCCAAATAAACGTAGGGGCTATGAGTCGCGAGATCGTGTGCAAAGCTGCGCAACCAAACCTGCAGCGCTTGCGGATCGGCCTCAAGCAAGACCCGAGACTCTTCAATAAAGCCGGGGCGATAGAACGCCCAATCGTCCTCGCAATGGAAGACCCATGAGGTCTTAACATGGGAATAAGCCAGATCGATTGAACGCAGCTGCCCCAGTCGCGGTACATTCACGAAAAACGTAGTGTGCTCACGCCAATGCTCTGGAATACAGGCCTGCACAGCTTGATCACCAGAGTCCTCGGTGATGAACACTTCGCGAATAGGCGTGCTATTAAAGACATCAAAACTGACAAGTGTCTGCGTGAGCAAATCGAAACGCCCACAACTGGTCACCACCAAGGTGATTTCGCTATCTTTGGAGAAAATCAAGACTCAACCTCTCGGAAACCCTGGGGGGTAATACTCCATCCATCCCGCGCAGCCAGCATGTCGTCACTTAGCAAATCTTGCTCGGCATAAGCAGGCCAGGCATCGCACTTCCAGCCTATGAAGTGAAAGTAAGGAAACTGTCGCAAGCCATCGCGATCGTTGCGCAGTTGCCCGCCCAACCAAATCCAGCGCTGCGGAAAATCAGGACTACCGTCATGCCAAGCGACGCGTCCGTTAGGCGTGCTGTAAGCCTCAACAAACTCACTAGAGCGCCGCCACGGATTAAGCGCATCGCTCACCCGCCGCAAAGCTGCAGGCCAGCTTTTGTAACGTATGAAGAGGCGACTGAAGGCTCCCTCATCAAAAGCATTATGCTCAACCGATGAAAGCTTCGCTTGCCAGCCGGGTACCTGCATAAAGGCTTCCCGCATCCTCGCGGTGTTTCGCAGCAGGCATAAGTGACCAGAAACACGTCGTTCGTGAGTCGACAACAAATCGAAGCGCTGCAGACGGTCTATAGTGAAATAGGCACGCAAATCGCCGTACACCAGATCAATATCACTGAAACCCCAAAAATCGAAACCCTCCAGCTCATCAGCATGTACATACCCTAGCGCCGGTTTCAGGTCGCAGAGCTTGTAAGGGCTACGCGGCTGAAACTCTATGCCCAATCGAGCAGATACCTTTGCGCAGTATTCGGCAAAACTGATAGACCGAAATTGCACATTGCTTGGCGCTTCGGCCGGTATGCCGCAATCAGTGAAGAAAATCCACTTTACATCAGGGTTATAACGGCAGCTCTGCAGGAAGAACGGCATCCAGAATGGCCAGCGGCCGAAGTAGGGAATGAGAAACAGCAGGCGCGGGGCGGTCATACCCAACCTCCCAGGCGGTTTCGCAGCTGGCATAACCAACCGGGCACAGGGTCAGGTCGCAAGGGCGCCTGCATCGCCTGCACGACCGCCTCACCTATACGCTCGAAACTATAACGCGACTCGGCAAGCTCCCGACCGTTAGCAGCGATCCTCGCGACCCAAGCTGAATCTGCGCGAAGTGTTGCGAGCTTAGTGCGTAACTCGTCAATTGTTCGATAAAGCACGATGTTTTGCATGTCGATAAAACCGAGTGCTTGGTTTTCTTCCTGCCCTTGGTCATAAGCCAGCAACACGCAACCACAGGCCATAGCCTCGAAGTTTTTGATCATATACTCGCCCATACCAACATCTGCACTCACAAAGAAGCGGATACGGTTAAGTGTATTAAGATAGTCTTCGCCAGACTTGGTACGGGTCGCCACCAGATTTTCCAACCGCGCCAACTCGTCGAGCAGCGCCTTGCGACCGCTATATGCACCGCTCTTAGTGCTTCCAACGAAACCCAACTCTATATCGCGCTCGCGACTAAGGTCGCGTAACAAAGCTTGGTCATAGCCCTTGGACACAAAATGCGCGTCAAATCCCTCCTCACGTAATCGCCGCGCGACCTCAAACCCCGAACTGATAATCCGCACCCAAGGCATCCGCCGATAATGCGCGCTGAACTTACCCGTGTACTTGCAAGGGATATAGTTCTGATAGGCGTCGTGCTCAAGAATAACCAGATTGGGCAACGAACGAATGAAGCGCCATTGCCGAACTTCCTTTTTGAAGCGCAAGAAAAACAGTATTCGGTCGTAATGCGCAACATCAACATTTTCGCGAAAGTACTGACGCAAGTTCGCTTGCTCGTCACTGCCCAGCCACCGTATGTCGCAGCTCGCGCTCGCACCGGCGATACCCTCGTAAAGCCGATCAAGAATTGCTCGCTGTTGCGCTTGAACCAGAAAAAGCACCTTCATCAGCACGGCCTCCCAAGCTGATACGTGGCAGCCCATCTGTTGCGTTGCAGAAGCACTTTTGGGTACTCCTTTGCCACTTTTTTTTGCGCTCCTAGTGCCTTAAGGAACGACTGCGGCTCGTCGAGCGGTAGTTGCAGTAAGACCTCTATGGGTAGGCACCACCACTCGCTGGCCAACATTTTATCAATTAAAAGCTCATCGAACCGATAGCGAATTACTCGCGCCGGAGTGCCAGCAACGATCGCGTAAGGCGGAACATCCCGAGTAACCAATGCACGCGCAGCTACAACGGCTCCTGTGCCTACGCTGACGCCTTCCATAATCATCGCCTCACGACCGATCCATACATCGTGACCGATGACTGTTGAGGGAACATTCGAGCTGTAATGAAATTTATCCACAACATGAGCAAAGGGATGGCTGCTTACCCAATTCAACGGATGCCCCGCTCGATCCTGACCAATCACAACACCATTGCCGATGGCACAAAAACGGCCAATCTGACTGACGTTAATCAACTCAGAACCGCTCCTGATGTAGCTCATAGCACTGATTTCAAGGTGATCGAAGTCCATTCGCACATCGCGCATAGCAACACCCGACTCCAGTATCAACTCTGCATTCGGCCTCAGATTGCTCAAGCTTGAAGAAAATTTTATACCCCGCCGCCGTAACCAGCGCCGACACAACGCATCTCTAACCGTCGCGAGCAAAGTCATCTGCCGTTGCATCCTTTTACGTTTTAAAGAAGTAGCTACAAAGACCCGACTTTTGCCAAACGTGCCGACCCACCGCTTCATCTGAGAAATGCTCATGAAGCTTTTGCTCATAACTATAAACGCCTGCCATTGACTGAGATGAACCAACAAGGCAATCCGCGAGAGCCTCCGCATCCCCGAACGGGAAAAGCGCTCTAACATCGCCTACCACCTCTGGTGCACCACCGCAGTCCGCAGCCAGTAACAGCACCCCTGCCGCCATCGCCTCAAGCAAAACCATGCCAAAGGGTTCGCGGTCAGACGTCAGCGCAAAAACATCGAAAGCCTTAAAATAACGACGCCCAGTGGGCACCTGTCCTAGAAAGCGTACTGATGCGCTCACCCCAAGCTCGTCGACCAAAGACTTAAGCGAAGCCTCAAGCCGACCACTGCCCATAATCGCTAGCAAACTGCCCGCTGGTAAATTTGGCAACGCAAGCGCGAACCCGCGGATCAGCGTCGCTTGGTCCTTATCCGGATGCAGCCTTCCAACATTACCAACCACCCAAGCGCCCTGCGGCAGCCCAAGGTGCTCGCGGGCCAATTCTCGTGAGAATTGCTCGGCCTGGACCGCGGCAACATCGATACGGTTGTACAGAGTCTCAATACGCTCAGCTGGCCAGCCTGGCAGTTGTTGGCGGATTTCGTCACGCACGGCATTAGAGACGCCTAGCAGCAGCAGGCGCGACTGGAACCGATTGATAAACAGGCGGCGCAAGGGGCGGTCGTATACGCCAAATGCGTGGTGCACGCCAATAACGGGCAGCGAGGTTCCGAGCAAGGCGATGTATATGGGCTTGAAACGGTGAGCAATGCAGGTAACAAAGTGCCGCGAGGCAGCCAACTTGGACAGCTCGCGGATGGCCCGCAGCTTCAGACCGCGCAGGTCGCGGCTTGAGTACTGGAGAAAAATCACCTCATCGGAGGCCGACCCCTGCCGGACCTCTTCATTGGCCGCGCCGGTTAGATAAACCGTGCAGACCCGATAGCGCGTACCCACAAATAACGCTGCGTACTGCCGGGCGCAGTCGAGAAAGGGGCCGTCATAGCCATGGCAGAGCTGTAGGACCCAAGGCGTTTGCTCAACTGCATCAGACCGATGCATACCCACCCACTCCGTCCTTAACCACCAAAATGTCTTCCATGATCAGGTACTGCAGGTCGGAGCCGAAGAACATGTCCAGCGCGTCGGTTGGTGAGCAGATCATCGGCTCGCCGCGGCGGTTGAGCGAGGTGTTGAGCGACACACCGTTGCCAGTGAGTTTCTCAAGCTCCAGCATCATGTCGTAGTACCGCGGGTTGTACTCGCGTTTGAGGACTTGGGCGCGCGAGGTGCCGTCTTCGTGCACCACTTCGCTGACGCGTGTCTTCCACTCTTCATTCACTTCGAAGGTGAAAGTCATAAACGGGCTCGGATGGTCGACCTTGAGCATCTGCGGGCCGACGGTGTCGAGCATCGACGGGCAGAAGGGTCTCCAGCGCTCGCGAAACTTGATTTGCTCGTTGATCCGGTCAGCCACGCCGGGGATGCTCGGGCAGCCGATGATCGAGCGACCACCCAGTGCGCGTGGGCCGAATTCCATACGTCCTTGGAACCAGGCGACTGGATTGCCCTCAACCATGATCTTGGCGATGCGCTGCGGCATGTCATCGATCTGCTGCCACTTAGGCGCGTTCGGGTGACGCGCGCAGGCGGCGATCACATCTTCGTTGGAGTAAGACGGACCGAGGTAGACGTGCTCCATCTTCTCCACCGGCACGCCGCGCTGGTGCGATACGTAGGCGGCAGCACCGACAGCTGTACCGGCATCGCCGGAAGCGGGTTGTACGAACAACTCTTTCACGTCGTCGCGGGCGATGATCTTCTGGTTCAACTTGACGTTCAGCGCGCAGCCGCCAGCGAAGGCGATCTTGCCTGTTTCGCGGATGATGTCACCGAGGTAGTGCTCCATCATCTGCAGCGCCAGTTTCTCGAACAGTGCTTGCATGCTGGCCGCGTAGTGGATGTAAGGGTCATCAGCGATATCGCCATGACGCTTGGGCCCCAGCCACTCGATCAGTTTCTTGGAGAAGTAGAAGCCCTTACCGTTCTCTTTATAACGACGCAGGCCAATCACGTTGGCGTACTCGGTGTTGATGATCAGCTCGCCGTTTTCGAACTTGGCCAAACGCGAGAAATCGTACTTACTGGCATCGCCATAAGGGGCCATGCCCATGACCTTGAACTCGCCATCGAGCATCTCGAAGCCGAGGAATTCGGTTATCGCGCCGTACAGGCCACCCAAAGAGTCCGGGTCATAGAACTCTTTGATTTTGTGGATCTTGCCGTTCTCGCCGTAGCCGAAGAAGGTGGTGGCGTACTCACCCTTGCCGTCGATGCCGAGAATCGCGGTTTTCTCGGTAAAGCCCGAGCAGTGGTATGCGCTGGCGGCATGTGCCAGGTGGTGCTCGACAGGCTCGATCTTGATCTTTTTCAGGTCGAAGCCGAGTTGCTGCAGGCACCATTGAATGTGTTTGTAGTAACGCTTGTAGCGGCGGTTACCCATGAGGATCGCGTCCAGCGCACGATCCGGGGCGTACCAGTAGCGCTTGGCATACTTCCAGCGTGCTTCGCTGAAGATGCTGATGGGGGCGAAAGGAATGGCCACCACATCAACTTCACTCGGTTTGATCCCGGCTTGCTCCAGGCAGAACTTGGCCGATTCATAGGGCATGCGGTTCTTCGCGTGCTTGTCGCGCACAAAGCGCTCTTCTTCTGCCGCTGCGATCAGCTTGCCATCGATATAGAGGGCCGCGGAGGGATCGTGACTGAGGGCGCCGGAAAGGCCGAGAATCGTCAGTGCCACTTACATACCTCATTGGGAAGCGTCGACCGCTGAGCGGTCGGGATGAGCGGTGAATGCACTGAGTGGTCCTGGCTATGCAGAACGAACACCCTGCTGGTGCACAATTGACGCTATTATAGCGAGGCGGCTCCCGGCTAGGTATCGCCATGTTCATCTTCAGAAACGAGCCACCTGCTATTAGCCAAGAGGCTTCAGCACTGGCGCGCTAAGCAGGTTTATCCAGCGCGCTCTCAAGCCAGACGGCTAACGGGCTGTCGACCGGCCAGTTGCGAATCAATCGCGCCCGATCGACAGCCGCTGCACGCTGCCAACTCGCATAACGGCGATGCACGCGCAATGCATCCAGGTCGATCAAGGCAATACGCCCGCTATCCCAGAGTAAATTGGTAGCCTTGAGGTCGCCGTGACTGATGCGCGCTGCCGCCAACTGCGAGAACAACTGCTGCAGCGCCTCGCCTACGGCCTCTGGCGGCGGCTGATGACCTTCATGACCGAGCAATTGAAAAAGGTCTTGTCCAGCGCTGTAGGCATTAATCAGGTAAGCCCGTTCACGCAGCCAGAAGCGTCGTCGTTCGATCACCGCGACGGGTGCTGGTGTGGCGATGCCCAGTTGCGCTAAATGATGACCAGCAACCCAGCTGTGCCAGGCGCGACTCGGCCGCCAGCAGCGCTTGAGCCAGTGCAAGAGGTTCTTGATGTTGTAGCGTTTGATTACCCAGGTTTGCCCACCTGTGGCGATACGCGCCACGGTTGCCGAACCGCCCTGCTTCAGCGACTCGCCTGCGGCAATCGCCGCATCCGGATCAGCCAATACGGGTGCCAACGTGTCCAGCGCGTCACGCCGCACGGCACGCAGCAGTCCGGCGCCGCGTTCGACCGCAAACAGGCTGCAGTCGCGGCCAATCTTGCGCAGGTAATCGCGCAGGCGCCAGCGTCGTACTTTCGCAATTTCTTTGAGCAGCGCCTCCAACGGTAGCGCGTGCTCGCCGTTCACCAACAGGTAGTGCACCAGCAACTCTTCGATAACCGGCTCTAGGTACGCCGGCAACTGCGCGAAGAACATCCCTAGGTTGGCCAGCACGCGCTCACGCGACAGAGCCTGGCCGGGCATCTCGATGCGCACGCCGCCGCCGTCGATCACATACAGGCGCCCTGCGTGACGCATCAGATTGTCCAAGTGCAGGTCGTCTTGCCACAAGCCAACGCGGTGCAGTTGAGCGATGGCGCCAAGAGCTTCGCCCAGCACCTGCTGCTGGGCATCGCTTAGCGGCGCCTCATGCGCGACTGCATCCCAGGCCTCAGCCAAGCTCTGCGCACCGTCGAGGTAATCGAACAGCAGCCAGGCGCCCTGAGCGCTTTCTGCCGCTGCCAGCAGCGCTGGCGTGTCCATGCCTTGCGCGGACAGTGCCAACGCACCCTGCTGCTCACGCTGAAACTGACGTGCCGCTCGTGTCCCCACCAGCAGCTTGGCCAGCACAGAACGTCCCTGCCACTGCGCCAGCGCAACATAACGCTGCCCGGGCAATACGCGCAGCCACTGGCTGATGTACAGCGAGTCGCCTGAGGGCAATTGCAGGGTCACAGGCAAGGCGGGTGAACGCCCAGCACGGGCCAGTTCAACAAGGGTCATCTGCGGCGCTCCTGATTGTTCCGCTGCTGCCAGAGCCTTGCCTCGACCAAGGACGCAATCAAAACCATCATTCCCGCCCCTCAAAATACTGCAGCACCAGACGAATACGCGCCTTATCAGCTGCGCCCAACCGCTCGCGCTCGCAATAGGACAGGTAAAAGCGCAGCCGCTGGGTGCGGGATAATCGGTACTTGGCCACTTTGTCCAGGCAGGCCAAGTCCTTGACGATGCGGTGACGCAACAACGGCCCCCACCAAAAGGTGCCGGTCGGGCAATCGATCAGGTAAAGACTGGCCTGCTCGTCCACCAGCAGGTTGCGCCACTTCAAATCGTTGTGGGTAAAATGGTGCGCATGCAATGTGCGCGTCGCCGCGGCGAGTTGCTCGCTCATCCGCGCCACCCAGGCACGGTCGCGCAGACGCGGGTCGCCTTTATTCGCCAGCTGCGCAAGGTCTTCGGTGCCGCGCAACTCTTGGGTGATCAGCGCACCACGCACAAACGCGCCATGGTGGCGTTCAAGCCCAAAAGCGATAATTGGCGCAGTGGGAATACCCCAGCGCTCGAACTGCCGCAAGTTCTGCCATTCCGCCTTGATCCGCGGGCGCCCGATAAAGCGCCGCAAGCCCTTGCCAGCCGCGCTGTAACGCTTGATGTAATAACGCAGCCCGCCAACCTGCACCAGAATCACCTCGGACAAAATATCCGAGGTGATGCGCCTTCCCTCTAGTGCAAACACGGCATCAAGATTGCCGAAAGCCTGGTGCGCTGCCAGCGCAGCCTCATCACGCACCCGCCACTCACTCATGCGCGACCCCCGGTGCGTATTTGCGGGCATAGCGCTGCTGAAGTTTATCGGCCCGCTGTTGCAGCCAGGTCAGCAGGCGCACCTCGTCGCGCAGCAGTTGGCGCAGCGGGCGCGGGTTGCCAGCGGCCTGGAAATAGGCGCGCAGAAAACGCATGCGGTCGGCGCGGGTCAGGCCGATATGCAGGGCGGAGAAGTACAGCCCGGCCAGATCTTTGTCGCGCCAGCGGCGTGGCACCTTGGCGCGCACTTGAGCGCGGTGCAGGTCGATCAGCGATAGGCGCAGATTGTCGGCCGCCACTGGCGTGTCCGTGTGCAGCAAAAAATGGCAGATATAGCAGTCACGATGATTGACCCCCGCGCGGTGCATCGCGCCGGTCATACGCGCGACCTCATCAATCAGTGCTCGCTTGAGTTGCGGCTCAGGCGCCTGCTCGACCCAGCCGAGGGTCAGTTGCTCCAAGTCGGTGGTCGGCGCCAGTTCTTCAGTGACAATAAAGGAATGCTGGGCCGCTGGATTGCTGCCGCGCTCGCCATAAGCCACAGCAGTCATGGTCGCGACACCGACCTCGGTGAGGCGCTGAATGGCGTCCCACTCCTGGCGCGCACCAAGCACCGGCAGTTTGGCGGTGAGCAGGTTCTTGACGATTTCACCCCAGCCGATGCCACGGTGGATCTTGACGAAATAACCGCGCCCATCGACTTCGGTACGCAGCGTGCGGCGGCCTTCCAGCTCGCGGTAGACCTGCCCCTGTAGCGTTTCGACAGCGGCAAAGGCATCACGCCCGGCCCACAAGGTTTTAAAGGGTTCAGCCAAGACCAGCTTCATGGACGCGCCGCCAGGATGATGTCGGCCGCACGCTGCGGCATGGAGTACAGATCAGCGCTGTCGGCATAGGCCAGACCATTGCGTGACCAGAACGCACGGCGTTGATCGTCGGCCAGCATGTCAGCGAGCAGATGATTCAAACGCTCTTGGTCAAACGGGCTGGCCAGCACGCGCCCGGCATCGGCATCACGGATGTAGTGGGCGTAGCCGCACACGTCGGTGACCAGCACCGGCAGGCCGGACACCAGCGCCTCCAGCAGTACGGTGCCGGTGTTTTCGTTGTAGGCCGGATGAATCAGTAGATCAGCACCCAGCAGGAAACGCGGAATATCGCTGCGCCCTTTGAGAATGCAACTGGAACGCGCGCGGATCATCCTGACCAATGGCGATGAGTCGGGTGCGTTGCTTCAATTCGCGCGGCAAGGCAGCCAGGGCTTTCAGGCTGCGATCCAGGCCCTTGGTTTTGAAGCCAGAGCCGATCTGCACCAACAGCAGGTCGCTGTCGGCCAACTTGAATTCGGCGCGGAACTCGGCGCGGATCTCCGCCGCATTGGCCGGCGCGCGGCGGTCAGCGGCGATGCCCGGCGGCAGCAGGTGAAAGCGCTGCAGTGGCGTGTGGTAATGCTTGATAAAAAGCGGCTGCTGCACTTCGGAGATCATCAGAATCTCGGTCTTTGACTCGGGGGCAAACACCGCCCGCTCGTAATCGGCGAAGTGCTTGTAACGGCCCCAGCGTTTGTAAATCGGCGCGCGCAGGGTTTGTGCCTTGTCTTCATAGCAGCCATCGGCGGCGTAGTAGACGTCCAGGCCGGGCATTTTGTTGAAGCCGATCACCCGATCGACTGGGCGCTTGGCCAGGTCGGCCTCGACCCAAGCGGTGAGCTTTTCATTGCGTTTGTGGTTGAACAGCGCCTTCACCGGCACCACCACCACGTCAAAACCTGCCGGCACGTCACCCTCCCAGATTGGCGTGTAGACGCGAATGGCATGACCACGCGCCTGACACTCCAGGGCAATGCGCATAAAGTCGCGCTGCAGGCCGCCGAAGGGGAAATACTTGTAGAGGATAAAAGCCAACTGCATCAGGTGCGCCCTTCAACCGTGTAGCCCGGATAAAATCCGGGAAAAAATCGCGACAGCGCCATCAAGTGACGTCCTCGGCCAGCAGCAATGCCTGCAATTGTATGGCGACGCGTTCGGCGTCTAACCCGTCGAAGCAGGGTTTGTGGCGATCACCAGAGCCGGCATTCGGCCCTGTGGCGCAAAGGTGCACCTGACCACGGCCATAGGCCCCCACGCGCCCCGGTAAGGTCGGGCCATACAGCGAAATACTCGGCACATCCAGCGCAGCGGCCAGATGGCCGAGACCGGTGTCCACGGCCACACAGGCACTGGCACCGGCTATCACTTTGGCCACACCTGCCAAGTTGAGTTTGGGCAGCACCGCCGCGTTTTCAATGCCGGCGGCTATTCGCTCGGCGCGCGCCTTCTCGGTCTCATTGCCCCAGGGCAGGCGTATGGCCCAGCCTTGCGCACTCATCTGTTCAGCCAGCGCACGCCACTCGGCTTCCGGCCAGTGCTTACTGGGCCAGGTGGTGCCGTGCAGAAACAGCAAATAAGGCAGCGGCGCGAGATCAGCCAGTTGCGCGCGATTAAGGCCGTAATCACCGATGCTGTCCGGCAGTGCATAGCCGAGCGCTTGGGCAAATAACTGGCGCGTGCGCTCAAGGGCGTGCTGCTCCTTTGGCACGGCGTAGGCACGGTCGTAGAAACGGCTGGCCAGTGGCTCACGGGCTGAATCACGGTCCAGGCCAGCAATCGGCGCGTTGACGTAACGGGTCAGCCAGGCACTTTTCAGCAAGCCTTGGGCATCGATTACCAGGTCGTACCGGGTCTCGCCAAGGCGCTGCTTAAAGCGCTTCCACTCACCGTTCTTAAACGTTTTCCACAGGTGCTTGCGCCAGCGGCGGATGGCCACCGGAATCACCTGCGCCACGGCCGGGTGCCAGGCGGGAATTTCGGCGAAGCCCTCCTCCACAACCCAGTCAAACTGGATGCCGGGAATGGCGCGCGCCGCATCGGTGAGAGCCGGCAGGGTATGCACCACATCGCCCAGCGAAGAAGTTTTGATCAACAGTACCCGCAAGCTATTCAACCTCGACCGGGTCGGCCACCAGGCGATCCAACGCCTCAATCACCCGGCGCGGCTTGAGTTGGCCCAAGCAGTCGTAATGGCCGAAACGGCAGGTGCGCTCGAAGCACGGGCTGCATTCCAAACCCAGGCGGACGATTTCCACCTGCTCGGCCAACGGCGGGGTAAAGCCCGGCGAGGTTGAGCCGTAAACCGCCACCAGCGGACGGTTCAGCGCCGCCGCCACATGCATCAAGCCGGAATCGTTGGACACCACGGCGCCGGCGCACGACAGCAGATCGATGGCTTCAGCCAGGCTGGTTTCGCCGGCCAGATTCACCGCCTCTTCGCGCAGACCCGGAATCAGCCGGCCGCGGATGTCCTCGCCGACCGGGTGATCGTTTTTCGAGCCAAATATCCACACCTGCCAGCCGGCACGGATCTTCAGCTCGGCGACCTTGGCGTAATGCTCGCTCGGCCAGCGCTTGGCTTCACCAAACTCAGCCCCCGGACACAGCGCCAGCACCGGACGATCCAAGCTCAGGCCGAACTTGGCCAGGGCGGCGTCGCGACTTTGCGCATCGATCTGCAAAGACGGGCGCGGGTACGGCTGTGGCAACGCAGCACCCGGCTCAAAGGCCAGCGCCATAAAGCGCTCAGGGTGCGGATATCGTTGAGCAGGCCGTAGCGCAACTCGCCCTTCCAGCCCGTACGTTTGGGGATACCGGCGAAAAACGGCACCAAAGCGGACTTGAGTGAATTAGGCAGCAGAATCGCCTGATCATACTGGCCAGCCAGCGATTTACCGATCTTGCGCCGCGTGGCCAGCTCCAGCACGCCGTGGCCAAGCGGAAAGCTCAGGGCCTGCCGGACTTCAGGCATGCGCTCAAGAATCGGCCGACTCCACTCGGGAGCCAGCACATCGATTGCACAGCCGGGGTAGCGCTGTTGCAGACACTGGAACAGCGTCTGCGCCATCACCATGTCACCCACCCAGCTGGGGCCTACGATCAGTATTTTCATGCCTATTCCAGAAACGACCAAGGAGGCTTTCGCCTCCTGGACAGACTTAACGCTCGACTATCAGCCTAGCCTGCATCGCCGAATCCAATTGCATCCGGCCAACGCTTGCAGCTTATTTAACCAGGGTGCGCCACTCGGCGTGGGCATCGGTTTTACCGGTGACCAGATCGAAATAAGCGGTTTGCAGCTTCTCGGTGATCGGCCCACGACGTCCTGCGCCGATCTGCCGGCCATCGACTTCACGGATCGGCGTAACTTCAGCGGCGGTGCCGGTAAAGAAGGCTTCATCAGCGATATACACCTCATCGCGGGTGATGCGCTTCTCGACCACTTCAAGACCATGCTCGGCCGCCAGGGTGAGGATGGTGTTGCGGGTAATGCCGTTCAGGCACGAAGTCACTTCCGGGGTGTAGATTACGCCGTTCTTGACTAGGAAGATGTTCTCGCCCGAACCCTCGGCCACGTAGCCTTCTGGGTCCAACAGCATGGCCTCGTCGGCACCGCCGGAGATAGCTTCCTGCAGCGCCAGCATCGAATTGATGTAGTTGCCGTTAGCCTTGGCGCGGGTCATCGAGATGTTGACGTGGTGACGGGTAAAGGAGCTGGTGCGCACCTTGATGCCGACCTGCAGGGCTTCATCACCCATGTACGCGCCCCAGCTCCAGGCTGCGACGATCAGGTGGGTTTTCAAGCCACTGGCGCGCAGGCCCATGGCTTCAGACCCGTAGAACACCATGGGGCGAATGTAGGCGCTTTCCAGGTTGTTCTCACGCACGGCGGCGCGCGTGGCTTCGTTGACCTCGTCTTTGCTGTACGGAATCTTCATGCCCATGATGTGGGCAGAGTCGAACAGGCGGTCGGTGTGCGCTTGCAGGCGGAAAATCGCCGTGCCTTGCGGGGTGTTGTAGGCGCGCACGCCTTCAAAAACGCCCATGCCGTAGTGCAGAGTATGGGTCAGCACGTGAGTGGTCGCGTTGCGCCACTGCACCAGCTCGCCGTCATACCAGATCACGCCATCACGATCGGCCATCGACATAATTGCCTGCTCCTCACATTCGATTGGTACAGCACTCGTCGACCACACTTGGCGGCCGACCGCTAGATAAATTCAGTTCAAACCCAGCGCGCGCCAAAGGCGCATCACCGTATGCCGCTCATCAGCAAACTGCTCGCCGCTGACCACCCCCGGCTGTTTTTGCAGGGCCTGGCGGTGCGCCGCTGAACGGTAGGCTTTGTAAATCGCCTGCAGTAATTGGGCATCTTCAGCCGACAGCAAACCCAACCGCTCCAGCCCTTCCAGAATGCGAATATTGTCTGTGAACTCAAGCAATTCCGGGTGCTGGCGCGACCATGCCAGGGCCGCGTATTGCACCATAAATTCAATATCGACGATACCTCCGGCATCCTGCTTGAGGTCGAACGGCATATTGGGTTCGAAGGCATTCGCGGCCGTACCCGCTGCGGTGGCCTTGCTGCCGAGGTTATCGCGCATCTTCGCGCGCATCTCGCTGACCTCGGTGCGCAGCGTGGCAAGGTCACGCTCGCGGCCCAGCACGGCGGCGCGAACCGCCTCGAATGCCTTGCCGACGCGCGGGCAGCCGACCAGCACCCGCGCGCGCACCAACGCTTGGTGCTCCCATGTCCAAGCCTCACCCTGCTGGTAGCGCTTGAACGCGCCCAGCGAGCTGACCAGCAAGCCTGCTGCGCCTGATGGCCGCAAGCGCATGTCCACCTCATACAGCTGGCCGGAGTTGGTCTGCGTCGTCAGCAGGTGAATGATGCGCTGGCCCAGACGGTTAAAGAATTGCGCGCCATCGATGGGCTTCTCGCCATCGGTTTCAGCCTGCGGGTCGCCGTCGTGGATAAACACCAAGTCGAGGTCCGAGCCATGCCCCAACTCGATACCACCGACCTTGCCATAGCCGACGATGACAAAATCCGGATCGCAGATGCTGCCATCAGCCCGTCGCGGCGCGCCGTAGCGGCTCACCGTGTGACGCCAGGCCAGCGCCAGCACCTGATCAAGAATGGCCTCGGCCAGCCAGGTCAGGTAATCCGACACCTTCATCAGTGGCAACGTACCGGCAATCTCGGAGGCCGCTACACGCAGTCGATGGGCCAGTTTGAAGTGACGCAGGGCCTCCATCTGCTGCTCCAGATCCTCTTCGGGAATACGCATCAGCCGCTCGCGCAGTTCAGCGGCCAGTTCGGGGGCCAAAGGCGGCTTGAACAACCGGCCTTCATTGAGCAGTTCATCGAGCAGCAGCGGGAAGCGGGTGATTTGCTCGGCGATCCACGGGCTGGCGGCGCACAGGGTCAGCAAGCGCTGCAAGGCGCTGGGGTTTTCCGTGAGCAACACCAGATACGCCGAACGCCGCGCCACGGCTTCGATCAGCGGCAGCACCCGCTCTAATACCAAATCCGGGTTGGCATGCTCCACAGCTTGCGCCATGAAACGCGGAATAAAGGCATCCAACCGCTCGCGACCCAGACGTTGCATGGCGCGCACCTGATTGCCATTGCGCAAGCCGGCCAAGCGTTGCCAGGCCGATTGCGGCTCGGCAAACCCCGCTTCGGCCAACTGCCGACAGGCCGCCTCTTCGTCCTGCACATCCTCCCAAAGCGGCAGCCATTCGGCACCGGCGACTTCTTCGGTCGGCGCGCCCTCTTCTTCGTCCGGGTCGGCAATTACCTGGCGGAAGTGCCAATCCACCCGGCCGCGCCAGTGCATCAACTGATCATGGAAGGCCTGCCAACTGTCGAAGCCCATAATAAAGGCCACGCGCGCACAGTCCTGATCATTGTCGGGGAGCATCTGCGTTTGCCGGTCGTCGATGGCCTGCAAGGCATGTTCGGCATAACGCAAAAAGGCATAACCGTCGCGCAGCTCGTCGGTCACCGCTGCGGGCAGGTAGCCCTGGTCGCGCAGGGTATTGAGCACGGCAAACAGCGAGCGCTGCTGCAAGCTAAGGTCGCGACCGCCGTGAATCAGTTGGAAGGCCTGAGCGATAAATTCCACCTCGCGGATGCCGCCCGCGCCCAGCTTGATGTTCTCGGCCATGCCCTTGCGCCGCACTTCCTGCTGGATCAACTGCTTCATCGCGCGCAACGCTTCAATCGCCGAGAAATCCAGATACCGCCGATAGACGAAGGGCCGCAGCATCTGCAGCAACTGCGCACCGGCCACCTGATCGCCACCGACCACCCGCGCCTTGATCATGGCGTAGCGTTCCCAGTCGCGGCCCTGATCCTGGTAGTACTGCTCCAACGCGTTAAAGCTGAACACCAGTGCACCGCTTGAGCCATAGGGGCGCAAGCGCATGTCGGTGCGGAAGACAAAGCCTTCGACGGTGATGGCGTCCAGCGCCTTGATCAGCTTCTGGCCGAGGCGAATAAAGAATTCCTGATTGTCCAACGCACGCTTCACCCCTTCAGTCTCGCCGCCTTCGGGATAACCGAAGATCAAGTCGATGTCCGAAGACAGGTTCAGCTCATGCGCGCCCAGCTTGCCCATGCCGAGGATGACCATGTGCTGAGGCTGGCCACTGCGCTGCCCAATAGGCGTGCCGAATTGCGCGCAATGGCGTGTATAGAGCCATTGATAGGCCTGATCAATGCAGGCATCGGCCAAGTCAGACAGATCGCGGCAGGTTTCAATCAGATCGGCCTGACGGCTGACATCGCGCCAGATAATGCGCAGCTGCTGGCGATTGCGAAAGCGCCGCAAACGGCGGCCTAGGTCGTCCTCATCGGCGGCGTCGGCTAATGCCTGCGCCAGATGGCCGCAGAGTTCACCGACCTTGAAGCTGCGTTCAAGCTCACCGCTGGCGGCCAGGTCGAGCAGCATCTGCGGATCACGCACGCCTTGCTGCACAACGAAATCGCTGGCTGCACTAACCCGCCGCAACGCGTCCATCCGCTCAGCAGGCCACTGCGCAAAGGCTTGTGTGGCGGCAGTTGAGCGCTCACTGAAGGCCTGCTGTAACGACTGTTCGGCACGTGCAGCGAGGGGCGACAGGGCAGCGGGCAAGACGGCCAGCAGGGGCAGGGTCATGGTCTATCCTTTTTAGCGAACTGCTCCCTGACCACGGCGAACACCAAACACGTACTCCAGCCTTGGTCATACGGAGAACAGAAAAATAATTGTAGTTTTACTACCAAAGAATGTATCCCAAAGGCTGAAATTGGCGTCGGAATGTAGTAAAACTACACGAAGCCGGCCCTACCCCCGGTCAATCCAAGAATTCACGTGGCCACTCATGAAGTCGGCCGCGAAACCTGGCCTCCGATTCTGGAAGCCTTTCCGCCCTGGAGCAAGCCATGCAAGACCTCGATCCCGTCGAAACCCAGGAATGGCTGGACGCCCTTGAGTCCGTCCTCGAACACGAGGGTGAAGACCGCGCGCATTACCTGATGACCCGCATGGGCGAACTGGCCACCCGCAGTGGCTCGCAGTTGCCGTATGCGATCACCACGCCCTACCGCAACACCATCCCGCTGACCCACGAAGCACGCATGCCTGGCGACCTGTTTATGGAACGCCGCATCCGCTCGCTGGTGCGCTGGAATGCGTTGGCCATGGTGATGCGCACCAACCTGAAAGACTCCGACCTGGGCGGTCACATCTCCAGCTTTGCCTCCTCGGCGACGCTGTATGACATTGGCTTCAACTACTTCTTCCAGGCCCCCACCGAGGAGCACGGCGGCGACCTGATCTTCTTCCAGGGCCACGCATCGCCCGGCGTGTATGCCCGCGCCTACATGGAAGGCCGCATCACGGAAGAGCAGATGAACAACTTCCGCCAGGAGGTCGATGGCCAAGGCCTGTCGTCCTACCCGCACCCCTGGCTGATGCCGGACTTCTGGCAGTTCCCGACCGTGTCCATGGGGCTTGGCCCGATCCAGGCGATCTACCAGGCACGCTTTATGAAGTACCTGGAAGCGCGCGGCTTTATTCCGGCCGGCAAGCAGAAGGTCTGGTGCTTTATGGGCGACGGCGAATGCGACGAGCCGGAATCGCTCGGCGCGATCTCCCTGGCCGGCCGCGAGAAGCTGGATAACCTGATCTTCGTCATCAACTGCAACCTGCAGCGCCTCGACGGCCCGGTGCGCGGTAACGGCAAGATCATTCAGGAACTCGAAGGCGTGTTCCGTGGCGGCGGCTGGAACGTCAACAAAGTGGTGTGGGGCCGTTTCTGGGACCCGCTGCTGGCCAAAGACGTCGACGGCATCCTGCAACGTCGCATGGACGAAGTGGTGGATGGCGAATACCAAAACTACAAGGCCAAAGACGGCGCGTTCGTGCGAGAGCACTTCTTTAACTCGCCGGAACTCAAGGCGATGGTGGCCGATCTGTCCGACGATGAGATCTGGAAGCTGAACCGTGGCGGCCACGACCCGTACAAGGTCTACGCGGCCTACCATCAGGCGGTCAACCACAAGGATCAACCCACCGTGATCCTGGCCAAAACCGTCAAGGGGTATGGCACCGGCGCCGGCGAAGCGAAGAACACCGCGCACAACACCAAAAAAGTCGATGTCAACAGCCTCAAGCAGTTCCGCGACCGCTTCGACATCCCGGTCAAGGACGACGAACTGGAAAGCCTGCCCTTCCTCAAGCCCGAAGAAGGCAGCGCCGAAGCCCGTTACCTGAGCGACCGGCGTGCTGCACTGGGCGGTTTTGTACCGCAGCGTCGCAGCAAGAGCTTCAGCATCCCGACGCCGCCGCTGGACACCCTCAAGGCCATCCTCGACGGCTCGGGCGACCGTGAAATTTCCACCACCATGGCCTTCGTGCGCATCCTCGCGCAGTTGGTGAAAGACAAAGACATCGGCTCACGCATCGTCCCAATCATCCCGGACGAAGCGCGCACCTTCGGCATGGAAGGCATGTTCCGTCAGCTCGGCATCTACTCATCGGTCGGCCAGTTGTATGAGCCGGTGGATAAAGACCAGGTGATGTTCTACCGCGAGGACAAGAAAGGTCAGATCCTTGAGGAAGGCATCAACGAAGCCGGGGCCATGAGCTCCTTCATCGCCGCCGGCACCTCGTATTCCTGCCATAACCAGCCGATGCTGCCGTTCTACATCTTCTATTCGATGTTCGGCTTCCAGCGCATTGGTGACCTGGCCTGGGCCGCAGGCGACAGCCGCACCCGTGGTTTCCTGATCGGCGGCACCGCAGGTCGTACCACGCTCAACGGTGAAGGCTTGCAGCACGAAGACGGCCACAGCCACATCATGGCCGCGACCATCCCCAACTGCCGCACTTATGACCCCACCTACGGCTACGAGCTGGCGGTGATCATTCAGGACGGCATGAAGAAGATGACCGAAGAGCAACAGGACGTCTTCTACTACATCACCGTGATGAACGAGTCGTACCAGCAGCCGGCCATGCCGGCGGGCATCGAACAGGGCATTATCAAAGGTATGTACCTGCTCGAAGAAGACAAGAAGGAAGCCGCCCATCACGTGCAACTGCTGGGCAGCGGCACCATCCTGCGTGAAGTGCGCGAGGCGGCAAAAATCCTGCGTGACGAGTTCAACGTCGCGGCTGACGTGTGGAGCGTGACCAGCTTCAACGAACTGCGCCGTGATGGTTTGGCCGTGGAACGCAGCAACCGCCTGCACCCGGGCCAGAAGCCCAAGCAAACCTACGTGGAAGCGTGCCTGAGCGGCCGTAAAGGTCCTGTCGTTGCGTCCACCGACTACATGAAGCTGTTCGCCGAGCAGATTCGCCAGTGGGTGCCAAGCAAGGAATTCAAGGTGCTCGGCACCGACGGTTTCGGTCGCAGCGACAGCCGCAAAAAGCTGCGCAACTTCTTCGAAGTGGACCGTCACTGGGTGGTGCTCGCCGCCCTCGAAGCCCTGGCCGATCGCGGTGATATAGAACCTAAAGTGGTGGCTGAAGCCATCGTCCGGTTCGGCATCAACCCCGACAAACTCAACCCACTGGACTGCTAAGGAGCGAAACGATGAGTGAATTGATTCGCGTACCCGACATCGGCAGCGGTGAGGGTGAAGTGATTGAGCTGTTCGTCAAAGTGGGCGACCGCATCGAAGCCGATCAGAGCCTGCTGACCCTGGAGTCGGACAAGGCCAGCATGGAAGTGCCGGCCCCCAAAGCCGGGGTGATCAAGAGCCTGAAAGTGAAGCTGGGCGACCGCCTGAAAGAAGGCGACGAACTGCTGGAACTGGAAGTCGAAGGCGCGGCCGACGCAGCGCCTGCCGCACCGGCACCTGCTCCGCTTGCCGCCGCGCAAACCGCCGCCGCTCCGGCACCGGCCGCCGTACCTGCGCCAGCCGCGCAGGCCAGCAGCGTGCAGAAGGTACACGTGCCGGATATCGGCTCGTCGGGCAAGGCCAAGATCATTGAAGTGCTGGTCAAGGTGGGCGACACGGTGCAAGCCGATCAGTCGCTGATCACCCTGGAGTCAGACAAAGCCAGTATGGAAATCCCCTCGCCGGTTGCCGGTGTAGTGGAAAGCATCGCCATTAAACTGGAAGACGAAGTCGGTACCGGTGATTTCATCCTCACGCTGAAAGTAGCCGGCAGTGAGACAGCACCAGCCGCCCCAGCCGCTGCCGCCTCCAGCGCTGTACACAAGGTGCCGGAAGGCGCACACCCGGCCGTTGCCGCTGAGGTCAACGCGATTGCCTCGCTGGCAGCCGCCGCCGCCAAAGTGACCGAAACCGCCGTGCGTCCGGGCAGCAAAGTGCACGCGGGCCCTGCCGTGCGTTTAGTGGCGCGTGAGTTTGGCGTCGAGCTGAGCGCCGTGCCAGGCACTGGCCCAAAAGGCCGCATCCTCAAAGAGGACGTGCAGGCCTACGTCAAAGCGATGATGCACAAAGCCAAGCAAGCCCCGGCCGCTGCAGCAAGCGGTGGCGCGGGTATTCCACCAATTCCGGAAGTGGACTTCAGCAAGTTTGGTGAAGTGGAAGAAGTGGCGATGACCCGCCTGATGCAGGTCGGGGCCAACAACCTACACCGCAGCTGGCTCAACGTGCCGCACGTAACGCAGTTCGACTCGGCAGATATCACCGAGCTGGAAGCCTTCCGCGTCGCGCAAAAAGCCGTAGCAGAAAAGGCCGGGGTCAAACTCACCGTGCTGCCGTTGCTGCTCAAGGCCTGCGCCTTCCTGCTCAAGGAACTGCCGGACTTCAATAGCTCGCTCGCGCCGAGCGGCAAAGCCATCATCCGCAAGAAATACGTGCACATCGGCTTTGCCGTGGACACCCCGGATGGCCTGCTGGTGCCGGTGATCAAAAACGTTGATCAGAAGAGCCTGCTGCAACTGGCGGCTGAAGCGGCGGCCCTGGCAGAGAAAGCACGCACCAAGAAGTTGGCGGCGGATGACATGCAGGGCGCATGCTTCACCATTTCCAGCCTCGGCCACATTGGCGGCACCGGCTTTACGCCGATCGTTAACGCGCCGGAAGTGGCGATCCTCGGCGTGAGCAAGGCGACTATCCAGCCGGTCTGGGATGGCAAAGCCTTCCAGCCCAAGCTGATGCTGCCGCTGTCACTGTCCTACGACCACCGGGTAATCAACGGCGCCGCCGCTGCACGCTTTACCAAGCGCCTGAGCGATGTGCTGGCAGACATCCGCACCTTGCTGCTGTAACACCCTTTATCGTTTGAGCTGCCACGCTCATACCCTCACCCCGCCCATTTCGGCGGGGTTTTTTTTGAGTACTCGCCAGATGATGCCCAACAAATCGTTGGGCTTCGCTGCGCTCAACACCAACCTACGGTTTGGCGAGTCGTCAGCCTTTCTGCAGATTACGGATCAAAAAGCTCAGGGCTTTGGCCAGTTCAGCAGCGCCTTTGTGGTCGCGCACAATGGTCAACAACGGGCTGCCATCCGCCGGGTTTTGCAGCACGCAGCTGATGCCGCCCGTGGGGCATTCGTAGCGCACAAAGGGATCCACGCCAAACAACGGCACACGCTGGTTACGCACCGCCACATGGTGGCCCTGTTGCGCGCGGGTCTCTTCGCGCAGCAGCAACTCGCCGGACTCGCCCTGGCGCACCTGATAAAGCAGATCCTGGCGCTGCGCCTGACCAACCTGATAAGCCGCACGCAGGGCATAGGTACTGAGCAGATCATTGCAATGGGCGAGCAGCGCTTGGCGGTCATCTTGCGTCAGGTAAAGGCGCTTGAGCTCAAGCAGGTAATTGCCCTGCTCGGCGCTGTTCAGCACGGCATCAGATGACTCACCCAGCGCTGGCGCAGAAACCATTGCCGCAGAGAGCAGCAAGGCGCATGTTAGTTTTCTTGTCAGTCGCAATTGCATGATGCACCCTTACCTGTCGCGATAGATGAAGTGGGTCGGTAGCCCCTTCAATCAGCATACTGGAAGCCAGCCACCGAATGAAAAGCCATCCCGATGCCGCAAGTCGTTTAGCGGCCGAGGTTGTGACGCAGTTGCCGGCGCCCTCGCGCCTCGGCTTGCTGCGTTTCGAGCGCTTGAACGAAGCCAGCTGGACCCTGCTCTACCTTGACCCTGAATGCCAACAGCCACTGGGTCTGTCGGCTCAGGATCTTTGCTCCCTGCTCGACTCGCCTTATGCCAGCCTGATGGAGCCCAGCGCGCGCTACCAACTGCATGAAAGCATTCAGCAGCAACTGAGCGAGCACAAGCATTACAGCGTGCACTATCGCCTGCACACCCCGCACGGCCCAATCCATCTACTGGAACTGGGCGAAGCCTTTACCCAACGCGGCCGCTGCCTGTTGCGCGGGTATCTGCGTGAGATTCAAGAGCCCACCACGACCCCGAATAGCCTGGATTTGTACCAGCGCAGCCAGGCCGATGTGCAGGCCCAGCAACGCCGCTCGCAAGCGCAACGCGAGCTGATCATCACACTCGCCCGCCACCACTATGGCAACCACGAGCCGCTGCGCGAAGCGGCCGAGCTGATCAGCAAAAGTGCCTGTGAGCTTTACGGCGTCAGTCGTGCCGGCATTTGGAATCTCAACGGCAGCCGCCTACAAGCGGTGGCGCTTTACCACAAGGATGAAGGCCACCACGTTGCTCAGGCCGATATTGATGCCAGCTCGTTTCCGGCCTACCTCGAAGCCCTGCACAGCGGTCGCGTTCTGGATGCTCACGACACCCATCAAGACCCGCGCACCTGCGAACTGAGCGACAGTTACCTGAAGCCCATGGGCATTGGCGCGCTGCTCGATGCGAGCATTCGTGTGGCCGGGGAAGTGGTCGGCGTGTTGTGCCTGGAACATGACGGCGCACCACGCACCTGGAAGCCGGACGAGATCGCCTTTGTCGGCGAGCTGGCCGATCAATACGCCCAAGCGCTGACCCACCAGCAACGCCGCTCGGCCACCCACACACTGCACCTGTTCCAACGCGCCGTGGAACAAAGCTCCAGCGCGTTTATCCTGCTCAACCGTGACGGCGTGGTGGAGTACGTAAATCCCAGCTTCACTGCCATTACCCTGTACAGCGCGCAGGAAGTTCAAGGCCGGCGACTGTCTGAAATCCCGGCACTGGATAACCTCAGCGACATGCTCTTCGATGCCGGCACCAGCCTGGCCGAGCAAAACAGCTGGCAGGGCGAGATCAAAAGCCGGCGCAAAAATCTCGAGCCCTACTGGGGGCATCTGTCGCTGTCAAAGATGCATGCTGATGACGGTCAGCTGACTCACTACATCGGCATTTACGAAGACATTACCGCCAGCAAGCAGGCGCAGTTGCACATCGAACGCCTGGCCTTCCGTGACAACCTCACCGGCCTCGGCAACCGCTACGCCTTTATCCGTTCGCTGGAAGGCCACTTTGCCGAGAGCCCGGATAAATCGATCAGCCTACTGCTGGTGGATATCGATAACTTCAAACGCATCAACGACAGCCTGGGCCACCAGACCGGCGACAAACTGCTGGTTAGCCTGGCGCGTCGTTTGCGCAACACCTTGCCCGCCACCAGCGTGCTCGCGCGCTTTGCCAGTAATGAGTTTGCCGTGCTGCTGGAAACCGACCTGGGTGACAGCCAGATGATTGCCCAACGGCTACTCAACACCCTGGAAAAACCCCTGTTCGTCGACAACCAGTTAATTAACGTCACCGGCTCGATCGGCCTAGGCTGTGCGCCGCTGCACGGCCGCGATCCGCAAACCCTGATGAAGCACACCGGCTTGGCGTTGCACAAAGCCAAGGCCAACGGCAAAAACCAGTTGCACGTGTTTACCGATGCGCTAAATGCCGAAGCGCACTACAAGCTGTTTCTGGAAAGCAACCTGCGCCGCGCGCTGATGCAGAACGAGTTGGAAGTGTTCTACCAACCCAAGTTGTGTCTGAAAACCGGCCAGTTATTGGGGATGGAAGCCCTGCTGCGCTGGAACCACCCGGAAAAGGGCATGATCCGCCCCGACAAATTCATCAGCGTGGCGGAAGAAACCGGTCTGATTATTCCCATCGGCAAATGGGTGACGCGCCAGGCCTGTCGCATGAGCAAACAACTGATCGCCGTGGGCCACAGGCCCCTGCAAATGGCCATCAACTTGTCGCCCAAGCAGTTCTCCGATCCGGATTTGGTCGGTGAAATCACCACCATCCTGCAGGAAGAACAACTGGACCCGGCCCTGCTCGAACTGGAACTCACCGAAAGCCTGCTGCTGGAAGCCACTGGCGACACCCGCCAGCAACTCAGTCGCCTGAAAAGCCTAGGCCTGACCCTGGCCATGGACGACTTTGGTACCGGTTATTCATCACTCAGCTATTTGAAGAAATTCCCGATCGACGTGATCAAAATCGATCGCAGTTTTATCAAAGACATTCCGCAGAATCAGGACGACATGGAAATCACCTCGGCAGTGATCGCCATGGCCCACAACCTGAAACTCAAGGTGGTTGCCGAAGGTGTCGAAACCCGTGATCAACTGAACTTCCTGCGCCGCCATCAATGCGATATTGGCCAAGGCTACCTGTTTGACAAACCCATCGCCGGCCGCGACCTGCTGGATAAACTCAAGCGCTATCGGCGCTAACGCTGCACGCCACCCTCGGAGATCGCCATGGTTCTGCGCTCACAGATTCTCGTGCACAAAAGTGCCCTGCCCACTGCCGAACAAGCGCTGCCGGGGCGCAGCGAAGTCATGCCGGTACCGGCGGCGCACTTCGTCAACGGCAATGCCTTGCAAGCGCCCTTCCCGGCCGGGCTGCAGCAGGCAGTGTTTGCCCTTGGCTGTTTCTGGGGTGCGGAGCGGCGCTTCTGGCAACAAGCCGGTGTGTGGAGCACCGCCGTGGGCTATGCCGGCGGCCACACGCCCAACCCTACGTATGACGAAACCTGCTCCGGGCTAACCGGCCACACCGAGGTGGTGCTGGTGGTTTTCGACCCACAGCTCACCAGCTACGAAGCCTTGCTGAAGGTGTTCTGGGAAGCGCACAACCCGACCCAGGGATTAGGAGGACAGTCAAGAGTAAATCTATGCTAGGAAACCTATTGCTAGCGCGCCTCAGCATAGCTATAGCCCAGCCAGGCGATCTACGTGACAGCATAGCAGCCATACTGCACCCATATCGGCAGCACCCCAGCCCCCTGAATTTTATACAGAGACTCGTATGAAAACCGAAAAAATAGTTCTGGCAGGCGGTTGCTTTTGGTGTCTTGAACCAGTCTTCAAGAGAATCAAGGGCGTTCAGTCTGTGAAATGTGGCTACACGGGGGGAACCCTCAACGCACCAACATATGATGATATATGCACTGGCAAAACAGGCCATGCCGAAGCAATAAAGATTGAATTTGATAGTAGCAAAATTAGCCTATCCGAATTGCTTGAGATTTTCTTTGCAATACATGACCCAACCACTCTAAATAGGCAAGGTGCAGATATTGGAACCCAATATCGATCTGCCATATTTTATGATAGCGACGAACAGCTAATAACCGCGAAAACCGCAATACTAGAAACTGAAAAAAGTGGCCTTTGGAAAAACCCAACGGCAACCACCTTAGAGAGGTTAACTGAATTCTTCGAAGCCGAGGAATACCACCAAGACTTCTTCACAAAGAACCCAAGCAATAGATACTGCCAGATATCAATAGCACCAAAGCTCGCAAAGCTGGAGACTATATTCAAAAACCAAAAAGCAACAGGGCGCGAATAGCGCCCAATGTAAAAGCGAGTCCAACCATCACGACCGCCCGCCCCGATGGGCGAGGACGTGACGGATGATGAAGAAGCTGCGTAAGCATCAGACTCCAGCTGCCTAGCAGGCTTTGAGGCCTGCAGGCCCCTTGCCTCACTCTTGGGTAGCATTGGCGATTGGGCGCTAGGCGGCATGATGCTCTGCCGCTCGGCGGAATTTCGAAGGCTAGTTATTTAAAGTTTTTAGAACGTGAGTTAGGCTACACTGCCATATCAGCCGCACTGCTCCAAATTTTTAATCTCAAGTGTGTTTAGCTATTTAATGAGGAATGGAGTCCTTGACCATGAAGATCAAAATGCGAAACAATTTATTGCAAGTTATGTAGCCGCAACTGGGTTTATCAACGCCTATATATAATATAAAATAGCGGTAACTCAGAGGGTGGCGACTATGGCCAATGGGAAAATTCTTCGCCAGTTGTTCAAAGCGGGCACTGCAGGTGATACCGATGCGTTTCGCCTTGCCTCTAAAGCTGTTATCGAGGAAGAGCGGCAGAAACAACACCATCTTCTCGCTAATGATCTAGAGCAAATCCTCTACGGCAGCGACTTGAACTTCAAAGCATCTAGTAGCACATCACGCACTCACTATGATGTTCCCGTAGATAAAGAGCGCGGTTTACCGCTGCTTGACATAAGGTCACCTAAGCGCTCCCTTGATGAAGTGATTCTCCCTCCCAGCAGCTCTGCTGCACTAGAGGAGATACTCGAAGAGAACCGTCGTGCTGATGTGCTCCGCAGCTACGGTATGAAGCCCGCGGGCAAGGTGATTTTCTTCGGCCCACCGGGCTGCGGAAAGACACTGGCAGCCGAGGTCGTAGCGTTCGAACTTGATCGACCTTTGGCAATTGTCCGATTGGATGCGCTGGTTTCGTCTTTCCTTGGTGAAACGGCTGCCAACCTTCGCAAGGTCTTCGATTTTATTGCCCAGCATCCGTTTGTTGTTCTATTCGATGAGTTCGATGCAATCGGTAAAGAGCGCGGTGATAGTGGCGACCATGGTGAGCTGCGACGTGTAGTAAACGCAGTGCTTCAGATGATGGACTCATACGAAGGTCGCAGTTTGATCTTGGCTGCTACTAACCATGAGAAGATTCTGGACACTGCCATTTGGCGACGATTTGATGAATCCATCGAATTTCCGCTCCCGGATGAGAAGCAACTGAAAGATATTTTGTCACTGAAGCTGAGAGGAATCCGGCGTCAATTTGAGATTGACGACAAGGAAGTATTGAAGGAGTTTAAGGGCAAGAGCGGAGCTGATGTTGAGCGAGTTATACGTCGCGCCGCGAAGCGGATGATCCTGCGTGAGCAAGAGTTTCTGACCCTCAAAGAGCTGAAAAGCGCACTTGCAAGAGAAGATCTCAGGAAGTCCTGAATCATAACAATTCAAGGAAGAAGCGGTGGCCACCTACAAGCATCTGAACATTGCACGGGAAGTTCTGGATAACTCACGCCGGACCAAGAATCCCCCTCCCTTCACCAAACGTGAAGATCGTCGAGGGCATGGCCAGAAACTCAATGCTTACTTTCTTACGGCTGAAGGGCAAGCCAAAAAGCAGATCGGCTCGACAGCTAACTCTCCCTACGTCCTCAAACTGAAATACGACGGCACTCTCAACTTCTCAAACCTTGATGTCCATGGCTTGGAGTTCGTCAGCCAGGAGGATAAACAGCTTTGCGTTGTTTTCGCGACAGAAGAAGGTTTGGCCAAGTTCGCTGACCATCTGACGAAGCTGGGTGTTATGGACGACGCCTTGACCTATGGCCAGATTTTGGAGGCTATCGCAGGGGTGGAGACATGGTCTGCGGAGGATCGGAAGAGCTGGGCGATCACCCATATCGGGATTCCGGACACCCCCACCTTCAAGCTTGATGTCGAACTATGGCCTGTCTATGTAGCGAGCCACCCGAAGCGAATCCTACTCACAAATGCTTTCGAGGCCTGGCTCTCAGGGGAGCGCATTAAAAGGCTCGACAAGCTGAATCTGGACAGCCTGCTCATGTACCGAGTTGAGGTGACGCCCGAACAAGCACAGCTACTGCTGAACCACCGCGATGTCCGGCTTGTTGATCTCATTCCCGCCACCGGAATCAGCATTCAGCAGCTGAATCGGGATATCAACGAGCTACCTCGAAACATACCTGCACCGGCCGCAGATGCGGCACGGGTCTGCATTCTGGACAGTGGTATCAACGGGAACCACCCCCTCTTGAAACCTGCGATGGCTGAAAGCGCCTCCTTTGTGGATGAGGAAGGAGACGATGACCAGGCGGGGCATGGTACTGCTGTAGCCGGTGTGGCCCTGTATGGCGACGTAGAGGCCTGCAACAACTCAAATTTCTGGCGCCCGGAGCTCTGGATTTTCAATGGGAAGGTGATGAAGAAGTGTCCGCATACTGGCGATGCGATCTATGACGAGCTCTCGCTTGAGGCATCACTGACGAAAGCGGTTGAGTACTTCGTCGAGCTTGGATGTCGGATCTTCAATCTCTCCCTGGGTAACAATAATGCTCCGTACGATGGCGCTCATGTCAGGGGGCTCGCCTACATCCTGGACGTCCTATCAAGACGGCATAACATTTTGTTTGTGGTCTCTACGGGTAACTTCCGCGGCTCTGAAGAACCTCCAGTTCCGGTAAACAGCTGGCGTGACGAGTACCCCGAATATCTTGTCGCAGAACAAAGCGCAATCATCGATCCGGCACCCGCAATGATGGTGCTGACGGTGGGAAGCATCTCCCGGCACAACGCCACTTTTGACAGCCAGAAATATCCAGATATCAGTCAGCTCTCGCCTGCCTCGGAAAACCAACCATCACCTTTCACTCGGCATGGCCCCTCGGTTAAGGGTGCGCTCAAGCCCGAGCTTGTTGCGGCGGGTGGTAACCTTGCCAGCCCCATGAGGCAGGCCAATGCACAGTGGTCGCCGCACATGCGGGGGCTGGGTGTACTTACGCTTAACCATCAGTGGGCAGGCAACACCATCTTCAAAGAAGTTAGCGGAACGAGCTTCGCGGCACCATACATCACTCATTTGGCCGGGCGCTTGCTGAACGAATATCCAACTGCGTCAGCGAATATGCTTCGCGCGATGCTGGTCAATCAGGCCTACCTTCCAGGTGAGGTTACTTCCACGTTTTCTAATGAGTTCAGAAAGGGCTACAAGGAGGCTAAAGCCACTCGGAAGCGTGATGTGGCGAGAGATGTCGCTGGCTATGGCGTAGTGAGTGAGGCCGACCTCTTCAGATCTTCCGATAACGTCGTAGTTCTGATGTCGGAGGAGACTATTGAAAACGACGGATGCCAGTTCTTTGAGCTGCCTTTGCCGGACGACTACCTGCGTTCCGCTCGTGGGACACGTGAGCTCTCGATAACATTGGCATACTCGCCAGTAGTCCGAACTACCAGAATTGATTACTTGGCCACTCAGATCAACTATCGTTTGGCTGTAGGCACTTCGCTAGACGAAGTTCAGAAGCACTTTAGCAAGGAACTCAAGGCTGAGACGGAGGTGCTCAAGGAGGCCAAGTCCAGCAATCGCGACATCTCGGCCCAGCTGAGAAACCGCGGTACGGTCCAGTCTTCACGCTGGACGCTTCGGCAGTGTAAACCGGGTGAAAAGTGGTTTTTGGTCGTGGTCAGGCAAGACCGTGACTGGAACCCCTCTGCAGCAGAGAAGGAGCCCTATTCTCTGGTGGTCACTGTAGCTGATCGGGACAATGAGCATGCTCAGCTCTACACCCAGATTCAGGAGCGGATAGCGCAGCAGGCTGCGGCAAGGGAACAGCAAAAGGCTCAACAGGCTGCTCGGCTACAGAGTCGCGGGTAGTCAATTCGCCTGCTATTGCAAGTAACCTACGGACTCAGCCATTTGGGCAGGCAAAAAATACGAATCACGCTGGGAAAACGGGGGTAGGTCTAACGCAACCGAACACTAAGCAACTTGCTGTGACTGGAAGGCGGCAATAACACGCTTTACGATCAGCTACGAAAACCGGCTGCCACAGCAGTATCCCCCTGTTAAACAAAACTCCGCATACCCTCCGGCTGGCAGCTTGGGACAAAGTAACAGCGGCGCTTCTGTCTGACCCTCTTGCCCGCTCGTGTTAGATTTCAGACGGCTGTGGCAGAAGGCTTGAAGGGGCGCAGGCGAGTTCGCCTGCGATACGGTAGAGCTTCTCGACGGTGATGTTGACCTCGCCACGTTCGATCCGTCCGACGTAGCTGCGGTCGATATTGCACGCCAGCGCCAATGCATCCTGGGAGCGTTCCCCTAACGCTTTCGCCAACTTATCCATGACCGTCTCAATTCCACTTGAGGCGGCACTATCGTGCGTTTGCGGATGCACAGGCCACGGATTATAATCCGCATTTCTTTGCGTTATTTCTTCTGGTGCCTCAATGAAATCGGCCTCGTTTATCTTCGACAGGCGTCTGTATGAGCTGCTTCAGGAGCCAGGGCGTGCAACCTTTACTACCCGTGAACTGCGCGATGCCTATGCCGCTCGCCTGAGTGGCACACCTTTCCGTATCGCCGATGTGCGCCGCTATGTGTATGAGCAGATCCGTCGATTAGTGCGCGCAGGCTGGGTTGTGCTGGATGAGGATCGTCGTGTTCGAGGACAGATCTACCACCTGCAGCCGATTCCGGTACATCTGCAACTGGAACTGATCGACAGCGGTTTTGAGAACAACCTGATGGCTGCCGGAGTGCCCGAACTAGAGACGGCAGTACGCGACGTGGAAACTTTGCCGCTTAAGTCGTCAGCCCATACGGATTTGCAGTTGGAGGCG
>LNDO01000077.1 GCA_001465025.1 Pseudomonas sp. Ga0074129
TGCGAGGTGCTCGCGGGGGCTAGAAACTCAGAAATAAACGGATGACTTGATCGGTTTTGGTCGAATCGCCGCTTTTAAAATCGGCAAGAGCTGAAGTCAGCCAGAAATACACAACTACTTCAGACCATCCTTAGTCATTACGAGCTAATCGCCTTATTTAAGGGTCGGTTGACTTGCCAAAACAGAGTAGCTCAAGCAACAGAACCAAAGTCCCAAGTCGGTAACGAAAAACCGTGATAAACAGACGGGCTCAGGGATCAGTCGATTAAGCAGCCGCCTTCAAGCGAAAACTCAGGCGCAGCCCTTCGCCGGTGTTCTCAGCCCACATTATCCCGCCCTGCATCTGCATAGCACCACGGGCAATCGCCAGGCCCAAACCAAAACCATCGCCACCGGGTCGGGCGGTGGTGAGTCGGGTAAAAGGCAAAAACATCTGCTGCAGTTGGTCGGGAGCCACACCGCCGCCCTGATCCTCCAACCAGAACAGCCAGTCACCCTGTTCACGGCGGCCATCCAGACGGATCACGCCGTCAGGTGGGGAATGCCGAATGGCGTTGCGCAAGCCATTTTCCAGCGCCTGAGCCAAGGCATTGAGATGCCCATGAACGCAGCAGTCATCCGGCAGCAGGCAACGCAATTGAGCCTGCGGCCAGGCACTTTCAAAGCAGGCATCTTCGGCCAACAACGCCCAGAGTGACGGCAGGCTGATAGGTTCAAGTGGCGGTTGCGGACGCTCGTTGCCCAGCCAGATCAGCTCTAAAGTGTCATCCACCAATTGCTGCATGCAGCCGATTTCACGCTCCAGACGCTGACGCAATGGCTCAGCCTCAAGGCCACTTTCACAGGCCACGCGCAATCGGCTAAGGGGCGTGCGCAACTCGTGGGACAGATCGCACAACAATTGGCGTTGCACGTTCAACATGCCCTGCAAACGTTCCGCCATGTGATCGAAAGCGCGACCCAGTTCGCCCAACTCGTCGCGACGCGCGCTGATTTGGCTGGCCGTGCGCACGCTCAGTTTCTCATCACGCAAGGCATTAGCTTGTTCGCGCAGGTGCTGCAGTGGGGTAATCAGCAGACGATAAAGCACTGCACAGAGCAGCAATGCCAGCGCGCAAGGTAGCAGGCCATGCACCAGCAACTGGGCGTGCCAGGTAAAACCCTCAGGCATAAAGCGCGCAGGCAGTTGCATCGCCAATTGACCGCTGAGCGGTTCGAGTGGGAACGGCACGGCAATCACTGGCAAGCCTCTACTGCGCTTGCTCATCGGCCAGTCGATACGGCGCATCGCGGTCAAACGCTCGCTGTCTTGCAGACTCAAGGCCTGCGTGCCCAGCGCGCGCAAATCACGCCCTACCACCTTTAGCCACACAGGCTCCCGTTCTTGCATGTGCTGTTGCCATTGCGCCACACCCTCGGCACCGCCAGTGCGCCAGGCTTGCTCGGCCTGAGCGGCATAATCACGCAACTGCTGTTGCGCCGCGCTACTGAGCAGGTAACCGCGAAACTCGATGCGCCCACCCCAAGACCAACTGAGCCAGATGATCAGCAGACAAAACGCCATGACCAGCAGTGCCAGCCGCCAATACAGTGAATGACGCCCCGGCACGCTCACTCCTCCTCACGGGTGAAGACATAGCCTTTGCCCCACACCGTTTCCAACCGCCCGGCGCTGTAGCCCAATGCCTGCAATTTGCGCCGTAGGTGGCTGACATGCATGTCCAAGCTGCGGTCATGCCGTGAATAGGCGCGGCGCAACACCTGCTGATAAAGAAAGGCTTTGCTCATCACCGCCTGCGGATGGCGCAAAAACAGCTCCAACAGACGAAACTCGGTTTGCGTCAACTCTGCCCATTGCCTCTGGAGCGACACATCCATGCGTGCCTCATCAAGTTGCAACTGCGGGTCCAGCTCAACCTGCTGCAACTCGCGCCGCTCATAGGCCACACGGCGCAACACAGCAGCCACGCGCACCTTCACTTCATCCATGCTGAAGGGCTTGGGCAAATAATCGTCGGCACCCTGACTAAACCCGGCAATCCGGTCCTGTTCGCCGCCCAAGGCCGACATCAGAATAACCGGCACACTTCGCCGCTCGCGCAAGCGCTGCAGCGCCTGCAAACCCGTGATGCCGGGCAACAGAATATCGAGCAAGACCAGATCAAAATCACCCGTAGACGCCTGCTGTAGGCCTTCATTGCCGTCCTGACACAAGCAGACCTGATAGCCGACCGCACACAGTTGCTGTTGCACATGACTGGCCAGTAACGGATCGTCTTCCACCACAAGTATTCGGGCACTGGGCACGTGAGCGCTGAGCACGATAAAGACGCCTTCTCAAATGAGAACAATTCTACCCACTATAGAAGCGACACTCACCTAAAGATTCTCGCCGATTGAATCGCTACACTGCCGAACATTCCCCCAGGAGGCGTCGCGTGATAAAGGATTTAGGCATCAAAGGCCGTGTGCTAATGCTCACCCTGCTGCCCACCAGCTTGCTGGCGTTGGTATTGGGTGGTTATTTCACTTGGGTGCAGCTCTCGGGCCTGCAAGGGCAGTTGGTGCAACGCGGGGAGATGATTATCGAGCAACTCGCCCCGTTGGCAGCACCTGCGCTCAATAGCGGCGACCGTGATGTACTGCAACGCATTGCCAATCAAGCCTTGGAGCAACCCGATGTGCGCGCCGTGAGCTTTCTGGCGAGCGAACGCAGTCCCCTGGCGCATGCCGGCCCCAGCATGCTCAACAGTCTGCCGAGCGTAAGCCAACAGCAACCCGCACAAAGCAGCAACCCAGATGCCACGCGCTTTCTTTTGCCTGTCTACGAACAGCACTTAAGCCTTACCGGCCAAGCCACCGATAAACCCGGTAGCCAATTGCTCGGTTGGGTGGAGTTGGAGCTGTCGCACCACAGCACCTTGCTCAGCGGTTACCGCAGCCTGCTGGCCAGCCTGCTGCTGATTGTCACCGGTTTGATGGTCACCGCTCTGCTGGCGGTGCGCATGAGCCGCACCATCAACGAGCCGTTGCGGCAAATCAAACACAGCGTCGCCCAGCTTAAAGACGGCCATCTGCAAACACGCCTGCCGCCGCTGGGCAGCCATGAACTGGACGAGTTGGCCTCGGGCATCAACCGCATGGCCGAGTCCCTGCAAAATGCCCAGGAAGAGCTGCAACACAGCGTGGATCAAGCCACCGAAGACGTGCGGCAAAACCTGGAAACCATCGAAATCCAGAACATTGAACTGGACCTGGCGCGCAAAGAAGCGCTGGAAGCCAGCCGCATCAAGTCGGAATTTCTCGCCAACATGAGCCATGAAATCCGCACGCCGCTCAATGGCATTCTTGGCTTCACCAAGTTACTGCAAAAAAGCGAACTCACCCCGCGCCAGCAAGACTACCTGGGCACCATCGAAAAATCCGCCGACAGCCTGCTGGCGATCATCAACGAGATTCTCGACTTCTCGAAAATTGAAGCCGGCAAGCTGGTACTGGAAAACATTCCGTTCAACCTGCGCGATGTGCTGCAAGACACCCTGACCATCCTCGCCCCCGCCGCTCATGTTAAACAGCTGGAGTTGCTCAGCCTGGTTTATCGCGACACGCCGCTGTCGCTGATTGGCGACCCGCTGCGCCTGAAACAGGTGCTGACCAATCTGGTGAGCAATGCCATCAAATTCACCCGTTCCGGCACCATTGTCATCCGCGCCATGCTGGAGGATGAAAGTGCAGACCAGGCACAACTGCGCATCAGCGTGCAGGACACCGGCATCGGCCTGTCTGATGACGACCTGCGCGAACTGTTCCAGGCGTTCAGCCAGGCTGACAACTCACTCAGTCGCCAGGCTGGCGGCACGGGCCTGGGGCTGGTGATTTCCAAACGCTTGATCGAACAGATGGGCGGTGAAATTGGCGTCGACAGCACACCTGAGCAGGGCTCGGAATTCTGGATCACCCTCAACCTGCCCAAAGCCCGCGACGACGCCGAAGACCTACCGCGGCCGCCGCTGCTTGGCCGCCGTGTGGCGGCCCTGGAACACCACGATTTGGCCCGCCAAGCCCTGCAACACCAGCTTGAAGACTGCGGCCTGATCGTCAGCAGTTTCGAAAACCTCGACAGCCTGCTCAATGCCGTCACCGACGCCCGGCATAGCGCCCAACCAATTGAACTGGCGGTGCTCGGCGTCAGCACCCAAACCCTGCCGCCCGAGCGCCTGGAAGTGTACCTGCGTGACCTCGAACACCTGGGCTGCAAACCGCTGCTGCTATGCCCCACCACCGAGCATGCGCTGTACCAAACACTGCTGCCGGACGCCTACAGCCAACTACAAGCCAAGCCCCCTTGCACGCGCAAGCTGCAACGCGGCCTGGCCGAGCTTATCAGCCCGCTGCATAGCCCAGCTGAAGTCACCCACCAGCCGCCTAGCCGTGCGCCGGTCATCCTCTGCGTAGACGACAACCCGGCCAACCTGTTGCTGGTGCAAACCCTGCTTGAAGACATGGGCGCGCAAGTGACGGTGGCCAGCAGCGGCTTTGAAGCCGTGGAAAAAGCGGCCAAACACCTCTACGACCTGATCTTTATGGACGTGCAAATGCCGGGCATGGACGGCCGCCAAGCCACGCAAGCAATACGTCAGCACGAGAACACCCAAGAGCTAAACCCGGTGCCGATTGTCGCCCTCACGGCCCACGCCTTGGCCAACGAGAAACGCGCGCTGTTGCAAAGCGGCCTGGACGATTACCTGACCAAGCCGATCAGCGAACGCCAGTTGGCCCAGGTGGTGCTGAAATGGACCGGCCTGGCGTTGCGCAATCAGCCAAGCGAACACAGCCTCAGCAGCAGCGCCAAACCTAGCCTCAGCGTACTGGATAACGAAGAAGGCCTGCGCCTGGCCGCCGGTAAAGCTGATCTCGCCGCCGACATGTTGAACATGCTCCTGGCCGGCCTGCCCGGCGACCGCCAGGCCATTCGCCAGGCCCGCGAAAGCGCTGAGCGCAACAGCCTGATCGAACGCGTGCATCGCCTGCACGGCGCCACCCGTTACTGTGGCGTACCGCAACTACGCGCCGCCTGCCAACGCAGCGAAACCCTGCTCAAACAGAACGACCCAGCCGCCCAACAAGCCCTGGACGAACTGGATGCGGCCATTGAGCGACTGGCCGACTATGCGCTGACCAGCGCCTAAAAATTCAGAGGATGCCCATGCGCGTTGTTCTATTCAGCAGCAAACCCTACGACCAGCAGAGCTTCAACGCCGCCGCACTGCCTCAAGACTGGCAGCTGAACTTTCAGGACGCTCACCTGCGCGCGGATACCGCCGGCCTGGCGGCGGGGTATGAGGTGGTGTGCGCGTTTATCAACGACGACCTCAGTGCCACGGTGCTGCAGCAACTGGCAGCAGGCGGAACCCGGCTGATTGCCCTGCGCTCGGCCGGTTACAACCACGTTGATCTGCACGCCGCGCAGCGCCTTGGCTTAACCGTGGTACGGGTACCCGCCTATTCACCGCACGCCGTCGCCGAACATGCGCTGGCCTTGATCATGACCCTAAACCGCCGCACGCACCGCGCGTTTAACCGCACCCGCGAGGGGGATTTCAGCCTACGCGGGCTCACCGGTTTTGATCTGCACGGCAAAACTGTCGGCATTATCGGTGCGGGGCAAATCGGCCTGACGTTCGCTCGCATCATGGCCGGTTTTGGCTGCCACCTGCTGATCAATGACCCTTTGCCAGTGGCGCAGTTAAATCAGCTGGGCGCGCAGCAGGTGAGTCTGGATGAGGTGCTGCAACGCAGCGACATCATCAGCCTGCATTGCCCACTGAACGCTGCCACCCACCATTTGATCAACGCCGCGCGCCTGCAGCAGATAAAACGCGGCGTCATGCTGATCAACACCGGACGCGGCGCACTGATCGACACCCCAGCCCTGATTGGCGCACTGAAAAGCGGCCAACTGGGCTACCTGGGCCTGGATGTGTATGAAGAAGAAGCCGACCTGTTCTTCGAGGATTGCTCAGAGCAACCGCTGCAGGATGATGTGCTGGCGCGCTTGCTAAGCTTCCCCAATGTGCTGATCACCGCGCACCAGGCTTTTCTCACCCACGAAGCCCTGGCGGCCATTGCCAACACCACCCGCGACAACATAACCGCCTGGCTGGCCGGTAAACCCATCAATCAGCTGCTTCCGAGCGCGTGATAGCATTTGCATCTATTTGGAGGATTCATGGCTGAACACGACTTTCGCTACAACCTGCTCAACCCCGAGCACACCCTGATTGAATGCCGCGCATTGGCACCGGGCCGTTATCAGGTCACCGGCAATGGCGGCTCGATCCAAAGCGGAGACACCTTACTGGTAACGCTGAAAGGCAGCCGCGAGCTGTCCATGCGCCTGCAGGCTGACAAAGTCCGCCACCTGATCAACCCGCGTGGCCAGTGGGTAGCTGTAGCCACCGGGCCGGCCTTCAAGGAATTGGCGATTTTCAACTGGCAGGCCAACTGTGACAGCTGCAATGCGCAACTGAATTTCGAGTTTGCCGTTGATGCCAGCCTCGGCAAAAAAGCCCAGGCGCCGGCTGCCGAGGCGCGTATCAAGGAACTCGGTTGGCCGAAAAACGCCAAGCACCTGTGCCCCGCGTGCATCAACAAGGAGGCTGCATGAAACGCGTACTGACGATCGGCCTGCTCGCTGCAGGCTTGATGGGCTGCGCCACGCCTGAAGCGCAACTGGAAACAGAGCACACCTACCGGGTGGAATGGATTGGCGAGCGCCCGCTGATCGACCGCAGCAACCTGACCATAATTTTCGGTCAAGACGGCCGTGCCTACGGTAACGCCGGCTGTAACCACTGGTTCGCCGATTACACGCTGGACGGAAAAACACTGACCTTCAGCACACCCGGCAGTACGCGCAAACTCTGTGCGCCCGCGCTGATGGAGCAAGAACAACGCTTCCTCAGCAGCCTCGGCCAAGTCCAGCGCTGGGACTTCTCCGCCATCGAACAACTGCGTTTGTGGCCGGCCGAAGACAAACCGCTGCGCCTGTGGCACGAAACGCCGTAACGTCCACGTCATCACCGAACGCCCAATAAAAAATCCGCTGCCAGTGTCCTGACAGCGGATTTTTTATTGGGCTGGCCTGCGGGAGACAAACTCGGTTAACCCGTGTTATGCCTCCTCAGGCGAACCGGCGCGATATTAATCTTCGCGATAACGACGCAGCTTGAGCGGCTTGCCACCCACACGGGTGTCTTTCAGCTTGCCCAACAGGCGATCAAGACCTTCTTCCGGCAACTCGACCAGGCTGAAGCTCTCGCGCACCTGGATGCGACCGATATCTTCACGGACCAGGCCGCCTTCATTGAGGATTGCACCCAGCAGGTTCTTCGCGGCGATACCGTCGCGAGCGCCCAAGGCGGTACGGCAACGCGCTTTGCCTTCACTCAACGGTACTGGAGCACGACGCTCACGGCCGCCTTCGCGCTCAGGACGATCACCGCCACGGTCACTGCGCTCGCTGCGTTCACGCGGAGCGCTGCTGCCGCTACCCGGAACCAGCGGCTGATCACGCTGGACTTCAGCCAGGGTCAGGGCTTGGCCATTGGTGGCCTTGCGCAGCAGAGCGGCAGCCAAAGCACGTGGGCTGCAACCGATGTCGGCCGTCAAGCGATCAAGCAGATCACCATGGCTGGCTTCAGCATCGGCCACCAGCGGTGCCAAGCTGTTGGTCAACTTCTTGATGCGTGCGTCCAGTACTTGCTGGGCGTCCGGCAGCTTCACTTCACCGACTTTCTGCCCGGTTACACGCTCGATCACCTGCAGCATGCGACGCTCACGTGGCGTTACCAGCAGCAGCGCACGACCGGTACGACCAGCACGACCGGTACGGCCGATACGGTGAACGTAGGATTCCGGATCGTAAGGCATGTCCACGTTCATCACGTGGGTGATGCGCGGTACGTCAAGGCCGCGAGCGGCAACGTCAGTGGCGATCACGATGTCCAGGCGGCCATCTTTCAGCGAATCGATGACGCGCTCACGCTGGTTCTGCGCGATGTCGCCGTTCAATGCGGCAGCCTTGTAGCCCTTGGCTTCCAGCGCGGCGGCCAGGTCCAGGGTAGCTTGCTTGGTACGCACGAAACCGATCAGCGCGTCGAACTCTTCGACTTCCAGCAGACGCAGGACAGCGGCGTGCTTCTGGTCGGCGTGAACCATCAGATGCACCTGTTCAATAGCAGTTACGGTCTGGGTTTTGGTTTCGATTTTGACGTGCTTAGGATCACGCAGGTGTTTTTCTGCGATGGCACGGATTGAGTGCGGCAGCGTGGCGGAGAACAACACGCTCTGACGGCTTTCCGGCATGGCCTTGAAGATGACTTCGAGGTCATCCATAAAGCCCAGCTTGAGCATTTCGTCCGCTTCGTCGAGGACCAGGTGCTGAATAGTCGACAGCACTTTCTCGTCGCGACGCAGATGGTCAACCAGACGACCTGGGGTAGCCACAACAATTTGTGCGCCATTGCGGATGGCCTTGAGCTGTGGGCCCATCGGCGCACCGCCGTAAACGGCAATAACACTGACGCCCGGCATTTGCTTGGCGTAGGTTTCAAACGCAGTGGCAACCTGCAACGCCAGTTCACGCGTCGGTGCCAGGATCAGCGCTTGTGGCTGACGCTTGGCCGGGTCGATACGGCTGAGGATTGGTAAAGCAAAGGCTGCGGTTTTACCGGTGCCGGTCTGCGCCTGGCCGATCATGTCGTGGCCAGCGAGGATGACTGGAATCGCTTGAATCTGAATAGCCGAAGGCTCTTCATAGCCAGTAGCGATTACAGCAGCGAGAACATTGGGGTGTAGATCGAGAGCGGCGAAGCCGCCGATTTCCTGGGTCATGGGTCTGCCTCTAGTGCATCCGCAAAGACCCATATTCCAAAGCTACGCATGCCGTGTAAGACCCGGAGGTCACCCTGGCAGCCATGTCAGCGGGGATTTGCGAAAACGTGTGATAAATGAATCGTCAAGGATAGTCCGCAAAAGGGACTAACTGCCAAAGTTAACCTTCGGGCGAGCTGTACTACCTGAACGTGGCCAAGAATTGACCGGCGCGCACTATACCGGAAAACCTGGCTGATGTGCCGACTTTTCCACAAATAGATCATTAATAGCGCGTATACCTCGCCATACAGCCATCCTCTGATAGCCTGCTCAAAGCGCTTCACAGCCCAACCCATAGGAGTCAGCCCCATGAGCCAAAGCAGTAACGGCCGCGTCAGCCGTGAAAAACGCGGTGCCATCATGTTGATCGGCCTCGATCGCGCGAGTAAGCGCAACGCCTTCGACATGCCCATGCTGGATGACATGTGCCTGGCTTATGGCGAGTTCGAACGTGACGATGAGGCGCGGGTGGCGCTGGTGTTTGCCCACGGCGAGCACTTCACCGCAGGGCTGGACCTGGCCAACGTGGCGGCTCAGTTTGCCGCCGGTTGGAAAATACCCGAAACAGGCTGCGACCCCTGGGGCGTTTTTGGCGGGCCGCGCGTGAGCAAGCCGGTGATCGTTGCTGCGCAAGGCTACTGCTACACCATCGGCATCGAGCTGATGCTCGCCTCAGACATCAACCTGTGCTCCAGCAACACCCGCTTTGCGCAGATGGAAGTGCAGCGCGGCATCTTCCCCTTTGGCGGAGCCACCCTGCGTATGCATCAGACGGCGGGCTGGGGTAATGCCATGCGCTGGCTGCTCACCGGGGATGAGTTCGATGCCCATGAAGCCTACCGCTTGGGGCTGGTGCAAGAGGTGGTGGCCAGCGAAGAATTAATGCCTAAAGCGCTGTGGCTAGCCGAGCGTATTGCCGCGCAAGCTCCGCTTGGCGTGCAAGCCACCTTGGCCTCCGCACGCCAGGCGGTGGTGGAAGGCCCGAATGCTGCGGCCGCCAGCCTGCATAAAACCGTCACACGGCTGATGGCCAGTGAAGATGCGCAGGAAGGTGTAAAGGCCATGCTTGAACGCCGGCCGGGTGACTTCAAAGGTCGATAAGCCCGCTCGCTCTACGCCACACTGGCACAGCCAGTTGGCGTAGAGCGCAGCTAAATCGAGCAAATAGGAGCACGGTGTTTCTCGCCCCGCACCATAAGAAAACCGACGACGAGCTCAGGTCGCCGGACGCAACGCGTTAATCAACGATTCCAGCGAATAACCGAACTGCGGCGCCAGCAGCGCATTGCGGCGGCGCAGCTCAGCAAAATCAATCTCTTGATCCACATCAGCGGGGATCAATAACACCACGTTGCCCTCTTTCACCGGGCATTCCCAGTAATGCCGGTGGTAAAGGCCGCGCAGCAGTGGCGCGCCGAGTGGCTTGCCGTCATTGCCGGCCCACTGATTAATAATCAACCAACCGCCGGGATTAAGCTGCTTCTGGCAGTCTTCCAGAAAGCGCCAGGCCAGATGCCCGGTGGCCGGCCCGTGGTCGGTATACAGGTCAACAAACAGCAGGTCGGTTTTCTCGGCGCTGTCCAGCAGTTGCATGGCATCGCCAATGCGGATGGTCAGGCGCGGATCGTCGGTCAGGCCCATGTGTTCCATAGCAAGGCGCGGCACATCGGGACGCAGTTCGATCACTTCCACATCGTCCAGCGGCAGGAACTTCAGGCAGGCCTGCGTCAGGTTGCCCGCACCCAACCCCAGAAACAGCGCGCTCTCCGGCTGTTCATGGCACAGCGCACCGAGCAGCATGGCGCGGGTGTAGTCGTACTCCAGCCAGCTGGGGTCAGGCATGTACACGCAGCTCTGCTCAATCGCCTCACCGAATTCAAGAAAACGGTAGGCCCCCATCTCGACCACCTGAATTACGCCAAAGGCGTCATGCACTTCAGCGATCAAGACCGGGTCAGGCATCTGACCAACCGGGGGTAAACCTGGCATCCCGCACACTCCACCGTGACATCTGCGACCATTCCGGCCGCAGGAAAGGCGCTAATTGTCATTGAGCCAACGCCCCCCGGTCACGCAATAATTTGCCTTATCAAGCCACCTGCCCTGCGCGGATGGTTAAAACAATAAAAACAACGATCGAGGTTTGCCATGCACGCCATCATCGGTGCCGCCCCCCCGCATAAGATGACGTGAGTCAGCAGACTGACTTTGGGCCTTTTCTGGGGCCTGTATTAGAGCGCTGCCAGACCGCGTGCCAGATCGGCCTTAAGGTCGACCAAGTCTTCCAGACCCACAGCAACGCGGATCAGGTTGTCGCGAATACCGGCATTGGCACGCTCGGCCGGAGTCAAACGGCCATGCGAAGTGGTCGCCGGATGTGCGATGGTGGTTTTCGTATCACCCAGGTTGGTGGTGATGGAAATCACCCGCGTGGCATCGATAAAACGCCAGGCAGCTTCTTTACCGCCCGCCACCTCAAAGCTGACCACAGCACCGAAGGCGCTCTGCTGACGCTTGGCCAGTTCATGCTGAGGGTGGCTGGGTAAACCGGCGTAATACACGTGCTCAATACCGGGCTGCTGCTCCAGCCACTGCGCCAAGTGCAGCGCACTGGCGCAATGGGCCTGCATACGGATGCGCAGGGTTTCCAGGCCTTTGAGGAAGATCCAGGCATTGAAGGGGCTCAGCGTCGGCCCGGCGGTGCGCAGAAAACCCACCACATCGGCCATCAACTTGGCCGAGCCCGCCACCACCCCACCCATGCTGCGGCCTTGGCCGTCGATGTACTTGGTGGCCGAATGCATCACCACATCCGCACCGAGCTTGATCGGCTGCTGCAAGGCCGGGGTGCAAAAGCAGTTGTCCACCGCCAGCAACGCGCCGTTGCGATGGGCGATGTCGGCCAGCGCGGCGATGTCCACCAACTCGGCCAGCGGGTTGGACGGAGACTCGACAAACAGCAACTTGGTGTTGGGCTTGAAGGCAGCCGCCCAGCCGTCGAGATCCGCCAACGGCACATAATCAACCTGCACACCAAAGCGCTTGAGGTACTTCTCGAACAGGCTGATGGTCGAGCCGAATACGCTGCGCGACACCAGCACATGGTCACCCGCACTGCACAGGCTCATGACAATAGCCAGAATCGCCGACATGCCAGACGAGGTCGCCACGGCTTGCTCGGCCCCTTCCAGCGCGGCGATACGCTCTTCAAAGGCACGTACGGTCGGGTTGGTATAGCGCGAGTAAACATTGCCCGGCACTTCGCCAGCAAAGCGCGCAGCCGCATCGGCCGCAGAACGGAACACGTAGCTGGACGTCGGATAAATCGCCTCGCTGTGCTCGCCCTCGGGGGAGCGATGCTGACCGGCGCGCACCGCCAAGGTGTCGAAGCCGACGCCTTCAAGATCGCTGTCCAGACGTCCCGCTTGCCATTCCTGACTCATACCTACCTCTTCACAGCAAAAGCCCGGATAGGCTCCGGGCTAAAGATTGCAAACGGGCCCGCATACATCCGGGCCGACCGCCAAGAACTAATGGCTTAGTTGTTGTACAGGTCGATAATCGCGCTGACCGCCTGCGACTTGACCTTCGAAACATCGTTGCGCGCCTGCTCAATCTTGTTCAGATAAGCCTCGTCAACGTCACCGGTGACGTACTTGCCGTCGAATACCGCGCAGTCGAAATTGTCGATCTTGATCTTCTTGCTGCCGCTGACGGCCTCGATCAGGTCTGGCAGATCCTGATAGATCAGCCAGTCAGCACCGATCAGCTCGCAAACTTCTTCAGTGGTGCGACCGTGCGCAATCAACTCGTGGGCGCTAGGCATGTCGATGCCGTACACGTTCGGGTAACGCACCGCTGGCGCTGCCGAGCAGAAGTAAACGTTCTTCGCCCCGGCTTCGCGGGCCATCTGGATGATCTGCTTACAGGTGGTGCCGCGCACGATGGAGTCATCCACCAGCATCACGTTCTTGCCACGAAACTCCAGTTCGATGGCATTGAGCTTCTGGCGCACGGATTTTTTGCGTGCGGCCTGACCGGGCATGATGAAGGTGCGGCCGATGTAACGGTTTTTCACGAAGCCTTCGCGGAACTTCACACCCAAGTGGTTGGCCAACTCCAGCGCAGCGGTGCGGCTGGTATCCGGAATCGGGATGACCACGTCGATGTCATGCTGCGGACGCTCACGCAGAATTTTATCGGCCAGCTTCTCGCCCATGCGCAGACGCGCCTTGTACACCGAGATGCCGTCCATGATCGAATCCGGACGCGCCAGGTAGACGTGTTCGAAGATGCACGGCGCGTACTTCGGGTTCGCCGCGCACTGACGGGTAAACAGCTTGCCTTCCTCGGTGATGTACACCGCTTCGCCCGGTGCCAGGTCACGGATCAAGGTAAAGCCAAGCACGTCGAGCGACACGCTTTCCGAGGCGATCATGTATTCGACGCCTTCATCGGTGTGACGCTGGCCGAAGACAATCGGGCGAATGCCGTTAGGGTCGCGGAAACCGACAATGCCGTAGCCGGTGATCATCGCCACCACCGCGTAGCCACCCAGGCAGCGCTCGTGCACGTCGGTCACAGCGGCGAACACGTCTTCTTCGGTGGGCTGCAGTTTGCCGCGTTGCGCCAGCTCGTGCGCGAACACGTTAAGCAGTACTTCCGAGTCGGAATTGGTGTTGACGTGGCGCAGGTCAGATTCGTAAATCTCCTTGGCCAGTTGTTCAACATTGGTCAGATTGCCGTTGTGCGCCAGGGTGATGCCGTACGGCGAGTTGACGTAGAACGGCTGCGCTTCGGCCGAGCTGGAGCTGCCAGCCGTCGGGTAACGCACGTGGCCAATGCCCATGTGGCCGACCAGGCGCTGCATGTGGCGCTGTTGGAAGACGTCACGCACCAGGCCGTTATCCTTGCGCAGGAACAGACGGCCATCGTGGCTGGTGACAATACCGGCAGCGTCCTGGCCGCGATGCTGAAGAACGGTAAGCGCGTCATACAGCGCCTGATTAACGTTCGATTTACCGACGATGCCGACAATGCCGCACATGTGACGCAACCCCTACTCAATGAAACACGAAAACTCTGAATGCACGCGCAACCGTTAAGGCTGCAGCAGCGCCTCTTTAAACGGTAGCTCCACCGGCGCCGTTACACCGCTGGCCAGCCATTGGCTGGACAAGCCTAGAATCAAATTCTTCGACCAGTCCGCCACCAGCAAAAAATGAGGTACGAGCGTTGATTGTTGCCACCAGCTGTCCTGTTCAACCGGTGCCAGGCTGATCAACCCCACCAGCACCACGACCAGCAAACCGCCGCGCGCAGCACCGAAAACCATACCGAGGAAACGGTCTGTACCGGACAAACCCGTGACCCGAATCAGCTCACTGATCAGATAATTGACCAGCGCACCCACCATGAGTGTCAGCACAAACAAAATGGCACAACCGGCGATAACCCGCGCCGAAGGCATGTCGATATAAGGGACCAGATGCTGTGACAGCGCACCGCCAAACATCCAGGCCACTACGCCTGCAATGATCCAGGTGAGCAACGACAGGGCTTCCTTGACGAAGCCTCGGCTCAGACTGATCAAACTTGAAACAGCCACTATGGCGATAATCGCCCAATCAACCCAGGTGAATGCCACGATGCAGATTACCGACGGGAAAGGCGCGGCATTTTAGCAGAGCCCCCGCCAAGGGGTAAGCAAAGGATTTAACCCAAGGGGAATTGCTTGCCGCACAGGTCTAAGCGCCAATACGGCAAAGCACGCGGTACGACTAATTAGTTTCAGGCTGGAAGCGAACCACAAAACCATTCAGTTTGTGCTGGCGATTGAGCTGATCTCGCACGCGATTGGCCTCCGCACGCTCGATTAAAGGCCCGACAAACACTCGATTCATACCGTCAAAGGTACGGGTGTAAGCGTTGTAACCTTGGCTGCGCAGGGTTTTCTGCAAGGCTTGAGCTCCCTCGCGACTGGACAGGCTGGCGAGTTGCACCGACCAGCTAATCGGCAAGCTATTGGCGTCGAGTTTGTTCGCGACAGGCGCTTCAACTAAAGGCTTTGGCTCGGGAGGAGTCACAGCCGGGGCGACGGACGTCGTTGCAGCAGCGGCAACTGGGGCTGAAACAGGGGCAGGATTAGGCACGGGAGTATCGACCAGCGGCTCATCAACCAGCGTCTGTGGCTCAGGCACGACAACCGGCTCCAACTCAACCACTGGCATGCTCGGCGCTGCAGGCATCTGCGGCGCATCGACCTGCACATGACGCAATTCATCTTCACGCGATAACAGCATGGGCAGGAAAATCACCGCCAGCGCCAACAACACCAATGCACCGACTATGCGCTGCTTTAGCCCACTATCCAGCAATGCCATCCTGCACGCTCCCATTGGCTTGACGGGCCAGCCAATCCAGGGCCTCGGCCACGCAAAAGAAAGATCCAAACAACAGCACTTCATCACCCGACGAAGCCTGCACACATAGCGCCTCGATTGCTGCCGGGACATCCGCATGCACCGTCGCATTCGCCCCGACGCTCTGCAAATACACCTGCAACTCTGCACCCTCACGACTGCGACTGGTAGGCAACGTGGTCACCGCCCAAAGGTGAATCTCACTCAACAACGGTGCGACAACACCGGCCAGATCTTTGTCTGCCAACAACCCAAACACAGCCAGACGCTTACCTGCCGCGGGCCGACTGTTCAGGCGTTGCGCCAGGTACTCAGCAGCATGGGGATTATGCCCAACATCCAGCAGCAGCGTGAGTGACTTACCCTGCCAGTTGAACGCCCGTCGATCAAGGCGACCGGTTACACGCGTGCGCAGCAGCGCCTCACGGATAACTTCAGGCTGCCAAGGCAGCTGCATAATGGCATAGACCTGCAAAGCCAACGCGGCGTTCTCCATGGGCAGATCCAGCAACGGCAACTGCTCCAGCGTTAACACTTCGCCGCGCTCGTTAAGCCCGTTCCAGGACCATGTTTGCCCTTCAACAATCAGGTTGAAGTCGCGTCCACGCAAGAAGAATGGCGTATCCAGTCGCGCCACCTGATCCAGCAGCGGCTGAGGCGGGTCAAGATCACCGCACAGGGCGGGTTTGTCGGCGCGGAAGATGCCGGCTTTTTCAAAAGAAACCGACTCGCGGCTATTTCCAAGCCAATCGGCATGATCAATACCAATGCTGGTGACCACGGCAATATCGGCGTCCAACAGATTCACCGCATCCAGCCGACCACCCAGACCAACCTCAAGCACTAAAGCATCCAGATTGGCCTGTTGAAAGAGCCAAAAAGCAGCCAGCGTGCCCATCTCAAAGTACGTCAGCGAGGTTGCACCGCGCGCCGCTTCAACCACCGCGAAAGCCTCGCAGAGCATGGCATCAGTGGCTTCAACCGCCTCAATCTGCACACGCTCGTTGTAACGCAGCAGATGCGGTGAACTGTAGACACCCACTTTGAGCCCCTGAGCCTGTAGCAGAGACGCCACGAATGCACAGGTTGAACCCTTGCCGTTGGTGCCGGTGACCGTGATGATCCGTGGAGCGATCTGACCTAAATCCAGCCGCTGCAAAACCTCACGCGAGCGCTCCAACCCCATATCAATGGCGCTGGGATGCAGTTGCTCCAGATAACTCAGCCAATCGGCAAGGGAACGCGCGGTCATGCAGCGGCCGGCTCAACCACGGGCGATGGAAGACCCATCAATTGAGCCAACAGACGCGCCAGGCGCGGACGCAACTCAGCTCGGTGAATGATCATGTCGATAGCGCCGTGCTCAAGCAGGAACTCACTGCGCTGGAAGCCTTCAGGCAGCTTCTCACGCACAGTCTGCTCAATCACACGCGGGCCGGCGAAACCGATCAGCGCTTTGGGTTCGGCCACAATAATGTCGCCGAGCATCGCCAAACTGGCCGATACGCCGCCATACACAGGGTCGGTCAGAACGGAAATAAACGGAATACCTTCTTCACGCAGACGCGCGAGCACCGCTGAAGTCTTGGCCATCTGCATCAGGGAGATAAGCGCTTCCTGCATGCGCGCACCACCGGAAGCGGAGAAACATACCAGCGGGCAGCGCTGCTCCAGCGCCGCGTTGGCGGCACGCACAAAGCGCTCGCCGACGATGGCACCCATGGAGCCACCCATAAACGAGAACTCAAAGGCACATGTGACCACAGGCATGCCTTCCAGCGTGCCACGGATAGCAACCAGGGCATCTTTTTCGCCCGTCTGCTTTTGCGCGCCAGCCAGGCGATCTTTGTACTTTTTGCTGTCGCGAAACTTTAGACGATCGACCGGTTCAAGGTCAGCGCCCAGCTCTTCACGGCCTTCGGCATCGAGGAAAATATCCAAGCGCGCGCGCGCATCGATGCGCATGTGGTGATTGCACTTGGGGCAAACATCCAAGGTCTTTTCCAGCTCAGGCTTGTACAACACGGCGTCGCACGATGGGCATTTGTGCCACAGGCCTTCAGGCACCGAACTCTTTTTGACCTCGGAACGCATGATCGATGGGATCAGTTTATCTACCAACCAGTTGCTCATGCTCTTGACTCTCCAAAGCGATTGACCGCGCTGGCGGCACTGAATGCGACCAAGCCTTTGCGGGAAAATTCATAAAAGCAGCGGTATTAAGGGGCCGGCACCTGAACACTTTGCAAAGCCGCCACCGACCCAACTGCGTGCAACGTCAATACAACCTGCAGCAGGGGTATGGACGGCACAGCCCGGCGTGCCGTCACATCACCGGGCAGCCTTAAACGCTGCGCACAGCCTCCATAAAAGCGTGAATTTTTGCCGCGTCTTTAATGCCCTTGGCTGACTCAACTCCACCGCTGATATCAACGGCAAAGGGGCGCACCTGCCCAATAGCCTGAGCCACATTGGCAGCGGTAAGGCCACCCGCCAAGATAACCGGCTTACTCAATTGCGCCGGCACCAATGACCAGTCAAATGCCTCCCCAGTACCGCCGGGAATACCTGGCACAAAGGTATCGAGTAACACGCCACGCGCATTGGCATACCGGGCGACCTGCGCCGCGATGTCATCACCCGGTTTGACCCGCAACGCTTTGATGTAGGGACGGCCGTAGTGATCGCACTCATCCGGCGTTTCGTCACCATGAAACTGCAGCAGATCCAAGGGTACAGCGTCGAGAATTTCGCCCAGCTCACAACGACTGGCGTCAACAAACAGCCCTACGCTGGTCACAAAGGGCGGCAGTGCCGCGATAATTTCTCTGGCCTGCTGCACAGACACGGCGCGGGGACTTTTTGCGTAAAAAACCAGGCCAATCGCGTCCGCACCTGCCTCAGCTGCAGCCAGGGCATCCTCTACGCGGGTAATACCGCAAATCTTGCTGCGAACGACTGCCAACAGGATGACCTCAACAAATACGAAGAATGCCGGATGCTAGAGGTTGAAGACGTGTCGATGCAAGTCGCACAGCCTTTAAAGCCAGTGCTTAGCAACCGAACCTCAGGTTTTGGCCGCCACATCAGGCAAACCGGACAAAAAGTGCGGCCCAAGATAACGTTTGGGCAGATCAAACTCGTCGGGATAATCCACCTGCACCAGGTACAAGCCATAAGGATGCGCAGTTACTCCACCGGTACGCCGCACGCGGGTTTCCAGCACCTCTTGCGCCCATTCAACCGGGCGCTCACCGGCACCGATGGTCATCAGTACGCCGGCAAGATTGCGCACCATGTGATGCAAAAAGGCATTGGCGCGAATATCCAGCACAATAAAACGACCGTGCTGCAATAACTCCAGATGGTGCACCGTCTTGATCGGCGATTTGGCTTGGCATTGGCGGGCGCGGAACGCGCTGAAGTCGTGAGTACCGATAAAGCACTGCGCCGCCTGGCGCATCCGCTCAATATCAAGCGGCCGGTGATTCCAGGTGACTTCTTCGGCCATGTGCGCGGGACGAATCTGATCGTTGTAAATCACATACCGATAGCGCCGCGCTTGAGCGCAGAAACGCGCATCAAAATGTGCCGGCATCGACTTGGCCCAGGTCACGCTGATATCGCCGGGTAGGTTCATATTCGCGCCCATCACCCAGGCATGCATGGAGCGATCAACCAGGGTATTGAAATGCACGACCTGAGCACTGGCATGCACCAAGGCATCGGTGCGTCCCGCGCAACTCAGGGTTACCGGAACGCCGCCTGCAACTTTGGCTAGGGCTTTTTCCAGCGATTCCTGAACAGACGGCACGCCCGCACGCTGACGCTGAAAACCGCGATACCGCGAACCCTTGTACTCAACACCCAAGGCTATCTTGAAAACGCCAACGGCAGCCGATTCGGCTGCCGCTGTAGTGAGACCATCAGACATGTATCAAACCAGTTTAGCGATCAGCTCTCGCGCTTCCTGTTGCTGACCGTCGTTACCTTCGGTGATGACTTCATCGAGAATATCGCGGGCACCTTCTGTGTCCCCCATGTCGATGTAGGCGCGAGCCAGATCAAGCTTGGTGGCTGTTTCATCAGTACCCGACAGGAAGTCGAAGTCATCGTCATTATCCAGCGCCGCCGAGGCAGTTGAGGAAGCAGCCGGCATATCAAAGCCCATTGGCTGATCCAAATCTTCAGTCAGCAGATCCAACTCGGCAGTCACCTCATCCAGTTGCGCGGCAAAGCTATCGCTGGACGGCTGCGCTGGTGTTTCTTCACCCAGAGACAGATCAAAATCAGCCGAGAGATCAAAATCACCAGCAGGTTCATCCGCAGGGAGATCAAAAGAAGCATCTGCAATGGCAGGTGCCGCAACAGGCTCATCATCCAAACTCAGCAGGAAATCATCTTCAGCCGCCTCAGCAGGCTTGGCTGGCGTATCAAGATCAAGACTGAAGTCCGCCAGATCACTGCCCATGTCCAGACTGTCGCTAGCGCTGTTGTCCAAGGCAAGGTCGAAGTCCAAATCATCACCTTTGGGCTCGGCTTGCTCAACGGGGGAACTGAAATCGAGGTCATCCAGAGAGAGCTCATTGAGATCAGAACCGGCATGAGTGCCAGCGGCTGCTTGCAGGTCACGATCCATTTCGGACTCAAGGTCGTCCAGGCTCAGGTCAAATGCATCATCCTGATCACCCGTGACGGCCTTTGGAGCAGGATCATCAAGCGTCAAATCATCCAGACTGAAGCTGTCGAAGTTATCTTCGGCAACCGCTGCGCCAGCAATGCCTGCCACTGCTGCTACGGCCATGGCAGGGTACTTGGCTTTGATCATATCGACTTCAGCAGCGCTGCCGCCGATTTCACGCAGTTCGCTGTCCTGGCGGGCGAAACCATTGCGATCACCCATCTCAGCATGCACTTCCATCAATTTGAGACGCAGATCGCTGCGCTGAGGCTCCTCATTGATAGCAGTCTGCAAAAGCTCAGCGGCCTGAGGGAAACGCCCATAGGCGATATAAATATCCGCTTCACCCAACGCGTCACCGGTTTGCGCGGTAACACGCTCCTCGGTTTGCGCAGCGGCGGGCTGATCGTTCAGGTCATCGTTGAGTTCGGCAAAGCTGTCGTCCGGCAAGTCTAAGGCATCGCCCAAGCTCGACTCACGATCTTCAGCGGCCAGGCTTTCTTGCAGTTCAGCTTCTTTCATCGCATTGCGACGCGAAAGCATCATCAGCGCAACCAACAGCACCAGCAAAGCACCGCCGCCTGCCACTCCCAGCAACATTGGGTTAGCCATCAGGTCATCAAGAGCACTTGTTTCAGGCTGTGGCTCAACAGCAGCGGGGGCAGCTTCAATAGCCGGGGCAACCGGAACCGGCTCGGCAGCCACCACCGGCGCAGGCTCTTCTGCAGCTACAGCAGGCGTTTCAGGCTGTGCGGCGGGCTCTTCGCTGTAATTGAAATCTGTTTCGGTCGGTTTTTCCGGCTCAACGACCGGGGCAACCGGGGCGACGTCTGCTGGTGCCTGCTCGGCAGCAGGCTCAGCAGGGGCAACCGAAGGTTCTACAGCCGCCGGGGCTTCAGGCGCGGCGACAGGTGCAACTGCTTTTCCTTGCGCAGCAAGGTCGGCTTGCAGCTTGGCCATTTGATCGTCTTTGAGCTGAATCAAGCGCTGCAGTTTGTCGAGTTGGCTCTGCAGGTCGGTCATGCGGCCTTTCAGCTCATCATTTTCACGACGACTGGAGTCCAGGCTCTCCTGCGTCACAGCGAGCTTGTCGTTCAGCGCTTTACTGTCAGCCGCACCTTTATCACTGCCTGCCGTGGCCTTGCCGGCATCAGTAGCAACCAGTTTGAGGTTGTCAGCAGGGGCAACAGTCGTAGGGGTCGCTGCTGCGCTGGTTCGCTTGGTGGCATCCAACTGACGAGCGCTTGCGGCTACGCTGCGACCTTCACGCCAGGCGGCATTCTGCTCCGCCACTTGAGCCAGTGCTTCGCCCTGCGCACGCTTCGTGATTTGTTGCTCATCCGGCAGGCGCAAAACCTGGCCACTTTTAAGGCGATTGATGTTGCCGCCGATGAACGCTTCGGGGTTAAGGTCCTGAATCGCCAACATGGTTTGATGAACGCTGCCACCGGCACGCGCACGCAGGGCAATTTCCCAAAGCGTGTCATTGGCGGTGGTCTTGTACTCATTGCCTTGCAGGGCCGGTGCGGCTGCGGCTGCCGGTGCAGCGGGCGCAACCGGACGCGGCGTCGGGGCAGCTACTGCAGCAGGGCGCGGAGCAGGTGTAGGTGCGGGCGTTTGAATACGAGGCGCGGGGGCTGCAACTGGCAGCTGAGCCGACGCAGGTATAACGCTTTGCGGGGTGTAAAGCGGCGGGTCCAGCAGTACGGTGTATTCACGCAATAAACGGCCATTAGGCCAGAGCACTTCCACCAGGAAATTCAGGTAGGGCTCACGCATGGGTTTGGTAGACGTAACCCGGATGACGCTTTTGCCATTGGGTTTGAGCATCGGAGTGAACTTGAGGTCAGTTAAGAAGAACTGACGTTCCACACCGGCTTTGGTAAACGCTTCGGGGCTTGCGAGAGTAGGAATAACCTCATTGGAAGCCAGATCACGCACTTCCAGCAATTCGATTTCCGCGACCAGCGGCTGATTGAGCGCCGACTGTAGAGTCACCTCACCCAGTCCCAGCGCGTGCGCCATACCGGATGACAGCGCCGAAGCAGCTGCAATTGCCAGCACCAGTTTGCGAACCCGAACCATAGCGTTATCCCTTGTTTTATCTTTTTTTCTCGACCAGCGAGAGGGTCTTGGAAATTGCCGCTTGCACCACCCGAAGGTGTAGCCCCATTCAGCAATCAACTCAGCCAGTATTGCCAAGCTCGAAAGATTCTTCAAATTTCTTGGTAAGTATCTTTTACAGATAGTGTTTTATCAACAACTCGGCCAATTGCACAGCATTCAGCGCCGCGCCTTTTCGCACATTATCAGACGTAATCCACAAATTGAGTTCGGCTGGGTCGGTTAACCCGGCACGAACCCGACCGACATAGATCACATCCTGCCCCACCGCATCACCGACAGCGGTTGGAAAATCATCCAATTCCACCAATTCAAGGGCGGGGGCCGTATCCAAGGACGCATAAACGGCTTTCAGATCAATACTCGCCTCGGTTTGCAATGAAACACTCAGGCTATCGCCAAAAAAAACTGGGGCCTGGATGCAAGTCACTGCAACGGGTAGATCGGGTAATGCCATCAACTGCTTAATGTCATCGGCAATCTGTCGCTCAAGCGCGCTGTGACCTTCAGCATCCGTTTGCTCAACCTGGGCCAGCAAATTAAACGCCATCTGCCGATCAAATAAACGCGGCTCGAGCGCGCGGGCATTGAGCAACTCAGCCGTTTGCCGGGCCAATTCTGCAACGGCCTCACGGCCACGACTGGATACCGCCAAGCAGGCAGTAACTGTCATGCGTTGTATACGGATGTGCGCAGGTAAGGCTGTCAGCACAGCCGACAGAGCAACCGCGCAAGCGCTTGGACTGGTTAGCAGGTAAGGCGCTTTCATCGCGGCCACAGCTTGCGGGTTGACCTCGGGCACCACGCGCGGCGCTTGCGCGGCAGTCAGTCCGCCGGCCAAATCAATCACCGCGCAGCCCGCAGCACCGGCCAAAGCAGCGTACTTCTGCGTCACCTTGCTGCCAGCAGCGAAGAAAACCAGGCGCACGCTGGAAAAATCGAACGTTTCCAAGTCGCGAACCCGCAGACTTTTGCCTTTAAAAGACAGCGCACGCCCGGCCGACTCACCACTGGCCAGCAGATGCACGGTAGCAACTGGAAACTCACGCTCTTCCAATAACTGCACCAAGGCTTCGCCAACGCTACCAGTGGCGCCGATTACGGCAATGTCGAAGGTACGGGTCATGACAGGACTTCAAGGCAAATTGGCCGAGCACTGTATAGCCGGACCTTGCAAATGCAAAGAAGCGGGATGGTGTGCATTCGATTTAACTCGAAAACCCACCTCCCGCTTCTTATTGATCGCGTCAGTTGCGCGGTCTTAACGCCCTACTAGCGCTCCAGCAGAATCCGCAACATACGGCGCAATGGTTCAGCCGCACCCCACAGCAGTTGGTCGCCCACGGTAAACGCACCGAGGTACTGCGAGCCCATGTTGAGCTTGCGCAGGCGACCGACCGGCACACTCAAGGTGCCCGTTACGGCGGTCGGGCCGAGATCGCGGATGCTGGCTTCGCGCTGGTTTGGCACCAGTTTGACCCAAGGGTTGTGCTGGCTGATCAAGCTTTCGATGTCTGCCATCGGCACGTCTTTGTTCAGCTTGATGGTCAGCGCCTGGCTGTGGCAACGCATAGCACCGATGCGCACGCACAGGCCATCGACCGGGATCGGGTTCTTGAAACGACCGAGAATCTTGTTGGTTTCGGCCTGCCCTTTCCACTCTTCACGGCTCTGCCCGTTCGGCAGTTCCTTGTCGATGTAGGGGATCAGGCTGCCCGCCAGCGGCACGCCGAAGTTATCCACCGGGAAGGACTCACCACGCATGGCTTCGGCCACTTTACGGTCGATATCCAGAATCGCGCTGGCAGGATCAGCCAGTTCATCAGCCACGGAGGCGTTGATCGCACCCATCTGCTTGATCAGCTCACGCATGTTTTGTGCGCCAGCGCCGGATGCCGCCTGATAGGTCATGGCGCTCATCCACTCAACCAGACCGGCTTCATACAAGCCGCCCAACGCCATCAGCATCAGGCTGACAGTGCAGTTACCGCCGATGTAGTTCTTGGTGCCAGCATCCAACTGCTGGTCGATCACTTTGCGGTTGACCGGGTCAAGCACGATCACCGAGTCATCAGCCATGCGCAGGCTAGAAGCCGCGTCGATCCAATAGCCCTGCCAACCGGCTTCGCGCAGCTTGGGGAACACTTCGCTGGTGTAGTCGCCGCCTTGGCAGGTCAGGATCACATCAAGACTTTTCAGCTCATCAATGTTGTAGGCGTCCTTCAAAGGCGCCGTTTCCTTGCCAATCGCCGGGCCATGGCCGCCGACATTGGAGGTGGTAAAGAACACCGGTTCGATCAAGTCGAAATCCTGCTCTTCCAGCATGCGCTGCATCAGCACGGAACCCACCATGCCACGCCAACCGATCAGACCTACACGTTTCATAACCACTACACCTATATAAGCTGACCGCCGAAGACCGTCCGGCGGGCCAGGAAGATTACAGACTGCGCAGCGCGGAGACCACCGCATCGCCCATCGCGACCGTACCGACCTTGGTCGTACCGGCACTGTAGATATCGCCTGTACGCAGGCCTTGATCGAGCACCTTGCTCACCGCCAGTTCGATGGCGTCCGCAGCAGCCACTTGGCTAAAGCTGTAACGCAGCATCATCGACACGGACAAAATGGTCGCCAACGGGTTGGCAATGCCCTGCCCGGCGATATCCGGCGCACTGCCGTGACACGGCTCGTACATGCCCTTGTTGTTGGCATCCAAGGATGCCGACGGCAGCATGCCAATGGAACCGGTCAGCATCGAAGCTTCATCGGACAAAATGTCACCAAACATGTTGTCGGTGACCATCACGTCGAACTGCTTGGGCGCACGTACCAGTTGCATGGCGGCGTTGTCGACGTACATGTGGCTGAGTTCGACGTCTGGGTAATCCTTGGCCACTTCAATCACGACGGCGCGCCAGAGTTGGCTGGAGGCCAGCACATTGGCTTTGTCCACCGAGCAGAGCTTCTTGCCGCGCACGCGAGCCATGTCAAAGCCGACACGGGCGATCCGGCGGATTTCGCTCTCGCTGTACGGCAGAGTGTCATAGGCCATGCGCTCGCCATTCTCCAGCACCTTGCTCTCGCGCGGCTGGCCGAAATAGATGCCGCCGGTCAACTCACGGACGATGAGAATGTCCAGGCCCGCGACGATTTCCGGCTTCAAGCTTGAGGCATCGGCCAGTTGCGGATAGAGGATCGCCGGACGAAGGTTGCCGAACAGGCCCAGTTGCGAACGGATTTTCAGCAGACCGCGCTCAGGACGGATGGCAGGGTCGATGGTGTCCCACTTCGGGCCACCGACAGCGCCCAACAGAATGGCGTCAGCCGCTTTAGCACGCGCCAGCGTTTCGTCAGCCAACGGCACACCGTAACGGTCGATAGCCGCGCCACCGAGATCATCGAAGCTCAGCTCAAAACCCAGGCTGTACTTGTCGTTGGCCAGCTCCAGCACCTTGACCGCTTCGGCCATGATTTCCGGACCGATACCGTCGCCGGGGAGAATCAGAATATGTTTGGACATGCTTTTCTCAACTCATTAAATCGGCGAGTGATGGATGCACTCGCCCGTTGATTACTTGATGGCACCGAACAGCCAGGGGCTGCGCTGCTGATAGGTGCTTTCAAAGGTTTTGATGGCATCGCTGTCCTGCAAGGTCAGGCCGATATCGTCCAGACCATTGAGCAGGCAGTGCTTGCGGAAGGCGTCGACCTCAAAGCTGTACTGCACGCCATCTGGACGAGTCACGGTTTGCGCCGCCAAATCAACGGTCAACTGGTAGCCAACGTTGGCCTCAGCCTGCTGGAACAGCACGTCTACTTCTTCCTCTTTGAGGATGATCGGCAGCAGACCGTTCTTGAAGCTGTTGTTGAAGAAGATATCGGCAAAACTCGGTGCGATGATGGCGCGAAAGCCGTATTCCTCAAGTGCCCAGGGCGCGTGCTCGCGCGATGAGCCGCAACCGAAGTTCTCCCGTGCCAGCAGCACGCTAGCCCCTTGGTAGCGCGCAAAGTTCAGCACAAAATCCTGATTGACCGGGCGCGTGGAGTTGTCTTGGTTCGGCTGACCGACATCGTGGTAGCGCCACTCATCGAACAGGTTCGGACCGAAGCCCGTACGCTTGATCGACTTCAAGAACTGCTTGGGGATGATCTGGTCGGTGTCGACGTTGGCGCGATCAAGCGGAGCAACCAGGCCGGTGTGTTGGGTAAAGGCTTTCATCTATGTAGTCCTCAGGCCTGGATCAATTCACGCACATCGATAAAGCGACCGGTCACTGCTGCCGCAGCCGCCATCGCTGGGCTGACCAGGTGCGTACGTCCACCAGCACCTTGACGGCCTTCGAAGTTACGGTTGGAGGTCGAGGCGCAATGCTCGCCATTGCCGAGTTTGTCCGGGTTCATCGCCAGGCACATGGAGCAGCCCGGTTCGCGCCATTCAAAACCGGCCTCGATAAAGATCTTGTCCAACCCTTCCTGCTCAGCTTGCGCCTTGACCAGACCGGAGCCCGGTACCACCAGCGCCTGCTTGATGGTGCTGGCAACTTTGCGGCCTTTGGCCACCTCGGCGGCGGCGCGCAGGTCTTCGATGCGCGAGTTGGTGCATGAGCCGATAAACACGCGATCAAGCTGAATATCGGTAATCGCCTGATTAGCCTGCAGCCCCATGTATTTCAGCGCGCGGATGATCGAATCTTTCTTCACCGGGTCGCTTTCAGCAGCCGGGTCCGGGACATTCTGGTCCACAGCCAAGACCATTTCCGGCGAGGTGCCCCAGCTGACTTGCGGCTTGATGTCTTCCGCTTTCAGTGTGACCACGGTGTCGAACACCGCATCGGCGTCGGAAACCAAGTCCTGCCACTGCGCCACGGCGGCGTCCCAATCGGCACCTTTGGGCGCAAACGGGCGGCCTTCAACATAAGCAATGGTCTTCTCATCCACCGCCACCAGGCCCACACGAGCGCCAGCTTCGATAGACATGTTGCAGATGGTCATGCGCCCTTCCAGCGACAAGTCGCGGATTGCACTGCCTGCGAATTCCAGAGCGTGACCGTTACCGCCTGCGGTGCCGATTCGGCCGATTACGGCGAGCACGATGTCTTTGGCGGTGACGCCAAACGGCAGCTTGCCCTCGACCAACACCTGCATGTTCTTCATCTTCTTGGCCACCAGGCACTGGGTTGCCAGTACATGCTCGACCTCGGAAGTGCCGATGCCGTGGGCCAATGCGCCGAATGCGCCGTGGGTGGAGGTGTGGGAGTCGCCGCACACCACGGTCATGCCCGGCAAGGTAGCGCCCTGCTCCGGGCCGACCACGTGGACGATGCCCTGGCGCACGTCGTTCATCTTGAATTCGAGGATGCCGAAGGCATCGCAGTTTTCATCCAGGGTTTGCACCTGAATACGCGACACTTCATCAGCAATGGCTTCCAGACCGCCCTGGCGTTCAGCCTTGGTGGTCGGCACGTTGTGATCCGGGGTAGCGATGTTGGCGTCGATGCGCCATGGCTTGCGGTTTGCCAGACGCAGCCCTTCGAAGGCCTGAGGCGAGGTCACTTCATGGAGGATATGACGGTCGATGTAGATCAGCGATGAACCATCATCACGGCGCTTCACCTCGTGCATGTCCCAGAGCTTGTCGTACAACGTTTTGCCGGCCATCAGCGGATCCCTCATCAGCGTCTTTCTATGCCTGGGCGAATAGCCCTTTGGCTTATGTGACAATCCTATGGACTTGAATGAAATTACTCAAATTCATATTTTTTATTCGAAAGATTCCTTAGCGGAATAGCGCTACTCTGCGAACACTGAGCCGCCAGAATGCTTCGCCATTCTTATGCGCCTTTATGGCTATTACTTGGAGTCCGTGCGTTATGGATCTCGCTACCCTCAATGCGTTTATCGCCATCGCCGAGCTGGGCAGCTTTTCAGAAGCGGCAGAGCGCCTGCACTTGACGCAACCGGCCGTGAGCAAGCGCATCGCCAGCCTGGAACAACAACTGAGTGTGCGCCTGTTTGACCGCCTTGGCCGTGAGGTCAGCCTGACCGAGGCAGGTCGCGCCCTGCTGCCGCGTGCATATCAAATTCTCAATGTGCTTGATGACACGCGCCGCGCGCTGACCAATCTCAATGGCGAGATATGCGGTCGCCTGACACTCGCCACCAGCCATCACATCGGCCTGCATCGCCTGCCGCCCTTGCTGCGTGCCTTTACCCGCGCCCACCCGCAAGTGGCCTTGGACATTCAGTTTCTTGACTCTGAAGTGGCCTACGAAGAAGTGCTGCACGGCCGCGCTGAACTGGCCGTGATCACCCTCGCCCCGGAAACCCGCGAACCCGTGCATGCGGTGGCGGTATGGGATGACCCGTTGGACTTTGTAGCGGCGCCCGAGCACCCGCTGGCCCGCAATCAAGCCATCACCCTGGCCGATGTGGCCCATCATCCAGCCGTGTTTCCAGGCGGCAATACCTTTACTCATCATATTGTGCGACGCCTGTTCGAAGCCCAGGGGCTAACGCCCAACATCGCCATGAGCACCAACTACCTGGAAACCATCAAGATGATGGTGTCTATCGGCCTGGCTTGGAGCGTTCTGCCGCGCACCATGCTTGATGAACAAGTGGCGCGCTTGCCACTGCCAGGCATTCAACTGACGCGCCAACTCGGCTACATCAGCCACACCGAACGCACCTTATCCAACGCTGCGCGAGCCTTTATGAATCTGCTCGACGCCCAGCGCGATGACCTTGCGCAGGTCAGCGCGAAGCAGCTAACGTGAGCTGATAACGATAAGAAAGGTTTCTGCATGACTCAGCCCAAACGCTTAGCCAACGCCCACGGAAGCCACGCCCACAAAGGAGCGCTTGGCCGTGGCCAAACACTCTGATCGCCGTCCGCCATTGCCATTTATCTCGGCCTTGGACCCTGCCGAGTTTGAAAGCACCTGGAATGATGCCCCCAGGCTGCTGCGCGCCCTTAACGCTGCCAAACTGGGCACCTGGTATTGGGACATTGAAAGCGGGCGGGTCAGTTGGTCACGCGGCGCACAGGCGCTGTTTGGTCTTGACCCAAAGCAACCGCTGCGCGAGCAGGTCAATTACATCGATTTAATCCCCGAGGAAGACCGCGACGAGGTCGTCCGCCTGTTCGAATTGATGCTCAGCGGTACGCCCACCAATCGCGCCTATCGACATCGTATTCGCTGGCCTGATGGCAGCCTGCACTGGCTGGAAATCAGCGGCAGCCTGCAACAAGACGCCGATGGCAAACAACGCGTCATGGGCGTCATTCGTGATGTCAGCAGCCAACAAGCTCGCGAGCAAGCACTGCGCAGCAGTGAAGAAAAGTTTGCCCAGGCATTTAATTACAGCCCGGATGCCGTGGTCATTACCGACAAGGTCAGCGGCCGTTTTATCGAAATCAATGCTGGTTTTGAGCGCCAATTCGGCTGGAGCAGCGAGCAGACCCTGGGCCGCACCTCCATGGAGCTGGGCATCTGGGCGTGCGCGGAAGATCGCCAGCGCATGATTGATGCGCTCAACAACAACGCATTAAACGGCCTTGAAGTTGCGCTTTATCACCGCGACGGCAGCATTTGTTACAACCAGTTGTTTGGCGGTGAAATCACCCTGGCCGGGCATGTCTGTCTGGTGTTATCGCTGCGCGACATTACTGTGCAACGCCAACAAGAACAGGCTCTGCGTGATAGCCAAGAGCGCCTTGACCTGGCTCTGGATTCAGCTGATCTGGGCACTTGGGACTGGCACATCCCCAGCAACATGCTCTTCGGCTCCGCACGCGCGTCCAAACTGCATGGCTTAAATGAAGCGCCGTTTCACGATGATTTCCGCCAGTTTTTCAGCTGCGTGCCCATGGCGGATCGGCATGCCATGCGCAAACGGTATCAGCAGTTGGCGCAGGGCTTGTGTGCGGACTATCAAGTCACCTACCGGGCGATTTATCTGGACGGTGAGGTGCACTACCTGGAGAGCACCGCCAAACTCTATCGCGATGCTCAAGGTCAACCCCTGCGCATGGCAGGCATTTTGATCGACATCAGCGAGCGCGTGCGCCGCGAACAAAGCCTCGCCGCCTCGGAAGCCAAGTTTTCCAGCCTGTTCCAAGCCAGCCCAGACCCCGTCGCGCTCACCACCCTGCCCGACGGCTTTGCCATGGAGATCAATACAAGCTTCAGCCAGATTTTTGGCTGGCAACCGCACGAGGTGGTGGGCCGCAAAATGGTCGACCTCAACCTGTGGGCCGATTTAAGCCAACGCACATCGCTCTATGAGAAACTCGAACGCGAGCAGACACTGGACAACGAGGTGGTCAACTTTCTCGACAAACAGGGGCGGCTGATCACCTGCGTGGTTTCATCTCGGCCCATCACGCTCAATGATCAGCGCTGCATACTCACCATCTTCCGCGACATCAGTGAACGGCAGAAAGCCCAAGCCATGCTGCAGGCCAGTCAGGAAAAGTTTGCCCTGGCCTTCCACTCAAGCCCCGACGCCATCACCATTACTGAACGCGACACCGGACGCTACATTGAGGTCAATGATGGCTTTTATAGGCTCACTGGCTACCTCCCGGAGGAGGTTATTGGCCGCAGCTCAAAGGATTTGAATGTCTGGGCTGACCTGGCTGAACGCGAACAGATGATTGAGCGGCTCAAACGCGACGGCCATGTGTACCACATGGAAATGCGCGGCAAACACCGCGATGGTCGCATCAAGCTGGTGGAGGTATCCGTTGAGTCGATCGCCCTCAACAACGTTCCCTGCCTGCTGCTGACCGCGCGCGACATCAGCGCCCTGAAGGATGCCCAGGCGCAGGTGCAACACCTAGCCTAGCACGACTCACTGACTAACCTGCCTAACCGGGCGCTCTTGCTTGATCGCCTCACACAACAGATCGCCTTGCTCAAACGCCATGATTTGCGGGGCGCGTTGATGTTTATCGATCTCGATCACTTCAAACACATCAACGACTCCCTGGGTCATCCCGTTGGCGATGCCGTGCTCAAGTTGGTCACCGCCCGCCTGCAATCGAGCGTGCGTCTGGAAGACACTGTGGCGCGCCTGGGTGGCGACGAGTTTGTTGTGCTGATTTCGGGCCTTGAGGGTAAACGCTCGGCCGTGGTCAGCCAGGTACGCAACGTGGCAGAAAAACTGCGCCAGGTATTGGCCGAGCCGATGCTGCTTGAGGGTCATCAACTGCAGGTAACGCCCAGTATTGGCATTGCCTTGATTCCTGATCACGGCGACACGCCCTCCGACTTGCTCAAACGGGCCGATATCGCCCTGTATCGCGCCAAGGATGCCGGTCGCAACAGTATTCGCCTGTTTCGCAACACCATGCAAAAAGCCGCCAGCGAACGCCTGCGCCTGGAAAATGACCTGCGTCTGGCCCAAGCGCGTGGCGAATTCGAACTGCACTTCCAGCCACAGGTCGATGCCCGCAATAACCAGATCATCGGTGCCGAAGCGTTGCTGCGCTGGATACACCCCACTCAAGGCGCACAGTCACCGGCACTGTTTATTCACATCCTGGAAGAAAGCGGCCTGATTCTCGAAGTCGGCGGCTGGGTATTGGCCGAGGCATGCCACGCGTGCGCCGAATTCCTGCGCAAAGGGCTGGTTACCGAACATCAATTCAGCCTGTGCGTAAACATCAGTCCGCGGCAATTTCGCCAGCACGATCTGGTCGAGCGTGTGGAAACCAGCTTGGCCAACAGCGGCCTGCCCGCGCACATGCTCAAGCTGGAAATCACCGAAGGCATCGTGATTCAGAATATCGACGACACCATCGCCAAGATGAATCGCCTCAAGCGCCTTGGCGTAAGTTTTGCCATGGACGACTTTGGCACAGGCTACAGCTCATTGACCTACCTCAAGCGCTTGCCCGTGGATGTGCTGAAGATTGATCAGTCGTTTGTACGCGACGCCACGCATGACGCCAACGATGCCGAAATCATCCGCGCCATCGTCGCCATGGCACGCAGCCTGGGGCTGGACATGATTGCCGAGGGCGTTGAGCAAATTGATCAACTTGATTTCCTCCAGCAACAGGGCTGCTTCCTCTATCAGGGTTATCTGTTCAGCAAACCCGTGGCGCTGGAGCAGTTCCAGCAAATGCTTAACGACAACCGCTTACCCATGTCGCTATAGAGGCGATGCCGAATTAACCGCTACAGGTTTGAGACTCTTGCAACACGCCCTGCGCCTAGGGCATGTCGCGAGTTGCTTAACGCCTGTTAAGCACTCGCCTGCTCGGCAGCCTCAGCTTGACTGAAGTGCACGCCCAGCAGTGCATCAATACGCAGGCAATCGCTTTCGCGGCGCAGCAGATTGAACAACTCGGTCGCCTCGGGATAGCTGCGGGTCAGCATCGCCAGCCATTGTTTGAGTCGTCCCGGTGCATAGCGTGGCGACATCTTGCGCCGCGCCTGCAACCAAAAATCAGCCAGCAGCGGTTGCAGTTCAGCCCAGCTCATGGGCACCACGTCCTGCCCAGCTCTGGTGGCCGCGATTTGCCGGGCCAGGTCCGGGCGCGCCACCAGGCCACGACCGAGCATAATGTCTTCAACCCCACTGACCTCGCGGCAACGCCGCCAGTCGTCCAAGGTCCAGATCTCGCCGTTGGCGAATACCGGCACCTTGACCGCCTCCTGCACCCGCGCCACCCATTCCCAATGCGCCGGCGGTTTGTAGCCTTCGACCTTGGTGCGCGCGTGCACCACAATCTGCGCGGCGCCGCCATCAGCCAGTGCCTGAGCACACTCCATGGCATCGTCCTTGTGGTCGAAGCCCAAACGCATTTTTGCGGTTACTGGAATGGCGGCCGGCACCGCGCGACGCACTTCACGCACAATGGTATGGAGCAACTCGGGCTCCTTGAGCAGCACCGCGCCGCCACGGGATTTATTTACCGTTTTGGCGGGGCAGCCAAAGTTGAGGTCGATCACTGGGGCGCCGAGGGTGCAGGCAAAGGCGGCGTTGTCGGCAAGGCAGGCGGGATCTGAGCCGAGGAACTGCACGCGAAGCGGCGTGCCAGCGGCTGTTCGCGCGCCACTGAACAATTCAGGCGCGAGCTTCTCGTAGCTGCTGACGGGCAACACACGCTCGGTCACACGAATAAATTCCGTCACGCACCAGTCGATACCACCCACCTGGGTGAGCACATCGCGGAGGATTTCGTCGACCAACCCCTCCATCGGGGCCAGGGCGATTTGCATAGACACTCTCTTCAATAACCTGCAACGCACACAACCGGAACAGACCCTAAGCGCCGGACAGAAAAACGCCGCGTAGTGTACGCGGCGCGGATATTCAGCGCGCAGGCATTAGCCAGACGGCGCGTTAGAGTGCACCAGGCAAAGCAGCCCCGTAGCCTTCAACAAATTCGACCGGCATGCGCTTGGGTTTGCCCGTCGACAGTTCGATGCAGACAAAGGTGGTTTTCGCCCGCAGCAGGGTTAGACCGTCTTCCGGACGGATCAGCTGAAAACGTCGATCCATTTTCAGGCGTTGGTCCGACTCGACAATCCAGGTAGCCATTTGCAGGTGCTGGTCTTCATAGGCGCTGGCCAAGTAGTCGATTTCGTGACGCAGCACGGCCATGGCCCGATTCAGGCGGCGGTACTCGGCCAGATCCAACCCCAAATATTGTGAATGCCGCCAAGCGCAACGTTCGAGCCAGCTGACATAGACCGCGTTGTTGGCGTGTCCGAGGCCATCGATATCGTCTGCCGTCACCTCAATATCGATGACAAATGGATTACTCAAATCCCAACTCATCAGGATTGCTCCAGACGGCTAACCAGCGCACGCGCTTCAGCGGCCAGTTGAGTGATCTGATCCCAGGCGCGAGCACGCACCAAGTTACTCGGCGCTATCCAGGTGCCACCGACACAAGCCACGTTGGGCAAGCGCAGGAAGCTCAGCAGATTGTCCGGGGTCACTCCGCCAGTGGGGCAGAAACGGATGCCCGTGAACGGCCCCTTAAAGCTTTTGAGCATCTTGATACTGGTGGCACCGTTAGCCGGAAACAGCTTCAGCGAGCGATAGCCATACTCCAGCGCCAGCAGCACTTCGGAGGGCGTCATAACACCCGGCAAGTAAGGCAGGCCAGAGGCTTCCGCCGCCGCCGCGAGGCGTTCGGTGCAACCCGGGCTAACCGCAAATTGTGCACCCGCCTCCCGCGCTTCCTGGAACTGTTCGGCATGAATCAAGGTGCCAGCGCCCACCAGCAGGTCTGGCAATTCCTTGCGCATAGCCGCCAGGGCATCCAACGCGCCGGGAGTGCGTAGCGTCACCTCCAGCACACGAATGCCCCCGGCGTGCAGCGCACGGGCCAGGTCCACCGCGAGGCTGATATCGTCGATCACCAACACCGGCAACACCGGGCGGGCCTGTTGCAGCACCATATCCATCGTCAGGCTCATGCCTTGCTCCCCGCTCTCAAGATTCAATCGTTGCCGTCATTCTTCAAACAGGCTACTGGCGCCCTGCTCCGCCGAGCCAACCAGGCGGCGTTGGCCGGCGAACATAGCCAGCCCGTAGCCCACCTCCAGTGGCGCACTGGCCATGCTCAGCGCGCGCGCAGCCAACTGCTGGTCGTCAAGCTCCACCCGCAGCACCCCTTGCTGCGCATCCAGCACCAGCCAATCGCCTTCCTCAATCCGTGCCAACGGCCCACCTGCTTCCGCCTCTGGCGTCAGGTGCAGGACGCACAACACCTGGCCAGACGCTCCGGACATGCGCCCATCCGTGATCAAGGCGACGCGTTGACCGGCCTGCTGCAGATTGGCCAACAGCGGCATCAGTTTATGCAGTTCAGGCATGCCATTGGCTTGTGGGCCTTGGAAGCGCACCACCAGCACCAGGTCACCGTTCAACTCACCGGCGCTGTATGCCGCCTGCACCGCAGCCTCAGAGTCAAAGATGCGCGCCTGGGCACGAATGCTCCAGAAAGCCGGATCCACCGCCGAGGTTTTCGCCACCGCGCGGCCCAAGTTGCCTTCGAGCAGAACCAGGCCGCCTTCTTCGGCAAAGGGCTCTTCGGCTGGCCGCAGAATATCAAACGCAGGGCTCTGCAGCGGCAGTTCACGCCAGGCCAGCGCATCGTCTTGCAACCAGGGTTCACGGGTGTAAGCACGCAAGCCTTGGCCGGCGACAGTGGCAACATCCTCGTGCAGCAACCCGGCATCCAACAATTCACGAAACAGCCATGCTGGACCACCCGCGGCCTGAAACTGATTCACATCCGCTGCGCCATTGGGGTAAACCCGCGCCAGTAAAGGCACCACGCGCGACAGCGCAGCGAAGTCATCCCAGTTCAGTTCATACCCAGCCGCACGGGCAATGGCAGGTAAATGCAGGGTATGGTTGGTGGAGCCGCCACTGGCCAGCAGTGCCACCACAGCGTTGATCAGCGCCCGCGCATCAATCTGTTGGCCAACCGGCAGGTAGCGCTCGCCCTGACGACTGTTGCTGGCCACCCGGCGCGCGGCCTCATCGGTCAGGGCATCACGCAGCGGCGTAAAGGGATGCACAAAAGCACTGCCCGGCACATGCAGGCCCATGACCTCCATCAACAATTGATTGGTGTTGGCGGTGCCGTAAAAGGTGCAGGTGCCCGCCTGATGATAGGCGGCCAATTCAGCAGTCAACAGTTCTTCACGACTGGCTTCACCACGGGCATAGCGTTGGCGAATGGCGGCTTTTTCCTTATTGGGCAGGCCAGACTGCATCGGGCCTGCGGGCACAAAAACCGCCGGTAAATGACCAAAGTGCAGCGCACCAATCAGCAACCCCGGCACGATCTTGTCGCACACACCCAAGTAAAGCGCGCCATCAAAAATACCGTGGGTCAGGCCAATCGCGGCGGCTTGGGCAATCAGGTCACGGGAAAACAGCGAGAGCTGCATGCCCGCCTCGCCCTGAGTGATGCCATCGCACATCGCTGGCACCCCTGCCGCAAACTGAGCGGTCGCACCTACCCTGGCCAGGGCCACTTTCAACCGTTCTGGGTAATCCCTGAGCGGCGCATGGGCAGAGAGCAAGTCGTTGTAACTGGAGATGATCGCGATATGCGGCGAGCCGCCTTGCTTCATGATCAAACGGGCATCAACGGGTTGCGCCGCCAACGCATGGGCCAAATTGGAGCAGCCCAGCGACTGCCGTGAGGAGCGGCCAGCGGCTTCTTGCAGGCGCTGCAAGTACCGCGTGCGACGAACCATCGAACGCTGCTCCAATGCAGCGGTGACCTGCTCAACAATCGGATGCAGCATAGCGGCTAGCCTTTTCATCAAGGTGTGGGGGTGCAGTGTAACGGCTTAGCGCCGCTTACAGCCCTGACTATCACGCACAGCAAAGCGCCCCTCAAGGTGCCCAGTAAATATTCACCGGTCGAGGACTGCGCTGCAGCCAGGCATACAGCGGCAATTCACGCGCCCCGGCTTGGTCTTTTTGTACCGCCTCTATTAAATCGCGCTTATTTGCGCCAAACGCTAACAGCCCCAACCACTGTCCACGCTGCAACATGGCCAGGTTTAATGACAGGCGTTCGCGGGGTTCCTGCGGGGCCAGGGCTGGCAGGCCCGCAGGCCTAGCATCTGGATCAAGCGCTGCCTCTATGCCCGGCATGCCGGGAAACAACGAAGCAATATGGCCATCATCGCCCATGCCCAACAGCACCGCGCTAAACGGCGGCCACTGCAGCAATTGCGCCCCCCAGTTCTGCGCAGCCTGGGTTTGCGTCAGCCCCTGGCGCGGGTCTAGACAGGTCGTCAACGGCAGGCCATCACTGAGCAAGCGCCAGTTGCTGTGCGCGGCATGAGCTGGCACCCAGCGTTCATCACTCGGCGTTACATCCACTCGCGCATTGTCCAGCCCCTGCGCCAGCAGCGGCAATAACGCCTGCGGGCTGCTGCCGCCCGGCAGTACCAAGCCTGCCCGTGGCCGTTCAAGCAACGTGGCGTTAACCTGCGCCAGCAAGTCATTCGCCAGCGCGTGAAGACAAAGATCACGTTGCGTGAAGCAATGCAGCATATTTTGGTTCATAAGCAACTCTGGCTTAGCTATCGGTATGTCATAAGGCAACGTCATAATGCACGCCGGTTGTTTTTTGCCAACGCCCTATCATGGAAAGATTGCTTTGATTGCGCTGCTGCGAGCCTGCCTTCTGCTCTTGCTGCCCGGACTGGTGCAGGCCACCAGCTTGTCGCTGGTTGAGGGTCATACGCCCTTGCTGGCTGGCCCGGCTCTGTATGTTTGGGAAGATCCGCAAGGACAAGCGGATATCGACAGCGTACGTCAGCTGCCACAATCCGCCTGGCAGCCCGTGGCGCGGCGCGATGCCAGCTTTGGCTACAGCACCCACGCCTATTGGCTGCGCCTAAGCCTGCACAACCCAGCCGACCAACCGATTAACTGGGTGCTGCTGATTGGCAACCCACTACTCGACTCGCTGGACGCCTATGGACTGGACGGTGAGCGCGTTTATCAAGCAGGTGATCAACGCCCATTCGAGCAACGCTGGGTCGATCATCGCCAGTTGGTTTTGCCCTTTACTTTGGCGGCCGGTGAAGAGCGCGAGCTGATCCTGCGCATGCAAACCGATGGCTCGGCGAATTTGAGCGCCAGCCTGATGAGTGCCAAGGCGTTCAACCATCACGAGCAAAGCACCCTGCTGCTACAAGGCCTGTTTTTCGGCGCACTGCTGGTGATGATGATCTACAACCTGTCGATCTTCATCATCACGCGCGACCGCAATTACCTGTGGTACAGCCTGTTTGTTGCCAGTTTCAGCCTGTATCAATTCATCCAGCTCGGCTTTGCCTTGCAGTGGCTGTGGCCGCAATCGCCGATCTGGCATCAGATGAGCTTCCCCTTTAGCTCTGCGCTAGCGACCCTCTTTGGCATCCTCTTCGCCCACGGCCTCCTCGACCTTAAGTCACAGCACCCAGCCTACAGTTGGATCACTCGCGCCCTAATTGCCTGCAGCCTGCTGGTGATGGGACTGGCCTTATCAGCGCCCTATCTGATTGCCCTGATCGGCAGTTTTGTACTGTTGGTTGCCTGCGCGCTGGTTGGCGGCGTCTTTATTGCGCTGCGCTGGCACGACGGCTACCAACCGGCCAAATTGTTTGCATTGGGCTGGTCGGCATTGATCATCGCCAGCCTGTTTAGCGTCGTCAGCGGCACAGGGCTGATCGCCAACTCCCTACTCACTCTGCACGCCCAGCAAATCGGCAGTCTGCTTGAGATGGTGATTTTCTCGCTCGCCCTTGGTGTACGCATCCGTCAAAGCCAACGCGCCGAACAGCTGGCCCAAGCCCAGTTGCTCGCCAACGAGCAGCAACTGCGCCACGAACAAGCAAAAAGCCTGAAATTGCAGCATGAAATTAACGAGAGCTTGGAAACGCGTGTGCAAGAACGTACGGCATCTTTGCAGGCGGCCCTGCACGAACTTTCTGCCGCAAACCAGAAACTCGCCGAGCTAAACCGGCACGATGGCCTAACCGGCTTGCTCAATCGTCAAGTGCTTGATGACGGCCTGGAACGCATGCTCGCTCAGGCCAAACGCAGCGGACGCCCCATTGCGGTATTGATGATGGATCTGGACCATTTCAAGAGAGTCAACGATGAATACGGCCACCTCGTCGGCGATGCATGCCTGCAACATGCAGCCCGCCGCATGCAGCAACGCATGCGCCGTAACGACCTGCTAGTGCGTTTTGGCGGTGAGGAATTTGCGGCAGCGCTTTCCGATACCGATTTGTTCGGCGCAATCGACTTGGCCGAACAGCTGCGTCAGGACTTGGCCAGCACGCCATGCATTCACCTGGGACTGAACATCTCACTGAGCCTGAGCATTGGCGTCTATTCAGTGATTCCTGGCCCCGACTGTGAACGCGAACACCTACTGCGTCACGCCGACAACGCACTATACCGCGCCAAGGCAAATGGTCGTAATCGCGTCGCCACGCACGAGCCAGGACTCTTGGGCAACGCCTGAGCCCGCCCAAACAACCATTCGCTAGACGCTCGCGATGGGTTCATCTGCGCGTTCCAGGCACGCCAAAGTGCAGCGCAAACGGCGCTTCTGCGGAAGTATTGGTAGCCCAGAAAAACAAAAGGGCCATTCAATAATGAATGACCCTTCAAAATCCCGCATAGCAGGCAAAAATGGCGTCCCCTAGGGGACTCGAACCCCTGTTACCGCCGTGAAAGGGCGGTGTCCTAGGCCACTAGACGAAGGGGACGAAACCTTCGAAGAACAAGGCCAGCTGATGCTGGCCCCGTGGCAGTTCTTACATCTGCAAAATTGGTGGAGATAAACGGGATCGAACCGTTGACCTCTTGCATGCCATGCAAGCGCTCTCCCAGCTGAGCTATACCCCCAGATTTATCGCCTCTCGGCTCACAGTCCAAACCAGCACTGCTTTTTGAAACTGGCGTCCCCTAGGGGACTCGAACCCCTGTTACCGCCGTGAAAGGGCGGTGTCCTAGGCCACTAGACGAAGGGGACGTAACCCTTCTACAACCAACCAGCTTCAAGAGCTGATTGTGGCAAGCCTTACGGCTTTGAAGATGGTGGAGATAAACGGGATCGAACCGTTGACCTCTTGCATGCCATGCAAGCGCTCTCCCAGCTGAGCTATACCCCCATCGCAAGGACGGGGCGCATGTTAAGAGCACGCCCCACACCTGTCAACAAAATTTTTAGCTGGAACTGCATTCTTTATGCTGACAGAACAACCACTTACCCCATCCAGACCAAGCCGAACAACCGCCGGACGGGGCGCACAGCGGATTAGGCGATAGCAGCCAGCAGCTTCTCCCACTCCTTATTTTCTTTCTTTGAAACACCACCCAGCAACTCAATGGCTTGGCGCAGACGGAAGCGAGTCAGATCCGGACCAAGGATCTGCATGGCATCGAGCACCGACACAGAACTGGCTTGCCCGGTGATGGCGGCGAACATCAGCGGCATGGCGTCACGCAGCTTCAACTCCAGGTGCTCGACCACAGCCTGAATGCAGGCGGTGATGCTGTCCTTTTCCCACTGGCGCAGCGCCTCAAGCTTCCACAGGATCAACTGCATCACTTGGCGCACCTGATCGGCGCTGAGCTTCTTACTCTCGAAGAGTTTGGTGTCCAGAACCAGTCCGCCGGCAAAGAAGAAGCTGGCCAAGGGCGCAATCTGGCTGAAGGTTTCAACGCGACCCTGCACGTGCGGAGCGATCTGCATCAGGTAATCGCTATTGAATGCCCACTTCTGCGCGCCAGCAGCAAATTCCTCGACACTCAGCTCACGCATCCATTGACCGTTAAGCCAAGAGAGTTTCTCCAGATCGAAAATCGGTCCACCGAGGGAAACCCTGTTGATGTCGAAGTGTTCAACCATCTCGTCGAGACTGAACTTCTCTCGCTCATCTGGCATCGACCAGCCCATACGGCCGAGGTAGTTGAGCATGGCCTGGGGCAGGAAGCCCATGCGCTCGTAGAAGGTGATCGAGGTTGGGTTCTTGCGCTTGGACAGTTTGCTCTTGTCCGGGTTGCGCAGCAGCGGCATGTAGCACAGCTGCGGCTTGTCCCAGCCGAAGTATTCGTACAGCAAAATAAGTTTGGGGGCCGACGGCAGCCATTCTTCGCCGCGCAGGACGTGGGTGATGCCCATCAGGTGGTCATCGACGACGTTGGCCAGGAAGTAGGTCGGCAGGCCATCGGTCTTCATCAGCACCTGCATGTCCATGCGATCCCACGGGATCTCCACTTCGCCACGCAGCATGTCCGGCACCACGCATATACCTTCGGTCGGCACCTTCATGCGCACCACATTCGGCTCGCCTGCTGCCAAACGCTGCTGCACATTCTCTGCGGACAGATGCATGCAGTGACCGTCATAGCGCGGGGTCTGCTTGGCTTCCATCTGTTCAGCGCGCAGCTTGTCCAGCCGTTCGGCGCTACAGAAGCAGTGGAAGGCATGACCCTTATCGACCAGTTCGGCGCTGTACTTCTGGTAGATATGACCACGCTCGCTCTGCCGATACGGGCCGTGCGGGCCGCCGACGTCCGGCCCTTCGCTCCATTCGATGCCCAGCCAGCGCAGGGCGTCGTATATTTGCTGCTCCGACTCACGGGTCGAGCGCACTTGATCGGTGTCTTCAATGCGCAGAATAAATTCGCCGCCGTGCTGACGCGCAAAGCACAGGTTGAACAAGGCAATGTAGGCAGTGCCTACATGTGGATCGCCTGTAGGCGACGGCGCAATACGGGTGCGAACGGTAGTCATGGCAGCTCTCTAACAGGCAAAGCGGATTAAATCGAGGCGGCGATATTAACAGGCTGGTAGCCGTCGGCTCCAGCAAGCCTGCCGCACCTTTGCGCGAGGGGCTTTAGCAGGCCGCTAAAAACCCGTCACCCTGTCGCGGCTAAAGCCCCTCCCACATTCGACGACTCAGACCTGCAACAGACGATCACGCAGCTTCTGGATTTCGTCTCGCAGTTGCGCGGCAGCCTCAAACTCCAGATCGCGAGCCAGGGCATACATCTTCTCTTCGAGCTGACGAATGCGCTTAGTAATCTCACTGGGTGAGCGCAGTTCGTTTTCATAACGCGCACTCTCTTCTGCGGCTTGGGCCATGCCTTTGCGCTTCTTGCTACGCGCACCCGGCACAACAGCACCCTCGAGAATATCCTTAACATCTTTGAATACGCCTTTGGGTGTGATGCCATTGGCTAGGTTGAAGGCAATTTGCTTATCGCGCCGCCGCTCAGTTTCGCCAATAGCCCGCTCCATCGAGCCCGTCATGCGGTCGGCATAGAGAATCGCCCGACCGTTAAGGTTACGTGCCGCACGACCAATGGTCTGAATCAACGAGCGTTCGCTGCGCAAAAAACCTTCTTTATCCGCATCAAGAATCGCCACAAGCGATACTTCAGGCATATCCAAGCCTTCGCGCAACAAGTTGATGCCCACCAGCACATCAAACGCACCGATGCGCAGATCGCGGATGATCTCGACCCGCTCCACGGTGTCGATATCCGAGTGCAGGTAGCGCACCTTGACGCCATGATCCGCCAGGTAATCGGTCAAATCCTCGGACATACGTTTTGTAAGGGTGGTGACCAGCACACGCTCCTCAAGGGCCACACGCTTGTGGATTTCAGAGAGCAAATCATCCACCTGAGTCAACGCGGGCCGCACTTCAATTTGCGGGTCGACCAGCCCCGTCGGGCGCACCACTTGCTCGATCACCCGCCCGGCATGCTCGGCTTCATAGTTACCCGGCGTGGCCGAAACAAAGATGGTTTGCGGACTGGCCGCTTCCCATTCTTCAAACTTCATCGGCCGGTTATCCAGCGCTGAAGGCAAGCGAAAACCGTACTCCACCAGCGTTTCCTTACGCGAGCGATCGCCCTTGTACATGGCACCGACCTGCGGCACCGACACGTGCGACTCGTCGATCACCAGCAATGCTTGATCCGGCAGGTAGTCGTACAGCGTCGGTGGCGGCTCGCCGGAATCACGCCCGGAGAGATAGCGCGAGTAGTTTTCGATGCCGTTGCAGTAACCCAGCTCTAAGATCATCTCCAGATCAAAACGGGTGCGCTGCTCCAAGCGCTGAGCCTCGACCAGCTTGTTGTTGCTGCGCAGGTACTCCAGCCGCTCGGCCAGCTCAACCTTAATCTTCTCAACAGCCTCCAGCAGCACTTCACGCGGGGTAACGTAGTGACTCTTGGGGTAGAAGGTGAAGCGCGGCAGCTTGCGGATCACCTCCCCGGTCAGGGGATCGAAGGCCGAGATGTTTTCTACCTCGTCGTCAAACAGCTCAAGACGAATGGCTTCCAAATCCGATTCGGCCGGGAAAATATCGATCACATCACCGCGTACACGGAAGGTTGCGCGGGCAAAATCCATGTCATTGCGGGTGTATTGCAAGTCGGCCAAGCGACGCAGCAAAGCCCGCTGATCCATCTTGTCGCCGCGATCAACGTGCAACACCATTTTCAGGTACGACTCAGGGCTGCCCAGGCCGTAGATGCACGACACGGTAGTGACGATAATGGCGTCCGGCCGCTCCAGCAGCGCCTTGGTCGCTGAAAGGCGCATCTGCTCGATATGGTCGTTGATCGAGGCGTCCTTCTCGATAAAGGTATCGGAAGACGGCACATAGGCTTCCGGCTGGTAGTAGTCGTAATAGGAAACGAAGTACTCCACCGCGTTGTTCGGGAAGAAACTCTTGAACTCACCGTACAGCTGCGCTGCGAGCGTTTTGTTGGGCGCCAGAACCAAGGTTGGCCGCTGAATTTGTGCAATCACGTTGGCGATGGAAAAAGTCTTACCCGAGCCCGTCACACCCAGCAATGTCTGGTGCGAAAGGCCGGCCTCAAGCCCCTCAACCATCTGCCGAATAGCCTCGGGCTGATCGCCGGCCGGCTGAAAACGTGTAACCAATTGAAACTCGGACATGGCAAACCTCGACGAGCGGTTGTGACGCGACTTCAAAGCCTACGTCATAACCGGTGAAAAGCATGTGCCCGCTGTCGCGGCACAAGTTATGCGTCGGTATACTACCGGCCCACTAACGCAACCCCTAGCGGGCGTTGCCTGAACCTCAACCTCCCCTCTTCAGAGCTGCCGCATCCATGAGTCTGTTCTCTGCCGTCGAAATGGCTCCGCGCGACCCCATCCTGGGCCTCAACGAAGCATTCAACGCCGATACCCGTGCAACCAAAGTGAATCTGGGTGTAGGCGTTTACTACAACGAGGAAGGCCGCATTCCCCTGCTGCGTGCCGTAGCCGAAGCTGAGAAAGCCCGCATTGAAGCGCATGCACCGCGCGGCTACCTTCCGATCGAGGGCATTGCAGCGTATGACAACGCCGTGCAGAAACTGTTGCTGGGTGCAGACTCCGAGTTGATCGCTGCTGGCCGAGTGATAACCACCCAAGCCGTTGGCGGCACGGGCGCACTGAAAACAGGTGCCGACTTCCTTAAGCGCCTGCTGCCCAATACCGTGGTCGCGATCAGCGACCCGAGCTGGGAAAACCATCGCGCCCTGTTTGAGGCTGCCGGGTTCCCGGTGCATAACTACCGTTATTACGACGCGCAAAGCCACGGCGTGAACCGTGCTGGTATGCTTGAAGACCTACGCAACTTGCCCGCACGCTCGGTTGTCGTACTGCACGCCTGCTGCCACAACCCGACCGGCGTCGATCTGTCGCTGGACGACTGGAAAGCTGTGCTCGACGTTGTGCGCGAGCGCGAGCATGTGCCATTCCTCGACATCGCCTACCAAGGCTTTGGTGATGGCATCGAGCAGGATGCCTTCGCTGTGCGTCTGTTTGCGGCCTCCGGCATCCCATTCTTCGTCTCCAGTTCGTTTTCTAAATCCTTCTCGCTCTACGGCGAACGCGTTGGCGCGCTGTCCATCATCACGGGCAGTCAGGAAGAAGCTGGTCGTGTGCTGTCGCAAGCCAAACGCGTGATTCGCACCAACTACTCAAATCCGCCGACTCATGGCGCCACCGTAGTCGCCAGCGTGCTTAACAGCCCCGAGTTGCGCGCCATGTGGGAAGAGGAGCTGGCCGGCATGCGTGAACGTATTCGCGGCATGCGCATGGCCATGGTTGAGCAACTGGCTGCCCTGAATTGCAAACGTGATTTCAGCTTTGTGGCTCAGCAACGCGGCATGTTCTCCTATTCAGGCCTGACCGCCGAACAGGTCGAGCGGTTGAAAAACGAGTTCGGTATTTATGCCGTTAGCACCGGACGCATTTGCGTCGCGGCACTCAATTCGCGCAACTTGCCAGCCGTGACCCAAGCCATCGCTCAAGTCCTGTAAAAATCACTGAGGGGAAGTTTCAGATACTTGACTTCCCCTTGTGAATCAGTAGGATACGCGCCGTTGTTCCGCGATAGCTCAGTCGGTAGAGCAAATGACTGTTAATCATTGGGTCCCTGGTTCGAGTCCAGGTCGCGGAGCCAAATTCAAAAGTCTCGGTTAAACCGGGGCTTTTTTGTGCCTGTTGGACTCTCACCAGGGACTGCGTCCCAGGTTATTCGCTAACGCTCACCCCTTCGGGGTCGTGCTAAAGCACGTTCAGCTGCGCTGTCGAATCCAGGTCGCGGAGCCAAATTCAAAAGCCTCGGTTATCGCTGGGGCTTTTTTGTGCCTGTTGGACTCTCACCAGGGACTGCGTCCCAGGTTATTCGCTAACGCTCACCTCTTCGGAGCCGTGCTAAAGCACGTTCAGTTGCGCTGTCGAGTCTAGGTAGCGGAGCCAAATTCAAAAGCCTCGATCAACACCGAGGATTTTTTGTGCCCGCCAAACTCCAACTAGAGACTGCGCCCTAGAAGTCGCTGCAACAGACCAAATTAAGCACAATAAAAAACCGCGGCCCAAGGGCCGCGGTTTTTTTGACACTGCGAAGAGGCTTAAGCCTTGTTGCGCAGCTTCTCTGGATTAATCAGGAAGCGAGCCAATGCAGGCAGCAGCCAGATTGCGCCAATCATGTTCCAGAGGAACATAAAGGTCAGCATCAAACCCATATCAGCCTGGAACTTAATCGCCGAGAAGATCCAAGTTGCCACACCAATAGCCAAGCAAATACCGGTAAACAGTACCGCCTTACCCGTGGACTTCAACGTCTCGTAGTAAGCATCCTGCAGCGATAACCCCTGACGCAGGTAGGTCTCCATACGGCTGTAGATGTAAATGCCGTAGTCGACACCGATACCTACACCCAACGCGATCACCGGCAACGTTGCTACCTTGACGCCAATACCCATGAACGCCATCAGTGCGTTACCCAGGACGGAGGTCAATACCAGTGGCAGCATCACGCAAAGCGTTGCAGCGAAAGAGCGGAATGTCACGAGACACATGATGCCAACCGCCGCATAAACGGCCAACAGCATCGTCGTCTCGGATTTAGCAATAACCTCGTTGGTAGCAGCCTCAATGCCCGCGTTGCCCGCAGCCAAGATGAACTCCAAATCTTCTTTGTTGTTTTCCTTGGCAAAATCCTCGGCAACCTTCACCACGCGGGTCAGGGTTTCGGCCTTGTGGTCGGTGAGAAACACAAGCACTGGCGCTACAGAACAGTCGCCGTTATAGAGACCGTCGGCACGCGCAATGGAGTTGTTCAATACGTCTTGGTTACGCGACAGGGTTTCCCATTTCAGGTTGCCCTCGTTCATACCCTTGATCACCTGACGCGAAACCGTAACCATCGAAATGGCCGACTGAACGCCTTCAGTGTTTTCCATTTTCCACATCAGCTCGTCCATAGCCGACAGCGTCTGGAAGGTTGAACATCCTTCCGGCGGAGTCTTGACCATGATGACCAGCACATCGGAACTGGTGGAGTAGTTACGAATAACAAAGTCGTTGTCTAGGTTATAGCGAGAATCGGGATGAAGCTCCGGCGCACCTTGGTCAAGATCGCCGATCTTCAGATTCTGCCCATACCATACGCCACCACCGAGTGCCACGACGGCGATGACAACGGAGATGGGGGCCACCATCGGGTGAGCGCAGTTCGAAATAAAGCGCCAGAAAGGATGTTCTCTAGTGGCATCTTCTCGACTGATTCTCACTGCTTTTTTACTGATGCCGATGTAAGAAATCATCACAGGCAGCAGAATCAGGTTGGTCAGAATGATAACCGCCACACCCATGGATGCGCCGATGGCCAACTCGCGAATCACGCCGATATCAATCAGCAGCAGAGTAACGAAACCTACGGCATCGGAGAGCAGCGCAACCAGCCCGGGGATAAACAACTGACGGAAGGCCATCCGAGCAGCAGATAACGAATCTGTCGCATCGCCCGACGCCATGGCAATACCGTTGATCTTTTGCACACCATGGGAAATACCGATGGCAAAGACCAGGAACGGCACCAGCATCGAATACGGGTCAAGACCAAAGCCCAACGTGTGCAGCAAGCCCAGTTGCCAGACCACTGCAATAAGCGTGGCTAGTACCACCGCCAACGTACTCTTGAAACAGTGGGTGAACCACAGCAACAGAACGAAGGTAATGGCGATTGCCACTGCAAAGAAAATAGCCACACCGATCAAACCATCAATCAGATCGCCGACCTTCTTCGCAAATCCAATGATGTGAATTTTGACATTAGGATTTTGCAGCTGGTATTTCTCGCGGATTTTCTCTTCAAGTTCATGAGAGAACTTTTGATAGTCCAACGGAATTTGTTTGCTCTGATCATTTGGATCAGCATAGGTTTCCAACAGCGGCAAATCGATGATGCTGGATTTAAAGTTGTTGGCAACCAAGCGTCCAATTTGACCCGATTTGAGAATGTTGCTACGCAATTCCTCAAGGCTTTCCGCTGAACCGTCGTAGGTTTGCGGAATCACTTCACCGCCAGCGAAACCCTCTTCAGTCACTTCAGTCCAACGTACACTTGGACTCCAAAGAGACTTAAGACCGGAGCGGTCTACCCCCGGAATGTAGAAGGCTTCGTCATTGATCTGACGCAGCGTCTCCATGTATTCCTTGGAGAAAATATCACCATCAACCGCCTCAACCGAAATACGTACAGTGTTTCCAAGGTTGGCTAGGTCATTGCGGTGTTCGAGCATCTTCTGAATATAAGGATGCCCCAGCGGAATCATCTTCTCAAAGCTGGTTTGCGGGCGAACTTGCGCCGCTTGATAAAAAAGAAAAATGCTGATCAACAAGCACAGCAGAATCACGGCCGGGCGGTTGTTGAAAATCAACCGTTCCAAAAAAGAGGACGATTGTTGTTGATGCTTACTCATGCAAAGGCTCCCGGCTTATTGTTGTTGGCCCAGATCGGCGCCTGTAGGCGTGGCAGCGTGTACGCCCCCTTGCCCTACCAAAATCAGATTGCCGTTTTCCATTGCTGCAACGCCTGCCAGCGAAAGCCGGTCGGCACGGTTGGTCACGGTAAAGTTTTGGCCATTATCGGTACTTTTAAGCACAGTGCCCCCATGCCCAATAATCACAATAGAGCCATCAGCCAGGCGATTACCATCTGCCAGACCGAACTCCAGAGGACCGTTGTTAGCGGTATTTAGGCTAATTGCCTGCCAGGTGCTTCCGAAGTCTGTAGAACGGAACAGATGGCCACGCAGGCCATAGACCAGAAGCGTACCAGCTTCATTTGTACCCAAAGCGCCAAATAAGGACCCTTCATATGGGCTATCCAAGGTTTCCCAAGTCTGCCCCCAATCAGGTGAGCGAAACATCATGCCCTGCTCGCCGACAGCGAAGAGACCTGAGTTTTTAACCTCAACAATCGCGTTAAGGTGATAGGCATCTTCGTTATCCATACGGTCACTGACATCTTCCCAGTTGGCACCACCATCAGTGGTTTCAAGGAGAACACCGTAGGCACCGACCGCATAGCCTAGGCTGCGATCTTTGAACCATATATCAAGCAGAGGAGACTCCAACTCAAGATCCTCGTACTGCTTAACCCATGTGGCACCAGCGTCCGTAGTGGCCAGAATCTGGGCGTCATGACCAACAGCCCAGCCATGCGAGTCATCAATAAAATACACGGCGGTTAGCATTTGCGTGGTTGGCACCTTGGCCTGAACCCAATTCGCGCCATTGTCATCAGAGAAAAGCACGTGACCGCGATCCCCAACAGCGACCAACCGCTTCCCGACGCTGGAGACATCCAGAAGCAGACTCTGTTGCGCTTTGTTGGAGATGACTGAATATCGGCTGGCTTCCTCCGAAGAAGCCTGAACAGGTGCGCTGGCAAACATCAGCACAGACAACACACTACACAATGACAGCACCTTGACTATCGGTGCGTGGACGCGAAGTACAGAAGGGCAGGACGAACCCACTGCACAACTGGACTGGGTGCGCCACATTACGGGCTCACTCATATACCTTCCCCCTTATTCTTATAGGTAGCACTACCCTTTTTAGCAGTGCGTCTATCCTACTGAGCTTTGAAAAGGCCTGACAATCAGCGCGACGTTATGTTTTGTTAAACCCGCCCGACTGACATGCCTCGTTGTACCGATAAAAAGCAAAAGGCCGCTACAACAGTAGCGGCCTTTCGCTCAAATCACACGCTGATTAGCGCGTGCCGCGACGGCGCAGAGCGGCAGGCTTGAAATAGCCGTCGTCGGGAACCGCTTGGCTGAAATCAATCGTGCTTGGCTCTTCGTTATCCAGGTTCTGCACGTGGTAACGACGGGCTTGCAGGTCATGGAACGTATCCAGAGCAGACCAAGTGGTCGGCAAGTCATAGTAGTTTTTCAGGTAGGCAATCGAAACACGCCACAGATCGCCACGACCGTCGTACTGATCCACCACAGCGGCTTGCCAGCTGTCTTCATCCAAGAACAGGGTGCGCTTGGAGTAGATATGACGGGCGCTGGACTTCAGCGTGCCCTCGACCACCCATACACGGTGCAGTTCATTGCGAGTAAACGCCGGGTTCAAGTGACCCACTTGCAGCAAGTCCTTGTACTTGACGTCAGGGCTGGTGACTTTGTAGCTGTTGTAAGGGATATAGATTTCCTTCTTACCTACCAGCTTCCAGTCGTAGCGATCCGGAGCACCGTTGAACATATCGGTGTCGTCAGCCGTACGCAGGCCATCGGCGGCAGCAATTGGGGTGTCATAAGCCAGGTTAGGCGCACGACGCACACGACGCTGACCGGCGTTGTAGCCCCACGCCTGGCGCGGCTCTTTCACCTGATCAAGAGTTTCGTGCACCAGTACTGCACCGCCGGCTAAGCGTGCCGGGCTCTTGGTGAAGGACAGGTAGTAAAACATGATGTTGTTCAGGTCGGCTGCAGTCCCTTTCGGGTTGTAGAACTTGAACATGGCTTCCTGTTGCGAGGTCACCAGCGAGTAACTGCCGTTACGCTGAACAGCGACTTCCGACGCGCGACGCACAATGTAGGTACCACGGTAGCGTGCGATGTGGTTCCACAGCGCTTCAACACCATTTTGTGGAATCGGGAACGGGATGCCGCCATAAGCGTCGGAGAAACCGTTGCCGCCATCAAGCAACTTCGCAGTGCTGGCGTTCTTGATGCTGTTGTCATACACCCACTGCGGCGCAGAACCCGAACGGCGAGTCGGGTAGACCGGCATTTGGTAGCTGTTTGGGTAGGTATTGAACATGGCAATCTGACCTGGGGTCAGGTTGTCTTTGTACTGATCCAGATTGGCTTTGGTGATGGTGAACAGCGGCTTGTCATCCGCGAACGGATCAACGTGATGCTGACCCGGTGTTTTATAGCCCGCAGGCGGCTGGGTGATACCACCGGTCCACTCGGGAATGGTGCCCGCAGCGTTACCCGCTTTCTCGGCACCAAAGGGTGTCAGGCTCGCACCCAACTTGGCCACTTCCTGCGGCGACACAGCAGCAAAGGCGCTACCAGCGGACAGTGCCAGCGCAATGGCGGCACCCATCAGCGTATGCTTTTTCAGCATCTTGATTCTCCGTGAAATAAGTCATCAACCGAGTGCCTACGGGCACTCGGTATTTTCTAGTTATGTTTAGAAGGAGTATTTGACGTTAACACCGATATTGTCGCGGTCGCGACTGCCGTTATTCTGACCAGCACCGAAGAACTCAGTATATTGAACCTCGGCTTCCAAACTGTTTAGGTAGCTAGCACGGAGACCCAACGTATAAGCCTGACGGCCCTCGATAAAGTTTCCCGTCTGATGCGAATTTCCATCGAAGTCATGCTTATAAACAGCAAAGGGAGAAAGATTTACACCAGCGTAAACATCGTTCCAAGTACCGGAGGCTACTAGAGTATAGCCGTAGGCATTCTTATTAACTTGATCTTTTCGATTATCGCGCCCTTCGTTACCAGCATAAGAGGTATTTCCTCGCCCTGCATAGTAACGCACGTTACCCAAGTAATCAGTGTACTGCAAATCACTGCCACGCAAATGTTCAGATGCTAGTTCAGCCACACCAAACAGAGAGTCAAAACCTAGCACCGGCCCAAAGTTATGAATAGCACCGACGGATGAGTTGAAAGCCTCTACTCTTTCGTTGTTTATCAATTGGTCTCGCAAACTTAAACGCTGCCCCGCAACACTAACTTGCTGACCTAATGCTAGCTGGGTGGCCTGCCCCAAAAGCTGCTGCAGAGCATCATTGGTAGCCGCAATACCAATAGGCATATTGGGGCGATAAGCCAGCTCACCAAAAACAGAAGTCTCATTCAGCGTAGTGTTAAAACTCAGACCATAGGCACCTGAATTCAACCCATAAGTGCAACGCTCACCCCTGCATACACTTCGTACGGTGTCTTCCAGCCCAGGCGTTTGCGTGGGCGTAAATTGATCTTCG
>LNDO01000078.1 GCA_001465025.1 Pseudomonas sp. Ga0074129
CTCCTGCTCAAAAATTGAGCAGAAGCAGTTGAACACCTGGGTCAGTTTTCAGTCGGCAGAACAGCCTCTACTGGGTCAGTTTTCGGTCAGCGGCAACAAGGCGGCGATTGGCGGACATCGCTTCGCGCTCACTTGGCGTACATCCCCCACCACTGAAGCATGGCGAACTGCGGTAGTAGGCAGCGTCCTGGTACTTGGCCAAATAGGCGTCCAGGCTGCCAGCTTTACGCTGGTAGTACGCCAGCATGTCCTGCGCCTCGATCAACTTATTGATCGTGCGGTTGGCCTGATCCCAGATATAGGCCGCAGGCGCGGCCGTGTTCTGCAGCTGATTTTCATACTGCTGCAGCTGGGTCGAGTACTGCTCCACCTGCTTGGCATATTGTTCAACCTGCTTGAGCGTCTGGGCAACGCTCTCCATGGCTGTCAGCACGTTCTGGGTCAGGTTGCCCCCATCGATAACGGGGATGCCTGCATAGGCCTGCTGACCGCTTAGCGAACAGAGCGCCAAAGCGATGAGGCCCATTTTTTTAGCCGCTAAAATTTCCACATCACTCTCCTTGCACCTTGATTACCAGATCCAGCATTGCTTGCTGCGTCTGCTGAATCCTCGACAAAACAACCTCAATGGTTCTGCGCATCTGAACTGCGTCGAAACCGGCAAAGCGCTCATCGTTGGTCAGCCACATCTTGAGCAAGCCACCCAGCCGCCCCTGATCACCGTTGATCTTCGCCAGCTCAAGAATCATCTTGCTGTCGAGAATGCTGGGGGGCTGATGTCCCATACCTAGGCAGCGCAATAGCGACGACATGCTGTGCCCTGTCTGCTTGGCAAGCGCATCAATCTGTGATTTCTCCTCTGGCGTAACCCACACGTTTATGGGCGTGGTTTCTTTCCTGGTTATTGCTCGTTGTTCAGTCATCAACTGCTCCTATAGCGGCGGCAGCCGCTTACCCCGCAGGGCAAGACACTCGTTGAGCGCGTAGCGCGAATAAGGGTGCAGTGAAGAAACTGTGCCGGCTTGCCGGTACAGGTACTTCACCTGTCTTGCCCGGCATTTCATGCCGATTGAAGGCCTGTAGGAGTGACCAATTAATCGCCTCTCTACCGTTCAACGATGGGTTAACGCCAAGTGAGCGGAAGTTGAACGGTTCAGTTGGTGTTTGAACGCCTATGTGGGGGTTGATGTTCATGGCAGTAGTGCCTTAGTGGGCTTTGCGCTAAACGCATAGGTGTCTGCAGCGGCTTCAAGTGTTTCCCCAGTCGGGTGCTCGCTGCTGCTTGCTGACGCAGGGTTATCAACCAGTTGGCGTGCATAGCGGCGGAAGGCCTGGTAGGTAAACGTGACGCGCTGTTCATCGAACAAAACCTGCCAGATTGCCAGCAGCGACCAGCCATCGGTGACGGCCTGCTGAATGTCTTCTCGCAGGGAAATAAATACGCTGCGATTTCGCGCAGCTGTGCTGGCATCCGTCTGTTGCTGGATGCGTGCGGCTATGCGCTCCGACAGACTTTTGCGGGGGGGCGGATGAAAGGTGTTTTGGATTGTTCGCGGGCTCATTCATTTGATAATCCCTCAAGTGTCAACCAAGCACGTTTTCATCAACGGCTGTGGCGCTGCGTGGTGGCTTTGGGCGTTTTCGATCCGCGTTGATTGACACTTGGGGGATCGAGATAAGGGGGTGTCGACTCAGGTGTTGCTGGGCCTGCCGGCTCGAAATAGTTTTTCCGGTTATGAACCGTGCAACCTCAGGTGGTATCCCGCCCTGGATTAGCTTCTGTTCGTACTCTTGCTCGGATATGCCGAGAGCGGCCTGGGCAGATAGCGGCACGTAGTCTCTGCGACGGATGACTGCACGCAGCCAGCGCGAGGGGGTCGTATGGATTTTTCCTCTGGTCAGCGCATTGATCAGCAGTGCCTTAGTTTCGGCGCGTTTTTCCTGTGACAGGCCATCCATGATCGCCATGATTTCCCCTTGCTCTTCAGGTGGCAGCTGAGCAAGTACGCATGGCTGCACGTGTGATGATTCTTTTTTGGGTTCATGTGGTGGTTGTAGGGGTGACATAGCTGTGTCACTCCCCCCGCGACATAGCTGTGTCACCCCGGGGGTGTCACGGCTGTCACCCCCCGCCTGTATCAATGCGGGGGAGGGTGACAATTTGTCAGGGGGGTACATTTCGAGGGTGTAGCCGTTGGAAACCTGTCCGCCGAGCGCATTGAAACGAGCGCTGATCTTCAGCAAACCGCTATCTAGAAGATCCTTGACGGTTCTCTGAGCTGTCCGCTCCGATACACAGCACTTGGCCGCAATTGTTTTGATCTTTGGCCAGCAGTAACCCTGGTCGTCGGCGTTATCTGCTAGCGCCATGAGAACCAACTTTGAGCCTGGTGGAAGGTTCTGCTCCCATGCCCAGTTCATGGCTTTGATACTCATCGATGTTACTCGTACGTATCAAAGAGTCTGGCTACTTCAGCGGTTTTGAAATAGACGCGCCTGCCGATTTTCACTCGGCAGGGAAGAATCTTGCGAGACAGATCATTGTTGCTGCACAAGGTGATTCGTAGTCCCTGTTTGCTGCGATGCAATAGCTCAGCCAACTGTTCAAGTGACAGTAGTGGAGCACCGTTGTAGCGATTCAGTATTAGTTCTTCGGTGGTCATTGTTAGTCTCACGAAGATTGATGTGGTGGAAGTTATTGTGATGATTAATTGCGGTAGTTCAATACGTGAACAGAAATTTGTATTGATAATTAATGGGTTAGCTGAACTATTGTTTTTATTTGGAAGTGCGGGTGTGCAATTAGGATAATGTGTCCTAATTGCCACTGAATGCGCGCCTGGGCGCGGGGTGTGAGCCTGTAAGCAATCGAATTAGTTGATGCTTTCTGGATTGGTAGGCGTTAAAGATGATGAGGTGCAAAAATTTAGCCGCTAAATTTTTGGGTGGTGTGTCTGTGTGCAATATGCTGTGGGCTTGGGGTGTTATATATATGTTGGCTTCTGAGCGGAGTGCCGATCGTTTAAGTTGGGTATGATGCCGCTTGAGGTGGAGAGATGCTGGGTATTAGAGATGGGGGTGATTTTAAGTGTCGTGGTTTGGTTGGGTAATAATAAGAATATTATTATTCTTATTATTTTCGGTCTCCATGAGGGGCTGTGATTGTATTTACTTTGCTTTATCGCTGGTCGCGTCCAGCGCAGCAACCAAGTTAAGAGGTTGTTGCGGCTAGCAGACGTAAAGCTGAGGGTGTCCGGCCTGAAGCGATCATGCTCAATCGGTAGTAGGTCGCGGTTATACCCTGGCTTATCCGGGTCTAGGGTCGGCCCTTCTCCAGCTTATCAAGCTTGCTAACTAGGTCTTCGGCGCGCAGGTGCGTGTAGCGCTTCAGCATCTGCATCGACTTATGCCCGCTGATGGCGGACACCTCCTGGTCAGACAGACCGCCCTCGACTAGCCGGCTTACCGCCTCATGGCGCAGATCGTGGAAGCGTAGATCGGGCATACCTAGCTTGGTCTTCAGCAATCCCCAGGTCTTGGTGAAGGCGTAAGCGCTGCGCTTGCCGGTTTTGCCTGGCTCACCAAAGAACACCAAGTCACAGTCAATCGGGCGTACAGGGTTGTTCAGCGCAGCCTGGAAGGTTTCTGTGGCCCACTTGCTGAGAGGGACGGTGCGAGCGCTGTCGTTCTTGGTGTCTGAGAGACGCACCACGCGTTTTTTCATGTCGACCTGGTGCCTGCGCAAGGACGTGATCTCAGACGAGCGCATGCCTGTTTCCAAGGCAATACGGACGATCCAGCCAAGCATAGGGTTGCTGTGATTATTCACAGCGGTCAGCAGGCGGCGTTCTTCCTCTGCAGACAAGCGCCGGTCGCGGCCTTCGCCTGGGCTCGGTTTGCGGATGTTCAACACCGGGTTGAAGCTCAGGCCCAAGCCCCATTCCTGAATCGCCACGGTGAACAGGTGGCTGAGCAGGGCCAGTTCCAAGCGCACGGTGTTGTTGCCGGTGGGTTTGCCGCGATTGGTGATCGAGGCCAGGCGGGTGTCGCGGTAGCCGGCGATGATTTCAGCGGAGAGGGCGGCCATCGAGTATTTGCCCAGATGGCTGATCAGCTGCTGTGCTTTGGTGGCTTCGGCGCGCTGGGTGGTCGGCTTCTTGGTCGGGCTGATTTCGCTGAGGTAGCGTTTCAGCGCCATTTCCAAGGTCATGCGTTCGGAGCCGCTGCGTTGGATGTACACGCCCCTGACCATTTCGTCTTCGGTGCGGCGTGCCCAGTCTTCGGCATCGCGCTTGGTGCGGAAGGTTTTGGTGTTGGTCGGCCAGCCGGTTTTGCGTACCAGGGCCTTCCAGGTGCCGGCATCCGTTTTGACGATGGTGGCCATTTTTCCCTACTCCAAAGCGTACCGCTGTACCGGCACTGTACTGAATTTGTACCTTTGGACTATAGGACTGGTAAAGCTGTTTTTCTTGCGGGCATGAAAAAGCCGCGCAGTGCGCGGCTTTGGAGTTGGTGGGCCCACACGGACTCGAACCGTGGACCAAAGGATTATGAGGCGGTAAAAAGCACGTTTCTGGTCGTTTCCCAGCGTCTCCCGAAAAAAGCCGATTTAGCGCGTTATCCTAAATTCAAGGGGTTAGGTGTTTCCCCTTGGTTCTGGGTATGGCCGGTCATGCCCTAAGAAACGGTACGCAAAACGGTACGCAGAAATGGCAGAGGCATCGGGCAAGGCGAGTAGTAGGAAATTTCTGACAGATGTGGAGCTGAAGGCGCTTAAGCCTGGTCAGACTGCCACCGATTCACTGCCAGGCCGAGGTAGTGGATCAATCCTGTTCGAGTGCCGTGCTTCAGGAGCTGTTGAAGGGTACTACCGCCGCCGCGATGGCGGGGGCCAGAAGATCAAGCTAGGAGTCTTCAAGAAAACACCCAAGAGCCCCGGTCTCTCACTTACTGAACTTCGCGAGCAAGCGGTACGTTACGCAAAGATCGCGGCAGAGCATGGTGATATCAAGGCTTACCTAGCCAGATGTGCTGCCGAGGAAGAGGTCGAGCAAGCAGAACGCCAGCGCCAGCTGCATGAGCAGCAGCGACTTGCTGCAATAGAGGCTTCAAAAGGCACTTTGTCCGAATTGTTCCGGGATTACATCGAAGACCGTCGCCGTGATGATGTTTCAGCTGCACAGATCAAGGAGTTCGAGCGTGTGCTGTCTAAGGATCTGGAAGGCGAGAAAGTTGTAGCTGTGAGCAAGGAAGGCCAAGAGGAACGGCTCGACATCATGAATATGAAGGCCAAGGATGTCAGGCCGGAGCATGTGAATCTTCTGCTGAAACCAATCTGGGACAGGGGAGCTAGACGTCAGGCAGGCAAGGTTCGTTCGTTTCTCGTTGCTGCTTTCAATTTTGGTCTAAAAGCTGAGCATCATATCGACCGAAGCAGTACTAAAAGCTATGGGCTTCAGATGAATCCTGCGGATCCAGTGACTGTCCCGAACACGTCAAAACCTGGCGAGCGCGCTCTGACTGATAAGGAGCTGAGGCAATTTTGGCACACCATTACAAAGGTCGATTCGGTTGGTGCGATTATGGCGCGTGTCTTTCACTTTGCTTTTGCTACTGCAGGGCAGCGTCCCCTCCAGTTTATTCGTGAGCCCTGGACCAGCTACAACTTTCAAAAGAAGTATTTGAAGATCATCGATAGCAAAGGGCGTGGCAGTAAAAAACGTGCACACTTCGTTCCCTTAAGCCGCAGGGCCTTGCAGGTACTCGAACAGGTTCGTGCCCTGCAGCCTCCAGGGGCCGTATACCCTTGGAGTGTTGGTGGACAAAAGCCAATTCACGCGTCCAGTTTGTCTCATGCTGTGAGCGAGTGGCTCGCTACTGACCACGCCAAAATGAACGGCCAGCCCATCCCAAAATTTAGCCCACGTGATATTCGGCGCACATGCACGCAGTTCATGCAGCGTAACGGCATCAAGGATTTCGATAGTGACGCGTTGCAGTCACACGGACAAACAGGTGTTGTCGTTACGCACTATCGCAATAACCCTGAAGCGAAATTGCCTCAGATGCGCCCGACCATGGAGGCTTTCGATGCCGCGCTTAGCCGCCTGCTCGATAGTCCTGACGAGGATGAGCATCAGGCTGAGCAGCTGGATTTGTTCGAGACTGGATAAGTTCCAGAAAAGTCAAGTATTTTGTTGTGCGACCTAGGTTGCTGTGGAAATATACAGGTGTGAGGTTATCCGGAGCCTCTAGGTTTGCTGCTGTGACGTTGTCTACTTGATGCGCAGCGGAATTGGAAAAGTAGAACTAATGCCTGGAAGGCATGATCCGGCAGAGCAGTCAGCTATGAGGAACGCATTACCACCGCAGTACCCACATGAATCCACCAGCCTCTCTTTCTGGGAGGTGGGATATGTCTGAGATGATCCTTTTGGACTTCAATGCGGTTAGCCGCAAAGTCGGATTGAGTCGTAAAACTATCTACTGCCGTATCCGAGAGGGTGACTTCCCGAGACAGGTGAAGATAGGCCGAGCAAGCCGCTGGCTTCAGCACGAAGTCGACGACTGGATAGCCAGTGCAGCTGCAGCGAGATAGTAAAGAGGCCGGTCATATGACCGGCATTTTTTTGCCTGAAAGGATCATAGGACTTTTGATCCTATGATCCTTTCTGCAGTGCTGGTCTGATAGATATTGTGTCGACCGCTTGAGCCAGAATCAGTAACAAAGGCTGGGTACTACCAGTATCGTTCTGCATAGATCTAGCGCATGCCTATTCAGGCGTTGCCTGATTTGAGCGCTGGGTATCAAGGAGTATCAAGTGTTTCGTAGACCCATTGTATGCGTCCGGGCATCACGCCTTGCGTGATTAAAGTGGCTGCCACTTATGCGGTAGCAATTGATCGATGTCACTCGCCCGCTGCGTCGGCAGGCGC
>LNDO01000079.1 GCA_001465025.1 Pseudomonas sp. Ga0074129
CTCGGCGTCAGCGAAGGTCATCTGCTTCATGGGGAAACTCAGCGGGTGGAATCCGGGTATTTTGCCAAAATCTGGAAGTCTTCTTCAGAGTTTCCCTAGCGTTTTAAGGGCGTAGCATTTGCCGGAAACGGGTGCCCAGCCGAGGCAGTGGCGGCCTGGTGGGCCAAGCGAGGCCAACCCGAGGGCTGAGACTTGAGCCACACACTTGAGGTAACGTGCCCCTTTTTGCGGAGCCTGATCATGCCTGTTAGCCGTTATGTTTCTTTCGCGTTACTGCCCTTGCTTGCCAGTTGCCAAGTGTTTACTGAGCAGCCTGCGTCACCCGTAGCGGCCGATACGCGCCTACAAGGTGAACTGAGCCTGAATGCCGGGCAATTGCGCTTTCGCCCCTGCCAGGAACAGCGTCAGTTTGTGCTGAAAGATACCGACGCACTGGGTTTAAGCCGTGATGCAGCCGCACTGATGAGTGACGGCCACAGCGCGCTGTATGTGGACATGCGCGGGCAGTTGCAAGCCAGCGCACAAACGGGTGTCGACGGGCAATTTCTGCCCAGCCAGGTCTACCGCGTGCAAGCAGAAGGTCACGGTTGCAACGACATCAACTTCGTCCGCACAGTATTGCGCGCCAGTGGCCATGAGCCGGACTGGAGCGTCGCGGTCAGTCGTGAGGGTTTGATCCTCAATCGTCCGGGATTGGAGCCGCAGGCCCTGCCCTACTTGGAAGAGCAATTGCCGGAAGGCCGCTTGAGCCTGAGCAGCGAAGCCAACGGTCAACGTCTCGAATTATGGGTGGCCAAACAACGCTGTGTGGATGGCATGAGTGGCGCGGTGCAGCATATGAGCGCCGAATTGCGCCTTAACGGTGAAGTCCTGCGTGGCTGCGCTTACTTGGGTGGCGCACGCAACGACTGAGACACCTGTGCCATCGCGCCGATGACTGAGATAGATCAGCCCAGCGCGGGGTGATTGACCTAAGCTGAAAGGGAAGTCAGCCAAAGGAAGATCACTATGCTGCGTATTGCCATTAACGGCTATGGACGGATCGGTCGCTGCCTGGTGCGCGCCTTGTATGAGCGCAACCTTGACCAGCAGATCCAGCTTGTTGCAATCAACGACCTGGGTGAGCAAAGCACCCTCGCCCACCTCACACGTTTCGACTCCACCTTCGGTCGCTTTCCCGGTCAGATTGAACTACACGGCAACGAGTTGCGGGTCAACGGCCAGCCCATTCAACTGCTGCGTGAAGCGGAGGTCAGCAACCTGCCGTGGCATACGCTCGGGCTTGATGCGGTGCTGGAATGTTCGGGCAAGATGAAAAAGCGCCCCCAGGTCGAGCAGCATCTGGCCGCTGGCGCTCCGCGCGTACTGCTCTCGCACCCACTCGACAGTGCCGATTTAACCGTGGTGTATGGCGTCAACCATCACCTGCTAGGCACGCAACAGATTGTCTCCAACGCCTCTTGCACCACCAATTGCCTGGCACCGCTGGTCAAGGTGCTGCATGAGGCCGTGGGCATTCGCCAGGGCTTGGTCAACACCATCCACTCTTATACCAATGACCAGAACCTGCTGGATAAAACCCACAGCGACCTTTACCGCGCCCGCGCAGCGGCCTTGTCGATGATTCCAACCAGCACCGGCGCGGCCAAGGCCATTGGCTTGGTGATGCCAGAGTTGGCCGGTCGCTTAGATGGGCTGTCGATTCGTGTGCCGACGCCGAATGTGTCGCTGGTTGACCTGAGCTTTACCTGCGAACGGCCCGCCAGCCGTGAGGCGATCAATGCGGCGCTGGTGCACGGCGCGCAGCAGATGCCGCCGGGGGTGATGGAGTGCAACGAACTGCCGCTGGTCTCCAGCGACTTCAACGGCTACCCGGTGTCGTGCGTGGCGGATCTCAACCACACCCGCGTGCAGGGCGAATTGGTCAAGGTGCTCGCTTGGTACGACAACGAGTGGGCCTTCGCCAACCGTATGCTGGATGTGCTGCTGGCCTGGGTTAAGCATTAACAGCATCGCCAGCGCGCGGTCACCGGCAATCGCGCCACACAAGCGAGCGACGCTTATTCGCGCGTATAATCGCCGCCTTTTACAAAGCTGCCGGGTTGCCTCCGGCCCTGAATGTGGACCGCACCATGCTACGCATCACCGAACTCAAGCTGCCGCTCGATCACACCGAAGACGCCCTGCGCCCGGCCATTGTCCAGCGTCTGGGCATTGCCGACAGCGAGTTGCTCGACTTCACCCTGTTCAAGCGCAGCTACGACGCGCGTAAAAAATCCACCGAACTGCATTTCATCTACACAATCGATTGCCAACTGAGCGATGAAGCCGTTGTGCTGCAGCGCCTGGCGGATGACCGGCATATCAGCATCGCCCCTGACACCGCCTATAAGCCTGTTGGCCATGCGCCGGACGATCTAGCCGAGCGGCCGCTGGTGGTGGGCTTTGGTCCGTGCGGGATTTTCGCCGCGCTGATTCTGGCGCAAGCGGGGCTCAAGCCGATTGTGCTGGAGCGCGGCACCGAAGTGCGCCAACGCACCAAAGACACCTGGGGCCTGTGGCGCAAGAATGTGCTCAACCCGGAGTCCAACGTGCAGTTTGGTGAAGGCGGCGCAGGCACCTTCTCCGACGGCAAGCTCTACAGCCAGATCAAAGACCCCAAACATTACGGGCGCAAAGTGCTGCAGGAGTTCGTCAAAGCCGGTGCACCGGATGAGATTCTCTACGTCAGCAAGCCGCATATCGGCACCTTCCGCCTCACCGGCGTGGTCGCCACCATGCGTGAAGAAATCAAGGCACTGGGCGGCGAAGTGCGTTTTCAGCAGCGCGTCAGTGATGTGCTGATTGAGGGCGACCGGCTGGGTGGTCAACTCAAGGGCGTGGTGCTCGACAGCGGCGAGCAGATCCTCAGTCGTCAGGTGATTCTGGCCCTGGGCCACAGCTCGCGAGACACCTTCCGCATGCTGCATCAGCGTGACGTGTTTATGGAAGCCAAGCCCTTCTCCGTGGGTTTTCGGATCGAACACCCGCAGGGCTTGATCGACCGCGCCCGCTTGGGCAAATACGCCGGTCACCCCAAGCTCGGCGCCGCCGATTACAAACTGGTGCACCACGCCAAAAACGGCCGCTCGGTCTACAGCTTCTGCATGTGCCCAGGCGGTACGGTGGTCGCGGCGACTTCCGAGCCGAACCGTGTGGTAACCAACGGCATGAGCCAGTACTCGCGTAACGAGCGTAATGCCAACGCGGGCATCGTGGTCGGCATCACCCCGGAGCAGGATTATCCCGGTGGCCCGCTGGCCGGTGTGGAGTTGCAGGAGCGCTTGGAGTCGCAGGCTTATTTGCTCGGTGGCAGCACCTACGAAGCGCCGGGGCAATTGGTCGGCGACTTTATCGCCGGCAAACCGTCGAGTGCGCTGGGCAGTGTCGAGCCGTCCTACAAACCCGGCATTAAGCTGGGCGACCTGGCTTTAGCGCTGCCGGATTTTGCCATCGAGGCCATCCGTGAAGCGCTGCCGGCCTTCGGTAAGCAAATTAAAGGGTTTGATATGCATGACGCGGTGCTGACTGGCATCGAAACCCGCACCTCCTCGCCGCTGCGCATCACCCGTGGCGCGGACATGCAGAGCCTCAACGTGCGCGGTTTGTATCCGGCTGGCGAAGGCGCGGGTTACGCCGGCGGCATTCTCTCCGCCGGGGTGGATGGCATTCGCGTGGCCGAAGCGCTGATTCGCGACATGCTGGGGATTGCAGAGGCTTGATCCGCCGCTGATGCCAAACTTGATCGCCGCTAAAGCGCCTCCCACGAAACCGCGCAGCTCGTAGCCCGGATGGAATCCGGGACGGGTTTGGCAGGCGCTGGATTTCCCGGATTGCATCCGGGCTACGGTGATTCAGTCACTCCAACCTTGTAGGAGGGGCTTTAGCCGCGAATGGGCTGGCAACTGCTCGCCGCTGAAGCGCCTCTCACAAAGCCGCGCAACCTTATTGCGCTAAAGCCCTGCGCTGGGCAGATCGATTGGCAAAGGGATACCGCGCTCGGCGCAGTCGGCCACGGCTGCGATGAGCTCAGTCAGCTCGAAACCCTGAGCACTGAGCCAGGCAGGGTTGTAGTAGGTATCGGCATAGCGTTCGCCGCCGTCGCAGAGAATCGTCACCACGGAACCGGACTCCCCCGCCGCGACCATGCGCTTTGCCACCAGCAACGCGCCAATCAGGTTGGTGCCGCTGGAGCCACCCACTTTGCGCCCTAAGCGCTGCGCCAGGTAGTGCATGGCCGCCAGCGATAAGGCATCCGGTACTTTGCACATGGCATCAATCACCGACGGCAGAAACGACGCCTCGACGCGTGGGCGGCCGATGCCTTCGATGCGCGAGCCGTGGTTTAGGCTCAAGCGGGCATCACCGGTGCGGTAATAATCAAAGAACACCGAGCGCTCTGCGTCGGCACACAACACCCGCGTACTGTGCCGGCGATAGCGCACATAACGCCCCAACGTCGCCACAGTACCGCCTGTGCCGGGGCTGGAGACCAGCCAGCTCGGCTCGGGGAAGCGTTCACTGCGCAACTGCTGGAAAATCGATTCGGCGATGTTGTTGTTGGCGCGCCAGTCGGTGGCACGCTCGGCGTAAGTGAACTGGTCCATAAAATGCCCACCCGTTTCACGGGCCAGGCGTTCGGATTCAGCGTAAATCTGCGTCGGGTCATCCACCAAGTGGCTTTGCCCGCCGTAAAAGGCGATCTGCGCGATCTTCTCCTTCGAGGTGCTGGCCGGCATGACCGCAATAAACGGCAAGCCCAACAAGCGGGCGAAGTAGGCTTCGGAAATCGCCGTAGAACCGCTTGAGGCTTCGATCACCGGCGCACCCGGCTTCAGCCAGCCGTTACACAGTGCATAGAGAAACAGCGAGCGCGCCAACCGGTGCTTGAGACTGCCGGTGGGATGGCTGGACTCATCCTTGAAGTACAACTCAACGCCCGGTAAACCCGGCAACGCCAGTGGTAATAAATGGGTGTCGGCGCTGCGCTGAAAGTCGGCCTCGATCATGCGGATCGCTTCGCGTGCCCAGGTGCGTGGGTCAGTCATCATTTATCCCTCAATCCATAACACCGGCGGGCAGCGGGCGCGGTCCTCGCCATTGGCTCAACAACACCCCGGCGAACACCACGGCCGCCGCCAACATCTGCATAAAATTCAGCCGCTCACCGAGCAGCACAATGGCAAACAGCAAGGTGAATACGGGAATCAGATTGGTAAAGCCTGAGGCCTGACTGGCGGGCAAACGGCTGACACCAAAATTGTAGAGGCCATAAGCACCCACCGTTACCACAATACCGAGGTAGACGACTGCACCCAACGCCAAGGGGCTGACGCTGCTTGGTATCGGCGCACTGAAAAACGCCAGCGGGAAGAAAAACACGCTGCCGACAAAGGCCACCATGGCCGTCAGCAGAAATGGCGAATAACGCGCCGACAGGTGCTTGAGGATCAAGGTGTAGCCCATGGCGCAGAGCATGGCGAGCAACTCATAGAAGTTGCCCAGCACCGGGTTACTGGCATGCTCATCGGCACTGCCGGCCAGACTCAGCCAGACTGCACCCGCCATAGCGATGAGGAATCCCGCCCAGGTGGTGCGGCTAACCTGCTCGCGCAGGAAGACATACGCGCCCACGGCCACCAGCAGCGGTAACAACGCCGTGACCATGCCCGCCTGAGCGGCGCTGGTGTATTGCAGGGCCAAGGCTTCAAAGAGGAAGTACAGACAGGGTTCACAGGCCGCCAGGCCCAGCAGGTACTTCCAGTCGCCGGCGCGGTAATGCATCTTGCCGCGCCAGCGCCAGGCCAGCAAAAATACCAGGCTGCCCAAAGCCATGCGGCCAAAGATCACCCACATCGCCGGCAATTCGGCAAAGGCCACTTTCAACGCAATAAAGGAACTGCCCCATAACGCCATGGCGACGACCAGGCAGGTCATCGCCACCGCTCTTCCCTGCCCTTGCCCCTGCATACGGCCTCCTGATCAAAGGCTGCAGTGTAAAGGGCCGATCAGGTGGCTGACAGGTACAGTCAGCCAAGCGAACTGTGTGCGTTTACTGATCCCAGGGCTTGCCGCGAGTCTGCTCGCTGATGCGCAGCTTTTGCTGCAGCGCGGCCTTGGCCAGCATGTGCGCGCTAACTGGCGCGGTGATAAACAGGAACAGGGTAATCAGCAGTTCATGCAGGCTCAGGCCATTACCTTGCGTGCTGAAATACAGCATCGAGGCCAGCACCATACCGCCCACACCCAGCGTCGTGGCTTTGGTTGGGCCATGCAGGCGCATGAAAAAATCCGGCAGGCGGTAGAGGCCGATTGCACCTACCAGTGCAAACAGACTCCCCAGTAGCAGGAACAACGCCACCAGCGCTTCGATCCAAAATGCCATCAGATAATCCTCACTCGATGATATCGCCGCGCAGCAGGTATTTCGTCACTGCCACTGTGCCGATGAAGCCCATAATCGCAATCAACAAGGCAGCTTCGAAATAAAGCGTTGAATTCAACCAAATGCCAAACAACACCAGCAATGCAATTGCGTTGATATACAGCGTATCGAGCGCCAGGATGCGATCCGGCAGATCCGGCCCAATGACCAGGCGAGCCATGGTCAATACCAGCGCCAGACCAATGATCACCAGGCATACGGGAATTACGTAGGCGAGCATGTGAATACCTCCAACAGGGGCGCTTCGTAACGCTGTTTGATTTCCACAACCAGGGCCTCGGTATCCGCCACATCCAGGCTGTGTACCAGCAGGGTCTTGCGGTCATCGCTGAGATCAGCAGAGACGGTGCCGGGGGTTAACGAAATGATGCTCGCCAACATGGTCAGCGCCAATTCATCCTCCAGCAGCATGGGGATTTCTACAAACGCAGGCCGCAGCTTGGCAGTCGAACCCAGGATCAGCTTGGCCACCTGCAGGTTGGCGGTGACGATATCGAGCAAAATGCGCAGCAGAAACAAGCACAACTTGATGGGCTTATAGACCCGCGGTGGGTTGATCCAGAACAGCTGAGTGAGCAGCGGAATCGTCCAACCCAGGAAGGCCCCCAAGATCCAGTGCCCGATGCTGAAATCGTTAATCAATAACAGCCACACCAGCATCAAACTCACGCTGAGCAGCGGATGGGGTAACCAGCGGCGTGCTCTCATTGCGCAGCTCCCGATTCAATGATCTGACGATACAAAGCCAAGTCATGGAGCTGGCTGGCCGTTGCCTCAACGTAACTGAGCAGCGGCGCAGCACCGACCATCAATGCCAGGCTAAGCACAAGCAAGCCAGCGCAGGCAAAAAGCCGGCCGTGGTCAAGTTCGGCACTGCCCAACTGACTCAGCCCAACACGCCAAAACAGCGTACTGCCTGCACGACTCAGCGCCACCAGGGTTAGCAAGCCGCCGCCAAGCACCACCGACCATAGCAACACCGCCTGCACTCCAGGCTCCACCGACCGAAGCAACAGAAGTTTGCCTAAGAACCCGGAAAGAGGCGGCAAACCGGCCAGCGCAATGGCGCCGAAGAAGAATAAACCGCCCAGCACGTGCGGATTCTGCAATGCCGGACCCTGCACCAATAGACCTTGCTTATCACCACGTTGACGGGCGATCAGGTCGGCCAGCAGGAACAGTCCTCCGGCAACCCAGGTGCTATGCACCAGATAAAACAGCGCCGCTGCCAGGGCTTGTTCAGTGCCAATGGCGATACCCGCAAGCAAGGTACCGACCGACACCACCACCATATAAGCCAACAGACCTTGCAAGCTAACGGCTGCCAAGGCGCCTATAACCCCCAGTGCGAGGGTCAGAAGCGCAAGGGGCCAGAGCCAGTCATTGGCCATGTTGGCCAGGCTGCCGGCCTCGTCGCCAAAAATCAGGGTGTAGACGCGAATGATCGAATAAAGCCCAACCTTGGTCATGATCGCAAACAGCGCCGCAACCGGTGCGGAGGCCGAGGCATAGGCCTTGGGCAGCCAGAAATACAGCGGCAGAAACGCTGCTTTAAGACCAAACACCACCAGTAACAACATCCCGGCAGCGCCCAAAAGCGCCGCATCTTCCGGGCCGGCTGCCGCCACACGAATCGCCATATCGGCCATATTCAGGGTGCCGGTGATGCCATACAGCACCCCAACGGCGAGCAGGAAGAACGAGGAGCCCACCAGGTTCAACACGACGTAATGCAAGCCCGCCCTGACGCGATCCACGCCACCGCCATGCAGCAGCAGTGAGTACGAGGCGATAAGCAGAATCTCAAAGAACACGAACAGGTTGAACAAGTCCCCGGTGAGGAAGGCACCGTTAATGCCCATCAGTTGGAACTGGAACAACGCGTGGAAACTCTTGCCGCGCTCATCGTCGCCCCGAATCGCATACAACACGGCAAAGCTGGCAAGCACCGCCGTCACGACGAGCAACAAGGCACTCAGGCGATCCAGCATCAAAATAATGCCGAACGGGGCGACCCAGTTACCGACCGCGTAGGTGTAAAGCACATCCTGATTGGCCAACCAAACCAAGTAGCCACTGAGCGGCACCAGCAGCAACGTGGACAGCATTGAGATGCGTCGCTTCAAACTGGGACTCAGACTCGCACCGAGTAACAGCAGGCTGCCGGCAAACATCGGCAGCAGAACGGGCAGGATTAACGCGTGGTTCATGGATTAGGCTCCTGACCGTCAACGTGATCTGTTTGTGTTTCACCCACGCTGCGCAGCGCCAGCACGACGACAAAGGCGGTCATGGCAAAACCAATCACAATGGCCGTTAACACCAACGCCTGCGGCAGCGGGTCGGCATAACCATCACCCTTGCCGATGACCGTTACCACGCCGCTTTGTAAGCGGCCCATGGCAAACAAAAACAAATTGACGGCATAGGAGATCAAGGTCAGACCCAGCACCACCGGAAAGGTCCTTGCCCGCAGCAACAGATAAACACCACTGGCCGTAAGAATGCCCAGGGTAAGAGCAAAAATGGCTTCCATCTCAGAGCACCTCTTGTTCAGCTTTTTCCTGGGTCAGTTTGCCCAGGTTGGCGAGAATCAGCAGGGTCGCGCCGACTACGGTGAGGTAAACGCCCAAATCAAACAGCATGGCCGTGGCCAACTCGATTTCACCGATCAGCGGAATATCGAAGTAACCAAACGCGGATGTGAGGAACGGTCGATCAAACAACCAACTGCCCACCCCGGTGAGGCCCGCCACCACCACACCCAAGCCCGCAATCGCCTGGTAGTTGAGCGGCAGCCGCGACTGCGTCCACTGAACACCACTGGCTACGTATTGCAAAATCAAGGCTACGGCCGTCACCAACCCGGCAATAAAACCACCGCCTGGTAGGTTATGGCCACGCAGGAAGATAAACACCGACACCAGCAGTGCCATCGGCAGCAGGATGCGCGACAGCGTGGCGAGGATCAGCGGATGACGATCACGCGCCCACGAGCGGCCAGCCGCATCCACGTTCGGCTGAGACAGGCGTAGCCCGTTCAGCAAGGCAAAGATACCGGCGGCAGCAATGGCCAAGACCGTCACTTCGCCCATGGTGTCAAAACCGCGGAAATCCACCAGGATAACGTTGACCACGTTTTTACCGCCGCCCCCTGAAACGCTGTTTTCAAGGAAGAAGGTCGAAATACTGTCATAGGGTCGGGTCAATACCGCAAAGACCAACATGGCCACCATCAGGCCAGTGCCGCCGGCGAGCAAGAAATCACGCAGGCCACGCAGACTGCTGGACTCCGCACGGGTGTGTGCCGGTAAAAAGAACAACGCCAGCATCAGCAGGATGATGGTGACCACCTCAACCGACAGCTGAGTCAACGCCAGATCAGGCGCTGAATAACGTGCGAATGCCAGCACCACCATCAGCCCCACCACACTTAGCATCAATAGCGAAACCAACCGCTGGCGATGAAACACGACGGTGATCAGAGCCGCCAAGGCCATAATGGCCAAACCCAAGGTCGTCATACCCTCGATCGCCGTTAATGGCAGCGGACCGCTGATTTGCGGCAGCGCACTCAAACCATGTGTGACCACAATCAGTGCGGCACCGAGCATTAATGCCAGGTAACGCTGCAACGAGGCATTCTCCAGCCAACGCGTCAGGGCGGCACAGGCGCTGACCACAATCACCACGCCACGGTCGAAAATCAGCTTGGCATCGACACTGGGTAATCCGGCGTACCAGCGAAACATGGGCTGACGGAACACATAGAGAAGAATGCCGCCAAACAGGGCGATGACGCTCATCAGCAGCGGTAAGTTAAAACCATGCCAGATCGACAGGCTGTAACTCGGCACATCGCCGCCCAAAGTGGCAGCTGCTGCTGCAGCCAGCAACGGAGCTACCGTGTAAGCCGGCACCACGCCCACTAGCAGGCAGAGGAACACCAGAATCTCGACCGGCACCTTCATGTAGCGCAGGGGCTCATGAGGTGGGTATTTAGGTAAATCGACGGGCTCGCCGTTGAAAAATACGTCATGGATAAAGCGCAGCGAGTAGGCCACCGAGAACACGCCGGCCAGGGTGGCCGCAGCCGGTATCACCCAATTGAAACTGCCCAGCAGATGCTGGTTGAGCGTTTCGGTAAAGAACATCTCTTTGCTGAGGAAGCCGTTAAGCAGCGGCACACCGGCCATCGCCGAAGCGGCGACCATCGCGAGCACGGCCGTGTGCGGCATGTACTTCCACATGCCGTTAATACGCCGCATATCGCGACTGCCGGTTTCGTGATCGATGATGCCGGCCGCCATAAACAGCGACGCTTTAAAAGTGGCGTGGTTGATGATGTGAAACACCGCCGCCACCGCCGCCAGGCGCGTATCCAAACCAAACAACAAGGTAATCAGCCCCAGATGGCTGATGGTCGAATAGGCCAGCAAGCCTTTGAGGTCATGCTGAAACAGCGCCATGCCAGCACCCACCAGCAAAGTCACCAGGCCGGTGATGCTGACGATGTAGAACCACCACTCTGAGCCTGCCAGCGCCGGATACAAACGCGCCAATAGGAAAACACCCGCCTTGACCATGGTCGCCGAATGCAAGTAAGCCGACACCGGCGTGGGCGCAGCCATGGCGTGTGGCAGCCAGAAATGGAACGGGAACTGTGCTGATTTGGTAAACACCCCCAGCAGCACCAAAATCAGCGCCAGTGGGTAAAGCGCATGGGCGCGGATGATATCGCCAGCCGCCAACACCTGCGTCAGCTCATAACTGCCGACGATATGACCAATCAGCAAAATGCCGGCAAACAACGCCAAACCACCACCACCGGTGACAGCCAGGGCCATGCGCGCGCCTTTGCGTGCATCCGAGCGTGATCCCCAGAAGCCGATCAGCAAAAATGAAGAGAGGCTGGTCAACTCCCAGAACATCAGCATCAGCAGCAGATTTTCTGAAAGCACCACACCGAGCATCGCGCCCATGAACAGCAGCAAAAACGCGTAAAAACGCCCCATGGGCTCAGATTTGGACAGGTAATAACGGGCATACAGGATAACCAGCAGGCCGATACCTAAAATCAGCAGGGCAAACAAAAAGCCCAAACCATCAAGACGCAGGCTGAGGTTCAACCCAATTGCAGGCAACCACTCCAACTTGACCTTGAGTAACTCACCCGCGAACACAGCCGACTGTTGTGAAAGCAACAAAACCAGGCCGACAAGAGGGGCAATTGCTGCCGCCGTCGCGCATGCGGAACGCCCCAAGCGTTCGGCAAACAGCGGTAAAAACATGCCTAAAAATGGCAACGCGATAATCAGCGCAAGCGTCATACAAAACCCCTTTTCTCGAACCAGACCATTAAGACTGGCCAGCTGAATTTAGAACCAGCTCATTGCGGCAATCCACGGCGCTAACCGTGACCCCATCCGACCTGACAGCACCCTGCATCAGGGATAGAGGGTATCCCACCCCAACGCGAGCGATTATCCATAACTATCGCCCAGCCGTCATGGATAGAATTATTTCCAAACACTCCGCCTCTGAGCGCCAGCCGAGTTGTGCAACCCACTGATAATTCGTCAGTTACTGAAACGCAAGGCAATAAAAAACCGGACCAGCCTGCACTGATCTGGTTTTAGGGTCACTCAGCGGGAAACGCGGCTGGTGCCATTCACGGTCAGGATGCGTACACGCTCGCCAACGCGGAAAATCTGGTTTTCCTCAACTTCTTGCACATAAGCACGCAGGCTGCCGTCATCTTCACGCACGGTAATTTCAACGCCCTGGGCGCGGGTCAGCCCCTCTTCGGTCATCGCGCCCAGCAAACCACCGGCCACAGCACCAACAACGGCTGCGACTGCGCTGCCACGACCACCACCAACGCCACTGCCAGCCACACCGCCAATTACAGCGCCAGCACCGGCACCAATCGGGGTTTTAGTGCCTTCAATTTTGACCGGACGCAGCGATTCGATGGTACCCATACGAACAGTTTGCACCGCGCGGGCTTCGTCACGCGAATAGCTATCGCCGGTGAGGTTGGAGGCACAACCACTGAGCAGAACCAGTGCAGCGCACGAGGCGGCCAGAGCAATCAATTTACGCATTATCTTTTCTCCAATTGAACAGGCCTTCTACGACGCCTGAGAGGTCGAACTGTCAGCGGCAACTATAGAGCAAAACCCTTGCATTAGGCTTACAGGCACAAACGAACAAGACCTATAAACGTATACATCGAGCAGGGTTAATGCGTTAAACCAACCGACTCAAGATCAGACCAGCCAACAAAGCTGAAGTTTACTTGTTGCAGGTCAGTGGCCATGTGGCTCATAGGCCGTTTAAATGCGTTCAGGCCTGCAGAGATCGTCAGGCACTTGCATGAGGATGCTATGGATTACTTTATTGTCGCTATTACCACGGTGGCCGGGCTGTATTTTCACGGGTGGCTTTATGTGCGAATCAAACGCTGGATGGACCGGGATCTGGCCTTATCACTGGCGGGTGACTCGCCCGCCAAACGTGAGTACATGCTGCAACGCCTGCAGGAAGCGCAATCGACAGGCATCAAGCGCAAGGCGCTGCACATCTGGCTGCAACAGGCCGCTGAACACTACAACGGCCAGTAACCGAAGCATCAAGGCGCCAGACGTTCACGCACCCAGGCACCGTCTTGCAGGCGATAGTTGAGGCGATCGTGCAGACGACTGGAGCGCCCCTGCCAGAACTCAATGCGCTCCGGCAATAAACGATAACCGCCCCAGTGCGGCGGGCAATGCGGTGCACGGTCTAGGAAGCGCTGTTCGGTTTCGGCCAGCAGACTCTCCAACTCAGTGCGATCAGCAATCACCTGGCTCTGGGGTGACGCCCACGCGCCCAGTCGGCTGCCCAGTGGCCGCACTTGAAAATAAGCATCACATTCAGCGGCGGTGACGCGCTCCACTCGCCCCTCAATACGCACCTGACGCTCCAGGCTGGGCCAGAAAAAGGTCATGGCGGCAAAAGGATTAGCGGCCAAATGCTGGCCTTTAGCGCTGTCGTAGTTACTAAAGAACGTGAAGCCGCGAGCATCCAGGCCCTTGAGCAGCAACACCCGGCAATGCGGCCGGCCTTGCGCGTCCACCGTGGCCAGGGTCATGGCATTAGGCTCAACCGGCAATTGCTCGGTTTTTACCGCATCGGCAAACCATTGCTCAAACAGCGCAAATGGGGCTTGCGGGGCTTGCGCTTCGCTCAGGCCATCACGGGTGTAGTCACGGCGCATGTCAGCCAGGGTTTGGGTCATTGACGGATCCTCTCAATCAGAAGTGACCCAGCTTACCCGCGAGCGCCGTGCTTGGCTTGATCTGCGGCAAAAAACCGCTGCGTGAAATTACTGACCTTTTGCCGGCTTATCCGCTTTGGCCACGGCTTTGGCATTTTTGTCAGTAACCGGTTTTACCGCAGCCACAGCTGTGGCCGGTGCTGGCTTGCTGTACTTGGCGATCAGGGCGTTGAGGGTGTCTTTTGACGTTAAGAGGATTTCCACGCGGCGATTAAGCGCACGCCCCTGCTGACTGTCGTTGGCCGCGCGCGGCATGTCGGAGCCCAGCCCTTTGACCATCAGCCGGTTTTGCTTAAGGCCACTCAAACGGAAAATTGAGGTGAACGCGCGGGCGCGTTGATGGCTCAACTCTTGATTAGCCTTCAACTCACCACTGCTGTCGGCATGACCGAGGATCAGCACGCCGATGGTTTCGTCCTTCTCCAGCAGCTTGGCCATGCGGCTAAGTGGCGACAGGGTGCTGGGCAGCATCATGTGCGGGCGGTCTGGGTTAAATGACCCTTGCACCGGGGCCGTAACCACCAACAGATTTTCACGACGTTCAAATTCGAAGTGCGTGCCTTTGATGGCTTCACGCACTTTCGGCTCGTATACATCTAGCCAAGCCTGAGTGACAGCAGGCGCAGGCATGGCAACTACTTTTTTGGGCGCTGGCTTTTCTGTTTTCTCAAACGCGCTGCAACCGCTGATCAACACACACAAAGCGATGGCAAGGGTTTTGTTAAAAGGCATCGGGAATCCACACATGATTAGCAAAAAGCCGTTAGCGACCTGCGTTGTTTCAGCGCAGGCCTGATTTGACCGGCAGTTTAGCCGAGCCTGCTACAAACAATCAGCCAGCAAACGCGCAAGTTTTTGCGCACGCGGGTCCATCAAGACGAACGGTCCCAGGTTATTAGTAACAAAACCAAACGCCACGTCGCGCTCCGGGTCGGCAAAGCCAATCGACCCGCCTGCACCCGGATGACCAAACGCACGCGGGCCTATGCCATAGGTGGCGTTGGCCACATCGGGCTGGTCCAGCATGCAGCCCAAGCCAAAACGTGTGCGGGTCAGCAGGGTTTTGTCTTCACCCACAGCATGCTCACGGGTCAACTCGTTGAGCAATTCGCTTTCTAGCAACCGACCATCAAGTAATCCCGTGTAAAAACCGGCCAGGCTGCGGGCATTGCCGTGACCATTGGCGGCCGGCTGCTGCATGCGTCGCCATTCAGGCTTATTGGTGCTGGTCATGATCGATGGCGGATTGGTGAATGCACGAGTGCTCATCGCAGCGGGTTCGCTCATCATGGTTTTCAGCAGGCGCTGGGCAGCGGCATCACCGAAGTTGCCTTTGCCGCGAGAGATGATGGCCACGCGCTCGAAGTCTTCATCGGCCAGGCCCACATGAAAATCCAGCCCAAGCGGCGTAGCGGTACGCGCGACAATGGATTCACCCGGCCCTCGCCCTTCAACCCGGCGCAGCACTTCACCCACCAACCAGCCATAAGTAATAGGCGCATAACCATGCCCCTCGCCCAAGGCCCACCAGGGCTGCTCGGCAGCCAGCGCTCGGGTCATGGTGGGCCAGTCATACAGCGCTTCGGCGGGCAGCATTTGGCGCAAAGCGGGCAAGCCCGCCTGGTGGCTGAGCAGGTGGCGCAAGGTGATTTTTTCTTTGCCGTTTGCCGCGAATTCCGGCCAGTAGCGTGCGACAGGGGCATCCAACTCCAACTTGCCCTCACCCACCAACTGCAGGACGGTAACGGCAGTAAAGGTTTTGGTGCAGGAGAACAGGTTGAGGATGGTGTCACTGTGCCAGGCGTGCTGACCCTCTTTATCGGCAACCCCCGCCCATAAGTCGACCACGGTTTCCCCGCCAATCTGCACACACAGTGCCATACCGCGCTCTTGCGGGTCGTCGAACAGGGCCGCAAATGCATCCCTCAACGCCTCAAACTTGAGGTCAAAATAGCCCTGAATTTGCACCACGCTGTTTACCCCACCGATCTCAATACTGGGTCAAAAGTTAAACCATTGTTTCACCGCGCACGGGCACGTTCACCTTACGCTCGATTGGTAATTGCTCGTCAGGGTGCCGGATTTGCCTCTGCTGGCTGCAGTTTGAGGATCATTGCGGCTGCATCCAAATTGGCTTGTCGCACACGCTTAACAAAATCATCCCAAGGCCGATCGGTAATCGCGACAAGGCCCAGGTGACCATTTTCACCATCCAGTAGACGCCCGGTAACGGGCTGATCGAGATACTGAAACCAGTGCGCACCGACTATCTGCGGCTCATCAAGCGCTCTGCTGAGAAAGTGCGCATAGGCTGGGCCACGTTCTTGTTCTTTGTGAACTTCGGCAACGCCTCCCCAGAAGGGACCGCGATCACGCGAGCCAAAATGAAACTCGGTGACCATCAGGGGTTTGTCTAACGGGCGCAAGGTGGCGAAATCAAAACCATGCTGTGGCTCGCGGGTGTAAAAGTTGAAACTCAACACATCACAAAACTGCGCACAGGCCTCAACGGCTTCGGGGATGCTGCTTGCAAAACGCCCGCCCAACAGCATGTGGTTAGGTGCGTGCCATTCGAGCGAGTCGGCAATGGTTTTGAAATACGTGTCGGCGTAGAGACGCAAAAACGCCTGCATATCACGCTCAATGGCCGGGTGCTCGGCATTCGGCAAGGGCGCATCGAAGCCGGGATCTTCCATTAATTCCCACGCCGGCAGTTCTATGCCCCACGCCCGCGACAGCCCTGAATGATTACGATACTTGTCGCGCAATTGCTTCAAAAAGGCGCGTTTAGCGGGCACATCCGTTGTCAGACGCAATGTGGCATAGGCCAGCGCATACCGACCACGAGGGTCATCAACAGCGCCCGACCATGCCAATTCGTTATCCGCAAAATACCCGAGCAACCAGGGGTTTTCGCGGTGATCACGTGAGGCGATAGCTACCGCGCGCTCTGTTGCCATCGCAAAACGCGGATCAAACGGATCAGGCATCGCGCCCCACCAGTCAACCCCGGTGCTGATGGTCGCGTAGTCACCATGAATCGACAGCGGAATGCTGAAAGGCATGGCTGCGTCGCCACCAAAATCTACCTCGCTCCAATTACCCAGGGTATTAAAGCCCCAGGCTTGCAGGCGCTCGACGCTACGAGCGCGCCAGGCGGCAGGATTTTGCTGCGCGTCTGTGCGCTGCAAATTAGCCTGATAGAAGTCAAACCAAAGCCCATTGGCAAAGGCCCGCCCTTGGTTAGCACCGGTAGAGCTGCGGCTATCGGCGGTGCCAAAGTAAGCCGCCAGTGGATCGCCGGCCTTCGGCAACTCGCTGAACATCGCCTCACGCTCAGCCACATAGGTCGCACTCTGTTGCGCGGTGACCGCGTTAACACCCAGCGAGTAGAAAGGGTTGCCCTCGGGTGTCACCAGAAACCAGCGCTCACCACGTTTTTCTGTGCGGAAGAAGCCGCTTGCAGTGAACGATGCTCCACCGGTCCAACCGCCGAATTTGTCTTGTGCGGGGCGCTCTGCAAGCCAAGCCTGCAGTTGCTTACGTTCGGCGATTGCCGATTGCTGCAGTTGTTCATCCTTTTTAATTTTGCCCGGCCAATCGGCACGCGTGAACTGGCCATAACGGTCAACAATTGCGGCATAGGCAGCGTCCGTCACTGACTCAGCGGTGACCCCGAACTGGCTGATTAGCAGATGCTGCACGGCTTTGGGCTGGGGCATGGTCACCGCCAGCGACTTAACCTGGCTCAGGTCTAGCGCACCACTGACCGTATCGGCGAGCAACATGCGCTGCCCTTTATCAACCCAAGGCATTGGCACGCCTGCGCGCATCCCTTGGTCGCGGGGCGAAGTTGCCTGCAGGGGAATCAGTACGGTTTGCACAGGACCTGCGGGCAATGCAATGCGCGTAGTCAAACGCTGGCCGTCAACGCTTTCAATCGACACATCCAGGGTCAATGCCCAGTCCATGGCGTTTTGAATGCGCAGTTTGACCATTTTTTGTTGAGACCAGTCCCAGGCAGCGCTTTGCGGCGTTAGCGTCAGCCCGGGGTTTTCACTGGGATGAAACGTCACACGGCGCAACACTTCACCTTGCTGCGTGGGCTCGCCTTTTACGCTGGGAAGTTCTGCGTTCTGCGTAGTGACCTTTACGGCATCAAGCGGCCTGACAAAGTTGAACAATTCAAGGGACTCTGCCGAAAACGCTGCGCCGCAATAACCTAAAAAGGCCAACTTAAGAAACACTGTTTGCAGCCTGCGCTTGACCTTCACCTGCTTACTCCTTGACTCACGGCACTAAAGAGAACTGAGGGAGGCATATGTTGCCTCTTTAAAAATACGGTTTTGCGGTACGACCTGTAGATTTTGCCCGTGACATTCTGACGATTTCCAGCGCAGTGCCATGACGTGCTGGCCCACTGACCTGCGGCAACGTCCTAGTCACTGATTTCTCGCCGAAACGGCGGCAAGGCATTGAGGATCGACTTGCCATAACGCTGAGTGACAACCCGGCGATCAAGCAAGGTGATGATGCCGCGATCCGCCTCGGTGCGCAGCAAACGACCGCAGGCCTGAACCAGACGCAAGGAGGCATCCGGCACGGCAATCTCCATAAACGGATTGCCGCCGCGTGCTTCGATCCACTCGGCCAAGGCCGCTTCAACAGGGTCATCCGGCACCGCGAAGGGAATTTTGGCGATCACCACATGCTCGCAATAGGCCCCAGGTAGATCGACCCCTTCGGCAAAACTGGCCAAGCCAAACAACACGCTTTCCTCGCCGGAATCGACCCGCGCTTTATGCTTGTTTAGGGTTTCCTGTTTGGACAGGTTGCCTTGGATAAACACGCGCTTGCGCCAATCGCGTTCAAGGCCTTCGAACACGTCCTGCATTTGCTTACGCGAGGAGAACAGCACCAGGGTGCCGCGCGAGCCTTCAACTAAACCCGGTAATTCACGAATGATCGCCGCCGTGTGCTGCACGGCATCACGCGGATCAGCGTTGAGGTTAGGGACTCGCAGCACACCGGCGTCGGCGTGATGGAAAGGGCTCGGCACTACAGCGGTCACAGCGACTTTCGGCAACCCGGCGCGCATGCGATAACGATCAAAAGTGCCCAGCGCGGTAAGGGTTGCTGAGGTTACCAGCGCGCCGTAGGCAACATTCCACAGGTTACGCCGCAAGGTTTCTGCGGCCAGGATCGGGCTGGCATTGACCTCGATATCGAACAATGCGCCACTTTCGGCCAGGGTCAACCAGCGCGCCATGGGCGGGCTGTCTTCAGGGTCTTCGGCGGTAAACGCCAGCCACAACTCCCAGTTGCCCTTGGCCCGCGCCAGCAAGCTGCCAAACAGCGGATACCACTCTTCGGCCTGGTGACTAGCGATACCGACAGCGCCCTCACCATCCATGACCTCTTTGAGCTGCTCAGTCACACCAGTGAACAGATCATTGAGCTTGGAAAAGCCCTTCTTCAACTCCAGCCCCAGCTCGGTCAAGTGCTCTGGCACCACACCACCGACAAAACGATGGCGCGGCCGCTCTCGGCCCTGCATATCTTCGCCCGGCTTGAAGTCAGCCACCTGCTCGCAAGCGGCGAACATAAATTGCTGCTGGGTTTTCAGCTCCCGCGCCAACTCCGGCACTTGCTCGATCAACCGGCCTAGATCGCCGGGCAGCGGGTTTTGCGCCAGCAACTTGGTCAGATTTTTGTCGATCTGGGTCAGCCAGTCGGCAGTTGAACGCAACCGAGTGAAGTGCGCGAAATGACCGATGGCCTTGTCCGGCAGGTGATGGCCTTCGTCGAACACATAAAGCGTGTCACGCGGATCCGGCAGCACCGCACCGCCGCCCAACGCCAGATCAGCCAGGACCATGTCATGGTTGGTGACGATCACATCGACCTTGCCCATGCCCTCGCGTGCCTTGTAGAACGCGCACTGCTGGAAGTTGGGGCAGTGCCGGTTGGTGCATTGGCTGTGATCAGTGGTCAGTTGCGACCAGCGGGCGTCTTCCAGCTCTTCGGGCCAGCTGTCGCGATCACCGTCCCATTTATTGCCCGCTAACTTTTCAATCATGGTGTTGAACAGCTTCTGACTCTGCTCATCCACATCGATTTTAAAACCTTCCTCCTCGAACAATTGCGCCGTGGCACTTTGCGCTTGGCCTTCCTGCAGCAGGATGTCGAGCTTGGACAAGCACAGGTAGCGGCCGCGCCCCTTGGCTAGGGCAAAGCTAAAGGTGAGCCCGCTGTTACGCATCAGATCCGGCAGATCCTTGTGCACGATCTGCTCTTGCAAGGCCACGGTGGCGGTGGCAATCACCAGTCGTTTACCCGCCGCCTTGGCTGTGGGGATCGCCGCCAGGCTGTAGGCCACGGTTTTCCCCGTACCGGTGCCGGCTTCAACCGCTACTACCGCAGGTTCGCCCAGGCGTCGGCCTTCGTCATCGGTGTTGATGGCACCCAGCACTTTGGCAATTTCGGCAATCATCAGGCGCTGGCCATAGCGCGGCTTAAGCGATTTGGCTTCGAGAAAACGCGAATAGGCGCCCTGGATCTGGGACTTGAGTTCGGTACTGAGCATGGCGTGTCGGCAAGAAAGGCTGGATAAATTTTCAGTGTTTGCAGTCGGCGGCTATCATAGCGCGCTAATCGATCCGGCGCTGAACCGCTTGCCGTGCTGCCAACCCTGGAGTTTTCGCATGACCCTGTATGCGTTTGTTTATAGCCTGCACTTACTGGCAGCCCTGATCTGGGTTGGTGGGATGTTCTTTGCCTGGATGATTCTGCGGCCTGCTGCTGTCAGTGCGCTGGATGCACCTCATCGGCTCAGGCTATGGGCCGCCGTGTTTCCCAGGTTCTTTCTCTGGGTATGGGCGGCGGTGTTGGTGCTGCCCGTGACGGGTGTCGGCATGTTGGATCTGCGTTTTAGCGGCTTCGACAGCGCACCGCGCTACGTCAACATCATGATGGGCTTGTACCTGGTGATGCTGGCGCTTTTTTTGCGCATTCAGGTGCTGCAACTGCCGCAACTGCAACGCGCCGTGACGGCTGAAGATTGGCCAACGGGCGGCGCGGTATTGGGGCGGATTCGCCGACTGGTGGGGATCAATCTACTGATCGGCCTGCTGGTGGTGGCCATCGCTGGCACAAGGCCTAGCTTTTGATTCTTACTGAAGCCCCATCACTGCAGGCTGGCAGCGATGGGGCTTCGATATCAACTAGAAGCGAATCACGTTAATCGCACCGGCAGGCCCTGCCTCACCGGCGCGCCCAACCTCACCGGGCTTGCCGTCGCCAGCACCAGCCGTGCTGTAAAGCCAACAGCCTTTACTCGCTCCACCTTCGCCACCGGCGCCAGCCGCACCCGCAGCACCACCATCACCGCCTTCCAAGCGCACCTTTAACTGGTCAATAGGAAAGTCATGCGGCACTTCCAGGCGCACCTGCGCCCCGGGCGCTCCCGTTTGACCATCCCCACCATCTAAACCGTCATGGCCTCGACTGGCCTCGCCCCAAGCACAACCGCCGGCCTGACCATCGGCACCCGCCAATCCCATGTGACCGGGTGCGCCCTTGCCGCCACGGGCATCGATGAGCAAGTCCGCGACAGAGGCCTTATGTAACCGCAAGTGCAGATGTCGCCCCGGCATTGCCGGTTGATCGCCACTCCCCGAGGCACCTTGGGCATTGATCTGCACACCACTGGCCAGCGCAGCGGCAACCGCCTCAAGGCGCAGCGGGCGCTCGTCCGGCGCAATCGCGAGCCGCGCTTCACGCCCCAAGCGAAGCTCGCCTACGCGCAACTCGGTGACGCCAGCGGGGATAAACAAGGTGCCATGATCTGCGATGTGTAAACGCTCCAGCACCAGAACGCTGGCACTGCTGGGCAGGCGCATCAGCGAGTTCGTGGGCACCTCAATGACCGTTTGCGCCACCGCCAGCGGAGAGAACAGAGCAACTGCAACCATCCAATTACGCATTTTCAGCCTCCACATGCTGTTCACCCTGGGCAGCTTCGCTGCTCTCTTTTTCATGACTGACTTGAGCGAGCTTTGTGGGCAAAGCAGCCAAGTGAAAGATGCCAAACAGCATCACCAACACCCTCGCCAGATGGGGGTTGGCGCAAACCGCCAACCTTTTATCAAACAGCCACAACTCAAGTGCATGCACCAGCAGCACAACAGCACCGACTGAGTTAAGCAGCAGTGCAAACGGGCTGGCAAAAGGCTGAAGCAGATTGAACAAAACGATCCCCCAAAAGACAGCGGTCAGTACCTTGCCCGCCAGCAAAAAAATCTTCATGCACGCCCCCGCAGTTTTTTATTTGGCTGCACCTTAACTGCTTTGCTCTAGGGCCGCTAGAAGACCGCAGCACCGGCACAAAGCAATCGCAACTAATGTGGATAAACAGGCCAACACACGGCTTGATCCAACTGTCCTCAAGAAAAGAACAACGATCGCCACGCGCTTTTGCATGCGCACAAGAAATGCAGGCAATAAAAAACCGGCCCCTGAACGGGGCCGGTTTTTAGAAGAGCAGTCAGATCAGGCGATCAAGGACGCGCTTCTACTTCTGCTTCCACACGACGGTTAACCGCACGCCCTTCAGCACTGGCGTTGTCAGCCACAGGACGGCTTTCACCGTAGCCCACAGCATTCACGCGATCAGCACCCACGCCATACTGATTAACCAGAACATCGCGCACCGCATTGGCGCGGCGCTCTGACAACGTTTGGTTATAGGCATCGCTGCCTACGGCGTCGGTGTGGCCTTCAACCACGGTAGTGGTTTGCGGGTACTGAGTCAGGAAGTCAGCCAGGTTTTTAATATCGCCATAGCTTTCAGGCTTAACCTGAGCCTTGTCGAAGTCGAACTTAACATCCAACTCCACGCGCACAGCTTCAACCGGCTCGGCCACAACCACCACTTCTTCAACCACCTCTTCGACCACCACAACCTGCTCTTCGCTGGCGCCGTGCACCCAGCAATACGCGGCGGCCATGCCTGCACCGGCCACGGCACCGCCGCCTGCCCACGCAGAACTTTCAATCGCCCCGAGTGCCGCACCACCAACCCCGCCGACTGCAGCGCAGGTTGGCCAGTCGGTTTTTTGCAGGCCGGCGCAACCGGTCAAAAAACTGCTAGCGACAATCAGGGGTAACGCTTTCCTGGTGATGCTCATAAGTCCGTCTCCTATTGGTAAATCGGTTTAAAAACCGATAAGCATTCAGTAAAGACGTGTGTGACAAAATATGCCAGGCGATACGCAAATACAGGCCCGACTAGGCCTGCTCGAGGTTGCAAGGTAGTCTTTACAGCCACAGCGAGGTCTTCTTATGTCAGCAACCCTTTCATCGCGTACACCACAGCAAGCCCTGGCCGCATTGTTGGCCCGCTACATCCCGCAGCGTCTTTTGCTCATCGGCAATCGCGAATTGCCCGCTATTGATGCATTTCTGAGCGCTCACCCCGAATGCCAGCTAGCCCACGCGCAACCTGGCACGCTGCCCGATGAACTGGCCGCAAAACGGTTTGACCTGGCACTGGTGGTTGACTGCCTGGAGCACATCGATAAGCGCACAGGCCTGCAATTGTTGGGCGGCATACGCAACCTGAATGCCAGCCGAATTGCCGTGTTGGCCGACTTAACCGCTTGCGATTGGCAAGAAACCGACTTCTTCGCCCTCGCGTTACAGGCCAGCGAGCGCTTTGAGCGTGATGAACAAGTGCTGCATTTGTTCACCTACGACCTGCTCGACTACAAGCAAGTGCCCGACTGGCTCAACGCCAAGTTCTGGGCCAACCCGGAGAATTTTGGGAAGTATTGGTGGTAATGCTATGAGCAACAACCTATGCCCCTGTGGCAGCGGTCAAGTGCTTGCGCAGTGCTGCAGTCAGTTGCATCAAGGCATGCCCGCAGCCTCTGCGGAAGCCTTGATGCGCTCACGTTACAGCGCCTACGCCTTGGGCTTAATCGACTATTTGCGGCGTACGACCCTGCCCGCGCAGCAGAGCCTCCTTGACCTAGAAGCCATATCGGCCTGGAGTCTCGGTAGCACCTGGCTTGGTTTAACAGTTGAAGACAGTACGCCGGTGCCTGGCGACCCGAATCATGCCTACGTAACCTTTACCGCCCGCTGGCGTGAAGGCGAACATGAACACAGTCATCGTGAGCGCTCGGCCTTTGTTGCGCATGGGGGCAACTGGTATTTCATTGATCCAACTGTTGATCTAAAAGTCGGCCGCAACGACAGCTGCCCCTGCGCCAGCGGCCTGAAATTCAAGAAATGTTGCGCCGCCTACATGTAGGCGGGCGAATAGGCTAATCCTGTAGTTTCAAGTGCGAAATATCAGGCAACGGGCCAGCTGCGGGCCTCTTTAGCTCACCCATATCGCTGCCGGTTGGTGCCAGGCTGAACTGCGACAAATCAAGCGTTGGGGCTACTGCAACCGGCTTGTCATCCTGCAAATCATCGCCCAACGCAGCTATGCCAAAATCCGGCGCATCAACATCGCTAAACGCCGCCATGTATTCATCACGCGGAGCAACCTGCAAACGCTTAGGCACTGATTGCTCAGCTACAGCTGGCACGGGCGAATCACTAGCTGGTTCAGGGGCCGCAGCCAATTCGATTTCTTCGACTTCAACATCGAGGTTGACCACTTCAGCCACTGCACCGGCGCGCTCAAGGGTCGAGCGGTATTTCTCTGCACCCGCCTCATCAAGGTTGGTCTTGATGACTATTCGGCGTCCGGAAAACAACAGCGCAATGCGCTGCTCGTCTGCCTGAAACAACTTGGCCAAATTAGCTTTTACCAGCGCCAGTTCAGCACCCGGAACCAGTTGCGCGCTAAAAGCAATTTCATAACGGGCCATGGTCACACTCCTGTCCTAATAGTCACTCAGTATGGCGCAGGTTTTTTTACCGTCACAACAGGTTGCAGCCAAGCTCTTGCTTGTTACATTGATGCGTCATTCGGAGTATGTAATGTTTTATCAGGCGCAAACGATAAGAATTCTCAGCCTATTAGTATCTTTCGTCCTTCTATTTGGGCTTGGTGGCTGCTCATCTTCAGGTGATTTTAAATCTCCTGAGGTTCGGCTTATAAAAGTTGACGTAGTAAAAGCCAAACTGCTTGAGCAGCATTTCACGTTACGTTTCCGCATTGATAACCCCAACAGCTTCAGCCTGCCTGTTCGCGGTATCGACTACGTTGTGCATTTAAACAAGGTAAAGCTTGCTGAAGGAGAATCCAGCGTCTCCTTCACCGTGCCAGCTCACGGCCACCACAACTTCTCCGTACCTGTTCGCACGAACCTTTGGCGGCACCTGCGGCAAATCGTCAAAGCCCTGGACAAGCCCGACCAGCCTATTTCTTACCAATTGCAGGGTGCCGTCAAAACCGGCTGGCTGTTCGGACAAAGCGTGCACATGTCGCGCAATGGCGAGATAATTCCAGGCGATTACATCCCGGAGTAAAACCGCATGACCCAGCAAGACCACATTCACGGCCCCGACTGCAACCACGAGCATGATCACGACAGCCATGATCACGGTCACGTACACGGCCCACACTGCAATCACAGCCATCAGGAGCCCGCACGTAACGCGCTGAAAGATGTTGGCCGCAACGATCCCTGCCCTTGCGGCAGCGCCAAGAAATTCAAAAAATGCCACGGCGCTTGACCCCGCAATGAGCACACTCAGCCTGCTGTTATTACTTACCGCGACGTTGCTAACTGCAGGGCTAGGCTTATACGCCCTAACGCTCTGGCGACGGGTGTGGCGCAAGCAAAAAGCCCAGGCTGAGGCAGCGCAGGCACATAAAGAGCGCCTGGGCGGCGATTTGTTCATCCTCAATAGCAGCTTGTTAGAAGGTCAGCTGCCTCTGATCGAAGGCGCTATCCGGATCAAGGTACTGCTGGATAACTACGACATCGCGCTCAGTCAAAGTAAGCAATGCGAAGTGTTTCACCAGCTCTTTGCTGCTACCGCTCACGTTCCCACCCATGCCGAATGGAAAGCGCTGGATAAAAGCGCACGCCGCCAGCATGAACTGCGCTTTAGTGAGCTTGAGTTGCAACACAAAGCGGCTGCCCGCGCCGCTGCGCGCTGGTTGCTGGATGAAGCGCTACCGCCACTGCGCAAAAGCGCCTGATCAGTCGACCCGCCTTGCCAGGCAAACACCCGCTCGTTAACGTGACACACCGAACGGGTTAACCTGCTTTCGTCGCGTCCTGCCCCACCCATTCCGCCTACCCAAGGAGCACGCTGCATGCTAGCGCGCAGATTACGTCCAATGGCCCACCTCAGCTTTGCCGCCTTTTTAACGGCGGTGGTCACACTGACGGGCTGCCAGTCGTTTCTCAACAGCCGCTACAGCAACAGCGTGCCCCCCGACCAAGGCATCGTTCAGGTCAAAGGCCTGGCGCAGAGTGTGGTGATCCGCCGCAACCCGCTGGGTATGCCGCTGATCGAAACCACTACCTTCCACGATGCGTTGTTCGCCTTGGGCTATGTGCATGCCAGCGATCGCCTAAGCCAAATGGTCGGTCTGCGCTTGATGGCCGAAGGGCGACTGGCAGAAATGGCCGGCCCGGGCGTGCTGGAAATGGACCGCTTTATGCGCGCGGTCAACCTCAAAAAAAGCGCCGAGGTGCTGTACAGCAACGCTTCACCGCGTATGAAGAAGTTCTTCGAGGTCTATGCACGCGGGGTCAACGCTTACCTGTTCCGCTACCGCGATAAATTGCCGATGGACCTGGCTGAATCCGGCTATCGCCCGGCTTACTGGAAACCCGAAGACTCCGTACTGGTGTTCTGCCTGCTCAATTTTGGCCTATCAGTCAATCTGAAAGAAGAAATCGCCGCGCTGACCCTGACGCAAAAAGTAGGCAGCGAACAACTGGCTTGGCTGCTGCCGACCTATCCCGACGAGCCACTGCCCTTTGAAGAAACGGCCAAGCTCAAAGGCTTGGATCTGCGCGGCCAATTGGCTGAGCTGAATGCCGTCAGTACGGCCGTGAACCAATTTAGCGATGCGCACATGCTCGGCGTCGCCGCGTCCAACAACTGGGCCTTTACTCCGCAACGCACCCGCAGCGGCAAGAGCCTACTGGCCAACGACACTCACCTGCCGTTGTCGATGCCGTCGGTGTGGAACTTTGTGCAGATCCGCTCGCCGAAATTCCAGGCAGCCGGCGTGTCGATTGCTGGTGTGCCAGCCATAGTGGCGGGTTTTAACGGCAAACTGGGTTGGGGCATGACCATGGTCATGGGCGACAACCAAGACCTCTTTCTTGAGCAAATCAAGCGACAAAACGGCCGTATGCACTACTTGGCTGACGGTAATTGGCTGCCGGTGCGCGAGCGTCAGGAAACCTTCTTCATCAAAGGCCAGCGCCCAATCCGCGAAACGCTCTATGAAACCCGTCATGGCCCGTTACTGAACTCGGTTTTGGGCGAGCGCAAGCACACGCTGCAACCGATGCAGCTCAGCAGCGGCTTTGGGCTGGCGCTGAAAACCACGCAGCTCGAAGCCGATAAGAGCCTGGATGCGTTCTTTGATCTGTCGCGGGCGCAGTCGGTCGAGCAAGCCTTTGAAGCCACCCGCGAAATCCGCGCCATGCCGCTGAATATCGTCTTTGCAGACGCCCGGCACATCGGCTGGCAGGTGACCGGGCGCTACCCCAACCGCCGAGCAGGCCTGGGCTTGGTGCCGTCCCCCGGCTGGGGCAATGAATTTGCCTGGGATGGTTTTGCCGACCCCATGCTCCACCCCTATGACCAGGACCCGCCACAAGGCTGGCTCGGCACCGCCAACCAGCGCACTGTGCCACGCGGTTACGGCATGCAGCTCTCCAACTCCTGGTTCTATCCAGAGCGCGCCGAACGCATCGCCGAGCTCGCGGGCACCGGCAGGCATGACAGCCAAAGCATGATTGCCATGCAGTACGACCAGACCTCGCCATTTGTCGCCAAGTTGCAAACCATGTTCAGCGCGCCCGGCATGGCCGAGGGCCTTCAAGCGGCCATCGCAGCACTGCCCGCCGCCGAACGCAGCAAAGCCCAAGAGGCCTTCAACCGCCTGATGAAATTTGACGGCAAGCTGACGGCCAGTTCGGCGGACGCCGCCTTGTACAGCGCATTCTTGCACCAGAGCGCACGGGAGACCTTCCTAGACGAACTGGGCCCGGAAAGCAGTCCGGCCTGGCAGGCGCTAGTCGATACGGCCAACAACTCCTATTCAGCGCAGGCAGACCACCTGCTCGGCCGCGAAGACAGCCCATTCTGGAACGACATCCGCACCGCGCAGAAAGAAGACAAACCCGCCATCCTCGCGCGCAGTTTAGCGGGGGCTGTAACCCTACTCGAAAGCAAACTGGGCAGTGAGCGCAGCGCCTGGCAATGGGGCAAATTGCATACCTACAACTGGATCAGCGAAACGACCCAGCTCGCCCCTCACATGAGCGCCAGCCAGCGCACCAGCATCAACGCCCTCAAGGGTTATCTGGACAGAGGCCCCTATCCGGCTGGCGGCGATCACTCCACCCTCAACGTCGCGGCTTACCAGTGGGGTGATAATTTTGATACTTGGCTCATTCCCGCCATGCGTATCGTCGTTGACTTTGGCCGTGAAGAGCCATTGATCGGCCTTAACAGCTCTGGTCAGTCCGGCAACCCGGCTAGCAAACATTACGCTGATGGCATCGACGCCTGGCTTAAAGGCAACTACATGAGCTTCCCATTCCAGTCGCAGAACCTCGATAAGGTTTACGGCAGCAGACGTTTGCTGCTCACGCCAGGTAAATAATTCATAGATGACCGTTCGTCGGCAGCCGTTGAACCAATTCAGCGAATGCCCCTCTGAGTAAGTGGACTTACTCCACACATCATCGTTTTAGGGCGCTTCTGGCGCCCTTTCTTTTGCCTGAAATATGCCTGCCTGCGCTGAAAATCCTCGCTGAGGCCATAAGCCTACGCAATCTCCTGACAAAGTCTCTCCGCTCTGGCGTGCACTTCTTGGCCACTTCAACGTAAGCTTTGCCCTTCGAGCAAACCGGCCCATCCGCCGCGTGGTTATGCCCTGTGTTCCGCTTTCTGTGAGGTTTTTGAAATGAGCAACCGCCAAGCCGAAATTGCTGCCGCACTCGATGTCGTGCCGCCTTTTGTCGATGAAGCCGCATTGGTCGCGCAAATCAACGCACGCAAGACGTTCATCAAGAACTGTCTGAAAAACTCCGGGCTCAAAGTACTGGTGCTGGGAATCAGTGGTGGCGTGGACTCGCTCACCGCCGGTCGCCTGGCGCAGTTGTCAGTGGAGGAGTTGCGCGCTGAGACCGCCGACAGCGGCTATCGCTTTATTGCCGTGCGCCTGCCACATGGCACGCAACACGATGAGCATGACGCACAAGCCTCGTTGCAGTTCATTCGCGCCGACGAAGAAGACACGGTGAATATTGCTGACAGCGTGCAAGGCCTTGGTGAGCAGGTAACCCATCTGCAAAACCTCAGCGATGCCCGGCGTGATTTTGTCACCGGTAATATCAAGGCACGCATCCGCATGGTGGCTCAGTTCGCCATTGCCAATGCCAACAACGGCTTGGTGATCGGCACCGACCATGCGGCTGAAGCGGTCATGGGGTTCTTTACCAAGTTTGGCGACGGCGCCTGCGATCTGGCACCGCTTTCGGGTCTGGTCAAAGGCCAGGTCAGGGCTATTGCCAGTCATTTAGGCGCGCCGGACCATCTGGTACATAAAGTGCCAACAGCCGATCTTGAGGAGCTTCGTCCGGGCAAACCCGATGAAGAGGCGCATGGCGTTAGCTACGCCGAAATCGACGCGTTTCTGCATGGCCAAGCGGTGCGTGAAGAGGCCTACACGATTATCGTGCGCACCTATGACGCCACTCGTCACAAGCGTGAACTGCCGCTGGCTCCCTGAAACTGAGTTGCATTCATCCGTCAGTTTGATAGCCAAGAAAAAGCCGGGCATTGCCCGGCTTTGCATTTCCCGAAGCCGATTAGGCCCGTGGCAGAGTAACGCCCAACTGGCCTTGGTACTTACCGCCGCGATCTTTGTAAGACACTTCGCACGCTTCATCCGATTGCAGGAACAGCATCTGTGCCACACCTTCGTTGGCGTAGATCTTCGCCGGCAAGGTGGTGGTATTGGAGAATTCCAACGTCACATGCCCTTCCCACTCAGGTTCCAGCGGCGTGACGTTAACGATGATGCCGCAGCGCGCGTAGGTGCTTTTGCCCAGGCAGATGGTCAGCACATCACGCGGAATACGGAAAAACTCCACCGTGCGCGCCAGCGCGAAGGAGTTAGGCGGAATGATGCACACATCGCTTTTCACATCGACGAAGCTTTTCTCGTCGAAATTCTTCGGGTCAACAGTGGCTGAGTTGATGTTGGTAAACACCTTGAACTCATCGGCACAGCGAACGTCGTAGCCGTAGCTGGAAACCCCGAAGGAAATCAGCGGTTGCGCGCCTTCGGCACGCACCTGGCGCTCGACAAAGGGTTCAATCATGCCGTGCTCTTGCGCCATGCGGCGAATCCACTTATCCGATTTGATGCTCATGGCGTGTGTCCTGCTGTAGGCGAAGGGTGAAAAGTGTTCGCATCTTACCGGGGCTGGCTGCCGGGTTCAAAGGCTGTTATGCCCTCGTTGCAGCAGCATTTGATCATTCTATTTATCGATAAATAACAGAAAGATGCACAGAGCATTCGCGCTTCACGACAAAAGCAGGTATGGTGATTCCACTGTGCTGCATGTGTCACCGCGAATCGCTACTTGATGCCTAGATTTCGATCAAACATCGTCCGACTCCTAGTACTCGTTGCACTCAGTCCCGGCCTGGGCTTTTCCAGGGCTGTTATTACTTTTGTTAGGAGACATTCAAATGTCCAATCGTCAAACTGGCACCGTTAAGTGGTTCAACGATGAGAAAGGCTACGGCTTCATCACTCCGCAATCCGGTGACGATCTGTTCGTACACTTCAAAGCTATCCAGAGCGATGGCTTCAAGAGCCTGAAAGAAGGCCAGCAAGTGACTTTCGTGGCCACCCGTGGTCAGAAAGGCATGCAGGCTGAGGAAGTTCAGGTTGTATAACCTGCACTAACCTAGCTTGATAAAGAGCCCCGCCTAGTGCGGGGCTTTTTTATGGCCGCTATTTAAGGTCAAGTACATACCTTGACGGCCACCCAGAGGCAGCCGTCGCGAGGACGCATCAGTCTTCGCTGATCTCAATGCTCGGCATTGCTTGCTGCGCGCCACCCTGAGCGATGCGGGCACCTACGCCACGGGCAATCTCCTGGTAGATCATGGCGATCTGGCTTTCCGGATCAGCAATAGCAGTCGGTTTGCCGCCGTCAGACTGCATGCGAATCGCCATCGACAATGGCAAGGAGGCCAGCAGATCAACACCAAACTGCACGGCCAATTTCTCGCCGCCACCTTCGCCAAACAGGTGCTCAGCATGGCCGCAATTCGAGCAAATGTGCACGGCCATGTTTTCCACCACGCCCAGCACCGGAATATTGACCTTACGGAACATCTCCACGCCTTTTTTGGCATCCAGCAGCGCCAGATCCTGCGGTGTAGTAACGATCACAGCGCCAGCTACCGGCACCTTCTGCGCCAGAGTCAGTTGGATATCGCCGGTGCCTGGCGGCATGTCGACCACCAAATAATCCAGATCATCCCAGGCGGTCTGGGTGATCAGCTGCAGTAGCGCACCGGAGACCATTGGCCCACGCCACACCACCGGGGTGTTCTCGTCAGTGAGAAAAGCCATGGACATGACTTCCACACCATGGGCCTTTAGCGGCACAAACCACTTCTGATCTTTCACGTGCGGGCGTGTGCCTTCCGCAATGCCAAACATGATGCCCTGGCTCGGGCCATAAATATCCGCATCAAGAATGCCGACCTTGGCCCCTTCGCGTGCCAGCGCCAAGGCCAGATTCGCCGCCGTAGTGGATTTGCCCACCCCACCTTTACCGGATGCCACAGCAATCACGTTCTTCACATTGCTCAGCGCCGGCACCTGATCCTGCGCTTTGTGCGCCTCGATCACGCAATCGACCTGCACCTGCGCACGCTCAACACCGTCGAGATTCTCCAGGGCCATCTGCAGCATCTGCGCCCAGCCGCTTTTGAAAAGGCCGGCGGCGTAACCCAATTGCACGCGCACCTTAACCTGCCCACCCTGAATATCCACTTCACGCACACAGCCGGCACTGACCGGGTCCTGATTCAGGTGCGGATCGGTGTATTGGGACAACGCGGCTTCGACTGCTGCTCGGGTAACGACACTCATGCAAGGCTCCGAAAGACTGAGTAAATCAGGCGGGCATCATACCAGCAGAGACAAGCCGGCGGTTTCAAGCAGCAACCCCACCGGCTTTTACCGGTGGCTTATGGCTTGCAGCTTGCTGCTGCTTTATAGTTACCGGCTTCCTTGAGTCACCAGCGCAGTCGATCCCCATGAGCCAAGCCCGCAAGATTCTCGTTACCAGCGCCCTGCCCTACGCCAACGGTTCAATCCACCTTGGCCACATGCTCGAGTACATTCAGACCGACATGTGGGTGCGTTTCCAGAAGCTTCGCGGCAACCAGGCCATCTACGTCTGCGCTGACGATGCGCATGGCTCAGCCATCATGTTGCGCGCCGAGAAAGAAGGCATCACGCCAGAACAGCTGATCGCCAACGTGCAGGCCGAACACACCGCTGACTTCGCCGACTTTAGCGTGGCCTTCGATAACTACCACTCGACTCACTCGGACGAAAACCGCGAGCTGGCGTCTTCGATTTACCTCGCTCTGCGCGACAAGGGCCATATCGCCACCCGTTCGGTGACCCAGTATTTCGACCCTGAAAAGGGCATGTTCCTCGCTGACCGCTTTATCAAAGGCACCTGCCCCAAGTGTGCGGCCGAAGATCAATACGGCGACAACTGCGAAAAATGCGGTGCCACCTACGAGCCGACCGAGCTGAAGAACCCGCGCTCGGCCATCTCTGGCGCGGTGCCGGAGCTGCGTGACTCCAAGCATTTCTTTTTCAAGCTGCCAGACTTCGAGGCCATGCTCAAGCAATGGACCCGCAGCGGCGCACTGCAAGATGCCGTGGCCAACAAAATCGCCGAGTGGCTGGACTCCGGCCTGCAGGAATGGGACATCAGCCGCGATGCGCCGTACTTTGGCTTTGAAATCCCCGATGAGCCGGGCAAGTACTTCTACGTCTGGCTGGACGCACCGATCGGCTATATGGCCAGTTTCAAGAACCTTTGCGCCAAGCGTCCGGAACTCGACTTCGATGCGTTCTGGGGCAAAGACTCCACCGCCGAGCTGTACCACTTTATCGGTAAAGACATCGTCAACTTCCACACCCTGTTCTGGCCCGCCATGCTCGAAGGCGCGGGCTACCGCAAGCCGACCGCTGTGGCAGTACACGGTTACCTGACCGTCAACGGGCAGAAGATGTCCAAGTCGCGCGGCACCTTTATCAAGGCGCGTACTTACCTCGACCATCTGAACCCCGAGTACCTGCGCTACTACTACGCGGCCAAACTGGGCCGTGGCGTGGATGACCTCGACCTGAACCTGGAAGACTTCGTACAGAAGGTCAATTCGGATCTGGTCGGCAAGGTGGTCAACATCGCCAGCCGCTGCGCCGGGTTTATCCACAAAGGCAACAATGGCCTGCTGGTGGCCGGTAATGCCGCACCCGAACTGACCGACGCCTTCCAAGCGGCTGCCCCGAGCATCGCTGAAGCCTATGAAGCGCGCGATTTTGCCCGCGCCATGCGCGAAATCATGGCCCTGGCCGACCGTGCCAACGCCTGGATCGCCGATAAAGCGCCCTGGTCGCTGAACAAGGTTGAAGGCAAGCAAGACGAAGTGCAGGCCATCTGTGCGCTGGGCATCAACCTGTTCCGCCAGCTGGTGATTTTCTTGAAGCCGGTGCTGCCGCAACTGGCCAGCGATGCCGAGGCGTTCCTCAATGTCGCGCCATTGACGTGGGATGACCACCAAACGCTGCTGGCCAATCACCCATTGAATCCTTTCAACGCCCTGCTGACCCGTATCGAGCCTGCGAAAATTGAAGCCATGATCGAAGCCTCCAAAGAAGACCTCGCCGCCAGCGAAGCCGCCCCTGTTGCAGCGGGCAATGGCGAGCTGACGAAAGACCCACTGGCCGCCGAAATCGCCTTTGACGCATTCGCTGCAGTAGACCTGCGCATTGCGCTGATCGAAAAATGCGAGTTCGTCGAAGGTGCTGACAAGCTGCTGCGCCTGACTTTGGATATTGGCGACGCCAAGCGCAACGTGTTCAGCGGCATCAAGAGCGCCTACCCAGACCCAAGCAAACTGGAAGGCCGCCTGACCTTGTGCGTGGCGAATCTGGCAGCGCGCAAAATGAAATTCGGCGTGAGTGAAGGTATGGTTCTGGCGGCCGGCCCCGGTGGCGAGGAAATCTACCTGCTCAGCCCGGACAGCGGTGCCAAACCGGGTCAGCGCGTTAAGTAAACCTGAGACCCGATAGCACAGTCGGCCAGCTTTGGCTGCGCTAGCCTTATCGCAACACCTCAGGATGGCTGATCCAGCTTGTATGGCTGGATCGGCTTACCGATAATAGCCACCCCTTTCCTGCGGCCTTTGCCCGTCCATCAATGGAACCCGCAATGACCGAACTCGCCTTGATCATGGTCAGCGCCATCCTGGTTAACAACTTCGTGTTGGTCCAGTTCCTTGGCTTGTGCCCCTTCATGGGTGTTTCGAAGAAAATCGAAACCGCCATCGGCCTGTCGTTGGCCACCACCTTCGTGCTGACACTTGCCGCCATGTGCAGCTACCTGGTGCAGCAGTACGTGTTGAAGCCCTTGGACATCGAATACCTGCGCACCATCAGCTTTATTCTGGTGATTGCAGTCGTGGTGCAGTTCACCGAAATGGTGGTTAACAAGACCAGCCCGCTGCTCTACCGCGTGCTGGGCATCTTCTTGCCGCTGATCACCACCAACTGCATCGTGCTGGGCGTGGCGCTGCTGAATGCCAACAAGGCTGAGTTCACCTTCATCACCGCCACCGCCAACGGTTTTGCTGCTGGCCTTGGCTTTTCTCTGGTGTTGGTGCTGTTTGCGGCCATGCGTGAACGCATTGCGATTGCCGACGTGCCAAAATCCTTCCAAGGCGCAGCCATTGGCATGATCACCGCAGGGCTGATGTCCCTGGCGTTTATGGGCTTTACCGGGCTGATCAAGCTATGAGTCTGGTGCTGATTGCGGTGCTTGCCCTGCTCGCTCTGTGCCTGGTGGCCGGGGCCATTCTCGGTTTCGCCGCGGTGCGCTTCAAAGTCGAAGGCAACCCGATTGCCGAGCAAATCAACGCACTGCTGCCGCAAACCCAGTGCGGCCAGTGCGGCTATCCGGGCTGCAAGCCTTACGCCGAGGCGATTGCCGGCGGCGACAAAATCAACAAGTGCCCACCCGGCGGCGAAGCGACCATTCAAGCGCTGGCCGACCTGCTGGATGTCGAGCCTGAACCGCTGGACGCCGTCGAAGGCGAAAAACCGCAAATGGTCGCCTACATTCGCGAAGCAGAGTGCATCGGCTGCACCAAATGCATCCAGGCCTGCCCGGTGGACGCCATCGTTGGCGCGGCCAAGCAGATGCACACCGTGATCGTCAGCGAGTGCACGGGCTGCGATTTGTGCGTCGAGCCGTGCCCGGTGGACTGCATCGACATGATCGAAGTGGGCAGCAACCTGCAGAGCTGGAAATGGGAAAAACCGCTGTCGGCTGGCCAGTTGATTGCCACTGATCGGGAGCACGCGGCATGACAGCACTGCCCAAAACCGAAGGGCTGATCTGGGACATTCCCGGCGGTATTCACCCGGCCGAATGCAAGGAATTATCCAACCGCGTGGCGATTCAGCCAGCGCCCTTACCCGTACAGCTGATTTTGCCGCTGGGCCAGCATATAGGCGCGGCAGCAGAGCCTTTGGTTAGCCTCGGTGAGCGTGTACTCAAGGGCCAACAGATTGCCGCGGCCAATGGTTTTGTCAGCGTACCGCTGCACGCGCCAACCTCTGGCACAGTGAGCTTTATCGGCCCGCAGCCTTACCCGCATGTATCCGGGATGCTCGCGCCGGCCATCGTCATTGAAACGGACGGCCTTGAGCAGTGGTGCCCGCTTGAGCCCTGCCCTGACTATCGCCACCTTGATCACGGCGAATTGATTGAGCGGATCCGGCAGGCTGGCATCAGCGGCCTGGGCGGAGCAGGCTTTCCGACTGCGGTGAAACTCAACGCGCGGCCGACGCAAAAAATCCACACCCTGATCATCAACGGCACCGAGTGCGAGCCTTACATCACCGCCGACGACCTGTTGATGCGCGAGCGAGCCGCCGAGCTGATCAGCGGCATCGACATTCTGGTGCAACTGATCCAGCCGGATCAGGTGTTGATTGGTATCGAGGACAACAAACCTGAAGCCGTCGCTGCGGTGCGCCTTGCGCTGAGCGAACGCAGCTATCAGTTGAAAGTTTTCCCCACCAAGTATCCGTCCGGTGGCGAGAAGCAGCTGATCCAGATTCTGACTGGCGTGGAAGTCCCCAGCGGTGGCCTGCCGGCAGACATAGGCATGCTCTGCCAGAATGTCGGCACGTGCGTGGCCATTCACGACGCCATCATCCATGGTAAACCGCTGATTTCGCGCATCACCACGCTCACCGGCGAAGCCCTGGCCAAACCGATGAACGTTGAGGTGCTGCTCGGCACCCCGGTGGGCGAACTGCTGGAGTTTGCTGGCCTCGACCCCAGCAAGCTGAACCGGCTGATCATGGGCGGCCCGATGATGGGCTTTACCCTGCCTGACATGGCCGTGCCGGTGATCAAAACCACCAATTGCCTGTTGGCATCCACCACAGCCGAGCTGCCGCCACCGCCACCGGCCATGCCCTGCATTCGCTGTGGCGAGTGCGCCGAGGCTTGCCCAGCCAGCCTGCTGCCGCAGCAACTGCACTTCTTCGCCATGGGCCAGGAGCACGAGCAACTCAAGGCGCACAACCTGTTCGACTGCATCGAATGCGGTGCCTGCGCCTATGTCTGCCCGTCGAGCATTCCGTTGGTGCAGTACTACCGCGCCGCCAAGGCGGAAATTCGCGACCTGGAACAAAAGCAGCTCAAGGCCGAACATTCCAAGCAACGCTTCGAGCAACGCCAGGAGCGCCTGCGCCGCGCCGAAGAACAGAAAGAAGCCGAACGCCAAGCCCGCGCTGCCAAAGCGGCGCAAGCCAAAGCCGCTCAGGCTCAAGCGGCAGCCAGCCCAGAGAGCAGCGAGAGCGCTGTCGTCAAACCAGCCGGGTTAACTGATGAGCTGAAGAAACTCAAGATCGAAGCCAGCATGGCGCAGGTCGCACTGAAAAAGGCCGAGAAACAAGTGGCGGCTCACGCCACTGCGGAGTTGCAGGCGCAGGTCGATGAATTGCGCCTCGCCGCCGCAGCGGCACAACAAGCACTCGACACCGCCACAGCGGCTAATCCGCCTGCCCCAGCGGTGGTTGCCGATGACGGCACGCTGAAAAAAGCCAAGATCGACGCTGCCATGCTCCGCGCGCAGGTGCGCAAGCTGGAAAAACTCGAAGCCCCGAGCGCCGAGCAGCAAAGCGAACTCAGCCAACTGCGCAGCCAACTCGACGCCGCTGAAAAACTGCTGGCCAGCTTCGACAGTGCACCAGCCCCGACTGCGGCTAAAGCACCCGCCGATGACAGCGCGCTGAAAAAAGCCAAGATCGACGCCGCCATGCTCCGTGCGCAGGTGCGCAAGCTGGAAAAACTCGAAGCCCCGAGCGCCGAGCAGCAAAGCGAACTAACGCAACTGCGCAGCCAACTCGATGCCGCTGAAAAGCTGCTCGCCAGCCTCGACAGTCCAACAGCAACGCCCACAAAGACGCCTGCGGCAGAAGCCCCTGATCCGCTGAAAAAAGCCAAGATCGAACTGGCGATGAAGCGTGCTGAGCTGAAGAAAGCTGAGAAAGCCGGCAGCGATGAGGCCACTCTGAATGGCCTGCGCGAGGCCTTAGCGGCAGCCGAGCAGGCGCTGCTTCAAGCAGAAGAAGCCTCCGGTAAGCCCGTGCCAGAGCTGGTGCGCACCGACAAGCAGCCGATCGATGAAACCACCCGCGCCTTGAAAACGGAGGTGGCCTTTGCCCGCGCTGATCTGCGCAAGCTGGAACGTGATGAAAATGCCGCACCCGATGCTCTCGAGCAGGCCCGTGTGCGCCTAGCCGATGCCGAACAGAAACTGAGCGAACACCAGACGTAGCCCGGATGCAATCCGGGACAGCGCCCCCGGTTCGCGGCAACACATGGCGCCAAGAATTCCCCCGGATTGCACCCGGGCTACAGAAAAGCGCGTGGCGCGATAACGCCATGCACAGCAAGACAATCGACCGGAGCGCCAATGGCCCTGCCACGTATCACATCGCCCCACGCCAAGGGCAGCAACCGCACCCAGCAGGTGATGCTGCAGGTATTGCTGGCCACCGTGCCGGGCATCCTGGCCCTAACTTGGCTATTCGGCGCAGGCACGCTGATCAACCTGTTGTGGGCCAGTGCCTGCGCGCTGGGTTTTGAAGCGGCCATCCTGGCGCTGCGCAAACGCCCCGTGCTGTTCTATATCAAGGACTACAGCGTGTTGGTCACGGCGGTGTTGCTGGCCTTGGCGCTGCCGCCCTACTCGCCGTGGTGGCTGACCCTGGTGGCCACCGGCTTTGCCGTGGTGTTCGGCAAACAGTTGTATGGCGGCCTCGGACAAAACCCGTTCAACCCGGCCATGCTCGGCTACGTGGTGGTGCTCATCTCCTTCCCGGTGGAAATGACCAGTTGGCCAGCGCCGCATACGGTTGGCCTACTCGAAGGCGTGCAACAGATTTTCGGCATCGCCAACCTGCCCGATGGCTGGGCACAGGCCACGGCATTGGATGCCCTCAAGGTTAATAAGAGCCTGACCATGGACGAGCTGTGGGCGCAAAACCCGGCGTTCGGCTACCTGGGCGGAGCCGCCACGGAGGCGGTCAACCTGGCCTTCCTCGCCGGTGGTCTGTACCTGCTGCACAAACGCCTGTTCACCTGGCATGCGCCGGTGGGCATGCTCGCGGGCCTGGCGGTGATGAGCCTGTTGTTCTGGAACGGCTCGGGTTCAGACTCCAATGGTTCGCCGCTGTTTCACCTGCTCACTGGCGCGACCATGCTCGGTGCGTTCTTTATCGTCACGGACCCGGTCAGCGGCGCCACCAGTAACCTGGGCCGTTTGATTTTCGGTATCGGTGTCGGAGTGTTGGTCTACGTAATTCGCGCCTGGGGCGGCTACCCGGACGGCGTCGCGTTCGCCGTGTTGTTGATGAACCTGGCCGCGCCGACCATCGACTACTACACACGGCCGCGCACCTACGGTCATCGCAAGCCGACACGCGGCTTCAAGTTGGGAGAGTAACCGTGGCCCTGCCTGAAATTAGCCGCTCCATGCTGAAAAACGCCTTGGTGCTTGGGCTGTTTGCAATTGCTACCGTTGGGTCGGTTGCGATACTGCAACAAGCCACAGCAGAGCGCATCGCCAAAGCTGAGCGCGAAGCACAGGTGCGCGCCCTCAGCGAAATCCTGCCGCAAGGCAGTTATGACAACCACCTGCTGGACAACAGCCTCGAACTGCATGACCCGCTGCTGGGCAGTAAAGCGCCACAAACGGCCTATATCGCCCTGAAAGATGACCAACCCAGTGCCATCATCCTGCGCGCCACCGCGTCAGACGGTTACAGCGGGGCTATCCATCTACTCATCGGCATTCAGGCCAACGGTCAACTGGCCGGCGTGCGCGTGCTCAGTCACAAGGAAACACCGGGGTTGGGTGACAAGATCGAACTGGCCAAGAGCGTCTGGATACGGAGCTTCGAAGGCAAGTCACTGAGCAATCCCAGCGAAGAGGGCTGGGCGGTGAAGAAGGATCGCGGCGAGTTCGACCAGTTTGCCGGCGCCACCATCACACCGCGTGCCGTGGTCAAGGCTGTGCACAAGGCCCTGCAATTTTTCGACGCTAACCGGCAACAGTTGTTTGCCCAGCAGGTGAAGTCCAATGGCTAGTCCCAGCTACCGCGAAATCACCCTTAACGGGCTGTGGAAAAACAACCCGGCGCTGGTGCAGCTGCTTGGCCTTTGTCCGCTGCTGGGCGTCAGTAACTCGGCGGTCAACGCATTGGGCTTGGCGCTGGCCAGCGCCGTGGTACTGATCTGCTCCAACACGGTGGTGTCGCTCGCGCGTGGCGTGGTCAACACCGCCGTGCGCCTGCCCGCGTTTGTGATGATCATTGCCGCCCTGACCACCTGTATCGAACTGCTGATGCAGGCCTTCACCTACGAGCTGTACCAGATTCTTGGCATTTTTATCCCGCTGATCACCACCAACTGCGTCATCCTCGGCCGCGCTGACGGCTTTGCCGCAAAGAACGACCCAGCCCGTGCCGCCTATGACGGCTTGATGATGGGGCTGGGTTTTGGCGTGGTGCTAGTAATGATTGGAGCGCTGCGCGAGCTGTTCGGCACCGGCGCGGTGTTTGCCAATATGCACCTGCTGTTCGGCCCCATAGCCGCCAACTGGCAGCTGACACTCATCCCTGAGTACAAAGGCTTTCTGCTGGCCATCCTGCCGCCGGGTGCTTTTATCGTCTTGGGCCTGCTGATTGCCGGTAAGAACCGCATCGACGAAGCCGTGGCTGAACACGCCAAGGCGCAACAGGTTGAAGCCCCCGTGCAGAGCCGTCGCGTACGCGTTACTGGAGTGATCGAGTGAACGCCGCCAAGCGCTATGAAATCTTCCGCCGCCTGCACGAAGACAACCCCGAGCCCAAGACCGAACTGGCCTACAGCACGCCGTTTGAACTGCTGGTCGCGGTAACGCTCTCTGCTCAGGCCACCGACGTCAGCGTCAACAAGGCCACGGCCAAGCTGTTCCCAGTGGCCAACACCCCGGAGGCAATTTACGCCCTGGGCGTCGAGGGGCTGAGCGAATACATCAAGACCATCGGCTTGTACAACAGCAAGGCGAAGAACGTCATCGAAGCCTGCCGTATCCTGATCGAGAAGCACGGCAGCCAGGTGCCGGACAACCGCGAAGACCTTGAAGCCCTCCCCGGCGTGGGCCGCAAGACCGCCAACGTGGTGCTCAACACCGCGTTTCGCCAGTTGGCGATGGCCGTGGACACGCACATTTTCCGCGTCAGCAACCGCACCGGCATCGCCCCTGGCAAGAACGTGCTGGAGGTGGAAAAGAAGTTGATGAAGTTCGTGCCCAAGGAATTTCTCCTCGACTCGCACCACTGGCTGATCCTGCACGGCCGCTATGTGTGTCAGGCACGTAAGCCGCGTTGTGGCAGTTGTCGCATCGAGGATTTGTGTGAATTCAAGGGCAAGACTTCAGACGATTGATTCGCCAGCTACTCTCTCTATCAGCTGATTGAAAAAATCTTTTTTACCCGCCCCTTGTTTGCCGTTATAAGGTGCGCAAATGGCCGTGCTGGCCTGGAGTGAAATTGATGAGCACCGATAAAGAAGAACTCGAGCTGGACGAAGACTTTGTTGCCGAAGACGCTGACGATGGCGATACCCCGGTTGAGGTGGCGAAAACCAACCTGACCAAGCGTCGCATCATCGACAACTTCCTCGAAGAGCGTCGTTTGCACAAACAACTCTCCGAATACGACTTCGATTTATAGCCCGATAGCTGATACCACCAAAGCCCCGCGCCTATGCGGGGCTTCGCATGTAAGCGTGATCAGTCTTTGCGCGAAGGCGACAACAACTCGATCTTGTAGCCGTCCGGATCTTCAACAAATGCCAGGATGCTGGTGCCGTGCTTCATCGGCCCTGGCTCACGGGTGATTTTGCCGCCACGCGTGCGAATGTCTTCGCAGGCCTTATAAACATCGGCGACTTCCAGCGCGATATGGCCATAGCCGGTGCCGAGCTCGTAACTGTTAACCCCCCAGTTATGGGTCAGTTCGATCACGCTGTTGTGTGCCTCATCACCGTAGCCAACAAACGCCAGGGTGAATTGCCCTTCCGGGTAGTCCTTGCGCCGCAGCAGGGTCATGCCCAGCACTTCGGTGTAAAAGGCGATGGATTTGTCCATATCGCCGACGCGCAGCATGGTGTGCAGCAGTCTCATCTGTTCTCTCCTCATCACTGGCCCGATTACACGGACCTATAAATGCAAACCCCGGCTTATGGCCGGGGCTTGGTAGGCTCAGACGCTGAGTCTATCAGAGCATCTTGCGCCCTTTACCCGCCGCGATGCGCATGCGCAGTGCATTGAGTTTGATAAAGCCGCCAGCGTCGGCCTGGTTGTAGGCGCCGCCGTCTTCTTCAAAGGTGGCGATATTGGCGTCGAACAGCGAATCATCGGACTTACGGCCGGTGATGATGACGTTGCCTTTATACAACTTCATGCGCACCACGCCGTTCACGTTAGCCTGGGAGGCGTCAATCATCTGCTGAAGCATCAGACGCTCTGGGCTCCACCAGAAACCGTTGTAGATCAGGCTGGCATATTTCGGCATCAACTCGTCTTTCAGGTGAGCGACTTCGCGGTCCAGCGTGATCGATTCAATGGCGCGGTGGCCTTTGAGCATGATGGTGCCGCCGGGCGTCTCGTAGCAGCCACGGGACTTCATGCCAACAAAACGGTTTTCGACGATATCCAGACGACCGATGCCGTTTTCGCCGCCGATGCGGTTGAGTTCAGCCAGTACGGTGGCGGGGCTCATTTCCTTGCCGTCGATGGCAACGATGTCGCCCTTGCGGTAAGTCAGCTCGATGTAGGTTGGTGCATCAGGCGCTGCCTCAGGGGAGACAGTCCATTTCCACATATCTTCTTCGTGCTCGGTCCAGGTGTCTTCCAGCACGCCGCCTTCATAGGAAATGTGCAGCAGGTTGGCATCCATGGAGTACGGCGACTTCTTCTTGCCATGACGCTCGATTGGGATGGCGTGCTTCTCGGCGTAGTCCATCAGCTTCTCACGCGAGAGCAGGTCCCACTCACGCCATGGGGCGATGACTTTAACGCCAGGCTTGAGCGCGTAGGCACCCAGCTCGAAACGCACTTGGTCGTTACCTTTGCCAGTGGCACCGTGAGAAATGGCGTCGGCACCGGTTTCGTTGGCGATTTCGATCAAACGCTTGGCGATCAGCGGACGAGCGATGGACGTGCCCAGCAGGTACTCGCCTTCGTAAACGGTGTTGGCACGGAACATCGGGTAAACGAAATCGCGGACGAACTCTTCGCGCAGGTCGTCGATGTAGATTTCCTTAACGCCCATGGCCTGGGCCTTGGCGCGGGCCGGCTCAACTTCCTCACCTTGGCCAAGGTCAGCGGTGAAGGTCACCACTTCGCAGTTATAGGTGTCTTGCAGCCACTTGAGGATCACGGAAGTGTCCAGGCCACCGGAATATGCCAGGACTACCTTGTTTACGTCGGCCATGCCATCAACTCCACGGGGTTGTGCGGGAAAACCCGTGATTCTACTGACCTAAGCGCTTGATTTACAGAGGCGCGACAGCTTGTGACGACCAGGCGACGGCCGAAAGTTGAGCATCCGGACGGATTTAACCCCTAAGAGGTGGCCGCAGGCGCGGCCGGAGCAGGCGCAGTCTCAGGTGCCTCGGGCACGTCAGCCTGCGGAACGCGCTCCAAGAGGATGGTCACGCGGCGGTTTTTGGCCCGATTGGGTTCACTGGTGTTCGGCGCTAAGGGATAACGCTCACCGTGAAAGCGCATAACGATTTGCTCGGCAGCAATACCGCTGGCTTTTAAGTACTCCATGACCGCCAACGCGCGGCGACGGGAAAGATCACGATTGGTCAGACGATTACCGCTGTTATCGGCATGACCATCGAGTTGAATACGATTGACGCTGGGATCGGCCTTGAGAAAGTCCAGCAGAATCTCAAGTTTGGCCATCGCCAGCGGGTCGAGCACCACACCACCGCCCGGAAAGCCAACCTCACTTTTACGAATTTGATCGAAATTCACCGGCAACAATTTAGCCGTACACGCCAAATAGTCGTTGTAAGCCTTGTTAAAACGCGCGGGCAGTAAACGCACTTCAATCGCCTGCCCGCCCATGGCTGTGCGGTGGCGCACCAGGGGGCTGCGCCCCTCAAGCAGGCCAGTCAACAAGCGCGTGCCTTGCTCTTGCGTGCTGTTGAACAGCACCTCAGCAGGCTGCACAGCTACTGAGCCGAGGTTTATGTCACCGCGCTGCGATTGCCACGGTGCAGCGGCGGCCAATAAGGTGGCATTGCCGGCAGCCAACCAACGTTCACGTGCTTTGAGGCTGAAAGTCACCTGCTCACCGGCACGCCGGACAAATACACCAGCGCCAAAATCAGTCACAGGTTGCGACAAACGACACTCGAACTGATCCCCCTCCACTTGCCACTCAATCTTCTCCAGACGCGTCTGGAAACTGATGGCAAAAACGGACTGGCTTGCCAGTAGGCAAAGCACCGCGAGTGGATAGGGTCGCACGACAAGCTCCAGGGAATACGGCTTACACAGTGTCTATCGGTGCAAGAAGACAAAACTTGAGCACGCACAACGCCTGCATGCCACCTATCTGCGCAGAGCGCCTGCAACAGGGCGCCGCTAAATCCACAACCGCGCTTTCAGGATGCTGCGCAGGCCCTTTTCCGGTAGCATTCGCACCACGTTTTGCCCGCCTGGAAGCCACCATGACTGACCGCCTTACCCTGCTGCGTCCTGACGACTGGCACATTCACCTGCGTGACGGTGGCCTGCTGCCACACACCGTAGCCGACGTAGCCCGCACCTTCGGCCGCGCCATCATCATGCCCAATCTGGTGCCGCCAGTACGCAATGCCAGCGATGCTCAAGCCTATCGCCAGCGCATTCTTGATGCCCGCCCGGCCGGCAGTCGTTTTGAGCCGCTGATGGTGCTGTACCTCACTGACGTGACGTCGCCTGAAGATGTCCGCAGCGCCATGGCCACCGGCTTTGTGCATGCTGCCAAGCTCTATCCGGCCGGTGCCACGACCAACTCTGATTCTGGCGTCACCAACATCGACAAGATTTTTCCGGTGCTGGAAACCATGGCCGAAGTCGGCATGCCGTTGCTGGTTCACGGTGAAGTGACGCGCAGTGAGATCGATGTTTTTGATCGCGAAAAAGCCTTTATCGACGAGCACCTGACCCGTGTCGTCGAGCGTTTCCCAACCCTGAAAGTGGTGTTTGAACACATCACCACCCGTGATGCTGTGCAGTTTGTGCAGGGTGCCGCGGCTAACGTGGGCGCGACCATCACCGCCCATCACCTGCTGTACAACCGCAACCACATGCTGGTCGGTGGCATTCGCCCGCACTTCTATTGCCTGCCGATTCTCAAACGCAACACCCATCAGGACGCCTTGCTGGATGCCGCCACCAGCGGCCACGCCAAGTTCTTCCTCGGCACCGATTCCGCACCGCATGCCCGTCACGCCAAGGAATCCGCCTGCGGCTGCGCCGGGTGCTACACCGCCTACGCCGCCATCGAGCTGTATGCCGAGGCCTTCGAGCAACGCAACGCGCTGGATAAACTGGAAGCTTTCGCCAGCCTCAACGGTGCCGATTTCTATGGCATGCCACGGCACACCGACACCATCACCTTGGTGCGTGAAGACTGGACTGCACCGGCCAGCCTGCCATTGGGCGAGCAAACCGTAATCCCGCTGCGCGCCGGTGAAACCTTGCGCTGGCGTCTGCTGGAGAGCCAAGCGTGAGTGAAGACCTGTACGACGACGAACCGGAAAACACCGGCCATTCAGGCCCGCGCCACCCAATGGCGGCTCGCTTTCGCGGTTACTTGCCGGTTGTTGTGGACGTAGAAACCGGTGGCTTCAACTGCGCCACCGATGCGCTGCTGGAAATCGCCGCCACCACCATTGGTATGGATGAAGGCGGTTTTCTCTACCCTGAGCACACCTACTTCTTTCGTGTCGAACCCTTTGCCGGTGCCAACATTGAACAGGCGGCGCTGGATTTCACCGGCATCAAGCTGGATCACCCGCTGCGCATGGCCGTGACGGAAGAGCACGCACTGACGGAAATTTTCCGTGGCCTGCGCAAATCGCTCAAAGCCAACAGTTGCAAACGCGCCATTCTGGTCGGTCACAACAGCAGCTTTGACCTAGGCTTTCTCAATGCCGCAGTGACGCGTACCGGCATTAAGCGCAATCCGTTCCACCCCTTCTCCAGCTTTGACACCGCCACTTTGGCGGGCCTTGCCTATGGCCAAACCGTGTTGGCCAAAGCCTGCCAGGCGGCGGACATCGACTTTGATGGTAAAGAAGCGCACTCGGCCCGTTACGACACCGAAAAAACCGCCGAGCTGTTCTGCGGCATCGTCAATCGGTGGAAAGAAATGGGTGGCTGGATGGATTTCGACCACTGAGGCTGGGCTAAAACGCTACCGGATTTCATCCAGACTGCCTTTGCTTCGTTGATCTGTAGCCGATAAAAAACGCCGCGATTCCTATGGGAATCGCGGCGTTTTTGTTAGTGCATCGGTTGGGTCGGGCGGCGTTCCGTTGAGACGCGCAGCGCCGACCCACATACATTGTGTTGCAACGGCCCGGATCAACTCCGGGCCATTGCGTCAGCTCAAGCGCTTTGCGCCAGGTCCATCAACTCGCGATTGGCCACAGCGTACATGGCGTAATCGGTGTTGGTGGCTGCACGCAGTTCACCCAGCATGATCTTCCAGCGATCCACTAGACGGCGGTGCTGATCCAGCCACACAGCGGCGCGCTCTTCGATATCCGCCGGGCCTTCGGCCATTTGCAGCACCGACACGGTGATGGCGCGCTGCTGCCAATCCAGGTCATCACGGAAGGCTTCACGGGCCAGCGCCTGCCAGTTGTTTTCCACTGGCAAGCTGGTGATTTGCTGCAGATACCACGACAACTCTAGCGAACCGCCAATGGCGAAGTACGCCGCTGCAACTCGATCCGGCTCCTGACCCGTGACGTCCGAGGCTTCGATAATCGGCAGCAGGGTATACAGGTGGCTGGTACCAGCCACCACACGCGCCAACTCTTCCGGCACACCGGCCTCGACGTAACCTTGGTAACGCGCCAGCCATTGTTCGCGGGCCGGGCCTTCAAGCAATTGGTCCAGGCGGCCGACCAGCGCTTCAATACGCGGCGCGAAATGCGCCACATCACGAGCAGCGTCCAACTCATTGCGGCGGCTGCGCAGGAACCAACGCGTCGCGCGGCGACCCAGGCGCATCAGTTCATCCATCAACTGCAGTTGCAGCTCGGCAGGCACCTTGTAGTCCAGCGCTTCGATCTGCTGCCACCAGTGCGGCAGACGGAACAGATCCCGCACAATCACATAGGCACCGGCCACATTGGCCGCGCTCATGCCGGTGGACTCCTTCAAGCGTTGCACAAAGGTGATGCCCATGTGGTTGACCAGATCGTTGGCGATCTGCGTGCTGACGATTTCGCGCTTGAGGCGGTGACGACGCATCGGCTCACCGAACTTCTTCGCCAGCAACGGCGGGAAGGCGGTTTCCATCTCACGGGCCAGGTACTCGTCATCCGGGACCAGGGATTTGAGCAGCGACTCCTTGAGATCGATTTTGCTGTACGAAATCAGCACAGCAAGCTCCGGCCGAGTCAGGCCCTGGCCATTGGCCGCGCGCTCATTGAGTTCGTCGTCGGTGGGCAGGAACTCCAGAGCACGGTCCAGCTTACCGGCCGCCTCCAGGGCATTCATCAAGCGCTTGTACTCACTGACCCGCTCGCGGGCGCGGCGCTCAGCCAGCGACAACGCCTGGGTCTGCTTGTAGTTGTTACCCAGCACCAGCCCGCCAACGGCGTCGGTCATTTCCACCAGCAACTTGTTGCGCTGCTTGCCGGTCATGTCTCCAGCACCGACGATTTCGCCGAGCAGGATCTTGATGTTTACCTCGTGGTCGGAGCAGTCCACGCCACCGGCATTGTCGATAAAGTCGGTGTTGCTCTTGCCGCCACTGAGGCCGTACTCAACGCGACCCAGCTGGGTCATGCCCAAGTTACCGCCCTCACCCACTACTTTGGCGCGCAGTTCGCAGCCATCCACCCGCAGCAGGTCGTTGGCCTTATCGCCCACATCGGCGTGGCTTTCCTTGCTGGATTTGACGTAGGTGCCGATACCACCGTTCCACAGCAAATCAACTGGTGCTTTGAGCAAGGCGTTGAGCAGTTCGGTCGGTGCCAGCTTGTCGGCGCTGATGTCAAAACGTTCTTTCATCTGCGCGCTGATGGCGATGCTCTTGGCGCTACGCAGGAAAATCCCACCGCCTTCGGAGATCAGCTTGGCGTCGTAATCGGCCCAACTGGAGCGCGGCAGATCGAACAGACGCTGACGCTCAACAAAGCTCTTGGCCGCATCCGGGTTGGGGTCGATAAAGATGTGCATGTGGTTGAAGGCCGCGACCAGTTGCAGGCTCTCCGACAACAGCAGGCCGTTACCGAATACGTCACCGGCCATGTCACCAATGCCAATCACCGTGACGTTGTCTTTTTGCACATCAATGCCGCATTCGCGGAAGTGACGCTGCACCGAGACCCAGCCGCCTTTGGCGGTAATGCCCATGCCTTTGTGGTCATAACCGGCCGAACCGCCCGAGGCGAACGCATCGTCCAGCCAGAAACCGTATTCGGCGGCAATACCGTTGGCGATGTCAGAGAAGGTCGCGGTGCCTTTGTCAGCCGCCACCACCAGATACGGATCATCGGCATCGTGACGCACGACGCTCTGCGGCGGCACCACAGCACCGTCTTTTAAGTTGTCGGTGATATCCAGCAAACCGCTGATAAAAATGCGGTAGCAGGCAATACCCTCGGCCAGCACGTCATCACGCGAGCCGCCGAGCGGCAGACGCCGCGGGATAAAGCCGCCCTTGGCGCCCATAGGCACGATTACCGCGTTCTTCACCTGCTGCGCCTTGACCAGGCCCAGCACTTCGGTGCGGAAGTCTTCCTCGCGGTCAGACCAGCGCAGACCACCACGCGCCACATCGCCAAAGCGCAGGTGCACGCCTTCAACGCGCGGCGAGTAGACGAAGATTTCAAACTTCGGCGTGGGCCGTGGAATATCCGGAATCGCCCGAGGGTTGAGCTTGAAGCTGAAGTAGCTCTTCGGCGCTCCGCTGGCATCGTTCTGGTAGAAGTTGGTGCGCAGGGTGGCTTTGATCAGGTCCAGGTAGCGACGCAGGATGCGGTCTTCGTTGAGCACCGCCACGTTATCCAGCGCAGCGAGAATCGCCTGCTCAAGCTTCTGCTGCTTGGCGTCCAGATCATCCGCGCTGAGCTTGCGAGCCAGGTAGAAGCGGGTTTTGAACAGACGCACCAGCTCTTTGGCGATGTCAGCGTGGTTGACCAGGGTGCTGGCGATGTAGCTCAGGTCAAAACCCAGGCGAATTTGCTTGAGGTAACGGGCGTAAGCACGCAGCAACGCCACATCGCGCCACGGCATGGCCGCCATCAACACCAAACGGTTAAAGGCATCGTTCTCTGCCGCACCACCGACGATGCTGACGAAAGCACCCTGCAAGGTGTCGTTGAGTTGCTGGATGTCCACATCCAGGCCTTCGGCATAGGTGAAGGCGAAGTCATGAATCCAGAACTCACGGCCATCGGCGCGGCGCAGTTTGTAAGGGAACTCGCCAAGGACGCGCAGGCCGAGGTTTTCCAGAATCGGCAGCACATCCGACAGCGGCAGCGGCGTGTCAGCGTGGTAGAGCTTGCAATGCAACTGCTGGCCCGCCTGGGTCAGCGGCTGGTAGAAGCTCATCACCAACTGGCGTTCGTTATTCAGGCTAAGCAGGTGCTGCATGTCCACCACCGCCGAATGCGGGGCGAAACGCTCGCGGTAACCGGCCGGGAAGCCGCCGGGGAATTCGCTCAGCACTTCAGTGCCCTGGGCCTCGCCTAGGCTCTCGACCATCAGGCTGGTGTAGTCGTCTTTCCACGAACGGCAGGCCTGGATGACCTCCTTCTCCAGACGCAGCGGATCAAGCTGCACGCGCTTGGCCGGGTCAACCTTGAGAATGAACTGCACCCGCGCCAATACCGACTCGGAGAAGAACGTCCAGAACTCACAATCAGTGGCCTGCAGACGCTCCATCAGCACCTGCTGGATCTTCATACGGGTTTCGGTGGAATACACATCGCGCGGCACATAGGCCAGGCAGTAGCAGAAACGTCCATAGGGGTCACGGCGCAGGAACACGCGGATTTTGTTGCGTTCTTGGATCTGCACGATGGCCAGGGTGGTGTTAAACAGCTCATCCACCGGGGTCTGGAACAAGTCGTCGCGCGGCAACACTTCCAGAACTTGCGACAGTTCTTTGCCCAAGTGCGCACTGCTCTCAAAGCCAGAGCGCTGCTTGATCACCGCCACCTTGCGGCGGATAAACGGAATGTTCCACACGCTCTCGGCGTACACCGCCGAGGTGTACAGGCCCATAAAGCGGCATTCCTTAATGACTCGGCCCTTGGCGTCCAGTTCGCGGATCGACACCAAGTCTGGGTAGGCCGGACGGTGCACGCGGCTCGGCACTGCGGCCTTGGCAAAGGACAACAACTGCGGCTCACGCAGGTAGGCCACTGCTTCTGGCTCGATGTGCAAGTCATCCGCCTTGAGCCCGCTGCGCAGGCGCTTGGACAGGCCCAGCAGGGACTTCTCGTCATAAACCATGCTGCCGCCTGTGGCGCTGTCAGCAACAGTGAACTCTTCATAACCGAGGAAGGTGAAGTGGTCGTCGAGCAACCATTCCATGAATACTTTGATTTCGTCCAACTCAGCGCCGTCAACCTGAATGCCAGCTTGGCTTGGTTTGACGTTGCCCAGCCAGGTCAGCAGTTCCTTGGCTTTGGCTTTCATCGGCTGGAAGTCCGCCACGCTCAAGCGCACGTCGCTGAAGACTTCGAGCAGGGCTTTTTGCAGTACCTTCAATTCACCGGCATTCGAGCAGCGGTCAATTTCCAGGAACATCAACGCTTCCTGCTGTACATCCTTGCCGTGCGCGCCTTTAGGCAGGACTTCCTGCAGCTCGCCAGATTTTTTGCGGCGCACGCTGAACACGCTGTTTTGCAAGGTATGAATGCTATAACCACGGCGGTTCAGCTCCATACGCACCGAGTCGACCAGAAACGGAATGTCGCTGTGCAGAATTTCCACGGCGGTGTGGGTGGACTGCCAGCCGTGTTTTTCGTAATCGGGGTTGAACACACGAACTTCAGGCTGGCTTGGCTTGAAATGCTCAAGCAACCGCCACGAGGACAGGGTGCACCCGACCAGATCGGATAGCCGACGCTGGGTCAGCTCTTCGAGCGCGATGATGCCGAAGAATTGCTCGGCGAACAGGGCTACTTGTGGCAGAGCCTGTTCGCTGACGTGCTGCGCCAGGGCCGTTTGCAGGTGATGCTGAAAATCGGCTTTGCTGGCCGCCGTAAAGAACGCCATGGGTGTACTCCGTTTGGCTTGTTATTCGTCTGGTGACTCGATTGGCCGTTGCGAGTAATGACCGTCGCCACAACCTTGTTGTTCAACGTTAGTCTAGGAGGCCGCGATTGCATTAAAGTGGCCGCCACATAACTCTGGCGAAATCCAAGACTCGCCGGTCACATTTATCGAGTGAGCTTAACGATGGAACACCGTGAAGCGCTTGTCGCGCTGCGACATTTTCTTTCAAGTCAGATCCTCGGCCAGGAAAAACTCATCGAAAGGCTGCTGATTGCCTTGCTCGCCGATGGCCACATGCTGGTTGAGGGCGCGCCTGGCCTGGCCAAAACCAAGGCTATTAAAGAGTTGGCCGAAGGCATTGAAGCTGAGTTCCATCGCATCCAGTTCACCCCCGACTTGCTTCCGGCCGACATCACCGGCACCGAGATTTATCGCCCGGAGACCGGCAGCTTTGTCTTCCAGCAAGGGCCGATTTTCCACAACCTGGTGTTGGCCGATGAGATCAACCGTGCACCGGCCAAGGTGCAGTCGGCATTGCTCGAAGCCATGGCTGAACGCCAGGTTTCCGTGGGCCGCACGACCTACAACCTGTCGCCGCTGTTTCTGGTGATGGCCACGCAGAACCCGATTGAGCAGGAAGGCACGTACCCGCTGCCTGAAGCGCAGCTCGATCGGTTCCTGATGCATGTGAAGATCGGTTTCCCCGACGCCAGTGTGGAACGCAAGATCCTCGCGCAAGCGCGCGGTGAAGCGCTCAACGGCGAAACCAAGCCCGAGCAACTGGTCAGCCAGCAGGCGATATTTGCCGCACGCCAGGAAATTCTCGGCCTGTACATGGCCGATGCCGTAGAAGAATATTTGGTGCAACTGGTGATGGCCTCGCGCACCCCGGCCAAGTTCGACGCGGAATTGGCTGAGTGGATTGCCTACGGTGCCAGCCCGCGCGGCTCGATTGCCTTGGACCGCTGTTCGCGCGCCCACGCGTGGTTGGCCGGACGCGATTTCGTCAGCCCGGAAGACATTCAGGCAGTGCTGTTCGACGTGCTGCGCCACCGCATCATCTTGTCGTTTGAAGCCGAAGCCGCTGGGATCGATCAGGACCGTGTGATACAGCGCATTCTCGACGTCGTGGCGGTCGCCTAACCACCATGCACGAGCAACCCACGCAACCCGGCATTCGCGTCAGCCTCGGTGAACTGATCGAGATGCGCCACCGTGTGCGTGAGGTGCAGTTGTTTTCCACCCCGGCGCGGCGCAGCCCATTGATCGGCCTGCACCACTCCAAGCTGCGTGGGCGCGGCGTGGACTTCGATCAGGTGCGCGTGTACCAACCCGGTGATGATGTTCGCACCATCGACTGGCGCGTCACCGCGCGCACTCAGGAGCCGCACACCAAGCTCTTCCATGAAGAACGCGAGCGGCCGATCTACATCATGGTCGAGCAGAGCCAGCGGCTGTTTTTCGGCTCCGCGCTGATGTTCAAGTCGGTGCTCGCCGCCCAGGCTGCGAGCCTGATTGGCTGGGCCGCGCTGGGCCATAACGACCGGATCGGCGGCCTGGTGTTTGGCGATCTGGAACACCACGAAATCAAACCACGGCGTAGCAAACAGAGCCTGCTGCAGCTACTCAGCCGCCTGGCCCGCGCCAATCAGGCGCTGGGCAATCACAGCCAAAGCAGCCGCGACAGTTTCGGCCTGGCCCTGCGCCGCGCCCGTGAGGTGCTGCGCCCCGGCAGTCTGGTGGTGATTGTCTGTGATGAGCGCACCCTGAACGACAGCAGCGAACAGCAATTGCTGCTGCTCGCCCGGCATACCGACTTGCTGCTGTTGCCGCTGTCTGACCCGCTCGACCACGCCCTGCCCAATGCCGGACTTTTGCGTTTTACCGAACACGGCGCTCAGCTCGAACTCGACACCCAAGACGCCGAACTGCGCCAGGCCTACCGCAACCAGGCCGATGCACGCAAAGCGCGCTGGCAGCGTTTGGCGCAAAAACTCGGCGTGCCTTTACTGGCGCTCAGCACGCAAAGCGAGATGATCGAGCAACTGCGTGAACACCTGAACGCCCAGCGGCCGAGGAAGACCCTGTGAACCCGCTGGAACAACTCGAACCGCTGATCGCCCCACCCGCCATCAGTTGGTGGCCACCCGCGCCCGGCTGGTGGTTGCTGGCGTTGTTGCTGCCCGCATTGCTGTGGGCGGCGATCAGGCTGTTCAACCGCTTGCGCCGCAACGCCACGAAACCGGTGACCGAAACACCGCTCGACCCATTGCGCCAGGCCGCGTTGAACGAGCTGGAACAGTTGCGTAAACCCTACGATGGCGTCGATGCCGGCCCCTGGCTGCAGCAGCTCAATGCCATTCTCAAACGCCTGTGCCGCGAACGTTATCCGCAGAGCCACAGTCACACCTTGAGCAGTCGCGCCTGGCTGGCCTTTCTTGACAGCCGCTGCCCTGCTGCCGGTCTTACCCGCTGGATGATTCTGGTCGAAGGTGCGTATCGACCACGTTGCAGCCTGGATGACAAAGCCATTGCCGGCCTGCATCAAGCGGTATCGATCTGGATTCGCAAACATGTTTGAGTTTACCTGGGCTTGGGTCTTTCTCCTCGCGCCACTGCCTTGGTTGGTGCGTGCTTTGCTGCCGCCAGCCGACAGCGGCGAGGCGGCGCTGAAAGTCAGCTTTATCAGCGAGCTTGAAGGCTTGAGTGGCCGCCGCGCGCGGGTGCGCCTGCCAGCGCTGCGCCAACAACTGCCGTTTCTGCTGGTCTGGGCGTTGTTGCTGCTCGCCTGCGCACGGCCGCAGTGGTTGGGCGAGCCTTTGCCAATGCCAGCCAGTGGGCGCGACCTGCTACTGGCCATAGACGTGTCCGGCTCGATGGATTACGCCGACATGCGCTGGGATGATCAGGAGATCAGCCGCCTGGGCTTGGTCAAACATCTGATGGGCGATTTTATCGACGGTCGTCAAGGCGATCGGGTGGGTTTGATCCTGTTCGGCAGCCGCGCCTACCTGCAATCGCCCCTGACCTTTGACCGGCAAACGGTGCACACCTGGCTGGATGAAGCGCAGATCAATATCGCCGGCCCGCAAACCGCCATTGGTGACGCCATTGGCTTGGCGGTCAAACGTTTGCGCGAGCGTCCCGCCGAAAGCCGCGTGCTGGTGTTGGTTACCGACGGGGCCAACAACGGCGGCGAAATCGATCCCCTCACAGCAGCGCGATTGGCCGCCAAAGAGCAGGTTGTGATTTACACCATCGGCGTGGGTGCCGACCCCGAAGAGCGCGGCGTATTCGGTCTGCTGGGCTTCAGCCCCGACATTGACCTGGACGAACCCACCCTCACCGCCATTGCCGACGCCACCGGCGGCGATTACTTCCGTGCACGCAACAGTGAAGAGCTGCTGGCCATCGAAAGCACCCTCGACCGCCTGCAACCGGTGGCGCAAAAGCCCACCTTGGCGCGCGCAACACAGGTGCTGTATCCCTGGCCATTGAGCCTGGCGCTGCTACTGAGCGTGCTGATGGCCAGCCAACGCTTGTGGCCTCAGCAGGTGCAACGCTGGCGTCATCGGCTGACACGCTTAAGGGGCCAGGCATGATCGAATTGAGCAGCCTCTGGCCTCACTGGCAGCGCCCTTTCTGGCTTCTGCTGCTGCCGCTGCTCGGGCTGTTGCTCTGGCGGCTCTGGCACCTGGAAAAACGCAGCGGTCGCTGGCAAGCCTTGCTGCCGGCGGCCTTCCACGCCGCCCTGCTGACCCGCACGGATGGCCGCAGCAGCCGTCTGCCTTGGGTGGCGCTGGGTCTTGCCTGGCTGCTGGCCGTGCTGGCCTTGCTGGGCCCAAGCTGGCAGCGCATCGAACAACCCAGTGCCAAACCGGCTGATCCGCTGGTGGTGCTGCTGGAACTGACCCCGGAAATGCTCGCCAGCGACGCATCGCCCAATCGCCTGGCACAGGCCAAGCGCAAACTGCTGGATTTGCTCGAAGCCCGTCAGGATGCGCAAACCGCCATCGTCGTTTACGCCGGCAGTGCACACACCCTAGTGCCGCTGTCCGACGACCTGAGCACCAGCCGCAACCTGCTTGATGCGATCAGTCCGGCGATCATGCCCGAGCCCGGTAAGCGTGCCGACTTGGCCGTCATCAGTGCTTTGCAATTGCTCGACCAGGCCGGCCAGGGCGAAGGCCGTTTACTGCTGCTGACCAGCCGCCTGGACTCAGCCCAGCACCAAGCCATTGGCCAAGCCCTTAAACGGCGCAACGAGCGCCTACATATTCTAGGTGTCGGCAGCAGCCAAGGCGCGCCGATCATTCAGGACGACGGCTCGTTCCTCAAGGATGCACAAGGCGCCATTACGCTGCCGCGCCTGGACAGCAGTGGACTGGCGCAATTAGCCCATGAGCTGGGCGGTCGTTATCAAACACTCACCCTGGACGATCAAGACCTGCGCAACCTCGGCCTGTTGGACGCACCACAACACGTACGCCGCGATGGTGAGATGACCCAACTACAGGCCTGGGCTGATCAAAGCCACTGGCTGCTCCTGCCACTGTTGTTACTTGCCGCTTGCGCGGCGCGACGCGGCTGGCTGCTGTGCCTGCCCCTGCTACTGCTGCTCACGCCGCAAAGCAGTTATGCCTTCAGCTTTGAAGACCTTTGGCTGCGCGCCGATCAGCAAGGCCAGCGCCTGCTCGACGCCGAACAACCCGCAGAAGCCGCAAAACGCTTCCAAGACCCACGCTGGCAAGGCCAGGCGCTCTACCAAGCCGGCGATTACGCGGCAGCAGCCGAGCGCTTTGCCACGGGTGATAGCGCCAGCGACCATTACAACCGTGGTAATGCCTTAGCAAATAGCAATGAACTGGAAGCGGCGCTCGACGCCTATGAGCAGGCATTAGAACGCCAGCCCGACCTGACTCAGGCCAGCAAAAACAAAGCCTTGGTCGAAGAACTGCTGCGCCGAAAAGAGCAGGAGCAGGAAAAAACCGACGATAACGCCGAGCCAGAGGCCGAGCAGAAGCCAACCGAGGCCCCCGCACAGAGCGGCCAGGCGCAAACGGATTCACCACCTCAAACCCAGACAACAGCCCCTAAAGACGCCGCCCCGAACAACGAACCACCAACCCCGCCACCGCCCAGCAGCCGCGAAACGCCGGAGGCAGCGCCCAGCGACGGCAAACCGGCGCAACCTGAGCCTGGCCCAGCGCAGGACGCCAGCGCAGAGCCCGCACTGGATGACGAACAGCGCCAGGCGCTGGAACAATGGCTGCGGCAGATCCCTGATGATCCGGGCGAACTGCTGCGCCGCAAATTCAGGCTGGAACAACAACAGCGCCAGGAACAATGACCATGAGCCGACTGCTCTGCACTCTGCTGCTTAGCCTGCTGGCACTGTCTGCCAGCGCACAAAGCCTAACCGCCAGCGTTGATCGCACGCGCCTGAATGCGAGTGAAAGTGTTGAGCTGACCCTCGAATCGAATGATGCCACCTTATTTGGCAAACCTGATTTGCAGCCGCTTAACGAGTTGTTCGAGGTGCTCGGCACGCGCCAGGTTAATCGCCTGAGCAGCGGCAGCAATGGCGCACAGGCCAGCACCCGCTGGATCATCACCCTGCAACCCAAACACAGTGGCTACGTGGTGGTGCCACCGCTGCGCCTGGGTGAGTTGCAGAGCAACCCCATCACCCTGCATGTGCAGCAAGGCAACCAAACCGACGGCAGCCAACTGGCACCGGTGTTTATCGATGCCAGCCTCGATCAGGAAAGCATTTATGTGCAGGCCCAGGCAGTACTGACCCTGCGTATTTACCATTCCGTATCGCTTTACGACGACAGCAGCCTAAGCCTGCTGGAAATCCCCCAGGCCCGGGTTGAGCCGCTGGGCGAGCCGCGCACCTATGAAAAAGATATCGGCGGCATCCGCCATGGGGTAATTGAACTGCGTTATGCGATTTTCCCGCAGGAAAGCGGCGAACTGCTGATCCCTGGTCAAGCCTTTAGCGCCACAACGGTGGAACGCTCCAGCAGCAACTTCAATCCATTCGGCCCTCGTCCTGGCCGTGTGGTACGGGTTAAATCACCGGAAATCCCCTTGCAGGTCCGCGCTAAACCGGCCAGCTACCCGGCGGATGCAGCGTGGCTGCCAGCCCGTGCAGTAGAACTGAGCGAAGTGTGGAGCCCGCAACCGGACACCACGCAAGTGGGCGACTCACTGACCCGTAGCGTACTGCTCAAAGCCGAGGGCTTATCCAGCGCGCAACTGCCGCCCTTACCGGCCACTGAAGCCAGTGGCCTGCGGCGTTACCCGGACCAACCGCAACTGGCTAACCAAGCCAGTGACACCGGCCTGGTCGGCAGCCGCGAAGAGCGCGAAGCGCTGGTGGCCAATCGTGAGGGCGTGATAACCCTGCCGGCCATTGAGGTGCTGTGGTGGAACACCACAACCGATCAACTGGAACGCAGCCAACTGCCCGCGCGCGCCTTGCAAGTGGCAGCCAACCCCAACCTGGAAAGCCCGATAGTGGCAGCCGCCCCTGTGCCGATGCGGGAAGATAACAGCGCCGAACTGTGGCCCTGGCAACTGAGCAGCGCGCTGCTGAGCATGACTACCTTGCTGGGTTTCACCCTCTGGTGGCGGGCGCGCCGTCAACCCGCCGTGCTGCCTAGCCAGACCACAGGCCCAAGCCCGCGCAACCTGCTTGATGACCTCAAGCGCAGTTGCATGGCCAACGATTCCCAAGCCACCCGACATGCCCTTGACGCCTGGGCACGACAACAACCAGAAACCCTGGCTGAAATGGCCGCCCGATTTATTCCCTTGTCCGAGGCACTGGACGGTCTAAATGGCGCGCTGTACAGCGAAAGCGGCCAACACTGGCAAGGCCGCAACCTGTGGTTGGCAATCCGCAGCCTGCCCAACATCGAAGACCTCGACAGCGCAGCCAATCCTGACAGCAGCGCCCTGCCGCCGCTCTACCCTCGCTGACCCATTGATTAAGCTGCGGCTCCAACAAGGACCGCAGCAATCAATCACATAAACCTATCGAAGCAATTCAATCGAAATATTTTAACAATCGACAAATCAGCACTACGCTGCCAATCAGACACAAATGATTCTCAGCCGAGGTGCGCCATGCTCAAGACCCTGACCTTTACCGTGATGCACTTTTGCATCGCCTTCGGCGTCACCTATGCGTTAACTGGCAGCCTCGCCGCCAGCAGCCTGGTGGCCGCCATTGAACCGCTGTGCAACTCGGTGGGCTTCTACTTCCACGAAAAAATCTGGCAGCGTGTCGAAGGCCGCAAAAAGCCCTCAACACAACCTAAACATGCCTGGTTACATCACCAAGCCTAATTTAGGCTGATGGCCACATAAAGGCCCAACACCGCACTCAAACAGCCCGCCCTGCACCAGTGCAATCAGCTAATATGCGCGCCTCACTCATCGACCGCGCACGATCATGCCAGCCACTTCTCGATTCTTCGCTGCACCTTACTTACTGACCTTGATGGTGTCGTTAATGGCGCTGTTTGGTCTGTGGTTTTACATCGGCCAACCCGTTGAGTTAGCCGATGCCGCCACGCCCACGCACAAGCTGCAGTGCGCCTCTTACACCCCGTTCGATAAGGACCAATCGCCCTTTGATCAGCCGCTGAAATTGCGCCCCGAGCGCATGGAAGCGGATATGGCCTTGCTGTCCGAGCGTTTCGAGTGCCTGCGCACGTATTCGGTTACGGGGCTGGAAGAGCTGCCCAATATGGCCCGCAAGTACGGCTTGAAGTTAATGGTCGGCGCCTGGGTGAGTCGCAACCCGGCGGATACCGCCACCGAGATTGCCGGCCTGATCAAAGTCGCCAACGCCCATCCTGACGTTGTTCAGTCGGTGATCGTTGGCAATGAGGCGCTGCTGCGTAAAGAGGTCACCGCCGAACAATTGGTGACACTGATCGAACAGGTCAAGGCGCAGATCAAGCAGCCCGTGACCTACGCCGATGTCTGGGAATTCTGGCTTAAGCATCCAGAAGTGGCACCGGCGGTGGATTTCATCACCATCCACCTGCTCCCCTACTGGGAAGACAACCCGGCGGGCATTGAAAGCGCCCTGCATGAGGTGGCTGAGGTGCGCAAGACCTTTGGCGCGGCCTACGCACCCAAAGAGATTTTTATTGGCGAAACGGGCTGGCCCAGTGAAGGTCGCCAGCGCGAAACCGCCGTACCCAGCTTGGTCAACCAGGCTAAGTTCATCCGCGGCTTTGTCGCTTTGGCAGAAGAAAACGGCTGGCGCTACAACCTGATCGAGGCCTTCGATCAACCATGGAAGCGTGCCAGCGAAGGGGCTGTCGGCGGTTACTGGGGGCTTTACGACGCCAACCGCCAGGACAAGTCGGTGCTCGCCGGGTCCGTATCCAACTTACCGCACTGGCCTTTCTGGCTGGGCACAAGCCTGGCGCTGTTTACCGCGACGCTGCTGTTAGCAGGCCGCCCCCGTTCCACGCGTACTGCGCTCCTGCTGCCCTTGCTCGCGGGCTTGGGTGCGGCGTGCATCGGCCTGTTCGCCGAACTGAGCTTGATCACCAGCCGTTACGTCGGTGAGTGGTTATGGGCTGGGGCGTTGATCGTGCTCAACCTGTTGGTTTTGAGTCAACTCGCGCTCACCCTCGGTCAACCGACAGGCTGGCGCGGCAAGCTCAGCCATTGGCTGTCCAGTAAAGCCGCGCTGTGGCTGGTGCTAAGCGGGTTTGCCGGCGCCGTGATGATGCTCGCACTGGTTATGGACGCGCGTTATCGCAGTTTCCCCAGCGCAGCCCTGCTGCTGCCAGCAGTGGGCTACCTGTGCTGGCCGGTGAGTGGTTATCGGCGCGAGGTCGCGTTGCTGGCTCTGTTGGTGGGTGCAGGCATTGCGCCGCAGTTGTATCAAGAGACCTTGAGCAACCTGCAAGCAGTGGGCTGGGCCCTGACCTGCAGCCTGCTGGTAGCGGCCTTGTGGCGCAGCCTGCGAACCACAAGGCGCACCGCCTGATCAGGTCGCCTTAGGCGCACGAATCAGACGTAACAACGCCAGCACAACGGCAAACACAGCAAGGCTGGCGCTGTACAACACCAGCGCTGGCAAGCCAAGGATCAATGCGGGGCCTGCCAGTCTGCGGCCCCATGGATCTGGCAGCACAAACGCCATCAGCGCAATGCCGAGGGCGCCAAGTGACAGCACACGAAAATGAATCAGCCAGCCGAAGAGTGCGCGCACCTCACAGCCTAATTGTGTGGGGTCGGTGACACACAGCCCCACCCACACCTCGTTCTCCATCACCTGATAACGCAGCACTAGACTGGCCAACAAGCTCAACGCAGCAACAATCAACACCAGAATCAGCGATAAGTAGCGTGGCATAAGTAACTCAGGCAATAAAAATGGCTGCGTAGGATAAGCCTCTCCGCTGCGGATAACATCCCCCAGCGCAATCGCTACACTGCTCACATGCTCATACGCCGCCTAATTATCGCTGTCGCTGGCTTGCTCGCCCTGTGGATGCTGTGGGTGATCGTGCTGCCCGACGCCAATCGTCTGCCATCCGGCGTCTCCACCAGCACCGGCACCTGGCGCGTGGGCGAAAATAACCTGCGCGCACTGCAAGCCTTTTCATTAAAGGCACGCGTTTTACGCCGCGAGAACTACTACTTCGACCGCGGCGCAAAACTCTCGCCCACCGACCTAGCGTTGGGCTGGGGGCCAATGGCCGACCCTCAAGTGCTCCGGCACATCAGCATCAGCCAACGTAATCGCTGGTATTTCTGGCGCGCTGAACACTTGCCGATTGAGCGCAGACAAATCGAAATTCACAGCGCCAACATGCACTTGATACCCGCCAATGCAGAGGTGGCCAAAACCCTCGCAGAGCTTAAAACAGACCAGCAGATTCAGCTCAGCGGCCAGTTGGTCAGCGTCGAAGGTGACGATGGTTATCGCTGGGTCAGCTCACTGAGCCGTGAAGACATCGGTGAAGGGGCCTGCGAGTTGATCTGGGTTGAGCAATTGGTGGTGCTGCCCTGACCTGAAGTTCAGGCGCTTCAAGCCGCACTTGCAACAGGTTCTGTGGTCAAATCGAGCCACTTGCCCCTTCGCAGCCCAGAACAGCGCCTTAGAGATATCACCATGTCGCAACGCCTACGCCTGCTCGCCTTGCTCAGTAGCCTGGCCTTTATTGCCCCTGCCTGGGCAACTGATGTCGATCCCAACAGCTATGGTTTTCCGCTGACCAACGCCTTTGAAGCGACCATTGCCACCACGCCCCCTGAATTGCGCCCAGCCCTGCCGGTCGACGCCGACATCAACCAGAGCGACTACCAGGTCAAGCTGCGTCCGGAGCGTGAATTTGAAGTGCCGGACAACTTCTGGCCCGTGACCAAAATGCGCTATCGCCTGGCCAAACAATCCGGGCAGGCACCGCTGATCTTTATCATCGCGGGTACCGGGGCGCATTACGCCAGCAGCACCCCGGAATACCTGAAAAAGCTGTTCTACGGTGCAGGTTTTCATGTGGTGCAGCTGTCTTCGCCGACCAGTTACGACTTTATGACGGCCGCCTCGCGCTTTGCCACGCCGGGGATCACGCGCGACGATGCCGACGACTTGTACCGCGCCATGCAGGCCGTGCGCGCGCAGCATCCACGCCTTAACGTCAGTGAATTCCACCTAACCGGTTACAGCCTGGGCGCATTGCAGGCGGCCTTTGTCAGCGAGTTGGACGAAACCCGGCGCAGCTTCAACTTCAAACGTGTGCTGCTGCTCAATCCGCCAGTCAACCTTTACACCTCGGTCACCAACTTGGACCGGCTGGTGCAAACCCAAGTGACCGGCATTGATGACAGCACCACCTACTTTGAGTTGGTACTTGGCAAGCTGACGCGCTATTTCGAGGAGAAGGGCTATGTCGACATCAATGACGCCCTGCTCTATGACTTCCAGAACTCCAAAGAAAAACTCACCGATGAACAGATGGCCATGCTGATTGGCACCGCCTTCCGTTTTTCGTCTGCCGACATTGCGTTTACCTCCGACCTGATCAACCGACGCGGCCTGATAACGCCCGTCAGCTACCCGATCAGCCAAGGCACCAGCCTCACCCCATTTTTCAAACGCGCATTGCAATGCGACTTTGACTGCTACCTGACTGAACAACTCATTCCCATGTGGCGCGCACGCTATGACGGCGGCAGCATCACGCAGTTGATTGATCAGGTCAGCCTTTATGCTTTGACTGACTACCTGAAAACCAGCAGCAAGATCGCCGTCATGCACAACGCCGACGACATGATTCTTGGCCCAGGCGATCTGGGCTTTCTGCGGCGCACCTTCGGCGACCGGTTGACGGTGTATCCGCTGGGCGGTCACTGCGGCAACCTCAACTACCGCGTCAATAGCAACGACATGCTGGAGTTCTTCCGTGGCTAAGCCGACCCTGCTGGTATTGACTCTTACCTTGCTGCTGCACACTCACTGGGCACTGGCGGCCGACGAAGACGGCTTCAAACGCCCACTGCAGAACCTGAAATTCAATCCCGGCTTGGACGAGCGCGAATTTGAACGCGCCACGCTCAACGCGTTGAGCGTCTACGACCCGTTGGAGTCATGGAACCGCCGCGTTTATCACTTCAACTACCGCTTTGATGAGTGGGTTTTTCTGCCGATTGTCGATGGTTATCGCACCATCACCCCCAACTTGGTGGAGAGCGGGGTCAGCAACTTTTTCAGCAACCTGGGCGATGTGCCCAATGCGCTGAACAGCGCCTTGCAACTCAAAGGCAAGCGCACGGCACAAACCACCGCGCGGCTGCTGCTTAACACCACCATTGGGGTAGCCGGTTTATGGGACCCGGCGACGCGCATGGGCCTGCCCAAACAGAAGGAAGACTTCGGCCAAACCCTGGGGTTTTATGGCGCGCCGTCAGGGCCCTACCTGATGCTGCCGCTGTTAGGGCCGTCCAACCTGCGTGATACCGGCGGATTGCTGGTGGATTTCAGCGTGAAGAACCAAGTCAACTGGCTCAACGTGGCCGAAGCCAGTAGCAATCACCCAGAAATCACCCTGCTGGAAGTGGTTGATCAACGCTCCACGGTGAACTTCCGTTACGGTCAGCTCAACTCACCGTTCGAATACGAGAAGATTCGCTTCTTCTACCATGAGGCCCGCAAGCTGCAGATTGCCGAATAGCCATGCACGCTTGACCCAAGGGCCGCCCACAGGTTTTAACCTGATGCGGCCATAAGGTTCTGGAGAGTGATTATGCACGTTGCCCAACTGGCCAAAGCAGCCGCTGTCAGCGCTGATACCGTGCGCCACTACACCGCGCTGGGCCTACTCAAGCCCACGCGCGACCCGCAAAACGGTTACCAGCAATACGCGGCCACGGACCTGCAGCGCCTGCGCTTTGTTGCCCGCGCGCGGCGCATGGGGTTTAGCCTCAAGGATATCCAGCGCATTCTCAGCAGCGCCGAGCATGACCGCGCGCCCTGCAGCGACGTGCGCGAACTGCTCAATGAGCGATTAAGCGCGCTGCAGGCGCACATTGACGAGTGCCAACGCCTGGCGGCGGTCATGCACCAAGCCGTGGAACAGTGGAACCATGCGGATCAATGCTCGGCAGAAGGCCAACCCCTGTGCCGACTCATCGAAGCATTCGAAACCGACATTGAACGCCGGCCTGCGACGCCCTGCCCGGCACATTAAAACCGAATAACGTTCTTCGGTCGCACTGCCCATAAAAAACGGCAGCGCATTCGGCGCGTTTGTTTAAACGCTGCGCCGAACAGGCTGCCGCTGGGTGCCGGTATCAGGGTGTTGGCGTATCCGCCGTGTCGATGCGCAATTGCTGTAGGTTTGTGGTTTTGCTGGCAATCGGCTGGCTGCTGCCGATCCACTCGCCTGCGGTGGCGTTGCCACTGCGCGAAATACGCGCCACCAGTTGCACCTGCTCAAAGCCAGAGATTTTCAGCTGCGGCATCATCGCATCGTTATCCGACAGGCTGACCTCGGCGGGCAAATCGGCCACGGTCAAACGCTTGACCGCCAGCGGCATCGGCGGGCCGGAAACCGCGCGGGCAAAGATGAACACCGCATCACCCGGTTGAACTTTATCGCTCAACTCAGGCGCCAGTTCGACCTTGACCGTAATACCCGGCACGTTGGTCACCGCGGCGTCTGGCGTGGCAATACCCAGTTGTTGGCGGGCACGTTCAATGCCGCCCTCAATGGCCTGACGCGACGGGTCTTCAACCGGCAATACCGCCACCAGTTGCTGCCAGTACTCGATGGCGCGCTGGTACTGACCGCCCTCGTACGCGGCAATGCCCAACAAACCCAGCGTGGTGGCTTCAGCCGGATCGCCTTTGAGGGCGTCATCCGTCATGGTTTGTAGTTGATCAGTCCACTGTTTATTGCCGGCAAAATACAAAGCTTGAGCCCATTGCCCCAAGAGCTCCGGCTCGCGGCCAGCTACTGCGACGGCACGTTCAAACGCGGCAGCAGCTTCAGCCGGACGCTCTTGCGCCATATAGGTACGACCGAGGAAATACCAACTCTCCGCCGAGTCGGGATTCTTCTCTGTGGCCTCTTCCAGGCGTGCAGTCATCTCTTCGATGGTCTTAGGCTGTTCAACAAAGGTGCGGGCCCGCTCCACCTCATCAATCACGCCCCAATGCATGTACAGCCCAACACCCAGTGCGGGCACCAGCAACGCACAAATCAGCGGCACGGCACGCCCCAGGGAGCGTTTAACCGGCAACGCCTGAGCACCCTCGGTATCGGACAGCAATTCACGAGCAGCCTCGTCACGCGCGCCCGCCAATTGCTTATCATCCAATGCACCTGCGGCATGCTGTGCTTGCAACTCCTGCAGATGCTCCTGATACAGGGTGACGTTCAATGCCGTGCGGTCTTCCTCGGCTTGGACGCCGCGACCGCGCAACACAGGTAGCAACAAGATGGCCAAAGCCGTCAGCAACAGCAGACCGGCGCACAACCAGAATTCGATCATCAGTCTTTGTTATCCATGGACGATTGATTAAGCAGCGCTTTAAGGCGTTGCACTTCATCAGCAGACAGGCCATTGGCCGCTGTCGCCGATGAGCCGCGCCGACGCAGCACGATAAAACCGAGCAGCACAAAACCCGCCCCCAGGAAGATCGCCGGGCCATACCACAGCAGCAGCGTACGACCGGTTACTGGCGGTTTATAGAGAACGAAGTCGCCATAACGACTGACCAGAAAGTCGACAATTTGCTGATCGCTCTCGCCCTTTTCCAACATGCGGAAAATCTGCTCACGCAGGTCCATGGCGATGGGGGCGTCAGAGTCGGCAATGTTCTGGTTCTGACACTTGGGGCAACGCAACTCCTCGACCAAGGTGCGGTAGCGCTGACGATCGGCCTCAGAGTCGAACTCATAGGTGTCGATGGCCGCCTGTACGCTGCCGGCGAGAACGGCGGTTAACAATGCAATGCTGATCCACGCTTTCATGGCGTTGCCTCATCAACCAGTGACTGATAAATGGGCGCTAACTGCTCACGCCAGATGCGCTCATCAATGGTGCCGACAAACTTATGGCGGATGATCCCCTGCGCATCAATGAAGAAGGTTTCCGGTGCGCCATACACGCCCAGATCAAGGCCCAGGCTGCCTTTGGCATCTTCAATGTTCAACTGATAGGGATTGTGCAGTTCACGCAGCCACTTTTGCGCCGCCGAACGATCATCCTTGTAGTTGACGCCATGAATCAGCACGCCGCGCTTGGCCAACTCATTAAGCACCGGGTGCTCATGCCGACACGACGGGCACCAAGTGGCCCAGACATTTACCAGTGCCGGACGGCCCTTAAGATCAGCCTCCGTCACCGTGCGTTGTGGGTCATCCAGCGCGGGCAGTGCGAATGCCGGGAAAGGCTTTCCAATCAGGGCTGACGGCAGCTCTGAGGGGTCCATAAACAGCCCCTTATAGAGAAACACCGCCATGCCCAGAAACACCAGAAAAGGCACCAGCAGGATTAACCGTTTCATACCCGCGCTCCGGCCATGCCCAGTGCATCACGCACCTTGGTACGCACTTTCATGCGGTAACGTTTGTCAGCTGCAGCCAGCAAACCACCCAAGCCCATTAACAAAGCGCCCAGCCAGATCCAGCGTACAAATGGTTTGATGTGTACGCGCACAGCCCAGTCGCCGCCTTCAAGTGACTCACCGAGGGCCACAAACAGATCACGGGTGATGCCCGCATCGATACCCGCTTCGGTCATCACGGTTTGTTGCACGGTGTAGAGGCGTTTTTCCGGGTGCAACACGGCAATTTCGCGCTCGTCTTGCAGCACGCGAACGGTGCCTTTATCGGAGCTGAAGTTCGGCCCGTCAAAGTGCTCAGCCCCTTCGAAAATAAAGCGATAACCGCCGATCTCGACCGAATCACCCGGCGACATACGCATATCGCGCTCGAAGCTGCCCACAGTGGTAAGGATCACCCCCACCGCACACACCGCCATACCCAGGTGCGCGACCTGCATGCCCCAGTAGCTTCGAGTCAGGCTCGGCAGCCCTTTGAGCAAGCCTTTGTGGCGAGTTTTCTCGCGGATGTCACGCAACCCGGCCAACACCACCCAGAGCGACAACAAGCACACACCCAGCACAGACCAGCGGAACTCGCCATGCAGGAAGGTCAAAGCAAAGGCCAACACGGCGGTGGTGATCAGTACCGGCACCAGCATGCTGGTCAGCCACTTAAGCGGTGTGTCCTTCCAGCGCACCATTACACCCACCGCCATCATCGCCATCAACAGGCCCATTAGCGGTACAAACAGCGCGTCGAAGTAAGGCGGACCTACCGACAGCTTGGTACCGGTCAGCGCATCCAGCACCAGTGGGTACAGAGTCCCCAGCAGAATCATCGCCGAAGACACCACCAGGATGATGTTGTTGATCAGCAGGAAGGTTTCCCGCGACCACATGGCAAAGCCCACCTGGCTTTTAACCACCGGGGCACGCACGGCAAACAGGGCCAGCGAACTGCCCACGACCAGAAGCAGAAACGCCAGAATAAACACGCCGCGTTCCGGGTCGCTGGCAAACGCGTGCACCGAGGTCAACACGCCGGAACGGACGAGGAAGGTGCCCAGCAAACTCAGGGAGAACGCGGCAATGGCCAGCAACACGGTCCAGCTTTTAAACACGCCGCGTTTTTCCGTCGCTGCCAGTGAGTGAATCAAGGCTGTGCCGACCAACCAGGGCATAAATGAGGCGTTTTCAACCGGGTCCCAGAACCACCAGCCGCCCCAGCCAAGTTCGTAATACGCCCACCACGAACCCAAGGCGATACCAATACCAAGAAAAGCCCAGGCGACTAGCGTCCATGGCCGCGACCAGCGCGCCCAAGCGGCGTCCAGTTTACCGCCTAGCAACGCGGCGATGGCAAAGGCAAAGGCCACCGAGAAACCGACATAGCCCATGTAGAGCATCGGTGGGTGAACGATCAGGCCGAAGTCCTGCAGCAGCGGGTTGAGGTCACGGCCGTCGGCCGGTGCGTTGAAGATCAGGCGTTCAAACGGGTTGGAGGTGACGATCAAAAACAGCAGGAAACCAATGCTGATAATGCCCATCACAGCCAACACACGGGCCAGCATTTCTTCCGGCAACTGGCGCGAGAAAATCGCCACGGCAAAGGTCCAGCCGGCCAGAATCAACGCCCACAGCAGCAGTGAGCCTTCATGCGCACCCCAGACGGCACTGAATTTGTAGTACCACGGCAACGCGGTATTGGAGTTGTTGGCCACATAGGCCACGGTGAAATCGTCGACCATAAAGGCATAGGTCAAGCAGGCGAAGGAAATCAGCAGAAAGACAAACTGCCCCCACGCTGCCGGTCGCGCGAGACTCATCCACAGACGGTCACCACGCCAGGCACCGATCAATGGCAAGGTGGCCTGCACCAAGCACATACACAGCGCCAGAATCATGGCCAAATGGCCGAGCTCAGGAATCATTATCAGTACCCCTGCTTAGCGGCGTTTGCCGCATCGTGCTGCTGTTTCATGCCGCTTTGCTCAAGCGCCTGCATGACTTCGGGTGGCATATAGTTTTCATCATGCTTGGCGAGCACTTCATCGGCGATTAACACGCCCTGATCATTCAGCTTGCCCATGGCAACGATGCCCTGCCCCTCACGAAACAGATCGGGAAGAATGCCGTTGTAACGGATGGTCACGTTGGCCACGCCATCGGTTACCACAAAGTCAGTATCCAGCGATTTATCAGAGCGCTTTACCGAACCCACGGCAACCAATCCACCGGCCCGAATACGGACTTCTTCAGGGGCATCACCGGCCGCAATCTGGGTCGGTGAATAAAACAGATTGATATTCTGCTGCAGGGCGCTGAGGGCCAAGGCCACCGCTATACCCGCACCGGACACCAAAGCCATGACGGCATACAGGCGTTTCTTGCGCACAGGATTCACTTCAACTCCTCCCGGCGCATACGGCGCGCCTCATCTTGCAGGAAACGTCGGCGCGCCAGAATCGGCAGCACCACATTAAGGGCCAACACAGCCAGGCTGATGGCATAACAGGTCCAGACAAACGGTCCATGGGTGCCCATGGCCAGAAATTCGCTAAAGCTGGCAAAACTCATAGGCCTTTCTCCACTTGCGCCTTGATCTCGGCCTTTGCCCAACTGCTGCGGACTTCACGGCGAAGTACTTCCAGGCGCATGCGCATAAGCAGCACGGCACCAAAAAAGCAGTAGAACCCCAGCACCGAGATCAACAACGGCATCCACATTTCAAACGGCATGGCGGGTTTGGCCACAATGCTGAACGTGGCCGGCTGGTGCAGGGTGTTCCACCACTCCACCGAGTACTGAATGATCGGAATATTCACCACGCCAACGATGGCCAGCACCGCACAGGCTTTGGCTGCACTGTCGCGGTTGGTAATGGCATTGCCCAAGGCAATCACGCCGAAGTAGAGAAACAACAGGATCAGCATGGAGGTCAGGCGCGCGTCCCACACCCAGTAGGTGCCCCAAGTGGGCTTGCCCCATATCGCGCCGGTGACCAGCGCGATAACCGTCATCCAGGCGCCAATGGGCGCGGCTTGCTGCAGGGCCACATCCGCCAGTTTCATCTTCCACACCAGCCCAACCGTGCCGGCGATGGCCAACATGATGTAGATGGATTGCGCCAGGAATGCGGCTGGCACGTGGATGTAGATGATGCGAAAGCTGTTGCCCTGCTGATAATCCGGGGGCGCGAAGGCCAGCCCCCAGACCAGACCGGTCACTAACAGCAAAATCGCGCTGACAGCGAGCCAAGGCAGCCAAAGGCGGCTGATTTCATAGAACCATTTAGGCGAGCCAAGCTTGTGAAACCACATCCAGTTCATCAGATTACTCATCAGTGCTAGGGCTGAATCCGACGCACGCAAGCGTCAGATCCGAGCGGCCATTCAGGCTTATTATCTACTCAGCGACGCTGATCCGAAGACCGGCGGCGATGGCGAAAGGTGTCAAGGTCACTGCTAATGCAGTGAGGCTGGCCAGCCACAACAGGTGGCCGGCCACCGGCAATCCTTGCAGGCTGGCTTGTAACGCACCGCTGCCAAGGATCAGCACCGGGATGTACAGCGGCAAAATCAACAGGGCGAGTAACACACCGCCACGCTTGAGCCCGACGGTCAGAGCGGCACCCACCGCGCCCAACAAACTGAGCACCGGAGTGCCCAACAACAGAGAAATCAGCAGCACCGGCAGACAGCGCCCTGGTAAGCCCAACATCAGCGCCATCAGCGGAGCCAACAACACCAGCGCCAAGCCCGACAGAAGCCAGTGTGCCAGCACCTTGGCCAGAACCAGAAGAGCCAGGGGGTGCGGCGAAAGGACCCACTGTTCGAGTGAGCCGTCTTCGAAATCACTGCGAAAGAGCCCGTCTAGCGAGAGCAATACAGCCAAAAGCGCGGCCACCCAGACCAAGCCAGGCGAAAGGGTTTGTAACAACTGCGACTCAGGGCCAACCGCCAACGGAAAGAGCGCAATCACAATGGCAAAGAAAACCAGTGGGTTGGCCAACTCTGCGGGACGCCGGAACAGCACACGTGCTTCACGAGCCAGCAGCAGGGTAAAAACATTGCTCATACGCTGCGCTGCCCCAGATCAAGCTCGCGGTAACCGGCGGGTTTGACCGTTAATTCATGATGAGTGGTTAGCACTACCAGACCGCCCCGCTCGCAATGCGCCGCCAAATGCTGTTCAAGCTGAGCGACTGCCGCCTTATCCAACGCGGTGAACGGCTCATCCAGCACCCAGAGCGATGGCCCAGGCAGGTAAAGACGCGCCAGTGCCACGCGACGCTGTTGACCGGCGGACAAGGTGTGGCAAGGCACATCTTCAAAACCGCGCAGGCCTACGGCGGCCAACGCCTGCCAGATCGCCTCGCGTGAGGCAGGCTCATGCAGCGCACACAGCCAAGTGAGATTCTCTTCAGCGGTGAGCAAGCCTTTGATACCGGCTGCATGACCGATCCACAACAAGTTAAGGGCTGAATCTGTGCGCGACTCTGTGAGGGCGCGGCCCTGCAAGCGAACCTCACCGGCCGTCGGTTGCATCAATCCGGCCAACAAACGCAGCAGACTGGTCTTGCCACTGCCATTGGGCCCCACCACCTGAAGCATCTCACCGGGCTCCAGTTGCAACTCCAGGCGCTCGAACAGCATGCGCCAGTCACGCTCACAGGTGAGTGCCACGGCTTCAAGAAGAGGGCTGGTCAAAGCATCGGCACCTAAGAGGAATGGCAAAAGCTGTTTAAGTCGACAGAGTCTTGGCCGCTATACTGAGGCACATTGAACGCGCGCCAGCTCAGTCGGGGCGCGATTATACATGCCCTGACCTGCCTGCCGCAGCGGGCATTTTCGACAGGGTGTAACCCGTTAATGAGCGAAATCAGTAGTCCACGCCCACTACCGCCAGCATCTGCCAGCAGCCGTGTTTCACCTGCAGCGGCAGACATGGCAGTTAAGCTGCTACAACCGATGCAAGGTATTCTGAGCAGTGGCGAGAGCGCCAAAGCTGAAGTCATAGCCCTCAAGGAAGTCGCCCAGAGCTTTCAGTTGCTGCTAAAGCTGACGTTGGCAAATGGACGTCAAACCACACTGGAAGCGCAAAGCAATCGCCCACTGATGCAAGGCACCAGCATGACGGTGACGGCTTTATCGGCAACCAGCCTGGCACTGTCGGCGTTAACGGGCGGTGAGAAACCCCTGACCAGCCTGGACCTTAATCAACTACCGGTCGGCACCTTGCTGCAAGGCAAGGTGATCAGTCGCGAGCAGATGCCACAGGATCGTGCGCAACAGGTGATTTATAAAGTATTGCTCAACCTGCTCAACACCCCGTTGGCAGGAAGCAAACTGTCGCTGGAAACCCCCCTTCCACTGCCAGTCGGCAGCCTGCTAAGCGCCCAGGTGCAAGGCAACCAGGCGTTAAGTTTTTTGCCCCTGAGCGGTCGTCTCGATCAGCTCGTACTCAGCCAACAACTGGGCTTACAGAGCAACAAACAAGGCTCGCTGGAGAACCTCTTCAGCGCCCTGCAAAGCTTGCGGGGTAATGCTGAGGCCAGCGAAGGACTGCGCACCAGTATCGACAAACTCTTTGCCAACCTGCCTGACGCCGACCAATTGAGCACAGCCAAAGGCCTCGCTTCAGCCATGGAAAACAGCGGCATTTTGCTTGAAAGCAAACTACTGACTGGGCAGGGACACCCCTTGAGCACCGACCTTAAAGCCAACCTGCTACGGTTGATTAGCCAGTTGCTGCCCAACCTACAACCTGGCACACCGCTGGCCAGCCTGACGGCAGGCGGCTCACTAGCACAGGCAATTCCAGCCCTGGCGCGAGACCTGTTAAACAGCCTGGGCAAAGCCAGCAACCGTCAGCAGGCGCTTAACTTCCCCCTGCCCTCCCGTCTGCTGCAAACCATGGATGGCGAAGCTGATCTCGAAGCGCTGTTGAAACTTGCCGCCGCCGCCATTTCACGCCTGCAGACCCATCAATTATCGAGCCTCGCACAAAGCCAAATCGGCCCAGATGGCAACCTACTGACCACCTGGCAACTGGAGTTGCCCATGCGTAATCAGCAGGAGTTGGTGCCCCTGCAGGTGAAGATCCAGCGCGAGGACAAAAACGCACAGGACAAGCCCGACAAGAAGGAAACGCTGTGGAAAGTCGAACTGGCATTTGATCTCGACCCGCTTGGGCCCCTGCAAGTGCAGGCTCAGTTAATTCATAGCCGCCTCACAAGCCAGCTGTGGGCCGAACGCATGAGCACCGTACAACTGATTGACGGGCAGTTGGATCATCTGCGCCAACGACTTAATGAGGCAGGCCTGCAAGTGGGCGATCTGGCCTGTCGGCAAGGCACCCCACCGCGCGGCCCCCGCACCAGCCTGGAACAACGCTGGGTGGATGAAACTGCATGAAGAAAAACACACCTCGCCAGGCAATCGCCCTCACCTATGACGGCAAAAATACCCCCACACTCAGCGCAAAAGGTGATGACGAACTGGCAGAAGCCATTCTGGCCATTGCCCGCGAATGCGAAGTGCCGATCTATGAAAATGCTGAATTAGTTCGACTGTTGGCACGCCTCGAACTGGGTGAAGCCATACCCGAACAGCTGTATCGCTGCATCGCAGAAATAATCGCCTTCGCTTGGTATCTAAAAGGGAAATGCCCGGCAGGCAATACACGCGACAACGACGTGACACCACCGTTGCGCTTATTGGAAGGCCCCGACCATTAAAGGCGGTCGAGTAATCAGGAACGCTGCAACTTGGCCTGATGCATTTTGCTGACTAGCTCGGCTTCAGCCTGGCTCAACCCGCAGGACTGAGTCAGGTCTTCAACGCTAGCGCCCATACCGGCCAAGCGCGCCGCCTGAGTGAACGACAAACTGCTAGGGTCGCGCTGCTCAATCTGATTTAGCTTGTCAGGCAAGGGTGCCACCACTCGCCTTAGCTCATACAACTCTTCACCAATCTGCACACTGCCCGTCAGGTAAGCATCCAATCGCCGACTCAACTCCTTGAGGCGACGATCGCGCACAGCGTCACGCTCGCCTTGCACACTCACGGCATGCCGCAGTTGCTTGGTCAACCAGATGCACGCAGCCACAAGCCCCAGACAGACTAGGGCTAGCGCGACCAGCAGTGCCTCGAGCATGGCTTAGAAGCCCTCCAGCTCGGACCACTCTTCCTCGCTCATCATCTTGTCGAGCTCAACCAAAATCAGCAATTCGCCATTCTTGTTGCACACGCCTTGAATGAACTTGGCAGACTCGTCGTTGCCAACGTTTGGCGCGGTTTCCACTTCCGACTGGCGCAGATAAACCACTTCGGCCACGCTGTCGACCAGAATACCGATAACCTGCTTGTCGGCTTCGATGATCACAATACGCGTGTTATCGGTCACTTCGCTCGAATCAAGGCCAAAGCGCTGACGCGTGTCGATCACCGTAACCACGTTGCCGCGCAGGTTGATAATCCCCAGCACATAACTTGGCGCACCAGGCACAGGGGCAATCTCGGTATAACGCAATACTTCTTGGACCTGCATCACGTTGATGCCATAGGTTTCGTTATCCAGACGGAAAGTCACCCATTGCAGAATCGGATCTTCAGAACCTTGTGCCGAACTTTTCTTCATGTTCCTAGCCTCGTCATGAACCGCTCGCGGCGGCGATCGCGGGTGTATACCCCGCTGTCATTACTATAGTTGCAAAGCTGCCAACCTCGCACAGCCAGCGTATTACTCAATGCACCCGACCGGCTGCCATACGCTTGGTCGCACCACTGGCAATCAACTCCGCCAGGGCTGTGATATCCAACAAAGCGCACATATGTTCAATCACCGTTCCAGCCAACCAAGGCCGCTGGGTACGCTGACTGCGCCACTTAACCTCTTTGGGATCAAGCCGAATCGACCGGCTGACTTGGTGAACCGCCAGCCCCCACTCATACCCTTCGATAGAAATGACGTACTGCAGGCCATCGCGAAAGTCATCGCGGTAGCGATCAGGCATCACCCAACGCGCAGTGTCCAGCACCTTCAGATTACCCGCCTGACACGGCAATATGCCGAGGAACCAGTCCGGCTGACCAAATAAGGGAGTCAACTCCTGCCCTTGCAAAGGATAGATGCTGCCTAAACACACCAGAGGGACAGCCAGAGTAAGGCCTGCGACATCAAACAGCAGACATTCAAATGACTCACTGGCCCAATCAGGACGACCGCTCAGAGCGGACTCGGTCAGTGCCGAGTGCTGCAGTACTGATTCGGCCACCTCAACCACGACCTGCACGTCGCTTACTTGTTCAAGCGCCGGCACACTGGGCGCCACAACCACTTGCAGCGCAGGCATCTCGATGGTCGGCAAAATAAGCGGCCTTCGGGCTAACTCCATGACCGGTTTGCTCATGGGCGCGACCTGCTTGATCATGCGCGCATCGCGTACTTGCTCTTCAAGTACAGCAGCCTCGAACTCGTCCAGGGTCGCGCTGTCAGCCAATTCAATGGCAGCATCCTGCAACAAGCCGTCCAAATAAGACTGCAAGGCCAGTTGCGAGCGTGTAGCGGTAACCAATGGACGACTCATGAAGACAACCTGCAATAACAATCTCTTAAGACTATCGGCCGCGCGTGCGACAGACTTGAGCCCCAATCTTCAGCATAGCTGTTCAACTCAAGCGACCTGTGCCGCAATTTGCTGCGACAGCAGGTGTTTAAGCAGCGCGCGGTAAGCAATCACACCCCGGCTGTTGCTATCAAAGTTTGAGGGCACGAGCCCTGCCCGACTGGCATCACGTAAACGGGTATCAACCGGAATATAAGCCGGCCAGAGGTGTTCCGGATAGGTGTTACGCAAGACCCTAAGCGTACCCATGGACGCCTGAGTACGGCGATCAAACAACGTCGGCACGATGGTGTAAGGCAATGCTTGTTGTCGCGAGCGATTAATCATCGCCAGGGTATTGATCATCCGTTCCAGCCCCTTAACCGCCAGAAACTCCGTCTGAACGGGTATCACCAACTGCTGACTGGCTGCCAGCGCATTAACCATTAACACACCAAGCAACGGCGGACTGTCGATCACCGCGTGGTCATAGTCCTGCCAGAGCTGTGCAAGGCTCTTGGCAATAACCAGCCCAAGCCCACTCTTACCTGGCGATTGACGCTCAAGCGTGGCCAGTGCGGTGCTTGATGGCAGCAGTGAGATGCGTTCATGACTGGTTTGCAGCAGCAACTGCTTGGGCAAATCGCTGGGCACACCGCCTGAGTGCTGAAACAAATCAAAACAGCTGTGTTCAAGGGTATCTGGATCGTGACCAAAATAACTGGTCATGGACCCATGCGGGTCGAGGTCCACAACCACAACACGTTTTCCAGCATCAGCCAGCAAACCGGCCAGTGCGATTGATGTGGTGGTTTTTCCGACACCACCTTTCTGATTGGCTACTGCCCAGACTCTCATCGTATTCATCCTCCCGGTGCAGCTAAAACCAGACCGAGAACGGTGCCAGCACTCATTGAGCTGGCGACGGGGGATTGACGGAACCCGCTTGCGGGGCCGGCGCTGCAGGGGCCGAAGCAGGTTGCGTGCCAGCACGCTGTAAGGCGGCGTCTGGCTTGGCATTGGCACTGCCGACGCCACTCACGCTGCGGCGCACATCCAGATTTCGAGAAATAACCAGGACTACCCGCCGATTTCGCCCTCGCCCCTCCGCGGTATCGTTATCCGCAACAGGTTGAAACTCGCCATAGCCTACCGCGGCCAAACGACTAGGGTTAACCCCATCCATGGCCAACATTCGCACGATACTGGCCGCGCGCGCTGTAGAAAGCTCCCAGTTGGTCGGGAACTGCGCCGTTTGAATGGGCTGATTATCGGTGAAGCCTTCTACGTGTATTGGGTTCTCAAAAGGCGCCAAAATTTTGGCCACTTTCTCAATAATATCGAACGCAGCATTATTAGGTACCGCATCACCGCTGGTGAAAAGAAGACTGGAGCTGAGTTCGATCTCAATCCACAGCTCATTACCGCTGACCTTGAGTTGCTCTGACTGAATCAGATCACCAAACGCCTCACGCACGCTATTGGCGATGCTTTCCAAGGAGTCCGCGGCCGATAGCGTTCTGTCTTCATCCACCAAGGATCGATCCGGCTCCGTAGTTCGCGGCCGCTCATCACCGACAGGAATGGGCTGAATTGCACGGTCAGGTTGGTTGAACACGCCTGTGAGGCTGTCCGAAAGAATTTTGTATTTGCCTTCGTTGATCGAAGAGATCGAGTACATCACCACGAAAAAGGCAAACAGCAAGGTTATGAAGTCGGCGTAGGAAACTAGCCAACGCTCGTGGTTCTCATGTTCTTCTTGGTGACGCCTGCGGGCCATATCCTGTCCCCATCAATCCATAAAGCCTTGCAGCTTTAATTCGATGGAACGCGGATTTTCCCCTTCAGCAATCGACAAGATGCCTTCAAGTAGCATCTCGCGATAACGCGAATGGCGCTGTGCGATGGCTTTGAGCTTGCTACCGATAGGCAGCAGCAAGAGGTTGGCAAGACCAACACCGTAAATGGTGGCCACAAAAGCCACAGCAATACCGCTGCCAAGCATGCTGGGGTCAGCCAGATTGCCCATCACATGGATCAAGCCCATAACAGCACCGATGATGCCAATGGTTGGCGCATAACCGCCCATGCTTTCGTAAACTTTGGCAGCCTGAATATCTCGGCCTTCCTGAGTGTACAAATCCACTTCAAGAATACTGCGTATGGCTTCGGGCTCCGCGCCATCTACCAGAAGTTGCAGGCCTTTGCGGGCATAGGGATCAGGCTCGGCATCGGCAACGGCTTCAAGCCCAAGCAAACCTTCTTTACGCGCAGTCATGCTCCAGCCAACTACACGATTAATGCCACCAATAAGATCGATCTTGGGGGGGAAGAAAATCCAACTGAGTATGGCGAGAGCTCGTTTAAAAACATGTACCGGTGCCTGCAGAAATGCAGCGCCTAACGTACCGCCGATAACAATCAGCGCCGCAGGGCCGTTAAGCAACGCAGCCGCATGACCACCTTCCAAGTAGTTGCCGCCAAGAATGGCCACAAATGCCAGGATGACGCCAATAAGGCTTAGTACATCCATTAACCGCAGGCCTCAACAATATGCCTGCCAATATCATCCAGAGGGTAAATAGCATCTGCCAAGTTGGCCTTCACGATAGCCATAGGCATGCCATAAATCACGCAACTCGCTTCATCTTGCGCCCACACTTGGCTCCCGCCCTGCTTGAGCAAGCGCGCACCTTCACGCCCATCAGCGCCCATGCCCGTCAAAACCACAGCTAGCACTTTGTCGCCATATGACTTGGCCACAGAGCCAAAAGTGATGTCCACACACGGCTTGTAGTTCAGACGCTCGTCACCCGGAAGAATCTTCACCATACCGCGGGCATCCACCATCATTTGCTTCCCGCCTGGCGCGAGCAGTGCCAAACCTGGACGAAGGATGTCACCGTCCTCGGCTTCTTTGACATTGATGCGACAAAGCTTATCAAGGCGCTCTGCAAAGGCTTTGGTAAATGCAGCCGGCATATGTTGAATCAGCACAATCGGCGCAGGAAAATTGGCCGGCAACTGTGTCAGCACCCGTTGCAGTGCAACCGGGCCACCTGTTGAAGTACCTATTGCAACCAGTTTGTAAGGCTTTCGCTTAGGTGCCGGGCTGTTTGCAACAGCCGCCTGGGCTGCAGCAGGACGCCCTGCAACAGCTGGCGCTGGGACAGGTCGCGCCACTGGCTTGTTAGCAGCGCTAGCCGGCATAAGCGGTGCTGGGGCCGGGGCACTAAAACTGCGACGGTTGCTGCGCGCAATGGTGTGAATCTTTTCGCAGAGCAACTGTTTAACTCGCTCTGGATTGCGCGAGATGTCTTCAAAGTTCTTCGGCAGGAAGTCAACCGCCCCCGCCTCAAGCGCATCAAGCGTTACGCGCGCGCCTTCATGGGTAAGCGACGAGAACATCAAAACGGGCGTCGGACAAGACTGCATGATGTTACGCACAGCCGTGATGCCATCCATCATTGGCATCTCGTAATCCATGGTAATCACGTCTGGCTTGAGCGCTTGCGCTTGCTCAATGGCTTCCCGGCCATTGGTAGCCGTGCCGACTACCTGGATGTTCGGATCGGCTGAAAGAATTTCCGAAACGCGCCGGCGGAAAAAACCGGAATCATCAACCACCAACACCTTAACAGCCATAAACACTCCTCAACGATGCGACTAATACCTGCATCGCGAATATCACATACGCCGCGCGTAACGTTTAAGCATGCTTGGCACATCTAGAATCAAAGCGATTCGACCATCCCCGGTAATGGTAGCGCCAGACATGCCGGGAGTGCCTTGCAGCATTTTGCCCAAAGGTTTAATGACTACCTCTTCTTGACCTACAAGCTGATCAACCACAAAGCCGATACGCTGGCTGCCCACGGTCAGAATCACCACATGCCCTTCGCCTTGCTCAACATGTGCGGCGCTGCCAATCAGCCAGCGCTTGAGGTAGAACAATGGCAGGGCCTTGTCGCGCACGATGACCACTTCTTGACCATCAACAACGTTGGTACGCGAAAGATCGAGGTGGAAGATCTCGTTCACGTTAACCAGCGGGAAGGCAAATGCTTGGTTGGCCAACATGACCATCAAAGTTGGCATGATCGCCAAGGTAAGCGGCACTTTGATAACAATCTTCGAGCCCTGCCCCTGAACCGAGAACACGTTAACTGTGCCGTTGAGCTGAGAAATCTTGGTTTTCACCACGTCCATGCCAACGCCACGGCCTGACACATCAGATATCTCGGTTTTGGTCGAGAAGCCCGGAGCAAAAATTAAGTTGTAGCACTCAAATTCATTGAGACGGTCAGCAGCGTCTTTATCGAGCAGGCCTTTTTCGACAGCCTTGGCGCGCAGTACATCCGCATCCATGCCTTTACCATCATCAGAAATCGACAGCAGGATGTGATCACCCTCCTGCTCAGCTGAAAGCACGACTTTACCGCCGCGTGGTTTGCCTGAAGCTTCACGCTCCTCAGGTGTTTCAATACCGTGATCAACTGCGTTGCGCACCAAGTGCACCAGCGGGTCGGCCAATGCCTCAACCAAGTTTTTGTCGAGGTCGGTTTCTTCGCCGACCAACTCCAGATTGATCTCTTTCTTTAAGCTGCGCGCAAGGTCACGAACCAGACGAGGGAATCGACCGAAAACCTTTTTGATCGGCTGCATCCGGGTTTTCATCACCGCGGTTTGCAGGTCAGCCGTCACCACGTCCAAGTTAGACACTGCTTTGGACATCGCTTCATCTGGACTGCTGGAGCCAAGTCGAACCAAACGGTTACGCACCAGCACCAACTCACCGACCATGTTCATGATCTCATCCAAGCGAGCGGTATCAACCCGAACAGTAGTTTCTGCCTCGCTGGGTGGCGCAGCCTTCTCGGCCACTGGTGCAGGTGCAGGTGCAGAGGCACGGACGGGTTCGGGCTTGGCCGCAGGTTTTTCAACCGGCTTGGCTACAGGCTTAGGTGCTTCTACTGGTTTAGATGCTTCTACTGGTTTAGAAACAGGCGTAGGCGCTACCGGAGCAATAACCTCGGGTTCAACAAACTTGCCCTTGCCGTGCAGCTGATCAAGCAGAGCTTCAAATTCATCATCTGTAATGTCATCACTGCCGCCAGCCGTTACGGGCCCAGCCTTAGCTGCAGCGGGAGGCGGTTCAGGTGCAACAGGCGGAGGGACAAACTGTCCTTTACCGTGAAGCTGATCAAGCAGCGACTCAAACTCATCATCTGTAATTTCATCGCTACTGCCGGCAGCAGGCTGAGCAGGACTGGACACGACGGCAGCAGGTGCTGCAGGCGCGCTGGTCTCTGCTACGAATTGACCTTTGCCGTGAAGCTGATCAAGGAGCGACTCAAACTCGTCATCAGTAATCTCATCGCTGCTTGGTGCCGCCGCCACCGCAGCAACTGGCTCAGCTTCAAGAGCGCCGAGCAACTGCTCAAACTCGCTGTCAGTGATGTCGCCAGACGCCATATCAACAGTCGGCTCAACGTCTTCTACGCAAGGCTCGGGTTCGTCAGGGACTTGAGCCTCAACAACTTCCTCGGCACCTGCTGGCTCAGCCAAGCGCGCCAGAGCTGCAAGCAGTGCTGGCGTAGCCGGAGTAAGGTCAGAACGCTCACGCACTTGGGTAAACATGCCATTAACGGCATCCAGCGCTTCCAAGACCACGTCCATCAGGGCGGAATCTACGCGCCGCTCACCCTTGCGCAGGATGTCGAAAACGTTTTCAGCGATGTGGCAGCATTCAACCAACTCGTTGAGTTGGAGAAACCCAGCACCACCTTTGACGGTATGAAACCCGCGAAAAATGGCGTTGAGCAGATTCATGTCGTCCGGGCGGCTTTCAAGCTCTACCAACTGCTCGGACAAAAGTTCAAGAATCTCGCCGGCCTCTACCAGGAAGTCCTGGAGGATTTCTTCATCGGCGCCGAAGCTCATATAGACGTGCTCCTAAAATCCTAGGCTGGAAAGCAGGTCGTCAACATCATCTTGATTAGATGCGACGTCTTCACGCTTATCGGCATGAATCTGCGGACCTTCACCACGTGAAGGCTCTTTTTGTTTTTCTTGTTCAGCACGAAGCAACTCATGGTTGTGCTCAACGCCAGCAAACTGATCAACCTGACTGGCCATAAGCACCAGTTTCAGCAGATTGCTTTCAACTTCTGTAACAAGCTGGGTAACACGTTTGATCACCTGCCCGGTCAGATCTTGGAAATCTTGGGCCAGGAGAATATCGTTCAGGTTAGAGGAGAGTTTGGCGCCATCTCGCTCGCTGCGAGAGAGAAACAACTCAACACGCTTGGCAAGCTCACGAAATCCGTCCGCGCTCATTTCGCGGCGCATAAACCGGCCCCACTCGGCATTCAGGTTATGCGCCTCATCACTGAGTTCATGCACCATTGGCGCACTCTGCTCGACCAAATCCATGGTGCGATTAGCTGCCTTCTCAGTCAGCGTCACTACATAGTTCAGCCGCTCGGTAGCATCAGTAATTTGTGAAACTTCGGTGGCGTGAGGCACCCGAGGGTCAAGTTGAAAATTGACAATGGCGTTATGCAACTCACGGGTCAGCTTACCGACCTCGTGGTACAAGCCGCGGTCGCGGGCTTTATTAAGCTCATGTATCAGCTGTACCGCTTCACCAAAATTGCCTTGCTCCAGGCTGTCTACCAGCTGGCGAGCGTTGTATTTCAGGGTCGACTCAAGGTCACCTTGAACGGAATCTTTATGTTCCATAGCACCCTCGTGGCAAACATCAGCCGTTGACCCGCTCAAAGATCTTCTCAATCTTCTCTTTCAGAACCTGGGCAGTAAACGGTTTAACTACATAACCGTTAACCCCAGCCTGAGCTGCTTCGATGATCTGATCACGCTTGGCTTCAGCCGTAACCATCAACACGGGAAGCGTTTTCAGACGGTCGTCCGCTCGCACGGCGCGCAGCAGGTCAATACCGGTCATGCCAGGCATGTTCCAGTCGGTAACCAGGAAGTCGAAGCTGCCACTTTGCAACATAGGCAAGGCTGTGGTGCCGTCGTCGGCCTCTGCCGTGTTGGTGAACCCCAAATCACGCAGGAGGTTCTTGATGATCCGTCGCATCGTTGAAAAATCATCAACGATGAGGATTTTCATATTCTTGTCCAAGTCGACCTCCGTACAGTCCCAAACGCACCCAGCAACCTGTGTACGCTTTTAATCGTGAAACCGGCTCTAGATTGAGCGAGTAACAATTGTCACTCAGCGAGCACGCCAGTCGCCCAAACGGGCCCTTAAACGAGCTGCACATTGACTGTGTAGCTGGCTTACGCGTGATTCGCTAACCCCCAGAACTGCGCCGATCTCCTTAAGATTTAATTCTTCATCGTAATATAGCGCTAACACCAGACGCTCGCGCTCTGGCAGTTGGGCGATTGCATCGGCCAAAGCTGCTTGAAAGCGTTGATCTTCCAGATCACGAGAGGGTTCATGGTGGTTGCTGCCAGCGTCTTCACCCAGCCCTCCTTGATCGCCGTCCTGTAACAGGTCGTCGAAACTGAATAGGCGGCTGCCTAAAGTGTCGCCAAGAATGCCGTAGTAATCCTCGATACTCAATTGGAGTTCGGCCGCAACCTCTTGATCTTTAGCATCTCGACCCGTTCTGGCCTCAATTAATCGAATAGCATCACTAACCATGCGGCTATTTCGGTGAACAGAACGCGGTGCCCAGTCGCCTTTACGCACTTCGTCAAGCATGGATCCGCGGATACGAATACCGGCGAATGTCTCAAAGCTTGCGCCCTTGCTGGAATCGTATTTTTTTGACGCTTCAAGCAGGCCGATCATGCCGGCCTGAATCAGATCATCAACCTGTACATTGGCCGGTAAACGGGCCAACAGGTGATAAGCAATGCGTTTGACCAACGGCGCATAGCGCTCGATCAATTGGTGCTGAGAATCTTGCGCCTGTGCCTTGCTATACATACGAAGTCCAGAGGCTGCTGTCATATGGCGGTGTCCGCAATCGGTTGCTGCACCAGACGCTCAACAAAAAACTCCAAATGCCCACGTGGATTGGCCGGTAATGGCCAGGCGTCAACTTTTTGAGCAATGGCTTTGAACGCCAGCGAGCACTTCGAACGCGGAAAGGCTTCATAAACCGCGCGCTGTTTCTGCACGGCTTTGCGCACTGACTCGTCGTAGGGGATGGCACCCACATATTGCAGGGATACATCGAGAAAACGGTCAGTCACTTTGGTCAGCTTAGCAAACAGATTGCGACCTTCCTGCGGACTGTGGGCCATGTTGGCCAACACCCGGAAACGTGTCATACCGTGATCACGGTTGAGCAGCTTAATCAGGGCGTAGGCATCAGTGATCGAGGTGGGCTCATCACACACAACAACCAGCACTTCCTGAGCGGCCCGCACGAAACTCACCACGCCGTCGCCAATACCGGCGGCAGTGTCAACGATCAGCACGTCAAGGTTGTCACTGATTTCACTGAAGGCTTGAATAAGGCCGGCGTGCTGCATGGGCGATAACTGCACCATGCTCTGAATACCGGAAGCGGCAGGTACGATACGCACACCACCCGGCCCCTGCAGAAGCACATCACGCAGATCACACTCGCCGCTGATAACGTCTTCCAGTGTCTTTTTGGCCGTCAACCCCAGCAGTACATCGACGTTGGCCAGGCCCAGGTCAGCGTCCATGAGCATCACCCGACGCCCCAGGTCAGCCAACGCCAACGCCAGATTCACTGAGACGTTGGTTTTACCGACGCCACCTTTGCCGCCGGTTACTGCAATCACCTGTACGGGATGCATACCCATATCTTCTAACACCTTGTCTAACTTCGACTGGAGCCACTTGGCCGGCTAAGCACGGTTTAACCAACAAACCACGCGCTAACTGACACACTGCGTGGGTTGTTGGTAGAGGCCGGCAAACATCTGCGCCATCGTATCTTCACTTGGGTCTTCTGCAGCCTGCAGCCCTACTGCACGACTGACTAATTGATGACTGCGCGGTACGTGCAAATCATCAGGAATTGCAGGCCCATCAGTGAGATAGGCTACCGGTAGACGCTGAGTAATAGCCAGCCCTAAAACCTCACCCAGACTGGCTGCCTCGTCTGCCTTGGTCACAATACAGCCCACCAGACCGCAGCGCTTATAACTATGGTAGGCGGCTTTCAGCACTTGGCCCTGACTGGTTGATGCCATAACCAAATAATTTTTTGCGTTGACCCCACGACCAGCCAGGCTTTCCAGTTGCATACGCAAGGCTGGATCGTTTGCCGGCAAGCCGGCCGTATCGATTAACACCACACGCTTGCGTGCCAGCGGAGCCAATGCCTGAGTCAAGGATTGGCCAGGATCAACCAGTGTCACGGAGACATTCAGAATGCGCCCCAGGGTCTTGATCTGCTCCTGAGCGCCAATGCGGTAGCTATCTAGGCTAACCAGCGCGATATGCTGCGCACCAAACTTGAGGACGTAACGCGCGGCCAGTTTAGCCAGGGTTGTGGTCTTGCCCATGCCAGCCGGACCGACCAGCGCAATCACCCCGCCCTCGTCCATGGGTTCTTGAGCCGGTGTTTTGATGGCGTGCGACAAATGCGCCAACAGCATCCCCCAGGCTTGGCGAGGCTCTGCAATATTGGCCACACGCTCCAGCAAAGGCTTTGAAATCTCCGCTGGCAGGCCCATACGCTGCAGACGACGCCAGAGGTTGGCTTGCTGCGGGCGGCGGTTTTGCATTTGCCCCCAGGCAATCGAACCCAACTGGACTTCGATCAACTCACGCAATCCGTGCAACTCAAAACGCATCGCATCCAGGGCTTGTTGATCCGTACCCGCTGGCGCCGTCGCCTGGGTACGCGGTGAGGAAGGCGGAGTATCCAGCGAAAAACTGGCGGCAGGCGCAAAGAGTTGACGATCTTTACCGGCATCAAGCTGATTGCGCGTGCTCAATTCAGCTTGCGCGTTCGCAATCTTGGCTTGGGTCTTACGCAATTCAGCTTCTAAAGCAGGGTTCGGCTGGCGGGCAGGCGCGGCGGGCACTTGATAATCCAGGGCGGCGGTCAGCTCAACACCACCCGCCACACGGCGATTACCAATGATCGAGGCATCGGCACCCAATTCGTCACGCACCAACTTCATGGCGGTGCGCATATCGGCGGCGAAAAAGCGTTTGACCTGCATGGCCTGTAACCTCGGTTAGTTCTGCCCCACCGTCGCAACGATGGTGACCTGCTTGTTATCCGGAATTTCCTGGTATGCCAGTACATGGATACTCGGAACCGCCAGCCTCGCGAAGCGTGAAAGCATTGCTCGTACTGGGCCGGCTACCAACAGGATCACTGGTTTGCCGAGCATTTCCTGACGTTGCGCTGCTTCCATCAATGACCGCTGAAGCTTCTCAGCCATTCCAGGCTCCAGAAGAATGCCATCTTCAGCGCCTTGACCGGCCTTCTGAATACTGTTGAGCAATATCTGTTCCAACCTGGGTTCCAGCGTGATCACAGGCAGCTCCAGCTCTAGTCCCACAATGCCTTGCACGATTGCGCGGGACAGCGCGACGCGGACCGCGCTGACCATCGCGGCGGGATCTTGACTCTTCACTGCCACATTGGCGATGGCCTCGGCGATGGTGCGAATGTCGCGCACGGGCACCTGTTCCTGTAGCAAGGCTTGCAGCACTTTGAGCAGGGTCGACAGGGAGATCATGCCCGGTACCAGCTCCTCGGCCAGCTTGGGCGAGGTTTTGGCCAGTAATTGCATGAGTTGCTGCACTTCTTCATGCCCCAACAACTCATGGGCATGCTTATGCAGGACCTGATTGAGGTGCGTGGCAACCACCGTACTGGCATCGACCACGGTATAACCGAGCGATTGCGCCTGATCGCGCTGATTGGGATCAATCCATACAGCTTCCAAACCAAACGCCGGATCTTTGGCGGCGATGCCGTTGAGCGGACCGAATACCTGGCCAGGGTTAATTGCCAGCTCGCGATCGGGATACACCTCAGCCTCGGCCACACTCACGCCCATCAGCGTCAGCCTGTAGGCGTTGGGCTGCAAGTCCAAGTTGTCGCGGATGTGCACCGATGGCATGAGGAAACCCATTTCCTGCGACAGCTTTTTGCGCACGCCCTTGATGCGCGCCAACAACTGCCCACCCTGATTACGATCCACCAGGGGTATCAGCCGGTAACCCACTTCCAGCCCCACCATGTCCACGGGGGTGACATCGTCCCAGCCCAACTCTTTAACTTCCTGAGCCTTTTGCGCAGGCAGCAAGTCCTGCTGACGCTGCACTTCCTTAATTTCGTCTTCTTTGACCACGCGTTGCTTATTGGCAATCCAATAGGCCGCGCCAGCCGCAATCAAACCAAGGCCAATGAAGAAGAAATGCGGCATGCCGGGCACCATGCCCATGGTGATCATGATCGCCGCCGTAACCGCCAACGCCCGTGGCGAGGCAAACATTTGCCGGTTGACCTGCGCGCCCATGTCCTCGGAGCTGGACACGCGCGTCACCATGATGGCCGCTGCAGTGGACAGCAGGAGCGAGGGAATCTGTGCGACCAGACCGTCGCCGATGGTCAGCAAGGTGTAAACCTTACCGGCCTCGGCGAAAGGCAGGTCATGCTGGAAGATGCCGATGGCGATACCGCCGATCAAGTTGATAAACAGAATCAACAAACCCGCTATCGCATCACCGCGTACAAACTTGCTGGCACCGTCCATGGAGCCGTAGAAGTCCGCTTCTTGCGACACTTCGGAACGACGCGTCTTCGCCTCATTCTGGTCAATCAAACCAGAGTTGAGGTCAGCGTCGATCGCCATCTGCTTACCGGGCATTGCATCAAGGGTAAAACGTGCGCTGACTTCAGAGATACGCCCGGCGCCCTTGGTCACTACCACAAAGTTGATGATCATCAGGATCGCAAACACCACGATGCCGACCACATAGTTGCCGCCGATCACCACTTCGCCGAAGGCCTGGATAACCTGACCTGCAGATGCATGCCCCTCATGCCCGTGCATCAACACTACACGCGTGGACGCCACGTTAAGCCCCAGGCGCAGCAAGGTAGCCGCCAGCAATACCGTGGGGAAAACAGCGAAGTCCAAGGGACGCAGCGCATAGATGCTGACCAGCAGCACCACGATTGACAGCGCAATACTGAAGGTAAACAACACATCGAGGAGAAAGGGTGGAATCGGCAACATGACCATGCTGAGCATGACCAACAGCAATAGAGGAATCCCTAAATTGCCTTGCTTCAACCCCGACAGGTTGCTGCGCACATCACCGATCATTTGCGAGCGATCTATTGCCACACCACTACCCCAGACCATTCAATCTTTTGACGCTATTCGCGCCTCTGGGAAGGGTTTTGCAAGAAGCTGTCCAACTTTGCCAAGCACGTTCGGTCAATGGCTCATCACGCCGCCAAAGCGCTGAGCATCAATCGTCGCGACGTAAATCCGGCGGGATGGGCACGTCCGGCAGCGGACCGGGGCGCTTGCCCTTGCCAGCCTGGTATTGGCGCAATTGATAGACGTAAGCCAGCACCTGAGCGATGGCCAAATACAGGCCGGCCGGTATTTCCTGATCAAGCTCAGTGGAGTAGAAAACGGCCCGAGCCAAAGCCGGAGACTCCAGCACCATGACCTTGTGCTCGTTGGCGATTTCGCGAATCTTCAGCGCCGTAAAATCGCCGCCCTTGGCCAGCAATACCGGCGCACTGCCCTTGGCCGGGTCATATTTAAGCGCCACGGCAAAGTGGGTCGGGTTGGTAATCACCACATCTGCATCGGGCACGGCCTGCATCATCCGTCGCTCGGCCATTTCACGCTGCAACTGACGAATACGCTGCTTGACCTCGGGCTTGCCCTCACTGTCTTTGTACTCGTCAATGACTTCCTGCTTGGTCATCATCAGCTTCTGCTTGTTACTCCAGAGCTGAAACGGCACATCCACGGCAGCGATCAAGATCAACCCGCACGACATCCACAGCGCACTCCACCCCACAACTAACGCGGCATGCAGAATGGCGGCTTCAATGGGTTCATGAACAATGGCCAGCAAATCCTCTTGCCACGCAGCCAGTACCGCCACACCAACCAGGAGAATCAGCACAAACTTGGCCAACGCTTTGAGCAACTCAACCAAGGCATCGGTTGAGAACATTCGCTTCAACCCTGCCAAGGGGTCCATACGACTGAATTTAGGTGCCAAGGCTTCAGTCGAAAACAGCCATCCCCCGAGGGTGATTGGTCCGGCAATCGATACGATCAACAACAGCAAAAAAAGCGGAAACAGCGCTTCAAGGGCAAGCTGCCCTGAAGCCCCCAGCCAAAGCGCCATGCTGCGCTCATCCATCACCACTTCACGGCTAAGGGAAAAATTGCCGCGCATGATGTCCAGCATGGCCTGCCCCATCCCGGCACCAAATGCCAAAATGCCACCAAAGCCAGCCAGGGTAACTGCAAGCGTATTGAGTTCTTTGGAGCGCGCGATCTGACCCTTCTCACGGGATTCGCGCAGGCGTTTCTCCGTGGGCTCCTCGCTTTTATCGGCACCGCTCTCGGATTCGGCCACTAACTAGCCCCCGCCATTTCACGCAGAAACTGCAAGGCCTCTGTAGCAAACCGTTGATACTGCGAGAGGATGTCTGCCATGCCAATCCAGACAATCACCATACCCAGCACCAGGGTTAGCGGGAAACCAATCGAGAAGATGTTCAGCTGTGGCGCGGCGCGCGTCATAACGCCAAATGCCAGATTGACCACCAGCAACGCCGTCACGGCTGGTAACACCATCAGCAATGCAGCGCCCATGACCCAACCTAGCTTGAGGGCAATTTCCAAATAGTTCTCCACCAAAAACCCGCTACCCACGGGCAAGGTAAAGAAGCTTTCAGCCAAGACCTCAAACACGACCAGATGCGCATTCATGGCCAAAAACAACAACGTCACCAGAATCATGAACAACTGGCCAATCACCGGCACCGACACACCATTGGCCGGGTCAACCATGGACGCGAAACCCAAGCCCATCTGGATCGCCACAATTTGCCCGGCGATCACAAATACCTGAAAGAGTAACTGCAGGACAAAGCCCAGCATGGCCCCGATGAGGATTTCCTGGGCGACCCAGATAAACGCCTGCAAATTGATGGCATCGATAGCCGGAACAGGGGGCAACGTGGGCATGATGAGGACACAGATAGCCAAGGCCAGGTATAAGCGCACCCGCGCCGACACCAACTGCGTACCGATGATCGGCATAAACATCAACAGCGCGGTGATGCGAAATAGCGGCAGCATGAAACTGCCCACCCAGGCACCAATCTGCTCGTTGGTTAGCTCAAGCATGTCAGCCGATCAGCTGTGGAATGTTCATGATCAATGTCTCGGTGTACTCCATGAGCTCGCGCACCAGCCAAGGACCGAACACGATCAGACAAATCAGAATCACCAGCAACCTGGGCAAAAAACTCAAGGTTTGCTCGTTGATCTGGGTAGCAGCCTGAAACATCGCCACCAGCAGCCCCACCAGCAAGCTGGGTACCACCAGAATTGCCACAATCATGGCGGTTAGCCACAGGGCATCGCGCACCAAATCCACTGCAACTTCAGGCGTCATGTCTAAGTGCCTCCGAAGCTGGCCGCCAGCGTGCCCATAATCAGCGCCCAGCCATCAATCAGAACAAACAGCATGATTTTGAATGGCAGAGAAATGATCAACGGCGACAGCATCATCATCCCCATCGCCATCAACACACTGGCCACGACCATGTCGATAATCAGGAACGGGATAAAAATCATAAAGCCGATCTGAAACGCCGTTTTCAGCTCCGATGTAACAAACGCCGGGATCAGGATGACCAGAGGAGTCGCTTCAGGGCTGGCGATATCTGTGCGCTTGGACAAGCGCACAAACAACTCCAGATCACTTTCACGCGTCTGCGCCAGCATGAAATTTTTGATCGGCACCTCTGCCCGTGCAACCGCTTCCATCGCCGGCAATTCCTGCTTCAAGTAGGGCTGCAGGGCGTCACGGTTAATTTGCTCAAACACTGGTGCCATGATGAACATGGTAAGAAACAGCGCCAGGCCAACCAAAATCTGATTCGAGGGTGTTTGCTGCAGGCCCAGCGCTTGGCGCAGGATCGAGAAGACGATGATGATGCGGGTAAAACTGGTCATCAGCATGACGAAGGCGGGAATAAAACTCATCGCCGTCATGATCAGCAAAATCTGCAGCGTGACCGAATACTCCTGCTGCCCCTCGGTGTCGGTGCTCAGGGTAATGGCAGGGATCTGCCAGGGGTTGTCCGCTGCCAGCACCATGGGCGCTATGGAGGTTAATGCCAGCAGCACCAGCAGGCGCAGGATACTCATCACGGCTTGTCCTTCTGGTCCTTACCCAACAACTCCATCAGACGCTGAGCAAATTCGGTAGAGGCCGGTTCTGCATCAGGCATGTGCACGGGCTCTTTAAGCACATGCAGAGAAGTGATGTTGCCCGGCGTCAATCCAAGCAGCACTTGCTCGCCCCCCACCTGCACCAGCACCAGGCGATCACGCGGCCCCAAGGCCTGGGTCGCCAGTATCTTAATCACCTGCCCACCGCGCGGCACAATCTGCTGCACCCGACGCATCAGCCAGGCCAGTAAAAAAATTACCCCGACAACCAGCAGCAGCCCCAACAGCAGTTGCAGCACCTGCCCACCCATGCCACTGCTGGCGATAGGGGCGGCGGCGGGTGCGGTGGACTCGGCGGCCCACGCCGTGAATGGCAAGGCAAGACTCAACAGCAGAGGTTTATGCATGGTTAGCGCAGCTTCTTGATGCGTTCACTGGGGCTGATCACGTCAGTCAGACGAATACCAAACTTCTCATTGACCACCACCACTTCGCCGTGGGCGATCAAAGTGCCGTTGACCAACACATCCAGCGGCTCACCTGCCAGGCGATCGAGTTCAATCACCGAGCCTTGATTGAGTTGCAGCAGGTTGCGAATGGTGATGTCGGTATTGCCCACTTCCATGGAAATCGACACGGGAATATCCAGAATCACATCCAGATTCGGACCTTCCATATTCACCGGCAAGTTGACCTTAGGGGCACTGTTAAACTCTTCCATTGGTGCACGCGGCGCCGCAGGAGCGGAAGGCGCAGGGTTGCTGGCTGCCAGCATGGCATCGATATCGTCCTGGCCAGCATCACCTGCCTCGGACAATGCAGCCGCCCATTCATCAGCCAGTGCCTGCTCCTCAGGAGAAGAAGCTTCGTTCTCGTTTTCGTCTGCCATCGTATGTCCTCGGCTGGCGTTAAATCAGAAATAGGGATTAGCGTTGGCGCTCAATGGGCTCCAGCACTTGCAGTGATAGATTGCCTTTGTGTGCACCCAGCTTGACCTTGAACGCCGGCACACCATTGGCGCAAAGCGTCATGTAATCAGGTAGTTCAACCGGAATCACGTCGCCCGGCTGCATGTGCAAAATGTCACGCAGTTTGAGCTGGCGACGCGCAACGGTGGCGGACAGCGGCACACTGACGCCCAGAATGTCTTCGCGCAGGGCTTTGACCCAACGCTCATCCTGATCATCGACATCCGACTGAAAGCCCGCGTCGAGCATTTCGCGGATGGGCTCAATCATCGAATATGGCATGGTGATGTGCAGATCACCGCCGCCGCCATCGAGTTCGATATGAAAGGTGGAGACCACAATCACTTCACTGGGGCTGACAATGTTGGCCAGTGCGGGGTTAACCTCGGAGTTGACGTACTCGAAGTTGATGTCCATCACCGCCTGCCAGGCTTCCTTCAGGTCGATAAACGCCTGATCCAACACCATGCGCACAACGCGCAGTTCAGTCGGGGTAAATTCGCGGCCTTCGATCTTGGCATGCCGACCGTCACCGCCAAAAAAGTTGTCCACCAGTTTGAACACCAGCTTGGCATCAAGGATGAACAGGCCGGTGCCGCGCAGTGGCTTCATCTTGACCAAGTTAAGACTGGTCGGCACATACAGTGAGTGGACGTACTCGCCGAACTTCATCACCTGAACACCGCCCACGGCCACATCAGCCGAACGACGCAGTAGGTTGAACATGCTGATACGGGTGTAACGGGCAAAACGCTCGTTGATCATTTCAAGCGTCGGCATGCGCCCGCGAACGATGCGGTCCTGACTGGTCAGGTCGTACTGTTTGACGCTTCCCGGTTCGGCTTCATCCTCGGGTTCCACCAAGCCGTCATCGACACCGTGCAGCAAGGCATCGATTTCGTCCTGGGAAAGTAGGTCTTGCACAGCCATGGATGGCTCCTGATTACTGCAACACGAGGTTGGTGAACAGCACTTGTTCGACCGAGACCTTACCGGTCTCTTTCTGTTCCAGTTCTTGCACGCTAGCAGTGGCCTGCTGGCGCAGCATTTCCTTGCCTACCGGGGTAATCAGCGCTGCAAAATCCTGGCCGGAAAACAGCATGACCAAACGATTGCGCAATACCGGCATGTGTACCTTGAGCGCATCAAGAGCCGCCTGATCACGGGTCATCAACGCCACGCTGACCTGCATGTAGCGCGCGCGGCCTTGATGGTTAAAATTCACTACAAACGCTGGGGCAAGCTCTTCATATATTGCAGGCAATTTGACCGGTACGGCCGGTGCAGCGGCGGCCTCTGCCTCTGCTTTAGCCTTGTCAGCGCCATCATCGCCCTTGCCGAGGAAAAACAGCGTCGCCCCCACGGAAAGCCCCACCGCCAACAGCACAGCAATCACAATGATGATGATCAGTTTCATTTTACCGGCTGGTTTCGCTTCGCCATCTGCCGGGGCAGGTGCTGCTTCTTTCTTAGCCATGCCAATAATCCGTCGTTATTCGGAGTTTTATCCGTTTTCAATGGGTTAAGAGCAAGTGTTATGCCAGACCATCAACATACCTGCTCGCGCTAGACAGCCACACACCACAAGGGTGACGTGGCCTCGGCGTAGGCTGAACAACGCCCACAGAAAAGCGTCGGCTGACACAGATGAAAGCCGACGAAATGCAGTTTAGAACAGTGGGCGCAGCAACTACAGCGGCATACACCAATAGGCTCGCGTAAACCCTATTTAGGTCGCGCCCTCAGAGGCCTCATTGCAAGGCCTAATCCGCCAACAAATAGGCGCGGCGACCACGTGTGCGCAACGCCGGGTGACCGATCACGTACTACTGGCAAAGCTTAGAGGCCGCACAACATCAGCACTCAATGCTAAGAAACCACCAGATAAGACCGTTAGGTTGCTCAGAGGCGAACCGCTCACATCTACCCTCATATGAGCGGATCACCTGCCTGTTTATTGCTTCAGCCAGCTCATACGGCAGTCAAAAGCGCGCTTAGCGACTGCCGAAAAAGCGGCATCACGCGTAATAATCAACCAAGCCCCTTGAGCTGATGGCGTTAGCGCGACTGGATTCAACGCCGACAACTGACGCCATGTCGTCAGCGCCTAGCGTCTCACTGTCACGGCCATTACCTCCACGACCACTGCCTGAATCCTGCCCCTGACCTTGCCAGCCACGATTAAGTGACTGATCCGAGACGTTGACGTCCAGCAGGTTCATGCCCTGCTGCGCAAACAATTCACGCAGGCGGTGCATCTGCGAATCTAGGGCTTCGCGAACGCCAGCATGGGGGCTGGCAAACGTTACCTGGCTCTGCTCCTGGTTCATGCTGATGCGCACCTCAAGGCGGCCCAACTCAGCAGGGTCGAGTTGAATCTCTGCACTTTTCAGATTTTGGCTGGACATCACCATCACCCGATCAACCATTGCCTCACTCCAGCCACCTTGTTGCATCGGCACGGGCTGGCCAACCAAAACAGGAGCACGAGTCGACAATTGATTCTGCTGGGAAATGGCCTGGCTTAGCGCATCAAGCTTGCTGACAAAGTTGTCTGCGTTGGTATTGGCCATTCCCTCTTTCAGGGCTTCAAGGCCCTTGCCCGTCAGCGCCTCCAGCTTCAGTTCCGCCAATTGCGGCGTGTCGCCTTCTATCGGCATCTCATCCTGAACCACCTGACTGGCAAGCAAGGATTGGCTAACGCTTTGTGCGGCCGGTGCAGCCTGAGCCAGCGGCGTCGCGGCCTGCTCTGCCAACGCTTGTTCTTTGGCACCCATTTCCAATGCCATACGTACCGCTGGCAACTGGTTAAGAGCGTCCAGTTCAGGATCAAAACTGGCCTCGGTCATGCTTGCCGGACCGGCGCTCATGAGGCTGCTTGTCGCGACCGGCATAAACTCACTGCCAAGCGTCGCATCAACCTGCTCTACCGGTAATTCGCCGGTAATACCCAGCAACAGCAACGGATCGAGCACAGCCCCCTCCACCGGTAACTCTTCCGGCAAAGCCTTGCCGCTATCGGCAACATCCACCGTGTCTGCTGCGGCAACAGCGTGCGGGTTGTCGTCTGATGGTTGATCAGAGGCGCTGTCGCGTGCGGGCTTGGCAGCAGCTTCAGTGCGTTCACTGGCTTTAGCCTGACGTTCCTTGGCATACACCTCTGAGAAGCTGGAACCCTCATTCCTACTGGGCTCAGCAGGCGGTTTGGCAGCGGCGGCTCGGGGCTTTATTTCAGGTGCCGACATCAGCAGCAGATCGGGGGCAACGGACATGGACACTCTCCGCACGGGTTAATCGTACAGGGTGTTTTGCAAGGGATGGGCCAACTTACTGAAACAGAACCGAGGGCGTTGGATACGCTTTGGTAAGACAATCAGCGCCGATAGCGCTGTCGTTCGGACTTGAACAGAATGCGCACAATGGCAAATTCGCGCTCAACCTGCTCGATCAACTCAGGTGCCAAATCAAGCTGCTCGCGCCGGCCGACTTCTTCGAGTTGCTTGCACAATCCAGCCAACATGTTTGCCCCCATGTTGCTGCAACTGCCTTTAAAGCTGTGTGCCGCCAAGCGCAGATTATGCGCATCCGCTTCTTGCTGAGCCTGACGCAGCAACAGCAGACGCTCCTCGGAATCAACCAGAAAAGTATCCAGAAGCACCGGATACTCATCTTCCATGACGTCCTGTAATGCGGCCAATACGGCACTATCGAGGTGGATATCGGACAACGGCTCGCCCTCCTAGCTAAGTGCTTGGGATTATGCCCCAGCCTTCCAGGAAAACTCTACGCACACACCCGGTTCGCCATCGCCCCATTGGCAACGCTCGCTTAACTGCCTGACCAGCGCCAGCCCGCGACCACTCAGGCGAGAAGCATCGTCGGGCTGCGGCAGGAGCAATTGCGGATCGAAACCCGCCCCGCTGTCTTCAACCCGCAAGCGCAAGCGACCGCCACCGCCCTCTGGCAGCAGGTGCAGATGAAAACGCACAAACCCATCGGTTAGATGCGCAAGTCGATCACTGCGCTGGCGGTAATAGTCCGCAAAGCCTTCGGCATTGGCTTTAAGCGATGACTCAAGCCCCAGCACGCCGTGCTCCAGCGCATTAGAGTAAAGCTCGGCCAGCACCGTGAACAAGGCGGCGCCCTGCGGCCTCAAGCCCTGAACCTCGAGCAGCAGATGCAAGAGAAAAGGTAAGGGGTTGAAATAACGCAGCGTCTCACCACGAAACTCAAAGGTCGCCGACCAATCAAGCAAATGGTTTTGCCCGTTATCGGCAAACGCCAATGGCGGGCGATTGAGGTTGGCATCCTCAACCAGGCTGACTTCCAAAAGGCTGACGTCATCTTGCTGCTCGCCGCTGAACTCCAGCAGTGCGTGCTGGATCTCGTCAAACAACGCCTGGGGCTTTTGGTTGTCAGCAAAAACGCTAAGCAAACGTTGCTCGCCGAACAGTTGCGCCTGCTTGTTACACGCCTCGAGCACGCCGTCCGAAAACAGAAAAACGCGATCCCCCAGGCATGCCGGATAAACCTCGCAGGCATCATTAAACGCTGCAGGCTCCAGCACACCCAGCGGCAGATGCCGAGACACCAACGGCACGCGCTCGCCATTTACGCGTAGCAGGTAGCCATTGGGCAATCCGCCGTTCCACACCTCTACGACCTGACGCTGAAAGCTCACGTTGAGCAACGTGGCGCAGCAAAAGACACCTCGCGGCAGGATATGCCTGAGCTTCGCGTTGATCTCACGCAGCACATCGGTCAGGGAGTAACCCTTGGCGGTCATGCCGTAAAACACTTCAGCCAACGGCATGGCACCAATCGCCGCCGGCAAACCATGGCCGGTAAAGTCGCCGAGCAACACATGCATGCCACCCGATGGCTTATACGCTGCCAGCAACAAATCACCGTTGAACAGGGCAAAGGGTGACTGCACATAGCGGATATTGGGCGCATCTAGGCAACCTGAATGCGCCACTTTATCGAATACGGCTTTGGCCACCCGCTGCTCGTTGAGCAAGTGCTCGTTATGCCGGGCAATCAAGTCTCGCTGCTGCAGCACCGTCTCCTGCAAACGGCGCAGACGATCCATGGCGTTGATCTTGGCTTCAAGAATGACCCGGTTATAGGGTTTGGCGAGAAAGTCGTCGCCACCGGCCTCCAGGCAGCGAACCAAGGCCTCGCCTTCGGTAAGCGAGGTGAGAAAGATGATGGGGACGAGCGCTTCACCTGCAGCCTGTTTGATTCGGCGCGCAGCCTCAAAGCCGTCCATCACCGGCATCAGGGCGTCCATCAACACCAGATGCGGACGCTCTTGATCAAACAGTGCAACCGCTTCCAGGCCATTGCTGGCGGTCAGAACACGATGCCCCTGATGACTAACAATGGTCGACAACAACATGCGATCAGCCGCGTTGTCCTCAGCAATCAGGATGGACAAGCGCTCGATCATCACGCTCGCCCCGGGTCAGGCTATGTTGAACAGCTGTTCAAAATTTGAGATGGCGAGGATTTTGCGCACATCTGGGTTGCAATTAACCAAACGAATCAGCGAGTTATCGCCACCCGCGTGATCACGAAGCAAAAGCAGCATGCCCAGGGCGGAGCTGTCCAGATAGGTGGTGTCTTTAAGATCTACGGTGTAGCGCTGGGGGGTGCTGCTGACGCGCTCATAAGCATTGCGAAAATCCTGATGCGCGCCAAAGTCAAAGCGTCCCTGAATCAAAATGGTCAGCTCTTGCCCGTCGGATGAGGGCAGCGAGGTGATTGCCATGAACTACTCCTTTCAAAGAAAACTCAGCCATGCGCATTAGCATGGCGCATGTAACAGGTTGTGCACGATCAAGATGTAGCACCGCAATGCACGGCGGGCAACTGTTGGACGCCCGCATCGTGATGCAGTGTTTTACTGTTAGCGCTGCAACTCACGGCTGGCGAGGCGTTGCGATAAATCGTCGAGTAATTTTTGTTCCCGCTTGTCTTCGGCGATACGGGCTTCGTCCTGGTAGCGTTTGACCAGTTTCTTGAGCCCCTCAAGGCGCGCATAGCGCTGCTGCCAAACCTCTCGCACCTTGAGCATATTGTTGCGGTGCCAATCGACGCTGCCGCGTTGTTGGCCGATGGCGGTTTCCAACTGTGAAAGAAAGCGCTGATAGTTCATCAGCCACTGACCGGATACTCCACGCTGCCCTTCCGTGATCCATTGCTGCTGATAATCGCCGCGATAACGCTCCAGATCACCCAGTTGCGCCTCTGCCTGGCGCATAAGCCCCTGAGCATGGCCCAACTGCAACGCTGCCTCACGTTCCGCGCGCTCGGCCATCTCAACCACTGGGGCCAAGCGTGCGGCGCGACTTTGCGCCATGAATTAACCTCCAGCAGCAGGGTTGAAGACGGCAGCCAGTTGCACCTGACTGTTGACCAGGCTCTCGTTGTCTTGCAGACCCTGACGCAGGTACTTGACCATGGCAGGCTGGCGAGCAATCGCCAGATCAGTGTCGGCATCACCACCGGCGACGTAGGCCCCCACGCTGATCAAATCGCGGCTCTGCTGATAGCGCGACCACAGTTGCTTGAAGCGTTGAGACTGACGCAAATGATCCGGGCTGATCACTTGTGGCATCACTCGACTGATTGAGGCTTCAATATCGATAGCCGGGTAATGCCCCTCCTCGGCCAGCCGCCGTGACAACACGATATGGCCGTCTAGCACGCCGCGCGCCGCATCGGCGATGGGATCTTGCTGATCATCGCCCTCGCTCAGCACCGTGTAGAACGCGGTAATCGAGCCACCACCGGCTTCAGCATTACCGGCGCGCTCAACCAGTTTCGGCAACCGAGCGAACACCGACGGCGGATAGCCTTTGGTCGCGGGCGGTTCGCCAATGGCCAGGGCGATTTCCCGCTGCGCTTGGGCAAAACGAGTCAACGAGTCCATCAATAACAGGACATTTTTACCTTTGTCGCGGAAATACTCGGCGATACGCGTGCAGTACATGGCCGCGCGCAAACGCATCAACGGTGCATCATCGGCGGGTGAAGCCACTACCACCGCCCGTTTGATGCCCTCTTGACCAAGAATCTCGTCGATAAATTCTTTAACTTCTCGGCCCCGCTCGCCAATCAGGCCGACCACGATGATGTCGGCCTCGGTAAAGCGCGTCATCATGCCCAGCAGCACCGACTTACCTACACCGGTGCCTGCGAACAAGCCCAGACGCTGACCACGCCCTACAGTCAGCAGGCCATTAATTGAGCGAATGCCCACATCAAGGGGTTCACTGATGGGATGACGATTGAGCGGATTGATGGTCGGGCCTTCCATCGGCACCCAGTCTTCGGCCTTCATGCCGCCTTTGCCATCCAGCGCCCGACCAGTGCCATCCAATACCCGCCCGAGCATGGACATGCCCATGGGCAGGCGGCCGGTATCAGGCAGCGGCACCACGCGGGCACCGGGGGCGATACCGGCCAGGCTGCCGACGGGCATCAAAAAGATTTTGCCGTTGGAGAAGCCCATCACCTCGGCTTCGACCTGCACCGGGTGATAGCTGTCATCGTTGATCACTAGGCAGCGACTGCCCAAGGCCGCACGCAGCCCTTCGGCCTCCAGCGTCAGGCCCACCATCCGCAACAGACGGCCTTCAACCAGCGGCTGAGTAGGTAATTGCACAGCCTCGTGATAACCGGCCAGGCGCTTGGCAAAACTCACTCGCTCAAGGCGCATCCGGACTGGCCTCTGCGGCGTCGAGGTCGAGGTGCAGATCAGGCTCCTGCGGGTGGCTGACCTGCTCGCGCTGCTGCTCAAACAATTGCTTGAGGGCCTGATTGAGGCGGGTTTCTACTGTGGCATCAATACGGCTGAGTTCAGTTTCAACCCTGCAACCGCCCGGGAGCAGCGAGGCATCTTCAAGGATTCGCCAACTTTCTTCATGGCGCTCACGCATGCTTTTGATCAGTTCAAAATCCTGCGGATTAACGTGAATACGTATATTGCCGGCCCCCATGGGCAACAGCTTGAGCGCTTCGCCAAGAACCTGACGAATCTGACTGGAATCGCTGGCCAGCTCTCGCTGAATCACCTGGCGCACCATCTGCCCGAGCAGCGTCACCATGGCCTCTTCAAGCTGCTGATCCTGCTCGGCGATAGGGGCAAATAACTGCGTCATCAGCTGTTCAAGGCCGACCATTTTAGCGGCTAAGGCGGTATCGCTTTCCTGCTTGGCTTTTAACTGACCGGCATGGAAGCCGTCTTTCTCGCCGGTGGCAAAGCCTTCGTTGTAAGCATCCTGGCGAATAGCTTCCAGCTCGTCCAACGTCAAAGGCTTGACGTCTTCTAAGGCGACTTCTTCGCTCTCTGCCTGCAGAAGTGTCTCTTCTGTCGACTCAGGCACCGGCTCCGGTTCAGTTGGCTCGGGAGCCTCAACGTGGGGATCAAAGCTAGGCAATGCCCAGAGATCTACGCCCTTGAGATCCTTGGCGCGAATCAGCTCACTGGGCGGCTCTTTGCTGGACATAAGTTAAACCATTTCCTCGCCACCCTTACCGCCCAAGACGATTTCGCCGGCATCGGCCATGCGCCGGGCAATGGTGAGAATTTCCTTCTGCGCGGTTTCCACATCGCTGACGCGAACTGGGCCTTTGGCCTCCAAGTCGTCGCGCAACAGCTCGGCCGCGCGCTTGGACATATTTTTGAAGACCTTTTCCTTGATCGCTTCGTCGGCACCTTTAAGTGCCAGCACCAGCACATCCGACGACACTTCGCGCATGAGCGCCTGAATGCCTCGATCGTCCACATCGGCCAAGTTGTCGAAGACAAACATAAGGTCTTCGATCTGGCTGGACAGGTCTTCGTCGACTTCGCGGATGGAGTCCATCAACTGGCCTTCAACCGAGCTGTCGAGGAAGTTCATGATGTCCGCTGCACGTTTGACACCACCCAGCGCGGCGCGTGAGGTATTGGCGCTGCCAGAGAACTGCCGTTCAAGAATATCGTTGAGTTCTTTCAGCGCTGCCGGCTGCACGGTTTCCAGCGACGATACCCGCAACACGATGTCCAGCCGCACTTTGTGGTCGAAATGCCCGAGCACTTCACCAGCCTGATCAGGGTCCAGATAGGCCACCACAATGGCTTGGATTTGCGGGTGCTCGTAGCGGATCACATCCGCCACGGCGCGCGGTTCCATCCACTTCAGGCTGTCCAGGCCGCTGGTGCTGCCACCGAGCAGAATACGGTCGATCAGGCTGCCGGCTTTGTCTTCGCCCAGGGCCTGAGTCAGCATCTTGCGGATATAGCCATCGGCCCCCACGCCCAGGCTGGTCTGATCGCCGACGATATCGACGAACTCCCCCATCACCTGTTCAACCTGCTCGCGCTGGATATTGCGCATGCCGGCCATGGCCACACCCACGCGCTGCACTTCTTTGGGCCCGAGGTGACGCAGCACCTGCGCCGCGTCGGTTTCACCGAGCGAAAGCAGCAAAATCGCGGCTTTATCAACCTTGGTCAACTTAGCGGGGGTTCGATTATCACTCATCGGCGTTAATCCACTCTTTCACAACCTGGGCCACCCGACCCGGGTCTTCGGCAACCAGGCTCTTAATGGCGTTTAGTTGCGCATCATACCCCTCACTCGGACTCGGTAGGAGGATGCTTTGCGGGCCGCCCAGGCTGACACGGTCGTCTGCCAGATCGCCGCCCAACGCGCCCATTTCACCCAATTCAACATCGCCGCCACGACCACCGTCTTGGGACTTGCCCGCGTTGGTGATGTTGTTAAGCACAGGGCGCAGCACGCCAAACACCAAAATCAGGATAAACAGCACACCCATCGCTTGCTTGACGATGTCCCAGAACCAGGGCTGGGTGTAGAACGGGATATCGATGATTTCTTCACCCAACGCATCCGTGAACGGCGTATTGATCACACTTACGCTGTCACCACGCGAGGCATCAAAGCCAACCGAGTCCTGCACCAAACGGGTAAAGCGCGCCAAGTCCTCAGTGCTCCACGCGACGCGGGTGGTTTCACCCGTGGCGGCGTCAATTTTGACCTGATCATCGACCACCACCGCCACCGACAAACGACGCAGACGCCCTTGTTGTTGCTTGGTGTAGCTGACCGAGCGATCAAGCTCAAAGTTACGGGTGGACTGTTCACGCTTATCAGCCGGATAAGGTGCCAGCATGGCGACACCCGTTGCAGGGTCGATGATCTGCTCACCGTTAGCATCCAATAATGGCTGGCCAGCCGCTACCGCGCCCGGCGGGGCCGCCGTACCCGCTTGCTCAGGCGCACCCGCAGCACCTGGCGGCTGATTAGCCACTGCGCCTGGCACGCCTTGCGGCGGCTGGCTGCTGGTGCGCTGCTCGTTGACTTGCTGCTCGCTGCGCAGCGCCGGCTGATCTGGGTTGAACATCTCCGCAGTGGACTCCACAGAGCTAAAGTCCACGTCTGCCGACACCTCGGCTTTATAGCGGCCCGACCCCAGCACAGGCTGCAGAATGTTGTGCACGCGCTGGGTAAACAGGCTCTCCATACGGCGGCTGTAGTCAAACTGTTTGCCGGCCATGGTCAGCTCGGACATTTCCTGAATATCCGAGAGCAGGTTGCCCTTCTGATCCACGACAGTCACCTGTGACTTGTCCATCTCAGGCACGCTGCTGGCAACCAAATTAACAATGGCCATAACCTGGCTGGGCTCCAGCCCCCGCCCGGAATACAGTTCAACCAACACCGAGGCGCTAGGTTTGCGCTCATCACGCACAAACACCGAGCTTTTCGGAATAGCCAAATGAACCCGCGCCGCTTTGACGTTGTTCAGGCTCGATACCGTGCGCGCCAGTTCACCCTCAAGGCCACGGCGGTAACGTGTGGCTTCCATGAACTGACTGGTACCCAAGCCTTGCTCTTGATCGAGAATTTCAAAGCCCACGCTATTGTCGCGCGGTGATACGCCAGCGGCAGCCAGGCGCATGCGCGCACGCGCCAGATCATCGGCTTTGACCAGCAAAGCGCCGGAATTGGGTTCGACGGTGTATTTGATGTCCGCAGCCGCCAGCGTCTCCATCACCTGCGATGCATCCATACCATCAAGGCTGCCATACAGCGGTCGGTAATCCGGCTGCTGCGACCACAGCACCACAGCAAAACCGATGGCCACGCTAGCGGCCAAGCCCACCAGCAAGCCGATCTGACGCAACATCGACATGTCGGCCAGGTTTTCCAGAAAAGTCAGGCCGAACAGCGGTTTTTTCGGCTCATCGCCACCGGTAGTGGCAGGTACGTTTGCAGCGGCGGCTTCAGCCATGATTCAGCTCCACCCTTAAACCGGCATCTGCATGATGTCTTGATACGCCTGGACCAGCCTGTTACGAACCTGGGTCATGGCCTGGAAGGAAACGCTGGCTTTCTGCGAAGCGATCATCACATCCGTCAAATCAACGCCACCTGTGCCCATTTCAAAGGCGGTGGCCAGCTTATTGGAGGCTTGCTGGTTTTCGTTCACCTTGTTGACTGCCTGACCGAGCATTTCAGAAAAGCTCGGTGCGCCGACTTCTGGCGTGCTGATCACAGGCTTTTGACGCGCCATGGCTTCAGCCTGCATGGACCGCATCTCAAGCATCAGACGATTGAATTCAACACCTTGGCTCATCATTACCTCCACTGGCCGCGGTTTTTTGACGCTTCGCGGCGTTTGTGGAGTCTTTGCAACAAGGGTGCCAAATTTCTGAACGGATGGTTTTGGGTCTATCAGCGACCGAGGGTGCGCACGTACAGCGCTTCGACCTTCTCCCGCGCCCAAGGCGTTTTACGCAAAAACGTCAGGCTGGACTTAATACTCGGGTCGCTTTTAAAGCAGCGAATATCAATGCGCTGTGCCAGCTCATCCCAACCGTACTGGGCAACCAAGGCGGTGAGAATGGCTTCGAGGGTAACGCCATGCAGGGGATTTTTGGGTGACTGAGTCATGCAGAACCTGTGCGAACAACGTGGTTAATGTAAACCCCGCCACCTTAGCCAAGCTGGCGAACAATCGAAAGCTCCACAGGCACTTGAATGCAGGCACACCGGGACCAAGCTGACATCAACCTGAGGCGGCTCCGGACAGCAACTACCCCGCCAAGCGGCCAAAAAAAAGCCGGCCCAACACGCTATGTGGGGGCCGGCGAAGCACTATCGGGTCACACGCACATCAACGCGAAACACACTCGCGCAGCAACTGAGCGACCAGCCAGTTGCTGTAAATCTCAGCCATTACGCCGATTGGTATTCTTTCTCAGCGTCGTCAAAGCGCTTAATCATGCTGGCCGAAGGGCCATTGCCGATCTTGCTAAATACAACGATGGCGAGGGTGGCGAGGATGAATCCAGGAATGATTTCGTAAAGGCCCAGGTGGCCGAGGAAGTTTTTCCACAGGATCACTGTCAGTGCGCCCACCAACATGCCTGCCAACGCGCCATTACGCGTCATCTGCTTCCATACCAGCGAAAGAATCACCACCGGACCAAAGGCAGCACCGAAACCCGCCCATGCATAGGACACCAAACCTAACACGCGGTTTTCTGGATTAGCGGCCAGGAGGATTGCGACCACTGCAATCAGCAACACCATGCCACGACCAACCCACACCAGCTCAACCTGCGAAGCGTCTTTGCGCAGGAACGCTTTGTAAAAATCCTCGGTCAGCGCACTCGAGCACACCAACAACTGGCAGCTCAGGGTGCTCATGACAGCGGCAAGAATGGCCGAGAGCAGAATGCCGGCAATCCAAGGATTAAACAGCAGCTTGGCGAGTTCAATGAATACACGCTCTGGGTTCTCGGCAACTGGGCCAGCAAGCTCGGGGTTGGCAGAGAAATAAGCGATGCCAAAGAAGCCAACAGCGACTGCGCCACCCAGGCAAAGCACCATCCACGTCATGGAGATGCGACGAGCAGCGGCAATGGATTTCACCGAATCAACAGCCATAAAGCGCGCCAAGATGTGCGGCTGACCAAAATAGCCAAGCCCCCAAGCGAGCAATGAAACCACACCGACAAAGCTGGCACCTTTGAGCATGTCGAAGCTGGTGGCATCTTTCAGCTCAATCGCCGCAAACGTTGCATCCGCTCCACCGGTGGCAATGATCACCACGATAGGCGTCAGAATCAGGGCAAAAATCATCAGCGTGGCTTGCACGGTGTCAGTCCAGCTAACCGCCAGGAAACCACCGATAAAGGTGTAAGCGATGGTTGCTGCTGCACCGGCCCACAGCGCTGTCTCGTACGACATGCCGAAGGTGCTTTCAAACAGCCGCGCACCTGCTACCACGCCCGATGCGCAGTAGATGGTGAAGAACACCAAAATAACCAACGCCGAGAAGATGCGCAGCAAGCGGCTGCTGTCTTCAAAGCGGTGAGTGAAGTAATCGGGCAAGGTCAGGGCATTGCCATTGTGCTCGGTCTGCACGCGCAGGCGGCCAGCAACAAACAACCAGTTCAGGTAAGCACCCACAATTAGCCCGATGGCAATCCAGCCTTCAGACAAGCCCGACAGATACACGGCACCGGGCAAGCCCATCAGCAGCCAGCCACTCATGTCCGATGCGCCAGCCGACAACGCGGTGACAAAACTACCCAGGCTGCGACCGCCCAAGATGTAGTCGGATAGATTTTTGGTACGCATGTAAGCGAACAGGCCGATCATCACCATCAGCGCGATGTACACCACAAACGTGATGAGCATCGGGGTATTTGCAGTCATTGGGGGCTCCCCTCTTGATTGTTGTTATAACGGCAACTGGAACAACCCAGTTACCCGCATGAAATTTCATACATAAATGGCAAACGGCCTCTGCATCTTGTTCAACACGGTGAGTGTTGAAACCAACGCGAAGCCACTGCCACTCAGTTGACCGGCAAACGTCCCTTTAATTACCTGACGCATTAACGATGCGGGCATTTAAGTGAAGTGCTCAGGGCTCTTCACCGCCGCGCCAATCACGTATTTACCAAGCAACGTCCTTTCGGCTCGCGCTGGCAGCGTTCGGGTGTTGGCAAAAACTGCACTCCGGACAAAGCGAGAACGGAATTTAGTGGCAGACGCATCACAGCTTCTTACAAAAAACTCTGGAGTTTTTGCAAAAACCTCCAAGCACGGAACTTACTGCCCGCCAGGGAAGGTTCATAAGACGCTTATCGGCTCGGTTTAAGCGGGTATCAGGCGAGGGTCAGGACGCCTAACGGTCGATGACTTGCGCGCGCATAGGTGCAAGGCGCGCCAGCAAACGATTTTGCGCGGGGATGGCAACACCTTGGGCCGTCATGGCGGCCTGAAGATTTTCTACCAGCGCATTGAAGTCGCTTGGGGTCAGGTTTTGCCCTTTATGGCTTTCTTCCATGCTGTCGCCGGTGTAAACGCACGGCCCGCCGGCTTCAACACAGAACTGCTCGACCAGTTTGTCGCGCAGGCGCACGATGTCGATCTTCTCAAAGTGGCGCACGATGCGTGTGTCGGCGGCGATGTTAAGCAGCATCCCTTCAACAATGCGCGTAATGCCGGCCTGCCCACCCAAAGCGCGGTAAAGGCTGTCATCCTTCGGTGGTTGCTGAGCGCACGCCGCGAGGCTGAGGACAACCGCCAGTAGTAACGCGCGCATACTCAGAAGCTCCCCTGAACAGACAGATACACCCCGTCCTGATTATCCAGCGTGGCAATTTCGCCCAGTCGGGCGTAAGCCAGCACCAGCGCCAGATTTTTAGTGGGGAAATAACCGACAAACACGTCCGCCCAGTCACTCTCCCCGGCAAAACTCAGGTTATCGGGCTTCTCGCGGTACTCAATGCCCAGCGCCCAGTGCGGATTGAACAGCACGGCCAGCGAACCTTCTTTCAGGAGCGAATGACGATCACGGCGGTCGCCGCCAAAACCCAACAGCCCCAACTCGTTGGCCCGGCTGTAACGCACCCCGCCATTGATCAGCAGGTTATATCCAAAGGCCCCGCCCAGTAGCAGGCGGCTGGCCGTCAGGTAGGCCTCGCTGTCTTCGCTGCGCTGTGCGCCAATCAGGCTGGGAATCAGAAAATCTTTCTGCCGCTTGTGCTGGATGCCCAGCGAAACCTGCGGTAACTGATCGTAAATAAGGTCGCCGAAGAGGCGCACTTTAAGGCCAAAAACATCCTGACTCAGGCTGTTTTCCGGCAGATTCAGGTCGCGCGCCAGGGTGCCCAGATCGAACCGTTGCCGTGCATAGGACAGCTCGATGCGGTTGTCGAATGCCACGCCAACACCGGCCACGTCCAAGCGGTAATCGCCCGTTTCCACGCGGGTGGCAAACACATCCGCGCCCCATTCGCCACGCTCGCCATAACCGGACAACACCGCCCACGGGGTGATACCGCCACCGGCAGCACCTTCGATACTGCTGGCACCACCTGTAGCCAGTAAGCGGCCATCTGCCCAACTTGAACTGGCTAAAAGGGCCGAAAGCACGGCGGCTGTGCGCAGGATTTTTCTCATTCGCTCACCTCGCCAATGTTGGTTTCAGCCCGCTGTTTCATCCAAGTTGCAAATGCCTGAGCCGGCAACGGCCGGCTGATCAGATAGCCCTGAACACTGTCGCACTGCCAGCGTTTAAGCAGGTGCAAGCTGCGCTCATACTCCACCCCTTCAGCCACCACTTTAAGCCCCAAGCTGTGACTCATTTCGATGGTCGAGCGCACGATGACCGAGTCTTCACTGCCATCATCCAAATCGCGGATAAATGACTGATCAATTTTCAACTCCTGTACCGGCATGCGCTTGAGCTGGGCCAGAGAGGAATAACCTGTGCCGAAGTCGTCAACCGACAGGCTGACGCCGCACTCACGCAGACCATGCAGCACCTGCAGAGCGCTCTCGGGGTTTAGCATGACGCCGCTCTCCGTGATTTCGAAGATCAGCTGCTCAGAGGGCACCTGATAATCACGCAGCAATTGATTGACCCGCTCCGGCAACTGCGGGTCGATTAGATCGTCAGTGGAAATGTTCAGCGAGACCTGAACCCACAAGCCGTTGCGCGCCCATTGCGCCAATTGACGTACCGCCTCCTCAATGACCCAGGCAGTCAGCAACTGAATGCTGCCAGTGCGCTCGGCCAGGGGAATGAATTCCCCCGGCGAAACCATGCCCAGCTCAGGGTGCTGCCAACGCAACAGGGCTTCCGCCTGGCGTACCACGCCGCTGGCTAAATCCAGTTTGGGTTGATAGTGCAACTGCAACTCGGCCCGCTCCGGCGCGTGTCGTAAATCGCGAATCAGCTGTATTTGCCGCTGCTGATCGGCATCACGCCCGCGCTGGTAGATCTGCAGATAACTGCCCGAGCCTGCGACATCCTGCATGGCAATGGTCGCACGGCGCAGCAGTTCTTCAGGCGCATTGCCGTCTTCGGGGTAGCTGGCAATGCCCATGCGGCATTCCAGGGTGAAATCATGCACACCCACGCGCAAGGGCGTGAGGAGCATTTGCTGCACCCGGTCAGCGACGCCCACGGCGCTGTCGCTGTCGCTGTTTTCCAGCAGCAGCAGAAACTCATCACCAATAATCCGCGCCACGCTGTCGCCGGGACGCAACATGCCTTGCAGGCGCTGGCTCAGTTGCTGCAAAGCCAGATCGCCGCCCTGCGGCCCGAGGCTTTCATTGATTGCGCGAAAATTGGCCACGCCGAGATAAAGCAGAGCAGTCGGTCGCTGCGCCGTCATCGCGCTGCCCAGTCGCTCAAGGGCCAAAGGCCTGTTGGGCAAACCTGTCAGCGGGTCATGCAAGGCGTTATGCGCCAGTTGCCGCTCACGCTCGGCAATCGCCTGCTGCATGGTCTTGAATGCCGCCGCCAAACGACCCAGCTCATCTGAGCGCCGCATGTTCAGGTCGACCTGATAATCCCCCCGCCCCACACGCTCAACCACGGCCGCCAGTTGCTGGACGGGTTTTGACACCGAACGGGCGAGCAACAGCGCGCCGCCCAGAGAAGCCATCAACGCGGCGAGGGCAATTAACAGAATGTCGCGATCCAGAGGGGCAAAGGCCTCTTGCGCCTGGTTCAGCGATTTGTGTAGCAGCGCCTGCACTTTGAAATCCGCACCACTGGCCAACACCAACGCCTGATTGAGGTAGGCCTCATCACCCATAACCTGCAGGGCTTCATCGTTACCCTGAGCGATGTGCGCCTGCAAGAGCGCCAACTGTGCCGCAGGCAACGTGCTGATCCAGATATCCGGCAAATCTGTCTGGGTCGCTCGCAGGGTCAGGTTGAGGTGGGTTAGCTCGCGCAATTCGGCGGCAAATTGATCATCAACTGCAAAGCCCATCATCACCCGGGCAATCGGCAAGGGGGCGCTGACGGCGGTTTTCACCAAGAGGTAAATACTGTCGCCAATCGGTATCAGGAAAATCTGGATACCTGCCCTCTGCCGCTTCGCAACTTGAGAGCTAAGACGCCGCGCTGTTTCAGCGGTGATTTTGCGATCGCTGCTGATCTGCAGATTACCGTTCAGATCAAGCAACATCATGACATCGGCATTGATTCGTGCGCCGTGATTGGCCAGCGCCGAGCGAATCGTCTCAGTGTCGCCGCTGGCCACCGCATCCTTGAAGCCAAAATCGGCGGCCATCACCTGCACCGCGTCATGCAACTGGCGGCCGCGCACTTCGAGTAGCTGTTGGAACACCAGACTGCCGACATCCAACTGCTCACGCGCCTGGCTGCGCACGGCGGCATTGGTGGCGGTTTGCACGGCCACATACAGCGCCCCCACCACCACCAAGAGCAGCAGCACGAGTACGCCGGCGATTCGCGCCTGAAAACTATTGCGCAGCATCAAGGGCCTTCTTGAATGCATCCCCGAAGGAATTGGTGGGTGGCGACGGGGCAATCGCATCCGCTGCTACCTGCACGGCTATGGTGAAGCGCTGCGCTGTGGCCTGCTCCCCAATGTTCACGTCGGCAGCCGACTGCGGCAGCATCTCGGCGATATGCGGATGCCATAAGCTGACGCTGTAACGCCCTGCTGGTAAGTCATCAATGCGCAAACGGCCCTGGTCATCGGTGACGGCAAACCAAGGGTCATCGGTGACGTAGACATAACCCACCATCCAGTCATGGATATTGCAACCGAGCACCACCACGCCTGGGGTATCAAACACAACCGGTTCGCTGGGTGTGCCCTGATACAGGCGAAGCTCAAAACGCTTGGCTGCCGAGAAGGAATAAACGTGGTGACGAATGTTGTCGCTGTTGGGAAACGACACAGCCGTCCCGACCCGCACAGCCAAGACGCTTGGCGCAAATTGCTGCGCGCGCTGATCAATGACTGCCGAAGCAGGCGCCGAGGCTGCCAAGGCGTCATTGCGCAGGCTCACAACCGCATTGGCCAATGGCCGGCCTTGGCTATCCACCACTTCAGCCTGCAGATTGGCGGCCTGTAAAGGCGCTGCTAGAAACAGGGCCAGCAGCGGGTATGCCCACGACTTCTTCATAAACACCACTCACATCAAAAAAAAACGTGCATGCGCACGCCAGCAGCTTAACCGGGCAACAGCCGGGTAAACATTAGCTGGCCAGTGACCGAAGAGTACGTAGGGACGCCTGTGCTGTGCAATCGGCACACCGGCTTAAAGAGAGAAAAACCAACCACTTGGACAGCACCACGGTGCCGACTCAATGCCATGGCATGTGCTCGGATAAGCGCACGCGCAGGTTAATCAGCGCCCCGCACGCGCTTGGGCGTTAAACCCAGGTAACGGCGCATGGCTGTAGTCAAAGCACTCTGGCTGGAAAAACCGCATTCCTCGGCAATCCGTATCAATGGCAGGCCGCTTTCACGCAGCAAACGGGCGGCACGGTCTAGGCGTGTTTTGAGCAAATATTGATGAGGCGTCAGGCCCACACTGTCCTTGAACTGAGCATGGAAATGACTCGGGCTCAAACACGCCACTTGGGCCAACTCGGCAACGCTGATACGTCGCGCGAGGTTATTGATGATGAACTGGTCAAGGCGCTCCACATTGAGCATGCCGGCAACACGCTCCTGCGGTTCGCCGAACAGGCGCAAGTGCAAAGCACGCAGCAATACGCCGCCCAAAGCACGACCGAGAAAAGGATCGGTGCCGTAGCGCTGCAACTCGGCACCGGCGTAGCTCAACAAGTTTTGAAAATCAGCATCCAGTTGCGGATAACGCGGCATTTCAAACAGGCGGGTCAACACTTGCAGGTCTGAACTGGAGGCACCCTCCTCATCCAGATCAATGATTAGCATGCGGTTGTCGCCCATCCCGGCAAACTGGTGATCGGCATCCCCAGGAACCAAGCACGCACGCATGCGGCAGACTTCACCGCCACGGCCGTTGACCTCGAACTCGGCGCGCCCAGCCAAGGACAACACCACCTGATGATGGTCGTGGGTATGTTCATGGGCCTGGTCATCGAGACGCATCAGGCGGGCGTTAAACATTGCGGTGCAACCCCTGCAAATAAAGGTGCAACTTTACTCGCTTAACCACTAAAACTGCAGCCCGCACGACAAAAGGACATCTCACTACGGCGCACCATGCTGCTTAATCAGAGGCGACAAACCAAGTGAGGTGCAACCCATAAAGCAGCAACCACACACTCAACCACTACCGCCCTGCATGAGCGATACGGTCAATACAGAGTCTGCAGCAAACACCCTGCAGATAGCCTGCGTGCGTTAAATGGCCCGCTTAAATCACTCAATTAGCACGGCACGAACGCCCATACGCGCGATCTTGTCGCTATGCTGGCAACCTAAACCTCTGCTGGAGCCAATCATGCTCGTTCTGCGCCTCACAGCCTTGTTAAGCCTCGCCGCACTTCTCAGCGCCTGCGCGCAAAAACCCAACAGCGTAACCCTCGACCAGAAACACCAGAGCAAATGCCCACTAGAGCTGCATGTTGGCCAGCAATTCATCCTGCGCCTGCCCAGCAACCCAACGACCGGGTTCCGCTGGTTGATGCGAGATGCCGCGCCGCAGGTGTTAAAAAGCCTTGGCCCCGAGGTCTACAGCAACCCCGAAGACACAGGCCTGGTCGGCAGCAGCGGCATCTCCACCTGGCGCTTCAACGTCGTGGCAGCCGGGGAAGGCCAACTCAGCCTGACCTATGAGCGCCCCTGGGAAGTCGGCGTGGTTCCCGCGCAGCGCTTTACCTGCACGCTTAAAGCCAAGTAAGTGCTGCGTAATTAACTGGGGCTGCGGGTAAATTTGCGACCAATAGCTGCAATCAACGTTTGGCTATGCCGCGCACTTGGCTAAAATGCCCGGCTTTCTCGACCAGTGCGCAGCCATCGTGAGCAAACAGCCCGACCGTCTTTTCGCCCAACCCCTGGCCCAGGTGCCGGACTTCGTGTTCAACGAAGATGTGGTGCGGGTCTTCCCCGACATGATCAAGCGCTCAGTGCCGGGTTATCCGACCATTGTCGAGAACATTGGCGTGCTCGCGGGGCAGTTTGCCCAACCGCACAGTGTTCTCTATGACCTTGGCAGTTCGCTGGGCGCCGTGACGCAAGCACTGCGCCGGCATGTACAGATTGCCGATTGCCGGGTGATCGCCGTGGACAACTCCAGTGCCATGGTCGAGCGCTGCCGCGAATACCTGCATGCTCAGGACTCGATGTTTCAGGAGTTATTGCCGGTCGAGGTGATCGAAGCCGACATCCTCAGCCTCGACTTCCAGCCCACCTCGCTGGTGGCCTTGAACTTCACCCTGCAATTTATTCAGCCCGAACAACGCCTCGAACTGCTCAGCCGCATTCGCCAGGCCCTGCTGCCCGGCGGCGCACTGATTCTCTCGGAAAAACTGCAGTTCGAAGATGCTCAGCAGCACGCGCTGCTGGGCGATTTGCACATCGCGTTTAAGCGCGCCAACGGTTACAGCGAGTTGGAAATTGCGCAAAAGCGCAGCGCCATCGAAAAAGTCATGCTCCCCGATAGCCTCGAACAACACCGCGAACGTCTGCTGGCAGCCGGCTTCAGCCAGGTAGTGCCGTGGTTCCAATGCCTTAACTTCGCCTCGATGATTGCCCTGCCATGATCAACCGCCTCGACCTCGATGCCCTGCAAGCCACTCTGGCCGGCACCCCACTGCAAGAATGGTCAGCCGACTTGCCCGGACAAATTGACGCAAAGTTGGCCATCGGTCATGGCGACCTGCCGCGCTGGTACGGTGCGGTGCAGGCCCTACCGAAACTGAGCGTCGAACAGCTGGAACTGCTGCACAGCTTCAGCTTCAACGGGCCATGCGACGACAGCACCCGCGCCGCCCTGAACACCGCTCTGCAGGGCTTGATCCCGTGGCGCAAGGGACCGTTTCATCTGTTCGGCGTGCACGTCGACACCGAATGGCGCTCGGACTGGAAATGGCAGCGGGTCGCGCCCTACCTCGATCTCAAAAACAAGCGCGTGCTGGATGTCGGCTGCGGCAACGGCTATTACATGTGGCGCATGCTCGGCGCAGGTGCAAGCAGCGTGGTCGGCATCGACCCTAACTGGCTGTTCCTCTGCCAATTTCTGGCGATGAAGAACTACCTGCCCGACCTGCCAGCTTGGCATCTACCACTGGCCTTCGAGGAATTGCCCGGCAAGCTGCAAGGCTTCGACACGGTGTTCTCCATGGGCGTGCTGTACCACCGCCGCTCGCCCATTGATCACTTGATCGACCTCAAGGACTGCCTGGTAAAAGACGGCGAACTGGTGCTGGAGACCTTGGTGGTCGAAGGCGATGCGCAGCAAGTACTGGTGCCCGAAGACCGTTACGCGCAGATGCGCAACGTCTGGTTTTTGCCTTCGGTGCCCGCGCTGGAGTTGTGGTTACGCCGCGCCGGCTTCGTCGACATCCGCTGCGTAGATGTCAGCACCACCAGCGTCGACGAACAGCGTTCGACCGAGTGGATGCGCTTCCAGTCACTGCCGGAATTCCTCGACCCGGCTGACCATAGCCGCACAATCGAAGGGCTACCGGCACCAAGCCGTGCGGTGTTGATCGCGCGCAAACCGTAGGATGGGTTAGACGCGTAGCGACGTAACCCATCGCTCCAAGAGATGGGTATCGCTGCGCTCAACCCATCCTACAACTAAGCTCTCGATCAGCCGCGATTGGCCGCCGCAATAATCAGCGCCTTCATCTCCGCCACAGCCGGCTTAAAGCCAACAAACAGCGCATGCGCTACCAGGGCGTGACCGATGTTCAGCTCATTGATCCCGGCAATCGCGGCCACTGGCTCGACGTTGTGATAGTGCAGGCCGTGCCCGGCATTGACGATCAACCCGTGCTGCAGACCGCAGGCTACGCCGTCGCGAATCCGCGCCAACTCATGCGCGGCTTCCTCTGGCGTATGCGCATCGGCATAGCGCCCGGTGTGCAGCTCGATGGCCGGTGCACCAACGCGTTTTGAGGCCTCGATCTGCAGCGGGTCCGGGTCGATAAACAGCGACACTTCGCAGCCGATCTTGCTCAGGCGCTCGACCGCTGCACGAATCCGCTCTTCCTGCCCTGCCACATCCAGGCCGCCTTCAGTGGTCAGCTCCTGGCGGGTTTCCGGCACCAGGCAAACGTGCTCAGGGCGAATGCTTTCGGCGAAAGCGAGCATTTCCTCGGTCACGCCCATCTCGAAGTTCATGCGGGTTTGCATGAGGTCTTTGAGCAGGCGTACATCGCGCTCCTGGATATGCCGGCGGTCTTCACGCAGATGCACGGTAATGCCGTCGGCACCGGCTTCTTCTGCATCCAGCGCGGCTTTCACTGGGTCCGGGTAACGCGTGCCACGGGCCTGGCGCAGGGTGGCGACGTGGTCGATGTTCACACCCAGCAGAATACGATTGGCATCAGTCACGGCTTGGCTCCTTGAGCGTCATAAACAATTCGCGGCTGACCAGTGGCCGACCGCCTAAATGAGGGGCAAGTGCTTGGCGCATAAGGCGTTTGGCGGCAGCTAAAGCACCAGGTACGGCCCAATCGGCAGCGGCCATGGCCAGCAACTCGCCCCCCTGAAAAATCCCCGGCTGCAACTGGCCAACCGGCACCAGCCCGGTTTCAGCGTGTAGGCGGTACAACCCCTGCTCGGCAATGGGTTGGCCTTGGCTGTCCAGATCCAGAGCGAAACCATAGCCCAGCTCATCGAGCAAACGCCATTCAAAAGAACGCAGTAAAGGCTCAATCGCACGGCCTTCGGCCAGCGCCAAGACTGTCAGGGCGTAGTGCTGGAAAATCGCCGGATGCGGATCTTCGGCGGGCAATACGCGAATCAGCAACTCGTTGAGGTACAGGCCACTGAACAGCGCTTCACCCATCAACAGATTGGGAATACCACCCGCCTCGAGGCGGCTGACATTCTTCAGTTCGCCACGGCCACGAAACTCAGCTTCCAACGGAATAAAGGGCCGCGCCAGGCTGCCAGCTTTTCCTCGCGCCCCACGCATGACTGCACGAAGGCGACCCTGCGGGGTGAGGAAGTCGACCAGCGCACTGCTTTCGCGATAGGCACGGCTGTGCAGAACATAGGCAGGCTGACTGGGGGCAAGCATTGGCTTACTCGCAAAACGGGCGCAAGAACGCGCCCGAAGGTAACTCAGATGTTGTCGTAACCCAGGGAACGCAGGGCGCGCTCATCATCCGACCAGCCGCTTTTGACCTTAACCCAGAGGTTGAGCATGATTTTGGAGTCGAACATCACTTCCATATCCTTGCGCGCCTCTTGGCCAATGCGCTTGATGCGCTCACCCTTGTCGCCAATGATGATTTTCTTCTGCCCGTCGCGCTCTACCAGAATCAGCGCGTGGATATGCAGGATGCGCCCGTCGCGCTTGAATTCCTCGATTTCCACGGTGATCTGGTACGGCAGTTCGGCACCCAGCTGACGCATGATTTTCTCGCGCACCAGTTCGGCGGCGAAGAAGCGGCTGGAGCGGTCGGTGACCTGATCTTCCGGGAAAAAGTGCACACCTTCAGGCAAACGCTCACCGACCAGTTTTTCCAGGGTGTCGAGGTTATGCCCGTGCTGAGCGGATACCGGTACGATCTCGGCATTCGGCAACTGGGTGGCCAGCCACTCCAGGTGCGGCATCAGTTCGGCTTTGTCTTCGATGCGATCGGTCTTGTTGATGGCCAGAATGACTGGGCCTTCAACATACTGGATACGCTCCAGAACCATTTGGTCTTCATCAGTCCAGCGCGTGCGATCCACCACAAAAATCACCACATCGACGTCTTTGAGGGCCGACGAGGCGTTCTTGTTCATGTAGCGGTTCAGCGCTTTCTCGTTGTTTTTATGCAGGCCGGGGGTGTCGACGTAGATGGCCTGCACCTCACCCTCGGTCTTGATGCCGAGCATGTTGTGGCGGGTGGTCTGCGGCTTGCGCGAGGTGATCGCCAGCTTCTGACCGAGAATATGGTTAAGCAGTGTCGACTTGCCCACGTTGGGCCGGCCGACGATGGCGACATAGCCACAGCGTGTAACGGGTAAATCAGTCATTGCCATTCTCCACACCCAGCGCAATCAGCGCGGCAGCCGCAGCCACTTGCTCAGCAATACGCCGGCTCGCACCTTGGCCCAGGGTTTTGTCGTTCAATAAGGCGATCTGACACTCCACAACAAAGGTGCGGCAGTGCGGTTCACCCTGAATATCCACCACTTCATAGCGTGGCAGTTCACACCCGCGTGACTGCAAGAATTCCTGCAGGCGGGTTTTCGGATCTTTGTTGGTGTCGACCAACGTCAGGCTTTCCAGCTCCGTGGTCAGCCAAGCCAACACGCGCTCGCGCGCCGCCTCCATGCCGGTGTCCAGATATATCGCGCCAATCAGCGCTTCCAAGGCATCGGCAAGGATCGACTCACGGCGAAAACCGCCGCTTTTCAGCTCACCAGAGCCGAGGCGCAGGTACTCGCCCAGATCAAAACCGCGCGCCAGGATTGCCAACGTTTCGCCTTTGACCAAGCGGGCACGTAGGCGTGACAACTGACCTTCTCGCGCTAGGGGGAAGCGCTCAAACAGCGCCTCACCGGCAACGAAGTTGAGAATCGCATCACCGAGAAACTCCAACCGCTCGTTGTTACGACCGGCGAAGCTGCGATGGGTCAGGGCCAGGATCATCAATTCCTGGTCTTTGAAGGTATAACCGAGCTGTCGCTCAAGACGGGCTAACGAAGTACTCACGGCATGCGCACACGAAATTCTTTATCGAAACGCACAACCAGATCGATATTTTCAATCAAGGGCTCGCGCTTTTCATACTTCAAGTGTGCACGAAACTCGTTGTTTTCCATCTTCACTTTCAGCGCGTCTTGCAGGTTCAGGTCACGAATGCTGTTGACCTGCATGCCTTTGCTGACATGGCCATAAAACTCGTTGATCGAACGAACATTGGCAGCCTTATCGGTTTCAACTGAGGTGATCAGTTTCTCCAGCGCCATGTTGTCGAAGTAATGCGGCAGCACTTTAAATGCCGCACTGGCAAAGAACGCCACCAGACCCAGCACAAGCAACCAACTCAGCAGCGACATGCCTTTTTGCGAATGCATAGACTTCATCGATGTCCCCAAATTCGAATGTTATTAACGCCATCAAGGCGTGCGACAGACTCTATGAAAGTAGCCCGCGGCCTTTGATTTGACAGAGGCCGCGGACTGATCAGTCCAATCAGTGGATCAAGCCCACGCGAGAGAAGTTGGGCACGTTGCTCAACTTAGGGCTTGGCCAACTCATCCAGACTGCGAAAGCCTTACCGACAATATTTTGGTCTGGAACCATGCCCAACAACTCTTTAGGAATAGCTGGATCGTTCCAATAGCGGCTGTCGTTGGAGTTATCACGGTTATCGCCCATCATGAAGTAGTGCCCTTGCGGCACCACCCACTCGCGGCCTGGCTCAATACGGTAACGCTGCATTTCTTTGCGAATCTGATGCTCAGCCTCACCGAGCTTTTCGGTGTAAAGCTTAGCGCTGCCGAGCGTGCCAGGCTCATCGCCAATCAATTGCTCTGCAACAGGCTGACCATTGATGGTCAGGCGTTTATCACTGCTGTAGGCGATGCGATCGCCCGCCAGGCCAACCACACGCTTGATGTAGTTGATGTTCGGGTCGCTCGGGTAGCGGAACACCATGACATCGCCACGCTGTGGGTCACCCACTTCGATCACTTTGGTATCCAGCACCGGCAGGCGAATACCATAGGCAAACTTGTTCACCAGAATGAAGTCGCCCACTTCCAAAGTTGGCTTCATCGAGCCCGACGGGATCTGGAACGGCTCGATCAGAAACGAGCGCAGCACCAGCACAATGGCCAGCACCGGAAAGAACGACTTGCCGTATTCCACCAGCAACGGTTCTTTATTGAGCTTCTCGACCACACTCGCATCAGGCGCGCTGACCTGCTGGTGGTAGGTGTCAATAGCTGCCCGCCGGCGCGGTGCCAGGAAGATCAGGTCAAATAAAGCCAGTGCGCCACAGACGGCGACAGCGATAACCAGCAACAGCGGGAAATTGATCGACATAAGCCTTAGCTATCCAACCTCAGTACAGCAAGGAAGGCTTCTTGTGGAATTTCCACGTTACCCACTTGCTTCATCCGTTTCTTACCGGCCTTCTGCTTTTCAAGCAGCTTGCGCTTACGGCTAACGTCGCCGCCATAGCACTTGGCCAATACGTTTTTACGCAACGCTTTGACGGTTGTCCGCGCCACGATTTGCCCACCAATTGCAGCTTGAATAGCCACATCAAACATTTGCCGCGGGATCAGCTCTTTCATTTTTTCGGTCAACTGGCGCCCTTTGTAGTGCGCATTGTCGCGGTGCACGATCAGCGCCAGGGCATCGACCTTGTCACCATTGATCAGCACATCGAGCTTGACCAGATTGGCCGACTGGTAGCGATCAAAATGGTAGTCCAGCGAAGCATAACCGCGGCTGGTGGACTTCAGACGGTCAAAGAAGTCGAGCACCACTTCGTTCATCGGCAGGTCATACGTTACCTGTACCTGCGAACCGAGGAAAAGCATGTCATGTTGCACGCCGCGCTTCTCAATACACAGGGTAATCACGTTACCCAGATGCTCCTGCGGCACCAAAATATTGGCGCGCACGATTGGCTCGCGCATGTCCTCAATCGACGACAAATCTGGCAGTTTCGACGGGTTATCGACGTAGATAGTCTCGCCGGTTTTGAGCAGCAACTCGAAAATCACCGTTGGCGCGGTGGTGATCAGGTCAAGATCGTACTCACGCTCCAGGCGTTCCTGGATGATCTCCATGTGCAACATGCCAAGGAAGCCGCAGCGAAAGCCAAAGCCCAACGCATCAGAACTTTCCGGGGTGTATTGCAGGGACGAATCGTTCAGCGTGAGCTTTTGCAGCGCATCGCGAAAATCTTCGAAATCATCGCTACTGACCGGGAACAAGCCGGCATACACCTGCGGCTGAATGCGCTTGAAGCCCGGCAGCACTTCCACATCCGGGGTGGCTGCCAAGGTCAGCGTGTCGCCCACAGGAGCGCCATGAATGTCCTTGATACTGGCGATGATAAAACCCACTTCGCCGGCTTTCAGGTCAGCCGTGGCGGTGTGCTTGGGGTTAAACACGCCCACGCTATCGACCAGGTGGATCTTGCCGGTGGATTTCACCAGCACCTTGTCGCCCTTCTTGATCCGACCATGGCGAACACGCACCAAGGAAACCACACCCAAGTAGTTGTCGAACCAAGAGTCGATGATCAGCGCCTGCAGCGGCGCTTCGATATCACCGGTCGGGGCCGGAATCGTGTGCACCAGACGCTCAAGCACTTCATCCACGCCCAAGCCAGTCTTGGCGCTGCAGGTCACGGCATCCGTGGCGTCGATACCAATGATCTTTTCGATTTCTTCCTTGACCCGATCCGGATCAGCCTGGGGCAGGTCGATTTTGTTCAGCACCGGCATGACCTCAAGGCCCTGCTCGATGGCGGTGTAACAGTTAGCCACCGACTGCGCTTCCACGCCCTGACCGGCATCCACCACCAACAGCGCACCTTCACAGGCCGCCAGGGAACGGCTGACTTCATAGGTGAAGTCCACATGCCCGGGGGTGTCGATGAAGTTCAGCTGATAGGTGATGCCGTCTTTGGCCTTGTAATACAGAGTGACGCTGTGCGCCTTGATGGTGATCCCGCGCTCGCGCTCAAGATCCATGGAATCCAGCACCTGGGCTTCCATTTCACGATCAGCCAGGCCGCCACACATCTGAATGAAACGGTCAGCCAGGGTCGACTTGCCGTGGTCAATGTGGGCGATGATGGAGAAATTGCGGATATGACTCAAATCACTCACGGATCAACACTCAAAAAGGTCGCAGGCGATTGCCCGCCGAAAATAGCCGCGAAGTGTACCCGAAAGCCGACTGACACGTCACCCAGAGCACGGTGTGAGCCCATGTAAAAGGGCGACCGAAGTCGCCCTTATTCGTTACTGATCGCGTCAGTCAGCCAGTTTGAAGGTAATAAAGCTGGCACGCCCCTGGCGCAATACGCGCATGGAGACCGAACGATTCTTCGGCAATGCCTGAGCCACTTCAGTAAAGGTCTTGGCAGAATTGATGGCCTGATTGTTCAGGTGCGTAATCACGTCACCCGGACGCAGACCAATCATTGCCGCCGGTCCTTCCTGCACCTCGGAGATAACAACACCGCCTTTGAGGTCCAGGCTCTTCTTCTGCTCAGCGGTCAACTCGACCACTTTCACACCCAAACGGTTGCTGCTGCGCTCAATCCCTGGCGCCGCACCAGCCACCACTTCGCCGTCTTCGGGCAAGGCGCCAATGCTTAATTTGAGCGACTTGCGCGAACCATCGCGGACAACATCCAACTCAACCTTGCTACCCGGCTTGAGCGCGCCCACCAAGTGCGGAAGGTCCGCTGACATGATGATGGGCTTGCCATCGAGGGCAAGAATCACATCACCCACCTGCAAACCGCCTTTGGCAGCTGAGCCCTCCTCCATCACCTGAGCCACCAGCGCGCCAGCGGGCTTATCCAGGCCAAAGGATTCGGCCAAATCTTTATTCACTTCCTGTATCACCACACCCAACCAACCGCGGCTGACCTTGCCATCAGCTTTGAGTTGATCAGCCACATCCATGGCTACGCTCATAGGAATGGCAAATGACAGCCCCATAAAGCCGCCAGAGCGGGTAAAAATCTGCGAATTGATGCCGACCACTTCACCTGCCAAGTTGAACAGGGGGCCACCGGAGTTACCGGGATTGATCGCCACATCAGTTTGAATAAACGGCACATAGCTTTCATTGGGCAGGCTGCGGCCCTTGGCACTGACAATGCCGGCGGTTACCGAGTGATCAAAACCAAAGGGCGAGCCAATGGCCAATACCCACTCACCCACCTTCAACTCTTCAGACTTGCCGAGCTTTACGGTTGGTAAGCCTTTGCCTTCTACTTTTAGCAAAGCCACATCGCTGCGGGGATCAGTGCCAACCAGCTTGGCTTCCAATTCACTGCGATCCGATAGACGCACGATGATTTCATCGGCATCGGCAATCACATGGTTGTTGGTGAGCACATAACCATCTGCCGAGATGATAAAGCCTGACCCCAACGACTGCGCTTCACGCTGGCGACCGCCGCCGGGGGCACGCGGCATCTGCGGAATACTGCGCTCGAAAAACTCTCGGAACATTGGCGGCAGACCTTCAAGGTCTGGCATGTTCTGCTGGCCATTGCTGGCAACGCTGCCCTCCGGCATTTTTTGCCGGGTACTGATATTCACCACCGCAGGCGAAGCCTGCTCAACCAACTCGGTGAAATCAGGCAGGCTTGCCTGAGCAACCAGCACCTGCCCTAACAGCAATACGGCAAGCACTGCAGACAACGACGATTTCAATCCTAGCTTCGACATATAACTCCCCATCAGGCCAGCAAAAATCTCAAAAGGCAGCAGCAGTACCGGTAAGCAAGGCCCGCAACACCACCGGTTGCAAAGAAGGGTCAGTTGCCACATTACGACTGCGCCAGCGCACACCCATGCACGTCACTGCAAAACCAATAAAAGCACTCACAATCACCCAAGGCTCAGTGAGGCCGAACTGCTCTGCTACTATCGCAGCTGCGAACAAGCCCAGCAAGGGTAATAGATAAACCAGCAGTGAGCCTCGTACCAGCAGATCTTCACGTACGCCAATCACCACGCTGTCGCCCACTTTCAGGTGCATATCGCAAAGTGCGCGAATCAGGCCGCGCCGACCACTCGCACCCAATTGTTCAAGCAAGCCCTGACCGCATCCTGCCTTAACGGAACAACTTGAGCAGGTGCTTTTGCGCACCGTTTCAACCCACACGGCACCGTGTTCGACTGCTACCACTCGCCCCTGCTCTTCGATCATGGCATTGCTTCGTCAGGCGAGCGAATGGATAGCGCAATACGTTCAGCCGTGCCCAGCGGAATCTCACCGATTACCGTCACCATCACATCGCCATTGTTGGTTTTCAGGCGACGTGACACAGCCACGGTAGGGCCGAGTTGGCTGCGCACATCTTCAGCCGTCGCGTCATTCAGCGGCTCAATGAACACAGAGAAACGCGCCAAGCCATCGTCATAAACCTGGCAGGCAACCGATTCATCAGAAGCAGGGCTTCGACGCGGCGAGGCAGAACTCAGGGTAAAGCCTGGTGGAAGCCACTGCGATGACCATACCTGAGCAGATTGAGTTGTAGCAGGAGCCGTGCGCACCGGCCGGCAACCCGCACCGGGTAGAAGCGCGTCGGTTGCCACATCACCGACTTGAATATGAGTGAACTGAAAACGCTCCAGCAACTGTCCTTTGTCATTGACCAGCAGCGACTTCACTGCGAGCCCGGTTTGCTGATCCAGATGCAACTCAATGCCATGGCGATATTGATCGCGCGGCACCAGCGCCAGCACCGTTGTGGCGCGCCCAGCCACACGGGACTCGCCCAAAATGCGCAGGTCATACCACTGCGAGAGCTTGGCAGGCTCCAACTCTCGACCAGGCCGCAACTGGGTTTCTGTGAGCTGATCGGCCAACATGCCACTGGCACACTGCACCTGCCCATCGACTCGCACCACTTCCTTGGCTGCGCCATCTAGCTGCAGCAGGCGTTCGCGAACTACGCCATCATTGGCTACCTGATGCCAAACGCTATGGGATGAGAAACTACCGTTACGTTCATAAACAAAGGTGCCACTGAAACTTTGTGTACGCTCGGCCTGCGCCAAGCGCTGCAACAATGCCGCACCATCACTCGCTACGGCAGACAGACTGAACAGCCCGCCCACCAGTAGACCGCCAAGGGATAAAAAGCGCATGCGACTCCTCAACAAGGACAGTTAACGGCTTTCCAGACTAGCAGCACGCGCATAAGGCAGCGCGCCCTCATTGGCGCCCATGGCACCTTGCTGAGCATGTTGGCGTAAGTAAGCCGGCAGACGCTGCTCATGCCAGCCTGGCTGGCCCTGACCGACCGCACTAACCTGTGAGGCGTTTTGCTCAGCGGTCGAGTTGAACCCGGCCAACATGGCAGGACCGCTGACTTGCGGAATGGTCAATACCGGCTGGGCAGCCTGCTGCGCCAACTGCACACCGGTGATTTCATCCTGGTTATAGAACCTCACACCAGCCAGCACCGCCACCGTGACAGAGGCCGCAACGGCCAAGCGGCCCACGTTGCGCCAAATGCCACGTTGTGGCGCCACTGCGGTGGGTACAGGATCGTCCGCCAACGCTGCCGATACAGCCGAAGCAATATCCAGGCGCGGCTCCAAGAGGTCCTTGTGCATGACCGCACGGGCGACTTGATAGCGCATCCAGGTGGCACGCAGCTCTGGGTCGCCATTGGCGGCCAGGACACGTCGCAACTCCAACTCATCTGCTTGGTTATCCATCACCGCGGACAGCGATTCCTGCAGGGTTTCACGACTCATGGTGGTTCCTCTCTTGGCTAACGCCGCTGTCTTAGGCTACTGCAGCAAAGGCTGCAGGGACTTATCGATGGCTTCGCGCGCCCGGAAAATCCGCGAACGCACCGTACCAACCGGACACTGCATAACACTGGCAATGTCCTCGTAACTCAGACCATCAAACTCACGCAAGGTTAGCGCCGTGCGCAAATCTTCCGGGAGCTGCTCAATACTGCGGTGCACCGTGGCTTCGATTTCATCGCGCAGCAGCGCACGTTCCGGGGACTCGATGTTCTTGAGAGCATGATCGCCGTCATAGAACTCGGCATCCTCGGCGCTTACATCGCTGTCAGGCGGTCGCCGGCCGCGCGATACCAAGTGGTTTTTCGCCGTATTGATCGCGATGCGATACAGCCAGGTGTAAAACGCACTGTCACCGCGAAAATTACCCAACGCCCGATAAGCCTTGACGAAGGCTTCCTGCGCCACGTCCTGCGCCTCATGGGTGTCATGCACAAACCGCACGATCAACCCGAGAATCTTGTGCTGATACTTGAGCACCAACAGATCAAACGCTCGCTTGTCGCCACGCTGAACGCGCTCGACCAGCTGCTGATCTTCTTCCTGGGCTAGCATGAAATCTCCTCAATAGGTTCGAAGGAGTGCAACGCCAACCCGTTAAACGGTCTGTAAACATAGACTTGGGCATTGCGCAAAAGTTCTCTCCTCCCAACAAGCTTCCTGCAGAACGCGCTACGAACTGCATGGAACAGCGCAGCAATGGGACTCCACTGTTGCGAAAACCAATCCCAGGCCAGCCATTAAGGCTGCTTTTTAGAACCCTGGTGCAACATATTTCCAATCAAACAACCGCCTATGGAACTTCAAATGCTTAAAAAGTTCCCGAGTAGTGCACTTGGTCATAAGCCAGCTATTGTGCCGCCCACCCCCTCTATATACTAGGGGCCGCTTTTTGCGGAATTCGAACATGAGCCAACATTACCAACACGACGTTCTGGTTATCGGCAGCGGTGCTGCAGGCCTTACTCTGGCGCTAACACTGCCGGGGCATCTGCGCATTGCCGTATTGAGCAAAGGCAACCTGTCCAACGGTTCCACCTACTGGGCCCAAGGCGGTGTAGCGGCTGTGCTGGATGATACCGACACGGTTGAATCACACGTTGCGGACACCCTTAATGCGGGCGGCGGCCTGTGCCGCGAAGATGCCGTGCGCTTCACCGTAGAACACAGCCGCGAGGCTATCCAATGGCTGATCGATCAGGGCGTTCCCTTTACCCGTGACGATCAAACAGCACGCGAAGATGGCGGCTTCGAATTTCATCTAACCCGCGAGGGTGGCCACAGCCACCGACGCATTATTCACGCCGCGGATGCCACCGGCGCAGCCATCTTTAATACGCTGCTGGAGCAAACCCGAGCCCGTCGTAATATCGAACTGCTCGAACAACGCGTAGCCGTTGACCTGATCACCGAGCGCAAACTGGGTTTGGCCGGCCAACGCTGCCTGGGCGCGTATGTGCTCAACCGTGACAGCGGCGAAGTGGACACCTTTAGCGCCCGCTTCGTGATACTTGCCACCGGCGGTGCCGCCAAGGTCTACCTGTACACCAGCAACCCAGACGGTGCCTGCGGTGATGGCATCGCCATGGCCTGGCGTGCCGGCTGCCGGGTGGGCAACCTGGAGTTCAACCAGTTTCACCCCACCTGCCTGTACCACCCGCAAGCCAAGAGCTTTCTGGTCACCGAAGCCCTGCGCGGTGAAGGCGCCTTGCTCAAGCTGCCCAATGGCGAACGCTTTATGCCGCGGTTTGATGAGCGCGCCGAATTAGCACCACGGGACATAGTTGCCCGCGCCATCGACCATGAGATGAAGCGCCTGGGGATCGATTGCGTGTTCCTCGACATCAGCCACCAACCGGCGGATTTCATCAAAGCGCACTTCCCCACCGTTTATGAACGCTGCCTGGAATTTGGCATCGACATCACCCAACAGCCGATTCCGGTTGTGCCGGCCGCGCACTACACCTGCGGCGGCGTGGTGGTTGACCAGAATGGCCACACCGACGTGCCGGGGCTATACGCCATCGGCGAAACCAGTTTTACCGGGCTGCACGGGGCCAATCGCATGGCCAGCAACTCGCTGCTTGAGTGCTTTGTCTACGCGCGCTCGGCGGCCGCCGACATTGTCGCCCAACTGGACCAGATTGAACTGCCAACAGCGCTGCCCGATTGGGACGCCAGCCAAGTGACCGATTCGGACGAAGACGTGATCATTGCGCACAACTGGGACGAGTTGCGCCGCTTTATGTGGGACTACGTCGGTATTGTGCGCACTAACAAACGCCTGCAACGCGCCGAACATCGCGTGCGCCTACTGCTCGATGAGATTGATGAATTTTACAGCAACTATCGAGTCAGCCGAGACCTGATTGAGCTGCGCAACCTGGCGCAGGTGGCCGAGTTGATGATTCGTTCAGCCATGCAACGCCATGAAAGCCGTGGCCTGCACTTTACCCTCGACTACCCGCAGCAACTGGCCGAAGCCCGCGACACTATCTTGCAGCCGCCCACCTATTGCGGCTGAACTTCAAGCGCACCCTGAGCCGTCGATGCTGATCGCGGCTCAGGCTGTCGCGCGCAATGCACAACGAACGCACACGACGCTGCCCAAGCAAACGAAACCGCAGCAGGATAATGGCCGGTAACGCCAAGCTGTCGGCATGCAACTCGATAACCTGCCAGCCAGCGGCGAGGCTATAAACCTGCCACCCCTCCTGATCACAGCGCAAGCCACGGTAAGCAAAAGGCGAGCTGAGCGACAGATAACGTGGCACTACCCACAGTGCATGGGCTATGCAAAACAACAGGCCCAGCGCCAGCGCCCAGAGCGGTAGATCTACCTGCCACAGACTGAGCAGCGCCAGCAACTGGACACCGCCATAGCCAGCCAGCAGCCAACGCGAGGGCTGCCACTGACACTCCAGGCCATCACTTAGGCTGGACACGATCCAGAATCATCCGAACCATGCGCTTGAGATCGTCGTCCTGCGGTTCATCGCGCTGCATAAACCAGCCAAACATGTCCTGATCTTCGCATTCGAGCAATTTGCGATAACGCTCACGATCATCCGCATCGAGGTGCGGATACACCTCACGCACAAAAGGCACCAGCAGCACATCAAGCTCCAGCATGCCCCGGCGGCTGTGCCAAAAAAGGCGATTGAGTTCAACCGAGTCGACCATGAGGTACTCCTTAAAAAAATGGTGCAAGGCCATTTTCAACGTCGCGCAGCGACGGCCCGAAGGGTGACCGCCAAGGATGGCAGGCCATAAATAAGGCCGGCAGTATACCAGCCAGAATTGCCCGCAAGCCTCAAGCTGCAAGGCATTAATCAACCCAGCAAGCATCTTTGCCAACACAATCGGTTTTTTCAGCGCATTTGCTTAAAGCTTGTAGCTTGCGCCGCGCAGCTGCTTTTATGATGCTCACCCTCATCTTTTATCCAGTGATACCCAATTCACCATGGCCGATAACGCGTTTTACTGCCCTCTCAGCCACGAAAGCATCCTTGCGGTGCGTGGTCCGGACGCCAACAAATTCCTCCAGGGTCAAGTCACCTGCAACCTTAATTACCTGAATGAATCTCACGCCAGTCTGGGTGCACGCTGCACGCCCAAAGGCCGTATGCAGTCGAGCTTTGGCATTGTCAGTGTGGCCGATGGCTACCTGCTGGCCATGGCCAATGAGTTGCTTGACGCACAGCTTAATGACCTGAAGAAATATGCCGCCTTCAGCAAGTCCAAACTTATTGACGAAAGCGCTGAGTGGGCACGTTTTGGCCTCAGCGGTGCGGATGACCTGCTGCGCCAACTCGACCTGACGTTACCCGCCGAAGCTGGCAGCGTGGCCCGGCACAACGACCTGATGGCCGTGCGCACCCACGACGGCCGTGCTGAACTCTGGGTGCCTGTAGCTCAGGCGCAAACAATCAAAGCGCAACTGGCCAGCCAACTGCCCGAAGCGCCGCTCAACACCTGGCTCCTGGCACAAATCCGTGCCGGTATTGGTCAAGTGATGGGGCCGACTCGCGAGTTGTTTATCCCACAGATGATCAATCTGCAGGCACTGGACGGCGTCAGCTTCAAAAAGGGCTGCTACACCGGCCAGGAAATCGTGGCGCGTATGCAGTACCTGGGCAAACTCAAGCGCCGCCTGCAACGCCTGGAAATGCATGAAGCCGTATTGCCGGAGCCAGGCACGCCACTGTTCTCCCCTGTGCACGGCTCCAGCGTGGGCGAAGTGGTGCTGGCTGCACACAGCGAGAGCGGCATTGAGTTATTAGCCGTGCTGCAAGATGACGCCACGCAGGATGGTCGCATTCACCTCGGCAGCCCCGAAGGTCCAGCGCTGAATATGCTCAGCCTGCCCTACAGCCTGGACGTTGATCGCGAAATACAGCGCTGACGCGACCACGCGACTGACTACACTCATTAAGCCGAACGCCTACAGAGAATTGCCCATGAGCAAGCTTGCTGAAAAAGTACAAAAGGAACTGATCCAGGCCATCGACAACGATGAACTGGTATTGCCGACCCTGCCGGAAGTCGCCCTAAAGGTTCGCGAAGCGGCAGAAGATCCTGATATCAGCATCCCGCAACTGAGCAAAGTCATCGGTAATGATGCAGCCCTGACAGCCCGCATCATCAAAGTGGTAAACAGCCCGTTGCTGCGTACCAACAAAGAAATCACCGACTTGCAAATGGCCGTCAGCCGCCTGGGCATCAACTACACCTGCAACCTGGCCACGGGCCTGGCGATGGAGCAGATGTTCCAAGCTACCAGCGACGTGGTAGATCGCAAAATGCGTGAAGTGTGGAACAAAAGCACGGAAATCGCCGGCATCTGCCACGTTCTGTGCAAGCACTACACCCGCCTATTGCCGGATCAGGCCACCCTGGCTGGGCTGGTCCATCAAATCGGCGTGCTGCCTATCCTCACTTACGCCGAGGAGCACAGCGAACTGCTGGCCGACTCGATCAGCCTCAACCATGTGATCGAGCAGATTCACCCAATCATCGGCGACAAAATCCTGCGCACTTGGGAGTTCCCCGAGCTGATATCCATGGTGCCTGGCCAGTACCTGGACTTCACCCGTGACAGCGCCAAGGTTGACTACGTCGACATCGTTCAGGTTGCCACCCTGCAAAGCTTCGTGGGCAGCGAACACCCCTACACGCAACTGGACTGGAGCCAGATTCCGGCCTTCCGCAAGCTGGGCCTCGACCCCAGCCAGAACCTGAATGACGACGAAGACCTTTCCGCCGCCATGGAAGCGGCCATGGGCATGCTGCAATAAAATGGCCGTGCGTGCGCATGCCGGCGCCAGCCACTAGGATGAGTGCAACCTTTGGGGGTATTCACACCATGCGTACACTGCTCTGTTCGCTGCTTCTCAGCCTGGCTGCTGCCAGTGGCGCGCACGCTGAAACAGTGCGACTGACCAACGGCGAATGGCCGCCCTACCTCGGCCAGCACTTACCCCATCATGGCGTTGCCTCACGCATTGTCAGCGAGGCTTTCGCCTTGCAGGGCATTACCGTGGCCTGGGAGTTTCACCCTTGGGCGCGTTCATTGCAGTTGGCACAAAGCGGAAACGTAACGGGACAGCGGTTTGGCTGAACAACCGCGAGCGCGAAGAGACATTCTTTGTCAGTGACCCTGTAGTAGAAAACGGCTTCTACCTGTTCCATCGCAAGGATTACCTGTTTGACTGGCGCCAAGTCAGCGACCTAGACAAACAACGCATTGTCGGCACCCGTGGCTACGACTACGGCGATGCCTTCCAACAAGCCGAAGCCAAAGGGCAACTGCGCGTCAACCGCGTCACCAGCGATGAAACCGCATTTCGCCAGTTGATCGCCGGGCGGGTTGATGTATTCCCAGTGGACAAGGTGGTCGGTTTTGACACGCTGCACCAATACTTCAACGCAGCCGACCGGGCCAAGCTGACCTTCCACCCTCAGCCCCTGCGCCTGGATAGCCTACACCTGCTGATGTCCCGCGAGGTGCCGGGCAATGCCGAACTGATGGCGCGATTCAACCAAGGCCTCGCGCAGTTGCGCGAGAGCGGCAAGGTGACGCAATACCTGCTGGAGATTCAGCAACCCCTCAGCCTGAACCCTTGAGCCTTTAAACTTCTGCAACGTTGAACTCCACGCGCACACGCAAGCCCTGCGGCTGAACCTGATGCAAGCTGATGGTTGCCTGATGCGCCCGGCAGATCTCGCCGACAATAGCCAAGCCCAACCCGGCGCCCGTCCCCTTGTTGCTGCCACGGTAGAAACGTTCAAACACGCGCTGGTATTCCTCGGGCGCAATGCCGGGGCCGTCGTCTTCCACTTCCAGCACAGCGTTGGGCAGCACCCGCAAGATCACGCCGCCGCCAGCGGCGGTATGGGCCAAGGCGTTATCCAGCAAGTTGCACAGCAACTCGTTTAGCAGAGTCGGCTCACCGCTGATCCACACAGCCTGCTCAGCCTCCAGAGCCAAGGCGATGCCGCGTGCGTGGGCCAATGGGGCCAAAGCCATACCCAGCTCACGGGCCAACTGACTGAGCTCAAGACGCTGCGCACCGCCCTCGGCAATGGCCCGTGCGCCGCTTTCAATGCGTGCCAGCGACAGCAACTGGTTGGCCAAATGGGTCAACTTATCGGTGCTCTGCGCCGCCTCCTCCAAGGTGGTGCGCCACACGGCAGGCTCTTGCGCGCGTAAGCCTAATTCAACGCGCGCCTTGAGCGCTGCCAAAGGGGTGCGCAGTTCATGGGAAGCATCGGCAATAAACTGCGACTGGCGCTCGAACAGGTGGCGTAAACGGTCATTGAATTGATTCAGCGCATCAATCAACGGGCGCAACTCACGCGGCATACCGGCATCCGACAAGGGCTGCAGATCATTACTGGCACGCGCAGCCACCCCACGACGCAGCGCCTCCAATGGCCGCAATGCAGCTGTAACGGCCAGCCACACCAGCAGCAACGCACTGAGTGCTAGCAACGCCATGCGCAACAGCGTGCCGAGCAATAACTCATGGGCCATGCGCTCACGTGCGCCCTGGGTTTCGGCCACACGAATCTCGGCAATGCCATTGACCCCCGGCTCACTCACCGGCTGCAACAGGCTGACCATGCGCACACCCTGATCGCGGTATTGGGCATCATAAAAATGCGCCAGCGCTGGGTAATCTTCGGTACGCGGCGTACCGGGCGGTGGCGGTGGCAAGTCGTCATAGCCAGAGACCAGCGCGCCCTGCACGTCCAACACCTGAAAATAGATACGCCCGGCGCTGTCGTAGGCGAAAGTGTCCAGTGCGACATAAGGCACGTTGGCATTCAAACGATCCGCCGTGGTGAACAAGCCATCGGCAATCGCACGGGCAGAGGCCAGCAGGGTGCGGTCATAGGCCGTATCGGCAGCGCGGCGCGCGCTCCAATAAGCGCTCAAGCTGCTCGCCAACAGAATCAGCGTCAACAGCAGAGCCAGACGGCGGAGTAGTCGGCCGCGCAGACTGCTCGCCTGCAGCGTTTCTGCCAGCTCAGACTCAGTCAACGACAGCCTCCAGCAGGTAGCCCAAACCCCGGAAGGTGACAATACGCACGCCACCGCCTTCAAGTTTTTTGCGCAGGCGATGCACGTAGATTTCGATGGCGTCGTTGCTGGCGTCTTCATCCAAGCCGAACACCTGAGCGGCCAGTTGCTCCTTGCTCATCACGCGCCCCGGCCGGGCAATCATGGCCTCCAACACCGCTTGCTCGCGGGAGGTCAGGGTCAGCAGGCTCTGAGCCAGGGTGAAGCGCCGGGTATCCAGATCGTAGTGCAAGTTGCCGCAACGCTGTTGCCGCTCACCGCCGAGCACGGTGCGGCGCAGCAGGGCTTTGACTCGCGCCTCAAGCTCACTCAGCTCGAAGGGTTTGGCCAGGTAATCATCAGCCCCCAGGTTAAGACCGTGCACCCGGTCCTTGACCTCGCCACGGGCAGTCAACATCAACACCGGCAGGGTTTTGCCGCGCTCACGCAAGCGGGCGAGCACCGCAAAACCATCCAGGCGCGGCAAGCCGATATCGAGAATGGCCAGCACGTATTCCTCGCTGCTCAACGCCAGATCGGCGGCCACGCCATCATGCAGCATGTCTACCGTCAGCCCGCTGCCACGCAGGGCCTGGGCCACGCTTTCAGCCAGGGGTAGATGGTCCTCAACCAGCAGGATTCGCACGGTAATGGCACTCCACAAAATTATTGTTATCGGCCCAGTGTAACGGGGCACCCCGGGGGCCGTCGCAAGTGACATGAAAAAAACTCTCCAGGTGTTTCTTTGTAGCCTGCCATCCCTGGCGGCCACCCTACGGGCCGTCGCAAGCGACGTCAAAAAACGCTCCAGGCGTTTTTTTCAACCTGAAAGCCTGGTGAAAGCTTGCCTCTTTAGGATCGGTTTCAGGTGGCTCGATCCACCGACCAGAACGCCTGATGCAGTGGTGCACGGGCGTGACAAAAACAACAATGGAGACCACAGATGCCATCCGCATCCTACCGGGCGATATCGCCTGTACATCTGCTCAGCCTCGCCATTAGCACTGCCTTCCTTACCCCAATAGCGCACGCTGATTTTGTCGCCGACAGCAAAGCCAGCCTGACCACCACCAACATTTACTTCAACCGTGATTTTCGTGAAGGCACCAGCGCCCAACAAAATAAACGCGAAGAATGGGGCCAAGGCTTCTGGCTTGACGTTCAGTCCGGTTACACCGAAGGCACCGTGGGTTTCGGCCTCGATGCACTGGGTCTGGTTGGGGTCAAACTGGACTCCGGCGGCGACCGTACCGGCACCGACCTGCTCCCGGTTCAAGATGACGGCGGTACACCTGACCAATTCGGCCGTTTGGGTCTGACCGCTAAGGTCAAAGTGTCTGCGACAGAATTGCGCTATGGCTCGCACGTCCCCGAGCTGCCAGTGGTCAAGGCCAGCGACAGTCGCCTGCTGCCACAGGTGTTCGAAGGTGGCTTGCTGACCTCTGGTGAAATTGACGGCCTGACCTTTACCGGCGGACGCCTGGACAAGGTGATCGACCGCGCCTCAACCAATTCAGAGGAGCTGATCCTCAACAGCAAGAACCGTCGTTTTGCCGCTGGCATCACGGCGGATCATCTCGACCTGATGGGCCTCGATTATGAGTTCGCCAAGGGTCTGAGCGGCCGTTATTACTTCGCCGACCTCAACGACATCTACCGCCAGCACTTCTTTGGCCTGCTTGCCAGCCAGCCTCTGGGCAGCGGCACCCTGAGCGCCGATGTGCGGATGATGCTGAGCAAGGACAGCGGTGCTGCAAATGCGGGCAAAGTCGACAACCGCGCGTTTAACGCCATGCTCACCTATGCGATCGAAGGGCACAAAATGGGCCTCGGCTTTCAGGACATGAGCGGCGACACCGGTTACGCCTACATTGATGGCAGCGACCCGTTCCTGGTGAACTTCGTACAGATCAACGACTTCGCCAACGCCGACGAGCGCTCTTGGCAGGCCCGTTATGACTATGACCTGGGCAAAGTCGGCATACCCGGCCTGAGCTTTATGACCCGCTACATCAAAGGCAGCGACGCGCAGATCGCCGGCAGCACAGACACCGGCGGCGAATGGGAGCGCAACATTGAGATCAAGTACGTGGTGCAGAGCGGCCCACTGAAAGATGTCTACGTACGCCTGCGCAATGCCAGTTTTCACTCCGACTTTGCCCGTGATGCGGACGAAAACCGCGTCATCGTCGGCTACACGCTGCCCATTTGGTAAATCACAATAAGAGTCCGGAGGAAAACATCCATGAAAACTGCCTTTACCCGTATCGCCCTGGCCACCGCCTGCATGGCCTTTGCTGGCCAACTGCTGGCTGCCGAACCGAAGCGCCCCGAGTGCATTGCCCCAGCCAAACCCGGCGGTGGCTTTGACCTCACTTGCAAACTGGCGCAGAGCGGCCTGAAAGACAGCGGCCTGCTGAAAGCACCGATGCGCGTCACCTACATGCCCGGCGGTGTTGGCGCAGTGGCCTACAACGCCGTAATTGCTCAACGCGCCGATGATGCGGGCACCATTACCGCATTCTCCAGCGGCTCGTTGCTTAACCTCGCGCAAGGTAAGTTCGGCCGTTACAACGAAAATGATGTGCGCTGGCTGGCCGCAGTGGGCACTGACTACGGCGCCATCACCGTGCGTGAAGACTCGCCTTACCAGAGCCTCGACGAGCTGGTGCAAGCCCTGAAAAAAGACCCCACCAGCATCGTTTTTGGTGCTGGCGCGACTATCGGCGGGCAGGACTGGATGCAAACAGCACTGATCGCCCGCCTGGCCGGTATCGACCCGAAAAACCTGCGCTATGTAGCCTTTGAAGGCGGCGGCGAAACCCTCACCGCCATGCTCGGCGGCCATGTGCACGTGACCTCCAGCGGTTTGGGCGAAGTCACCCCGCAGTTAGCAGCCAAGAAGGTGCGCATCCTCGCCGTACTGTCCGAAGAGCGCCTGCCGGGCAAACTGGCCGACATTACGACCGCCAAGGAGCAGGGCTACGACATCGTCTGGCCGGTGATTCGCGGCTTCTATATGGGCCCAGAGGTCAGCGACGAGCAGTACAACTGGTGGAAACAGCAGTTTGACACCCTGCTCACCCGTGAAGATTTCGCCAAGTTGCGCGAGCAGCGCGATCTGCTGCCGTTGTCAGTGACAGGCGACGAGTTGAAAGCCTTGGTCTTCAAGCAAGTTGAGGAATACAAAGCGCTGGCTGGCGAGTTCGGGCTGATGCAGTAACGCGTAATCCGCAATTCGTAGGATGGGTCAGGCCGCGCAGGTTGAGCGTCGCGACACCCATCACCCAGCACCCATTGATGGGTATCGCTGCGCTCAACCCATCCTACGGCTCCACGGTCTTTCCCTGACCCTCGACTAGGTAATCCACCATGTACGTTCGCCTGTTCGCCGCGAGCTGGCTGCTGTTTTGCGCCGTGCTCGCCGTCATCGCCTGGGGGTTCCAGGCACCCTTCGCCTACGACCCCGTTGGGCCGCGCGCCTATCCGCTGCTGCTGCTTAGCCTGATGGCCTTAGGCAGCCTGTGGCTGATATTCAAGCCCGGCCTGCTGGAAGAAACGCTGAATACCCGCGCCGCACTGCGTGCCACGCTTTGCGTGTTGGCACTGCTCGGCTATGCACTTTTGTTCGAACTGCTTGGCTTCATCATCAGCACCACGCTGGCCACCTTCGCCTTGGGCCTGCTGTTTACCGGTCGTCCACTGCCCTGCGCCATCAGCGCCGTGTTGATGGGCGTGCTGCTGTACGGCCTGTTTGATTACCTGCTGGATGTGCCGCTGCCCCTCGGCCTGTTCGAAGCCTTTGTGGAGAGCTGAAAATGGAAACCCTGAATTTTTTGATGCAAGGCTTCGAAGTCGCCGCGCGACCAGAAAACCTGCTAATGGCCTTGTTCGGCGCCTTTGTTGGCACCATCGTCGGCCTGTTGCCGGGCCTGGGCCCCATCAATGGCGTGGCGCTGTTGCTGCCGCTGGCCTTTGCCTTGGGCTTGCCGCCGGAAACCGCACTGATTCTGCTCGCGGCGGTATACCTGGGCTGCGAATACGGTGGGCGTATCTCTGCGATTCTACTCAACGTACCGGGCGACGCCGCTGCGGTGATGACCACCCTTGATGGCTACCCGCTGGCCCGTCAGGGTAAAGCCGGGATTGCCTTGTCGCTCTCGGCGGTCAGCTCCTTTACCGGCAGCCTGATCGCCACTTGTGGCGTAGTGCTGTTTGCCCCACTGCTGGCCAAATGGGCCGTGGCCTTTGGGCCGGCCGAGTACTTTGTGCTGATGATTTTCGCCATCGCCTGCCTTGGCGGCATGGTCGGCGACAAACCGGTGAAAACCCTGATGGCCGCCCTGATCGGCCTTGCCTTGGCTACGGTTGGCGTGGATTCAACCACCGGCGTGTACCGCTTCACCTTCGGCAGCGTGAGCCTGTCGGATGGTGTCCAGTTCGTCATCGTGGTGATCGGCCTCTTCAGTGTTAGCGAAGTGCTGCTGATGCTGGAAAAAACCCACAATGGCCAGAAAGCGTTTAAAGCCAGTGGCCGCCTGCTGTTCAACTTTAAAGAGCTTTGCTTCACCTTCGGCACCATGGTGCGCAGCTCCCTGGCAGGCTTCGTCATCGGCGTGCTACCGGGTGCCGGCGCCACCATCGCCAGTGCCATGACCTATATGACCGAGAAACGCTTGGCGGGCAGCTCGGGCAAATTCGGCGAAGGTGACCTGCGCGGTCTGGCAGCCCCGGAATCAGCCAACAACGCCTCGGCGTGCGGCTCGCTGATCCCCATGTTGACCCTTGGCGTACCGGGCTCCGGCACCACCGCAGTGATGATCGGCGCGCTGACGCTGTACAACATCACCCCCGGCCCGCTGTTGTTCGAACAGCAACCGGACGTGGTCTGGGGTCTGATCGCCTCACTGTTTATCTGCAACGTGATTTTGCTGGTGATGAACATCCCGTTGGTGGGTCTGTTCGCGCGCATGTTGAGCGTACCCAACTGGGTGCTGGTGCCAGCGATCACCGTGCTCAGTATGGTCGGCGTCTACGCCGTACACAGCACCACCTTCGACCTGGTACTGATGATTGGTCTCGGCGTGTTTGGCTATATCCTGCGCAAGCTGGACTTCCCACTGTCGGCACTGATCCTCGGCTTCGTCCTCGGTGAACTGATGGAAGACAACCTGCGCCGCGCTCTGTCGATCTCGGCGGGCGAGCTGGGCATCCTCTGGAGCAGCCCCATCAGCCTGACACTGTGGGCACTCACGGCGCTGATGCTCGGGCTGCCTGGCATTCGCTGGTGGCGTGCACGCCGCGCAGCGCAACTGGTCAATGCCTAAGTTGGCCCGGCTCACCAGCTGGCAAAGCTGGTGGGCTACCCCTCTGGTCGGCTTGTTAGGCGGCTATTTGGCCAGCCTGATCGGCTGGCCTCTACCGTGGATCATCGGCTCGCTGCTGGCGGTTATTGCCGCACGTTGCAGCGGCTGGCTGATCACCGAGCTACCGGGCGGACGCAAGACCGGCCAATGGCTGGTATCCAGCGCCATCGGCCTGCACTTCACCCAAGACGTGTGGAGCCAGCTACTCGGGCATTTTACCGTCATCCTGCTCGGTGCCCTGACCACCCTCCTGCTCAGCCTGATCGGCATCGCCTTGTTACGCCAAGCCGGGCTAGACCGGGCTACGGCTTTTTTCGCCAGCATGCCCGGCGGTGCCAGTGAGATGGTCAATCTGGCCCGACGGCATCAGGCCGAAACGGCCAAAGTCGCCGCCGCCCATAGCCTGCGCTTGCTCTTGGTGGTGCTATTGATTCCGGCCCTGTTCACCTGGAGCCTGCCACCGGTGACACCACCGCCAGCAGCCGCTGTCAGTTGGCCGTGGCTGGCATTGCTATTACCGGGCGGCGCACTGCTGGCCTGGCTGTGGGGCCGTTTCGGCCAACCCAACCCGTGGATGCTTGGCCCGCTAACGGTGTGCGCAGTGGCCAGCGTCAGCTTCGACTTGCACCTGAGCTTGCCCAGCGGCCTTGGGCAAACTGGGCAATGGCTGATTGGCTGCGCCTTGGGCTGTCACTTTGATCGCCACTTTTTCCGCAGCGCGCCTGCCTTTCTCGCGCGCGTACTGCTGTTTTGCCTGCTGACCATGCTCGCCGCCGGCGCACTCGGCCAAGCCTTGGGTTGGTTAGCCGGAGAAAACCAACCCGCGCTGATGCTGGGCATGATGCCGGGCGGCATCACCGAACTGTGCCTGACCGCCGAAGCCCTGCACCTCTCGGTTGCCATGGTCACCGCCTTACAGGTGTTGCGGCTGTTTCTAGTGATGTTTCTCGCTGAGCCGTTATTCCGGCTTTGGCAGCGGCACTGACCGCTTCATCGAGCGTTCACTCTCTGCGTCTAGCAGCACGCTTCGCGCACATTCCACCTCAGCGCTTTGCGAACAGTTTTTGTTTAACAAATATGTCGTTTGGCTCGACGTGCGTGGTGGCAGGAGTACCCTCAGGCCCTCAACCCCAGCCCCTTAACCAGGAGGCACGGTACATGACCTTTAAGCGCCAATCCCTTAAAACCATCGCCATGCTGCTCTGCGCCAGCGTGCTGCTAAGCGCCTGCAGCCGCATCGACCTGGCCTACAGCAACCTCGACTGGCTGCTGCCTTGGCGACTCAACAGCTACCTAAACCTCGACAGCCAACAACAAGCCTGGCTCAAGCCGCGCCTGCAAGCCCACCTGCAATGGCATTGCAGCCGCGAACTGCCCGACTACCTCGCGTGGCTGGACAGCACCCAAGCGATTCTGGCCGAAGCGCAGCCGGACAGCGCCCGCCTGTATAAGCAATTCGGCGAGTTTGACGGCGCACTCAAACGGATCAATGTCGAGATCACCCCCACCGCCATTGAACTGTTGCGCGGGCTGAGCGATGAGCAGGTCGAAGGCTTATTCGCCACCCTCGACGAAGACAACCTAGAAGACCGCCAAGACTTTCTCGACCCGCCCGTGGCAGTGCAAATCAGCGAACGGCAAACCCGTATGCAGGAGCGCTTGCGCCCCTGGCTGGGCCGTTTGAATGAGGCGCAGCAGCAGCATTTGGCCAACTGGGCCAGTGGCCTGGGGGAACAGAACAGGCTGTGGCTTGAGAACCGCGAGCTGTGGCAACAGGCCCTGCGCGAGGCACTCGCCTTACGTCACACAGCAGATTTTGCCGAACAGCTAACCCCGCTGCTGCAGACGCGCGAGCGCTTTTACAGCGACGCCTACCGCGCCAATTACAGCCGCTCACGCCAAGCCATCGCCACGCTGTTCAGCCAAGTGCTGAGCAGCAGCGACGCCAGCCAGCGCGAACGGCTGAACCACCGCCTGCGTGACATCCGCCAGGACTTGGCCGGGCAGTCGTGCAGCGCTTAGCTCAGGGCGGGTAAGCGCCAATCAATCGGCGCGAGGTCGTGCTGCCCAAGGAATTTATTACAGCGGCTGAAATGCCCGTTGCCGATAAACCCCCGGTGCGCCGACAGCGGCGAGGGGTGCACCGATTTCAAAATCAGGTGCTTGCTGCTGTCGATCAGCTTTTCCTTGCTCTGCGCGTGCGCGCCCCACAGCAAAAAGACCAAACGCGGCTGCTGCTGGCTGACCACCTCGATCACCTTATCGGTAAAAGTCTGCCAGCCCGCCTTGGCGTGGGATCCGGCAATGCCCTGCTCCACCGTCAGCGAGGTGTTGAGCAACAAAACGCCCTGCTCAGCCCAGCTTTGCAAGTAACCGTGCTCGGCCATGTCGATATTCAGGTCGCGCTTAAGCTCTTTGTAGATATTCACCAGCGACGGCGGCGTCTTCACCCCAGGCTGCACCGAGAAGCACAAGCCATGGGCCTGATCCGGCCCGTGATACGGGTCCTGCCCGATAATCACCACCCGCACTTGCTGCAACGGCGTGGAGTTCAACGCATTGAAGATCAACGGCCCCGGCGGAAAAATCACCTTGCCCGCCGCCTTCTCCGCCCGCAGAAACTCGCTCAACTGGCGCATATAGGGCTTGTCGAATTCCTCGTGCAGCGCGGCCTTCCAGCCGGCTTCGAGTTTGACGTTATCAGCGGCGCTCATGCCTGTGTCCTGCTTAATACCAACGGAAGCGGCACGCTAAGGAAGGCACCGGGGCAAGTCAAGGCTGTCAGCGCATGGCCGCATAGGTTGCGGTTGAGCGCAGCGAAGCCCAACAGCGGCTTGGTAAGGTTGACTCAGACGCTCAGAGGTACTTGGTAATCAGCTTGAAGTCTTCCAGCGCCGTGCGCTCACCCTGTTCACTGGCTGCAGTTAGCGCATGCTCAAGGCAGTGGTCGATGTGATCCTGGATCAAGGTACGTTTAGCCTGACACACGGCTTTCTCTACCGCATGCAATTGCTGGGCGAGATCAACACAAGAGCGACCGTCTTCGATCATGCAGACAATGCTGCGTAAGTGGCCCTCGGCACGCTTCAATCTTTTGACGATATCTCGATGACTGAGGTGCTGATGGGCGTGTGGTTGTTCGCTCATGCCTTGAGTCTCGTGCAGCGATGAATTACTCTCGCATGCTATCCCCCTGGGGGGGATATGGCAAACCTGTGGCCTTGCCAAAAGCCTCAGCATTCCGCCTTAACACAGAGCCCGCGCATGCTCAGCAAACCCGTCAGTGCCAAGGTGATTTTTGCCCTTGCCCTGGTCATCCTGATGACCTGGGCCGGGCATACCTCTGCGCTATTTGTTGGGTCTAGCCAGCCAGTATTGGCCGGCATTAACAACGCACATACGCATGTGCACGGCGACAGTATGTTTGTCTGCGCCGCCTGTGCCGATCACTTTCATTCCCCGCTCACTGCGGACCATGTCCATGAAACACCGCACGTACATACCTTGATTAGCCTTGCCCCCTTGCATGAGGCGAGCTTGCTGATATCGGCACCGCGCTCTTTCTTTCCTCCGCGCCCGATTTTTCTCATCGAGCGGCCTCCGCGGGCCGGTTTCACCTGCTGAAACTGGCCGCTTCGCGGCATAGAACTTCGTCATTTAGGAAACAAACATGCATTCACTTTTCATGCACGGGTTGGGCGCGTCCGCTGCGCGCTCACACCACCCGTTAATACTCTTACTCCTGCTAATTCTGTTGCTTGTTCTCGGCATGCCTGAGGCAATGGCTCACGCTGTCGCTGAAGGTGACAAGGGTTTTATTCAAGAAAGCTCCGGGGTGATGTTGCTGCCGTTCGTTTATATGGGCGCTAAGCACATGATCACTGGCTACGATCACTTACTGTTTCTCTTTGGTGTGATCTTCTTTCTCTACCGCCTGAAGGATGTTGGGCTGTACGTCACCCTGTTTGCCGTGGGCCATACGGTCACGTTGTTGTATGGCGTGCTGGCTGAGATCAGCGTCAGCGCTTATGTGATTGACGCGATCATCGGCTTCTCGGTGGTGTACAAGGCGCTGGATAACTTGGGGGCTTTTAAGCGCTGGTTCGGCTATCAGCCCAACACCAAAGCGGCCACGCTGATTTTCGGTCTGCTGCATGGCTTTGGCTTAGCGACCAAAATTCAGGAGTACGAGATCTCGGCTGATGGCCTGATTCCCAACCTGATCGCTTTTAACGTCGGCGTTGAAATCGGCCAACTTTTGGCCCTGAGCGCCATCCTGATTGTCATGGGCTACTGGCGACGCACAGCCAGTTTCTGGCGCCATGCCTACACCGCCAACGTTGCCATGATGAGCGCCGGTTTCCTCTTGATGGGTTACCAGCTCACCGGTCTGATCGTCTCTCAGTAAGGATTTTTTTCAACATGCTGAATAATCAATTTCCCACCCAGAGCGAATTGCCCACCAGTCGCCAGCTGCTGCGCTCGACTGTAATCGCCCTTATTGCCGCCCTGATTTTGCTGGTCACAGTGGTCATGCCAGCCGAATACGCCATTGACCCCACCGGGGCCGGTCGCTTGCTGGGCTTGACGCAAATGGCTGAAGTCAAATTGCAACTGGCCGAAGAAGCCGCTGCTGATGCAGCGGCACCTGTTGCTGCTCCTGCTCCAGTTGCTCAGCCTGCAGCGCAGACGGTTCCTGAACCTGTCGGGGTTGCCGAACCGGCAGTGGCCGCGACAGTGGAGTCCGAGCCCGCCGCGAAAGGACAAACGCATGAAATGACCTTTGCCCTCGCCCCCGGCCAGGGCGCTGAGATCAAGGTGGAAATGCTCAAGGGAACCGAGGTGAATTTCTTCTGGTCGGCCAATGGCGGCGTGGTGAACTACGACACCCACGGCGACCCCTACAATGCACCGCGCGGCTTTTATCATGGTTATGGGAAAGGGCGTGCCACACCCGAAGAAAAGGGTGTTTTAGTCGCCGCCTTCGACGGACATCATGGGTGGTTCTGGCGTAATCGTACGAACAAACCTGTAACCGTCACGCTGCGTACCGAGGGCAACTACATCGCCATCAAGCGGGTCATTTGAAGCATGCGGGGCCGGGATCAGCCTGACTCGGCCCCGCACGCCGTTGCCGGCCCGGTTGAATTAAGTGGCTGCAATGGCGAGTCGGTATGGGCAATTGCTGCACAGCGTTGAGCACGCCTTGTGACGTACCCAGAAGCCACCACACGGCGCAATGAAATATGTGCAGGACGCTTTTATCAGCTGTCCAAATTGCCCCTTCAGTAGAGTCAAGCCCGAGCAGCGCCATGGAAAACGCGCGCTGCTGAGCTTGCACAGTTAAACGCAGCTCACCGCAGGTCACTGAGTGCTGACCCTCCCAATCGCCTATGTGGTGCTGACCATGCGTTTGAATGCTGCGATTGTCGTGTTGCTGACCAGCCTGGTTGCGGCAACGTATGGCTTTGGGATTTACCTGTTTGCTCAGCTCGTACCTGACATGCAGGCCTCTTTGGGCTTCGATTTCTCCTATGTGGGCAGTATCACCGCCTCGGCGCAGTTGGGTTTTCTACTCTGCGCCCTGTTGGCCGTCTGGCTGACGCCGAAAATCGGCGGCGGTTGGATGATTGCAGTCTCCGGGGCTGTATGCGCCGTGGCATTGCTGCTGATACCACTGGCCAACGACATCCTGATAATCGGCGCGCTGCTGACCTTGCTGGCAGGCACAGCCGCCACGGTTTTTGTGCCGATGGTGGATGTCGTCGCCAGAGTCACGGCCTACCGCTACCGGGGGTTGGCCATGGGCCTGGTGTCCAGCGGAACCAGCTACGGCGTGGCGATCAACAGCTTGCTGGTGCCGTTGTATGCAGCGCCAGGTGAATGGCGCAACGTTTGGGGGTGGGTGGGGCTGCTCACGGTGGCCATGACGCTGTTGGTGCTGCTGGTATTCAAGAAAGGCGGCTTGCTCAGTGCCAACGTGCCACCCGCTGTAACGCCTATAACCGGCGCGCTCGTTGCACCCGAACCCCGCGCCAGGCTCATACAGCCCTGGGTATTGATGATCTGGACAATGAATTTCTTGATCGGGTTTGCCACCTTTCCGTTTCAAACCTACCTCTCGTCCTATCTGCGCATTGAATTGGGTTTTGACGTGCAATTCAGCGCTCAGGTCTGGGCCGTAATCGGTTTTGTTGGCATGTTCGCAGGGCTGGCAGTCGGTTGGTTCTCCGACCGTACGGGCTTGCGCACCGCCATGTTGCTGGTCTACGTCTGCGTCGTAACAGCGGCACTGATATTCGTCATAAACCCCTCGGGCTATTGGCCATTGATCGCGGCGGGCCTGTTCTCCATCGCCTTTTACCCCATCTTCGGCTTGATCCCCGCATACGTGTCCAAACTGGCATCCTCCAGTGCCATGGCGGTGTCCATATTTGGTGTCGCGAATGTCATGCAAGGCTCTGGCGGCATGCTCGGCAACTACGGTGCCGGCCTGCTGGCCAATCACAGCGGCAGCTTTGCTGGGGTATACGCCACCATTGCCGGCGTGGGTGCGGTGCTGATTATCTTGACCCTCAAGCTGCCGAAAGAAGTCCCGCCAATAGCATCTGCCGGTTTACCTGATAACCCGCAGGCGACGAGCACCTAGGCTGGGTTGGGCTCAGCGAAAACCGCGCACAAGAGTGTTGCCAAAACCTCTGGCTCACCCCTGATGCAGCGCCCGGTAATGACTGGGCGCCATGCCGACCACTTTGCGAAACAGCCGCGAGAAGTAATACACATCGTCATAGCCCAACTGCTCAGCGAACTGGCGAATGCTTTGCTGGCCCTCGTCGAGCAGGCGGCAGGCATGGGCCATTTTTTAGGGCGATCACATCCTGAATCGGCGCATGACCGGCCAACGCGCATTAGGTCTTGGCGACGTGAACCTGTGACCGTTTCATAGACCCCGCATCGCTTTCGCCATCGCTTGATCAACATGCTCTCGCCAGTCGCGGTCGCGCTTATCGTTGTCTCGCAGTTCCAGTTCAATGGCGCTGTCCAGTCCCTCTTTGCATTGACGGAAGCCGTCATCCCAGCCCTGGGCATACTCGGGTTGTTGCAGATAGCGCGGCACATCCTTGCGAAAGCGGTCGAGTGCACCCGCTGCTTGCCTGCCGCTGCCGCAACCCGCCTCGAAGCCGTCAATAAAGGGGGCTGGAAATCCCTCAGCCATCATTTGTTCACGGGTACTTTGACAGCCAACTAACACGGTTACGATGAGGCAGGTGGCAAGCAGTGCTGAGCAAACAGGCATACGTTTGCAAGGCTTGGCTGAATAGTCAAAAGGTATGCTTGTAGCGCTGTTCATGCCGCCTCTTCGCGCAGTTGATGCACTGCCTGCGGCATTTGCTCGACCTCGCTGGACGCTGCTGGCCGGTACAGCAGCCAACGGTAGCAAAGCATGCAGATCAACCAATCGAACAACAACGTCCACAGGTTATGCGAGAGAAAATGTGCGCCCTGCATCATGCGTCCGACGGAAAACAGCGTGCCCAGCCCAAGAGCAACAATCAGCGCTGCTCGCGCAAGGCGCGGACGTCTATCACGCAACGCAAAAAACAGCGCGATCAGTGAATACCCAGCAGACGCATGACCGCCCGGCCAACAGCGGCCTGGGCTGTCTGTTGCAGGCCGCTCACCAAGCAACGGACTGAAGGCCTGCGCTCCACCGAATTCACTCAGGCTCCAAGGGCATTGCACCGCAGTGAGCTTTTTCAGGGGGGTTACGATGCTAGTCGATAGGGCTAGGGATAGCACCAGATAGCCCAGCGGACGACGCCAAGCCCGCCACTTGACTAGCAGCAGGCTGAGCACAAAGCCTGCAATGGCCAGCACACCCAGAACAATCACCGCTTGTTTGGCGCGGTCATGCAGGATGTCTTCTAGCCAGAAACTATGCCGCCCTATGAATCCCAAGCCTGGTTCATAGAACAGCTGCGCCAGTGCGAAGTCCACGCCACTGGGATCAAGCAGCAAGAGCAACGCCATCAACGCCAGGGGAATCCCCAGGCCAAGACGAAAATCAAAGTAGCGGGTGATATTGGGCGAAGGTGCTACAGCCATGAATGACTCCGTACAGGTGAGTGCCTATGCAATGCTGGCATTAGCGTTTGCTGAGTTGCTCTTGGGTTGCGGCAGCAGGACTCCAGGCAATCAAGCGCTTTTTGAACGCATGGCTAGCGCCCTGGTAATAGGCAATGTTGCGTTGCATCAGGCTGTCACTGAGAGCGGTTGACGTCTCCTGACTCAGCCCCAGTGCATCATCGTGCCGGCGCATGCCACGACGCGGACTGAGAATGGCAAGGTTGGCCCCATCGAACAGGCCTAGGTGCTGATAATTGCCAATCAGCGCTCGCCCGGGTGCGCGGTCTTCACGCAGGACATTGCGACCAAAGAAGGTTGAGCTGTAGTCGACATTCAAGAGACCTAACAAGGTCGGCGCTAAGTCGATCTGGCTGGCAACCTCGTTGAACTCACGCGGTTTGATCAGCGCTGGCGCGTAGATAAACAGCGGAATGTGGTAGTTGGCGACAGGCAGGTCTTCCTGGCCCGCACTGCCTGCCGTGTGATCGGCCACAAAGACGAAGACGGTCCGGTCAAACCAGGGTTTTGCTCTGGCCTGCTGCAGGAACTGGCCGATCGCGTAGTCGGTGTACTTGACGGCGCCTTCGCGGCCCTCGCCGGACGGGATGTCGATACGCCCGTCGGGATAGGTGTACGGCCGGTGGTTGGAGGTGGTCATCAGTTGCAGGAAGAAGGGCTTACCTTGGGCATGATCGGCGTCGGCGACCTTGAGCGTTTGCCGGAAGAGGTCTTCATCGGACATACCCCAAGCGTTCTTAAAGGCCATGTCGTCTTCAGCCACGCTGCTCTGATCGACGACGCGGTAACCATTGCCACCAAAGAAGGCATTCATGTTGTCGAAGTAACCGCGCCCGCCATAAATGAATACGCTGTCATAACCGAGAGCGTTGAACTGTTGACCAAGGCTGCCATAGCCAGATTCACGGCCAATGCGTTTGACGATGGAGCGCCCCGGCGTTGGTGGGATGGATAAGGTAATCGCTTCCAATCCGCGGTCGGTACGAGTGCCCGTGGCGTAGAAGTTACTAAAGCTCAAGCTATGCGGGCGTAGCTCATCCAGGTTGGGGGTTAGGCCGCGTGTATCACCAAAGCTGCCCAGGTATTTGGCACTCAGGCTTTCGATGGTCACCAGCACTACATTGAGTGGCAACGGCTGGCCTGGGTTGTCGATCAGCCGGCGAATATCCTGAGGCTCACTACCAATAAAGTGGGCATTGGACTCGCTCACCTCATCGCGCAGCAATCTGACCACGGCTTGCTCGGGCAAAGTGGCGTAAAACTGCTGGTAGTCCAATTCGTTATTGCGAAAGGCCGCGAAAAACTGAAACGGGCCATTGCTTGCCAATTCCCGTTGATAGGCATTACCGCCCAAGCCACGTGGTGTGTCCTGACCAATCGAAAACCCGTTCAGCCCGGCCAGCAAAAACAGTATTGCCAGGTTTGCCAAGGCACGCGCGCGGGGTAATAACGGCGCGTTGAATGCCGCCTGCAGAGGCCTATACAGTGCAACGCTGATAGCTGCGGCGATCAGCACCAGCAATGCAATCAGGGGGTAAATCGGGTAGGACTCAAGGATGTTGTTGATCACCTCTTCCGAGTAAACCAGGTAATCCACGGCAATAAAGTTGAAGCGCACGCCAAACTCATCCCAGAACAACCACTCGGCAACGGCTGTGAACAACATCGCGAACAGGCTCATGCCCAGCAGTCCGACGAGCAGCCATTGATGCCCGCGCCGCTGCCATAACCGAGCCGGACACACGAGCAGATACAGCGCCAACGGTAGGATGGCGTAAAGCAGAAAGCCAAGGTCGTAGATCAGGCCGATGCCATAAACGCCGGCCAGTTGCAGCAGACTTAGGTTGGCATCCGCCAAATGGCTGGCAAGCAATAAGCTACGCGTAAGGCAGAACACCGCCAGCCATGACAGCACGATGATGGACAGGTAGCGAAGTTGAGCGTAATGGAGCTGAGGCATCGTATGATCCTTGTTGGATGAACGTGCCGCAGTCTGTTGCGGGGCCTGTGAGCCGCGCGTCAACGCGATGTGAAAAAAGTGTCAAAACCAGAGAAAGAGATAACCCTGTGCGCATCCTCGTCATCGAAGACAACCGCGATATCCTCGCCAACGTGCTCGACTATCTGCAGCTGAAAGGCTTTAGCGTCGACTGTGCACAAGACGGACTTACCGGCCTGCACCTGGCCAGTACCGGGCATTATGATCTGATCGTGCTGGACATCATGCTGCCCGGCATCGATGGCTATCAGGTGTGTAAACGCCTGCGCGAAGACGGCCGCAATGAGGTACCGATCCTGATGCTCACCGCCCGCGATGCACTGGATGACCGACTACAGGGCTTAAAAGCAGGCGCTGACGATTACCTGATCAAACCGTTTGCGCTGTCTGAATTGGTGGCGCGAATCGAGGCGATCCTGCGCCGCAGCCAGGGCAGCCGCAAACGCCAGCTGAAGGTCGCCGACCTCGTATATGACCTCGACACCTTGCATGTCAGCCGAGCAGGCCAGCCACTCAAACTCAACCCGCTGGGGCTGAAGCTGTTGGCGGTGCTGATGCAGAAAAGCCCAGCCGTGGTTCGGCGCGAAGCCTTGGAGGAGGCGTTGTGGGGTGACGACTGCCCGGACAGCGACAGCTTGCGCAGCCACATTCATCAGCTGCGCCAAGTGCTCGACAAGCCTTTTGCCCAGCCGTTACTGCACACCTTGCATGGTGTGGGCTACCGATTGGCGGAGCAGACCGATGGTGTCTAAACAACCTTTTGCCCGCCGCATTTTAATTGCCTTCGTGCTGATGACCACGCTGGTCAGCGGCGTTTTTTCGCTGAGCATTGTGGCGCTGGTGCATTTCATCGAAGAAGACCTGGTATCCAAGGAAATGGACCGTGAGCTAAATAAGGTGCTGCATGAGGATATCCAGCAAGAACAGCCACCCAGACTGGACTCAATGACCCGATTTTTTAGCTCCGCGCAGCCGCAATACGCTATTCCAGAACTATTTTCCGGATTGCCGGAGGGCTTTAACGAAGTGGTCGACGGCACGAATGCGTTCTATGTCTATAGCCGCAAAACCAATGGTCAGACCTATCTGCTGGCGCAGGAGCAGCATGAGTTCGAGGCACGTGAACAAGCACTATTTTATGTAGTACTGGCGGGCTTTCTGCTCACTGTAGTGGGCGCTTGGGGATTGGGTCTGATAATGGCCAGAAAAGTCATGGCGCCCTTGAGCCGCTTAGCGCAGCAGGTACGCCATCGTGATCAGTTACATCCGCTGGCGCCACCACTTGCCCCTGAATACCCTGATGACGAAGTGGGCCAGCTGGCTGCGGCCTTTGACAGCACCCTGGGCCAAGTGCGTCAGTCGCTGGAGCGTGAACGCTTATTCACCAGTGACGTCAGTCATGAATTGCGCACCCCTCTGATGGTGATTGCAACCTCATGTGAGCTGTTGGTCGAAGGTGACTTGCAAGTACACCAGCGCGAGCAGATTGAACGTATCGGCCGCGCCAGCGCAGAAATGCGCGACCTGGTGCAAACCTTCCTGCAACTGGCGCGGGATAAAGCCAACGAGAGCGCCTTTGTTGGCAACAGCAGCCTGGCACAGGTGGCCACTGATCAATCCAGCCGCTGGGAGCCACTGATGCACCAGAAGGGGCTGGCGTTCAAACGCAGCCTGGAAGGGGCTGATGAGGGGCTTTACAACCCTGTGTTGCTTAATACGGTAATGGCCAATTTATTACGCAATGCGCTGCACTACACCGAGCTTGGGTTTGTCCGCCTGGTACTTGCCACCGACGGTTTTCGCGTAGAAGACAGTGGCATGGGCATTGCGCCAGACCAACACGAGCAGATCTTTCAGCCTTTTGTGCGCGGTTCTGAAGTACGCGGCGAAGGTTTGGGTCTCGGCCTCTCGTTGGTGAAACGGATTTGCAGCAAACAGGGCTGGACGATTTCGGTACACAACCTGCCGCAAGGTGGCAGCTGTTTCACCGTGGTATTCAATAACGTCAGATAACGATTTTTTCACATTCTTTTGACAGAGCCTTGATGCCTGCATCTCTAGTGTGGCGAGCGTATCTTCTAAGGACGCCTCGCCATGCAAAGCCCTATCGAACTCGAATTCTCTCGCAAGTACGACCGCACCCACGCATACGAGTACCTGCAAAAGCATCAGGATGGTCCCGCCCGCCGTCTCTCGCATTGGCGCGATGAACAGATGGCTCGCCATGCACTGAAGCTGGCAGGCGATCCGGGCTTGGTGCTGGATTTACCGTGCGGAGCAGGCCGATTCTGGCCACTGTTGGCTGAAAACCCCAACCGACTGATCTTTGCGGCAGACAACTCCGCCGACATGCTCGACATCGCCCAAGCCTCTCAACCCATGGAGGTCCTCAAGCGGATCGAAACCTTCCGCACCTCGGCGTTCGCCATTGACCTGGCCGCAAATGCCGTCGACTGCATTTTCTGCATTCGCCTGCTGCATCACATCGAGCAACCTGAACATCGTTTAGCCATTCTGCGTGAGTTTCATCGGGTCAGCCGCGACACGGTGATTGTTTCACTCTGGGTCGACGGCAATTACAAAGCCTGGAAACGCAAACGCCTTGAGCAGCGCCGCGCAGCCGAAGGACGTGCCGGAGAAAATCAGAATCGCTTTGTAGTCGCCCGCGAGGCTATTGAAAGCGAATTCCGCCAGGCCGGATTCAGGATCATCGGCCAACAGGATTTTCTGCCTGGGTACCACATGTGGCGCACCTACGTGCTGCGCAAGGAGGACTGAGCATGGTTGCAATTACCAGTGGCTCACCCGCACAGTCCTTCACCACGCATTTTGATCGCTGGTGGAACAGCACAGGGATCTGGGTCGAGCCGGTTAATCAGCGCCGCGGTGGCGAGAGCGGCGTGCAGCTACTAACCCGCAACGACGCCAGTCAGCTGCCGTTGTATTGCAAGCGACAAGTCGGGCATCTCTATCGTTCAGTCCGATACCCGTTCGGTCGCCCCACCGTGCTACGTGAGTGCGATGCATATCGGACACTCGCGCGCCTGGGCATCAAGACACCCAACATCGTCTACTGCGCCACTCGCCGAAAAGACCAACAGTGGCAGTCCCTCTTGGTGACCGAGTCACTGCACGGCTTTGTAAGCCTCACGCAATGGTACGAGGAGAGTGATTCTCCAGAGCTCAATCAGCGCGTGATGCACCAGGTCGCCGTAACACTGGCACGCATGCACCAGGCCGGCTTTCAACATGGTTGCTGCTACCCCAAACACATCTTTGTGAAGCTTCATTCGGGTATCGCGAGCCAAGCAGACATAGAGATTGCCTTGCTCGACTTAGAGAAAAGTCGCCATCGCTGGCGCGCCAAAGACGCATCCAGGCACGACTTGCGGCAGTTGATGCGTCACCGAGGATCGGTTCCAGAAGCGGATGTGCTGTTGGTTAATCAGATCCATCAGCAGGTTCTTGACGGGCCTGTTGAGTCATAGCGGCCCTCGCTTTAAACAGCCCTGAAGATGGCTAACTCACCCCTGATGCAGCGCCCGGTAATGACTGGGCGCCATGCCAACCACTTTGCGAAACAGCCGCGAGAAGTAATACACATCGTCATAGCCCAACTGCTCAGCGACCTGGCGAATGCTTTGCTGGCCTTCGTCGAGCAGGCGGCAGGCGTGGGCCATTTTCAGTTGGATAAAGTCCTGAATCGGCGCATGGCCGGTCAATGCGCGGTAGGTTTTGGCGAAGTGAAAACGCGACAGCTTGAACTGCGCGGCCAACTCGTCGAGGTTGAGCGAATCATGCAGGTGAGCGCGCATCACAGCGTGCACGGCGTCTACATCGAGCACCCGCCCGGACTTCAAGGTGGCCCGCGCCGGCAGCACGGCCAGTGAGGTCAGTAACACCTGCAGCTGGTGAGCGGCATGGATGAAGTGCACCAGGTTCAAGCCCTGTTTACGCAGCCCGAGCAACGCATCGAACTCGGCCAGCAAACGCGGTTGCACGCCAATGCGTAACAACGGTCTCGGCCCGAGCTGCTTGAGGTAATCGGCTACGTGCTCACCGGCGAAGTGCACCCAATACAGCGTCCAGGGCTTGTGTTCATCGGCACCGTAGGTGTGTGCCTGCCCTTTGGGCAACAGCAGCAGATCGCCACCGCTGACGTCTAATCGTCCATCCGCCGTCTCCAACCAGCCCTGCCCCGAGCGGCAGTAAATCAGCAAGTAATCCTCCGGCTGCGGACGATGCATGCGGTGCCCCTGGGCTTCGGGGTAGTACCCCAAGGCCAGGGGATAACAGCCCTGCCCTAGGGGATGCTTTGCCAGCAGGCGGCGCAGCCGGGGCGGTGTGATAAAGCGCACACCATTGGCCGGCAAAGGCCAGTTGGAGGTATCAACAAAAGCGCGCATGGCGATGCTCAAGTAGCCCGGATGCAAGCCGGGTGAACGGGTCCCGGATTGCATCCGGGCCACAGATTAAATCCCAAGATAGTCCATCCGCAGACCAAGATCGTCAATCCACAAAGCCGAGTAAGGCGGCTATAACACTGACAAAACAACAATTGAGCCGGAGAAAAGCATGGCCAAGGCAATCCCACAGTTGATCGACGGTGAATGGCGCGAAAGCCGCGCCCGCGAATTTATCGAAGTCACCGACCCGGCGACCCAGGAAGTACTCGCGTTGGCCCCCAAAGCCACCGCCGAGGAAATCGAAGCGGCGATTGCCAGCGCCAAAGCCGCGTTCATCACCTGGCGTGAAGTGCCGGTCTCCGACCGCGCGCGCGTCATGCTGCGCTATCAGCACCTGCTCAAAGAACATCACGACGAGCTGGCGGAAATCCTCGCCGGGGAAACCGGCAAAACCCTGGCCGATGCCAAGGGCGATGTCTGGCGCGGTATCGAGGTGGTGGAACAGGCCTGCAACATCGCCAGCCTGACCATGGGCGAAACCATGGAGAACGTCGCCCGCGACATCGACACCGCCAGTTGGATTCAGCCACTAGGCGTGTGCGTGGGCATCACCCCGTTCAACTTCCCGGCGATGATTCCGCTGTGGATGTTTCCCCTGGCCATCGCTGCCGGCAACACCTTTATCCTCAAACCATCAGAACAAGACCCACTGACGCCCAACCGCCTGGCCGAGCTGTTTATCGAGGCCGGCGCGCCCAAGGGCGTGTTGCAGGTGCTGCACGGCGCGCGCGAAGTGGTCGATAGCCTGCTGACGCACCCGGATATCCGCGCCATTTCCTTCGTCGGTTCAGTGCCGGTGGGCCAGCACATCTACCGCACCGGCACCGCCCACCTCAAGCGTGTGCAGGCCTTTGCCGGGGCGAAGAACCACATGGTGATTATGCCTGACGCCCATAAACAGCAGGTATTGAGCAACCTGGTGGGGGCCAGTTGCGGCGCGGCCGGGCAGCGCTGCATGGCGATCAGCGTGGCGGTGTTTGTCGGCGAGTCGAAACAGTGGATCAACGAGCTGCAGGCGCAGATGGCTGATTTACAACCGGGTTACTGGACCGACGGCCACGCCGCGTTCGGCCCGCTGATCAGCCAGCAGGCCAAGCAACGCGTGCTGCGCCTGATCGCCGAAGGTAAAGCGGAAGGCGCCGAATGCTTGCTGGACGGGTCGCACTGCGCAGTCGAAGGCTACCCGAAGGGCAACTGGGTAGGCCCAACGCTGTTTCGCGGCGTGACCCGCCACATGAGCCTGTACCGTGAAGAGATCTTCGGCCCGGTGCTGGTGTGCATGGAGGTCGATACGCTGGAAGAAGCCATCGAGCTGGTCAACGCCAGCCCGTTCGGTAACGGCACCTCGATCTTCACCCGCTCCGGCGGCGCGGCGCGGCATTATCAACATGCGGTGGAAGTCGGTCAGGTCGGCATCAACGTACCGGTGCCGGTGCCGCTGCCCTTCTTCTCGTTCACCGGCTGGAAAGGCTCGTTCTACGGCGACCTGCACGCCTATGGCAAACAGGGCGTACGCTTTTTCACTGAAACAAAAACGGTCACCAGCCGCTGGTTTGATGAGGATGCCGTGAGCGCGGCCGCCAACATGACGATTCAGCTTAAATAACGACCCGTAGGCTGATCACGAGTCGGCCTGCCAAACGCCGGGACACCCCTCCCGTAAGGATGCGCAATGGATTTTGAACTGACGGAAGAACAACGCCTGCTGGTCGACAGCGCCCGCGCCTTTGCCAGCAAAGAGCTCGCGCCTCACGCCGCCGACTGGGACCGTAACCATCACTTCCCCGTGGAGGTGATCAAACGCGCCGCCGAGCAGGGTTATCTGGCCCTTTACCTCAAGGAAGAGGACGGTGGTCTGGGCCTGTCGCGGCTGTCGTCATCGCTGATTTTCGAACAACTGTCGGCCGGCTGCGTGGCCACCACGGCGTTTTTAACCATTCACAACATGGCCAGTTGGATGCTCGCCAGCTTTGCTGATCAAGCGTTGAAAGACGCTTGGTTACCGCGCCTAAGCAGTGGCGAGTTGCTGGCTTCGTATTGCCTGACCGAACCGGATGCCGGCTCCGACGCCGCCAACCTGCGCACCCGCGCCCGGCGCGACGGCGACGACTACGTGATCGACGGCAGCAAATGCTTTATCTCCGGCGCGGGCAGCACGCAGGTGTTGATTGTGATGGCGCGCACCGGCGAAGAAGGCGCCAAGGGCGTGTCGTGTTTCCTCGTGCCGGGCGATGCCGAGGGCGTCAAGTACGGCCGCAATGAATTGAAGATGGGCTGGCGCGCTCAGCCCACGCGCACCATCAGCTTTGAAGGGGTGCGCATTCCGGCCGACAACCGCATCGGCCCCGAGGGTCAGGGCTTTGTCTACGCCATGAAAGGGCTGGACGGTGGGCGTATCAATATCGCCAGTTGCTCGCTCGGTGCAGCTCAGGCGGCGCTGGAGCAATCGCTGCGCTATGTGGAAGAGCGCAAGCAGTTCGGCAAAGCGCTGAGCACATTCCAGGCATTGCAGTTCAAACTGGCCGACATGCTCACCGACCTCACCGCCAGCCGGCAAATGGTGCGCCTGGCTGCGCACAAGCTGGATCAAGGCCACGGCGAAGCCAGCCTGTATTGCGCCATGGCCAAGCGTTTTGCTACCGATCACTGCTTCACCGTTTGCAACGAGGCGCTGCAACTGCATGGCGGTTACGGGTATCTGAATGACTACCCACTGGAACGCTGGGTGCGTGACAGCCGCGTGCACCAGATACTGGAAGGCACCAATGAAATCATGCGGGTGATCATCGCGCGCCGTCTGCTCGATCAGGGCGGCATGTTGGATCGCCTGCTCTGAGCAAATCATCGAACCTGTAGGAGCCAGCTTGCTGGCGATACTTTAGGCCATTTGATCGCCGGGACGCCGGGCCGCAGCAAGCAGGCTCCTACACACATTCAGATATGAGGACACCCATGAGCACTGCCATCGAACCCTACAAGCCCGGTGTATTCGACCTGACCCACAAGCTCACCGTGGAGAAGCACGGGCATACCGCGCTGATCACCATCAATCAGCCGCCGGCCAACACCTGGGACCGCGATTCGTTGATCGGCCTCAAGCAACTGGTCGAGCACCTCAATCACGACGATGACATCTATGCCTTGGTCATCACCGGACAAGGCGGCAAGTTCTTCAGTGCCGGTGCCGACCTCAAGCTGTTTGCTGATGGCGATAAAGCCCGCGCCCGCGAAATGGCCCGCCGTTTTGGTGAAGCCTTTGAGGCGCTGCGTGATTTTCGCGGCGTATCGATTGCCGCAATCAACGGCTACGCCATGGGTGGCGGGCTGGAATGCGCCTTGGCCTGCGACATCCGCATTGCCGAACAGCATGCGCAACTGGCCCTGCCCGAAGCCAGCGTGGGCCTGCTGCCCTGCGCCGGCGGCACCCAGCACCTGAGCTGGCTGGTGGGTGAAGGCTGGGCCAAGCGCATGATCCTCTGCGGCGAGCGGGTGAACGCGGAAACCGCCTTGCGCATCGGACTGGTCGAACAAGTGGTCGATACAGGCGAAGCACGCGGCCATGCCCTGCTGCTGGCGAGCAAAGTGGCGCGACAAAGCCCGGTGGCCGTGCGCACCATCAAGCCGTTGATCCAAGGCGCGCGTGAGCGCAGCCCAAACACCTGGCTGAGTGAGGAGCGTGAGCGTTTTGTCGACCTGTTCGACGCCGACGATACCCGCGAAGGGGTCAACGCCTTCCTGGAAAAACGCGACCCGCAGTGGCGCAATAAATAAGCATGAGCTGCAAGCTGCAAGCTGCAAGCTGCAAGCGGTTCAGTGTGCTGGTCAGCCGGTCAGGCTCGCCAGCCATACCGTAGCGCTTTTTCTTTTAGCTTCAGGCTTGCCGCTTGAAGCTCAACCGAAGGTTGCCCATGAACGTGCAATTTGAAGAACGCCCCGCCCAGCATGGCTATCGCATCGGCATTGCCAGCCTGGACGCGGAAAAGAGCCTCAACGCCTTGTCGCTGCCGATGATCGAAGCGCTGGATGCCCAGCTCAAGGCCTGGGCCGACGACCCGAACATCGCCTGCGTGCTGCTGCGCGGCAACGGCCCGAAAGCCTTCTGTGCCGGCGGCGACGTGGTGCAGCTTGTGCAGCAGTGCCGTGAACACCCCGGTGAAATACCGCCCCTGGCGCGGCGCTTCTTTGCCGATGAATACCGCCTCGACTACCGCATCCACACCTACCCCAAGCCGTTTATCTGTTGGGCACACGGTCATGTACTGGGCGGCGGCATGGGCCTGATGCAGGCCGCTGGTATTCGCATTGTCACCCCAGGCAGCCGCCTGGGCATGCCGGAAGTGAATATCGGCCTGTACCCCGATGTGGGCGGCAGTTGGTTCCTCTCTCGCCTGCCGGGCAAGCTCGGCCTGTTTCTCGGCTTGACCGCCAGCAGCATCAACGCCCGTGACGCGTTGGACCTGAACCTGGCCGACCGCGCCCTGCTCGACAGCCAACAGGATGACCTGCTCAACGGCCTGGCGCAGCTGAACTGGCAACAACAGTCCGAACAACAACTGCACAGCCTGCTCAAAGCGCTGGAAAATCAGGCGCTGGACGCCCTGCCCGCAGCTCAATGGCTACCCCGCCGCGCGCGCATCGATGCGCTGCTCGACACCGCTGACCTGCCCCAGGCCTGGCACGCACTGAGCGCTTTACAGGAAGACGCCGACAGCCTGTTGGCCCGTGCCGGTAAAACCCTGGCCGGCGGCTGCCCGCTGACGGGGCATCTGGTGTGGGAGCAAATCAAACGGGCCAAGCACCAATCGCTGGCCGAGGTGTTCCGCATGGAATACGCCATGAGCCTGAACTGCTGCCGTCACCCGGAATTCCCCGAAGGAGTACGCGCACGGCTGATCGACAAAGACCAGACACCGCACTGGCATTGGCCGGACGTAGCGAACATCCCGAACGAGGTGATCGAAGCCCACTTCGCCCCAGCCTGGGAAGGTGAGCACCCACTGGCGAATTTGTAGGATGAATGACGCTTTTTTCGTCCGCCGATAAAACCGCAGCCGGTGGATGGGTAAAGCGCCATCCACCCTACACAACTACCCCCTCGTAGCCCGGATGTAATCCGGGATGGGTTGATTGAACAACCTGCCCGGACAGCATCGAGCACGAAGTACGTAGGGTGGATGACGCCTTTTTCATCCACCCAAAAGAGCACAGCCGGTGGGTGGGCGAAGCATCACCCACCCTACGCCTGACGCACCCTACAAGGAGAACAATAACAATGACCACAATCGCGTTTATCGGCCTCGGCCATATGGGTCTGCCCATGGCCCGCAACCTGCTCAAAGCCGGTTTTAACCTGCAGGTGTTCGACCTGGTGCAGCGTGCTATGGATGAATTGGCCGCTGAAGGGGCGCAAGCGGCCAGCATTGCGCTTGAGGCCGTTCAAGGGGCGCAGGTGGTGATCAGCATGCTGCCCGCCAGCCGTCACGTTGAAGGGTTGTACTTGGGCGCTGATGGTCTGCTGGCCGCGCTCAAACCCGGTACCTTGGTGCTGGAGTGCTCAACCATTGCCCCCGAGGTTGCCCGGAGCGTGCATGCCGCCGCCCATGAGCGCGGCATCGAACTGCTCGATGCGCCGGTATCCGGTGGCACGGCTGGAGCTGCCGCCGGCACCCTGACCTTTATGATCGGCGGCCAACCTGAAACCCTGGCCAAGGCACAGCTCTTCTTTCAGGCCATGGGTAAAAACATCTTCCACGCCGGCCCCGAGGGTGCAGGCCAGGTGGCCAAAGTGTGCAACAACCAGGTACTCGCCGTGCAGATGATTGCCACCGCCGAAGCCATGGCCATGGGCGTGGCCAACGGCCTTGAACCGGCGGTGCTGGCCGAAATCATGCGCCAGAGCTCAGGCGGCAACTGGACACTGGAGAAGTACAACCCCTGGCCCGGCGTGATGGAAAACGCCCCGGCGTCCAAAGGCTACAGCGGCGGCTTTATGGCCGAACTGATGGCCAAAGACCTCGGCCTGGCCCAACAAGCCGCACAAAGCAGCGGCAGCAGCACGCCCATGGGCGCTTTGGCGCTGCAGTTGTACCGCCTACTGCTCAAGCAAGGTAAGGGCAAGCAGGACTTCTCGGTGGTGCAGCAACTGTTCGTCGAATAGCCACGGCTTTTGTAGCCCCGATGCAATCCGTGAACAGATGCTGCACCCGGCACAGCCTCCCGGATTACATCCGGGCTACGCACTCTGCTCAAACAAGGCAAGGGCAAGCAGGACTCACCCGTGGTGCAGTGGCTGGTCATTGATTAAGCACAAAACATGAGTAGCCCGGATGAAATCCGGGGATCGCGGTTGAGCCGAATACAGCCCCGGATTACATCCGTGCTACGTGTTGAGTAAAAGGTATGCGGTCGCCAACTGAGCGCATCACTCCAGCCGCACGCGGTACACCTCGCCCAGCGAAATCAGTCGGTCGCGGGCCAAGGCCAAAGCGCTTTGCGTCAAGGGACGCATGCCGTCCGCAATCGCTTGTTGCTCAATCGCCTGAGCGGCAACAGCGGGTTGGATCAAGGCGCGCAATGCAGGCGTCACCTCCAACAACTCATACGCGGCGATGCGCCCGGCAAAGCCTTTGCCGTGGCAATGCTCACAGCCGCGCCCAGCATAAAACACCTCATCGGCCGACAGGCCAAACGCACGCCGCACGTGCTCCGGCACCTGTTCAGGTTCCAGGCAATGCGGGCAGTTACGGCGCACCAAGCGCTGGGCCAGAACACCCAGCAAACTGGCATTGAGCAAGTACGGCGCGATGCCGATTTCCAGCAGGCGCGTCACGGTGGTGGCCGCACTGTTGGTGTGCAGGGTGGACAACACCAAGTGCCCGGTCAGGGCACTCTCGGTGGCCATCATGGCGGTCTCTTGGTCGCGAATTTCGCCCACCATGATCACGTCCGGGTCGTGGCGCAGGATATGCCGCAAGGCGCGGGCAAAGGTGTAGCCAATCTGCGGCTTAACCTGAATCTGCCGAATACCGTCGATTTGATACTCCACTGGATCTTCCACGGTAATCACGTTAACGCCGCTGTCTTTGATGCCATTGAGCGCGGCATACAAGGTGGTGCTTTTGCCCGAACCTGTCGGCCCGGTGACCAGCACAATGCCCTGGCTATGACTGGTGAGCGCACGGAAGCGCTCGGCATCACTGTCATTGAAACCGATCTGGCTGAGATTCTTCATGCTTTGCTGGGTATCAAGAATCCGGATAACCACGCTTTCGCCATGCACCGTGGGCATGATCGACAAACGCAGATCGATGCTGCGCTCACCCATGCGCACCAAGTGACGACCGTCCTGCGGCAGGCGGCGCTCGGCGATGTTCATGCCGCCGATGATTTTAATGCGACTGACAATAGCCGCCAGGTTGCCGGGTTTGATCCGCCGTATTTCGCTCAGCACCCCGTCAATACGAAACAGAATGGCCACATCATGCTTGCCCGGCCGCAAGTGAATGTCTGACGCGCGGCGGCAGATGGCATCCTCCAGCAAGCTGTCGACAAAGCGTACCGTGGGCTTTTCTTCAGCCAATTGCTTGATCCGGTGCAGGCTCAGCTCCGGCTCATGGCTCTCGCTCTCGGGTAATTGCAGTGCCGCTTCGGCCCCGTAGAAACGGTTGATGGCCCGATCCAATTGTTCGTCATAAGCCTGGATGGCCTCAATTTGCTTGCCGGTGATAAAGCCCACCAAATGCAGCAGGTCACAGTCCGAAGGATTCGGCGTGGCCACCACTAACGTTTCACCCTGCACCAACAAAGGCAACACACGGCGATCGCGGGCTAAATTCTCGGGCAATAACTGCACCACCTGCGGCTCAACCTTGAAGGCATCGAGATTGACCTGAGCAATATCCAGTTGCTCGACCAAGGCGCAGGCCAGGTTGTGTCGGCCTACCAGTTCCTGCTTGAGCAGAATCTGCCCCAAACGCCCGGATTGCTCATTGGCCTGCTGATGGCTTAGCGCATCCTGCAATTGCAGCGCACTGATGTGCCCTTGGTTAATCAGCACCTCACCCAAACGTCGGTGCCGGCGCGGGGACTCGGTACGCTGCTGTAGATAGGCGGATAGTTGCTGCTGATCACTGATGATGGTTGTCAAAACCAGACTCCTCGACGACTGATATAGCCAGCATATGGCCATTAGCGCGCGGCCAATTGCCCTGCATCAATGTCTGTCGAGGTGTCGAATGAGAGTCGTCAGCTCGCCCCACTGGGGCGAGTGTTGAAGGGTGAATGCCGGCGAACTGCGGACCAACCGTGACACATTAGCGCTCGCGTAACGCCTCGCTGCGAGCGCGGATGATCGGTTTGAGCAGGTAGCTGAGTACGCTTTTCTTGCCGGTGATGATGTCCACCGATGCCACCATGCCCGGGATAATCAGCAGCGGATGCTCCTCGGTGCCCAAGTGGCTCTTGTTCGTGCGCAACTTGATCTCGTAGAAGCTATTGCCGTCGTCGTCGGTCACGGTGTCGGCGCCGATTTGCTCCAGTTCCGCTTTGAGGCCGCCGTAGATGGTGAAGTCATAGGCGGTGAACTTGACCATGGCTTCTTGACCGGGATGCAGGAACGCGATGTCTTGCGGGCGAATACGCGCCTCAATCAGCAGGTTCTCGTCCAGCGGCACGATTTCCACCAGATCACTGCCGGGCTGGATCACTCCGCCGATGGTGTTGACCAGTAGTTGTTTGACGATGCCACGCACTGGCGAGGTAACCAGGGTGCGGTTGACTCGGTCTTCCAGCGCCCGTCCTGTTGATTGGATTTTGCTCAGTTCAGTGCGCGCTTCGTTTAATTGAGTGAGTGCCTCACTACGAAAGCGCCCACGGGTCTCGTCGACTTTGCGCTCCACTTCCTTGATCGCTGCCTCAGCACGCGGTATGGCCAAGGTTGTAGCTTCCAACTGGCCGCGTGCTTCCACTTCGGCGCGCTTTAGGCGCAGCACTTCCACTTGAGAAATCGCCCCCTCCGCCACCAGCGGCTCAGACATGCGGATTTCCTGACGCAGCAGGTTCAGGCTGTTGCTGAACTGGCTCTGCTTGGATGCAAACTCACGCAACTCCTGACGGCGCTGGGTGAGCTGCTCCTCCAAACCCGCCACTTCGTCGAGCAGTTGCTGCTTGCGGCTTTGGAACAGTTGAATCTCGTTATCGGCCTGACCTGGGGCTTTCTCGCGCACTTCATCACTGACCAACAGTTCGCGTGATTCGACTTCCGCGCTCAGGCGCTCAACACGCAGCAACAAGGCCAGACGATCGGCTTCAGTCTCGCCGACGTTGGATGCAAAACGGGTGTCATCCAAGCGCAGCAGCGGATCGCCCGGATCGACAATCTGCCCCTCGCGCACAAAGAGCTCCGCGACAATGCCGCCTTCGAGGTTCTGGATTTTTTGCAGGCGTGAAGACGGGATCGCCTTGCCATCGCCTCGGGTTACTTCATCAACCACTGCAAAATTGGCCCACAACAGGCAGAACAGGGTAAAGGCAATCATGCCCCAGATGGTCAGACGCACCACCCGCGGCGCGTCCTCAATCAAGGCCTTATTGACTTCGGGGAGCGGCTCATCACCCAAATCATCCTGACTGCCGAAATAGGCCGCCACGGCCTGGCGCAGGCTCTTTTTCTCAGGTGCTTTAGCTGACACTGATCTGCCCCTTCTTCAGTGCTTCCATAACGCTGCCTTTTGGACCATCGGCAATGATCTGCCCGCGATCAACAATGATCAGACGATCAACCAGCGACAGCATGGAAGCGCGGTGCGTGACCAGCAGCAGGGTCTTGGTGCCGATGACCGCCGATAGACGCTGCTTAAGACGTTCTTCGCCGGTGTTGTCCATGGAGCTGGTGGGTTCATCGAGCAGCAGTATGGGCGGATCAAGCAGCAGCGCCCGAGCCAAGGCGACGTTCTGCCGTTGCCCGCCGGACAGGTTCTGGCCGCGCTCGCCCACTTGCAACTCGTAGCCTTTGGGATGCAGACGGGCAAATTCGTGCACACCCGCCAACTCGGCCGCCTGCAACACCAACTCGTCCTCAACGTAGCGCGCGCCGCTGACCAAGTTATCGCGCAGGGTGCCACTAAACAGCTGAATGTCCTGCGGCACATAGCCGATGTTGTGGCGCAAATCGCTGACGTCCAACTGGCGCACATCAATACCGTCCACCAGCAAACTGCCGGCATCGGCCTGATACAAGCCAACAATCAGCTTGGCCAGCGAACTTTTGCCTGAACCGCTGCGCCCAATAATGCCGATCTTTTCCCCCGGGCGAACGCTCAGGTTGATGCCCACCAACGCCGCCTGCTGTTGATCGGGGTAGTGGAAATCCAACTGGCGAAACTCAATCGCACCCTGCAGTGACTGGCGCTTGAGCGGGCGCTCATCGGCGTGGCGCTCCTGCGGCAATTCCATCATCTGGTTGACCGAATCCAGGGTGACGCGCGCCTGCTGGTAGCGGGTCAGCAACCCAGAAACCTGCGTCAAGGGCCCTAGGGCGCGACTGGTGAGCATGTAACAGGCGATCAAACCGCCCATGCTCAAGTTACCCGCCATGATCTGGTACACGCCCAGCACGACCACCACCACGCCCGCCAATTGCTGAACCAGCAGGGTGGCGTTCATCGCCAGACTCGACAGCATGCGCGCGCGCAGTTCAAGGCGACTCAAGGTGCCAATGGTCTGCTCCCAGAGGTACTGACGCTCACTTTCAGCATTGTTCACTTTGACCGCATCCAACCCGGCCAGGCTCTCGATCAGGCTCGACTGGCGCTCACCGGCCAGGGCCATGGTGCGCTGCATGGTCTCGGCCAACGGACGCTGCAAGGCCCAGCCGATCAACGCCACCAACGGAAAGGCCAGCACCGGAATCCACACAAGATGCCCACCAATCATGGCAATGACGGCCAGAATCAGCAGGGTAAACGGCAGGTCAATCACGCTGGCTAAGGTCAGCGAAGCGAGAAAATCGCGCAGGCTCTGAAACTCGTGGATGTTCTGCGCAAAGCTGCCAACCCGCGCCGGGCGAAATTTCATGGCCATGCCGACGATGCGTTCGAACAGCGTGGCGGAGATGATCAAGTCGGTCTTTTTACCGGCCAGGTCGAGGCATAAACCGCGTAAGGTTTTCAGCAGCAGATCGAAGAAAAACACCCCGGTGATACCAATCGCCAAGACCCACAGGGTGGCTTCGGCTTGGTTGGGCACCACGCGGTCGTAGACGTTCATGACAAACAGCGGCGTGGCTAAACCAATCAGGTTGATCAACAGACTGGCAGCAATGGCATCGATGTACAGCCAGCGCGAACGTTTGAGGGTGTCGCGAAACCAGGACGTGGCGCGCGGGATCATCTCTCCGCGATTGAAGTCAAACTTATGCTGAGGCTGAGCAAAGAACACACGGCCGCTGTAATCCTCAGCGAGCACCTCGGCGCTCACATGCACCTCGCCGCCTTCACTTTCACTGAGCATGATGCGCGCCTGGCCTTGCTCATCCCACCCCAGCAAGATGGCGCTGCGCCCTTCTTTGAGCAGCAACAAGGCGGGCATGGCCAGCGGCGGGATCTTGCCCAACGCACGACGCAACCAGCGGCCTTGCAACCCCGCACGTGCAGCCGCACGAGGGAGTAACTCAGCACTCAAGCGTTGTTCAGGAAGCGGCAGCCCAGCCGTCAACATAGCCCGGCTGACGGACTTCTGATGCAGGCTGCACAGGGAAAGCAGGCTATCGAGTAGAGGATCGTCGTAGCGGTCACGTGGGTCGCTACGGGTTTGCATCGGGCTTGGCTCTACTGCCACAGGATTCACTCGCACTCAATTAACACTGTTGACGGTTAGGCACAGCCTAGGCGCACACCACTGGGCATAGCAGGCTGCGGCTGATATCGACCTGCTTAAACATAACGCAGGTTAAGTGATTGATCAGCTTAGCCCCATAACCACAGGATTTTACGCACAAAACACGCAGCTACAGGCCTAAGCACTGCATGCTGCGTGTCCCGATACTAGCCCGTCAACCGGACGCGCATTAATTCAAGCTTGGCAAGCTTGCCTGAGATTTAACTTCGTCCAGCGGTGCAGCGGCCATTGGCGCAACTACACCATGCGCCTTGAGCAGAGAACCCGTGGTCGCCTTGATGCGGTATTGAGTGAACTGCTCAACAAAGCGCACCTCTTCAAGACGGCGCGAAGCGGTAAACAATTCATTCTCACTGTCGAGCAGGTCGAGCAGCGTGCGGTCACCGAGGGTGAATTGCTTCTGGTAAGACTCACGCACGCGGGTGCTGTAATCAACATACTGCTGCGCAATCGGCAACTGCTGGCGGGCGTTGTCCATGGCGTTCCAGGCCAAGCCAAGCTCTTCGTTTAATACGCGCAGGGCGTTATTGCGAATATCCATGGCCTGATTGGTCTGGTAAGCCTTGGACTGCAAGTCTGCTTTATTGCTGCCACCGGCAAACAAGTTGTAGCGCATACGCAACATGGCTTGCCATTCATTGCTGTGGCCACTGGTGCCGTCCAGGTTGTTGTCCATACCACGCGACAGTTCAGCATCAACACGCGGATAGAAACTTGACTTGGCCGCCTCGTATTGCTGTTCGGCCGCTTGAACATCCGACTCGGCCGAACTCAGCAACGGATTATTGACGAGCATTTCCTGTCGAGCGACCTGCAAAGTGTCCGGTAATTGCCCCAGCAGACTGGCAGGACGGATGAGCTGGCCAGGATCATTCCCCACCACACTGAAATAATTGACACGCGCATCCGCCAGATTGGTCTGCTCGGTGATCAAATTGTTGCGCGCCTGGGCCAAGCGGGCCTCAGCCTGGTCGAGGTCAGCAGTGCGGCTTACGCCACTCTGGCTACGCAGTGTGATCTGGTCATAAATGCGCTCGTGGCTGGCCAGGTTATTCTCAGCCAAACGCACCAACTCCTGGCGAGTCAGCATATCCAAATACACCTGTGCGACCGTCAAAGCTGTGCGCTCCGCTGTACCCAGCAACTCATAGGCGCGCGCATTGACTGTTGCACGCTGACGACCTACTTCGCTGCGGGTGGCGAATCCATCAAAAACCATTTGCTGCAAGCGCAAGCTGGACTCGCCACGCGTCAAGGTTTCAGTGTTGTGCGTAAGGCCACGCGTACCGGGGCTATCAGTGCCTTCGCGGCCATAGCCGGCCAATAGATCGACCTGCGGCAAGTAACCGCCTTTGGCTGCCTTCATCTGCTCCTCAACCGACAACCGTGCATGAATGCCGGCCTGGATCTCTGGATGCACCTCTAAAGCACTCTGCATCGCTTCATTTATAGTTTGACCATGGGCAGCCAACGAGACAGCCAAAGCAAGAGGAAACAGTGCTAGAAAACGCATGTAAATGAAGCTCCTTTCAGACGATCCAGAAACGTGGCGCAATTTAAGACGCAACGCGCTTGACGCAGGGTGGCACAGAATACATAAACAACTTACAAACGTGACAGCCATCACAAAGCACAGCAGCCAATATCAAAGTGACATCAGCACGCGCATTGTTTATTATCGCGAACACTTGGTCAATAGTTTGGCATATGGTTAATTCCATAGCGTTATAGCCAAAAAAGTGACGGCATAAATTTGTCAGCCTTGTAACGCCACAAACAACAAATGGCGTCACTATTACTCAACGATTTTACGCGCCTAGTTCGGAGCCCGATTTATGAGCACTTTCATCGCCATTGTTAAAAGCCTTGTTGGTCAGGTTTTCGCCGTATCTTTGGACGGTATCAAGCGCCAGGTATTTGAAGGCGAGCGCCTGCTCAAAGGTGAGCAGATCCTGACCGGGCTGGGCGGTGAAGTCACGCTGGAACTGGCTGATGGTGAAATCGTAACCGTGGGGCAAAACAGCGGCTGGCAAGCAGCCCCTGACACCGAACAAACTGCATCAAATGAAAGCGCTCCAGACACCGATTTAGAACAAGCCCTCGCCGCCGGCTTCGACCCCACCACCGATCTCGAAGCACCAGCTGCTGGCCCAAGCGCGGGTGGCAATACCGGTGGTGCGGCTGGTGGCGGTCATAGTTTTGTATTGCTGAATGAAACTGGCGAACAACTGGATCCGACCATTGGTTTTGAGACGGCGGGGACGGGGTTTGGCGGGACGACGCAAACTGAACTCATTGGAGCAAACGAGCAGATAACCGTTAACGCTCTTCCGGACACGACCTCGCCGATAGCCCCTAACGTTGTTCTTGCCATCGATAGTGGCGCCAATACAACTGACCTCATCACTAACAATGGCAACCTTATTATTGGCAACACTGAGCCAGGAGCACTCGTTGAGTACAGCACCGATGGCGGTGCTACGTGGACCAACTCCTTCACTCCGATTGAGGGGGTTAATTCAGTATTGGTTCGTCAGACTGACCCGTCAGGCAATGCATCACCCTCAGCATCTATTGTTTTTACGCTCGACACTCAAGTAATAGCTCCCACACTCACACTCAATTCAGATAGTGGTACGCCTGGGGATCGGATTACTAACGATGGTACGTATAACGTCGGCGGCGCAGAGCCCGGCGCGGTTGTTGAGTTCAGTACTGACGGAGTTACATGGAGCCCCGCTGCACCGGTAGCAGTGGAAGGTAGCAACACCATTCAAGTGCGCCAGACTGACATAGCTGGCAACACTTCACCGACTTCAAGCCTCACTTTTATCCTAGACACTACTCCGCCCGTCATCACTGTCAACGCCCCAGATAACGTTAACGATGCAACACCCGCTATTAACGGCACCACAGATGCCGCAGACGGAAGTACGATTACCCTAACCATCACCCAAGGCTCGAACACGTTTACCTTCACCACCGTGGCTAACGGCGGCACATTCAGTGTTGATGTACCTTCTGCTCTAACTGACGGACCATACAATGTTACGGCCAGCGTGACCGATACAGCCGGAAATACCGGTAATGCCGCCGATAACGGAACCATCGACACCAGCGCGCCAAGCGTGCCGGTGGTCAACACCCAGATCACCAATGACACCACCCCGGTGATCACCGGTACCGCCACCCTGGCCGCCGGCGAGACCCTGACCGTGGTCGTCAATGGCGCCACCTACACCAATGTTGCGGTCGTCAACGGCGCCTGGAGCATCGACACCGGCTCGGCCGTGCCCGCTTCCGGCACCTTGGGCCAGTTCGTTAATGGGCAGGCCTACGACGTCACCGCCACCGTGACCGATGCCGCCAGCAACACCGCCACCGACATCACCAATGGTGAAGTCACCATCGACACCACAGGCCCAAGCGTGGTCATCAGTACCATCGACAGCAATCTGTCGGCCGGTGAAACAACTACGCTGACCTTTACGTTCAACGAAGTGGTGACCGGTTTTACTGCAGGCGATATCGTCCCAACGGGCGGTACGATCAGCAATCTGGTTCAGTCGGCTGGCAATCCAGCTGTCTGGACAGCTACGTTCACCTCGACGGGGGGGGGCTCGCCGAGTGTCAGTCTGCCTGCAGGCAGCTATACCGATCTGGTAGGTAACGTAGGCAGTGCGGGCAGCCTGAGTCTCAATAGCGATCCGATAGCCATCAATGACACCTATCTGATCTCCGGTTTGGTAGGTCAGTACTTTGGCTATAACGAAGGAACAAACGGGACCAACCTAACCAACCTGAGCCAGGTTGAAGCCTTTGCCAATGGCAATGCACCTTCTGCCACCTTTATCGCCACCAGCTTGAATTATGGCGGTTCGTTCAGCACTGGCTTGGGGGTTGGCACCAATTTGCAAGCCTTCCTCAACAGCGACGCCGGCAGCTTGTCGACTGATCCTGGTACTACTTCCGATGCCATTATCAAACTTAATGGCATCGTTAACCTTGCAGCCGGTACTTATCAGTTCCGTGTAACCGCTGATGATGGCTATAGCATCCGGATCAATGGCCAGACAGTTGCCGAGTTCAATGCCAACCAAGGGGCTACCCCCAGAGAGTCGCTGGCCTTCACCATTACACAAGGTGGAGCGCAACAGGTTGAGATTATTTACTGGGATCAAGGCGGTGCAGCACGTTTAAACGTTGAACTGCGCCCAGCAGGCGGTACCTACAGCGTATTGGGGGGAAGTTCGTTACAGCATGAAAACCCGGCGTTGGTGACCAACGAAGATCAAGCGCTGACTATCACTCCAGCCACACTACTGGGCAACGACAGCGACCCGGATGGCAACGCAATCAGCATTGTGAGCGTGCAAGGGGCGACTAATGGCACGGTCGCGTTGGTTGACGGTAATGTTCGATTCACGCCAAGCGCTGACTACAACGGTCCCGCCACCTTTACTTATACGGTCAGTGACGGCCGTGGTGGACTTTCTACAGCCACTGTAACGCTTGGCATTAAGGCGGTGAACGATGCGCCAGTGGCGGTTGTCGATAACATTACGACCAATGAAGACACGGGTATCACCATAAACGTGTTAACCAATGATCGCGATGTTGACGGCGATAGCCTGAGCGTTACCAGTGCTACAACCAGCAACGGCACTGTTGTGATCAATGACAACACCTTGATTTTTACCCCTGCCATCAATTTCAGTGGTACAGCGCAGATCCAGTACAGCATCAGTGATGGTAAAGGCGGCACTTCGAATGCCCAAGTTAACGTGACGGTCGCACCACAGGCTGATGCTCCGCTGATTTCTCCTGTGGCCAATATATTTGTGCTGAACCCTGGTGCTACGGTTATCTCAACGGGTAACACTGACACCCCAGTCAATACGGTGGCAATTGACGTTGGAGAGGGTATCTCGCAAGCCAACTTGGAATCAGAACTTGGCCTGACTGCAGGCTTTCTTGATGACCGTTTTGACCCCGCGGGCACACAGGTCAATGACCCTGGTTTCGTTAACGTACAGGACGGGAAAGTCACTTACGCCAACTACAGTTTGACCAGTGGTACAACTGTTAACTGGAGCTATTCCTTCTCTAATGGCGAGAACGAAAGCGGGGAAGTATCTAGCGGCTTTAACGACTTAGTCGTGTTGATCGTGACCGATCCTTCAGGGGCTCGAAATGCCTTCTTGGTGGACTCTTCGGAATCGAAGTTCCCAGCTTTCACCAGTAACGGTACCTTTAATTACACCGCTACCCAGACCGGTAACTACAGCTTCAGCTGGTTGGTACTTAATGGCGGTGACAGGATCAAAGACTCATCTCTGTCTTTAACAAATACCTCTTTCACTCAGAGTGGTAACGCCACGCTTTACGGCGCACCTATAGCCCTGTCTCTCGCAGCCCAACTGGCCGATCGGGACGGATCTGAATCATTAAACTTGGTGCTGTCAGGACTGCCGACTGGCGCAGCCTTGAGCGCTGGCACTAACAATGGTAACGGCAGTTGGACCTTAACCGCTGGCGACCTGAGCAACCTGCACCTGCTTCCGCCTGCTGGCTTCACCGGTACGCTCAACCTCACACTGACGGGGACTGCCACAGAAACAGCAATCAACCAGACGGCCAGCAGTTCGCAGTCGTTCAGTGTCACCATCAACGCGACCAGCAATACACTCACCAACGCCACTGTTGCAGACAACACGCTTACCGGTACAACAGGTAATGACCTCATACGTGGGTATAACGGCAATGACACCCTTAGCGGTGATGGCGGTAATGACCTGATTTACGGGGGTAGTGGTAACGACACGCTCAACGGCGATGCTGGTAACGATCATCTGTATGGTGGGATTGGCAACGACACCCTCAATGGAGGGATTGGTATCGACTTCCTCAACGGCGAAACCGGCAACGATATTCTCAATGGTGGTGCAGGCGATGACATCCTGCGGGGTGGTCTCGGTAACGATACTCTGAATGGGGGTGCTGATCGGGATCTCTTTGTATGGCAGCGGGGCGACCTGAACACGTCTGGCGGTAGGGATGTCATTCAAGACCTAAACCCCACTCAAGGCGACCGCATTGATCTGAGTGATCTGCTACAAGGTGAAAACGACGGCAACATCCTCAACTACCTGCGTGTGGATACCACCACCTCCACGCTGTTGGTGAGCACCACGGGCGGGCTCAACGATACTGGCAGCAATGCTGATGTAACCATCGAATTGGACAACGGCAGCGGCGGTAACTTCAATATCAACCCAAACAACCTCAGCCAGGCTGACTTGGTTAACTCGTTGATAGCCGGTGCTGATCCGCTGATCAAAATCGACCATAGCTGATACCAACCACCCCGCTACCATGAGGTAGCGGGGTTGTTTGGGGTGGCCACAGAGGCAAGGAGCGGTAGATGTTGTATGTAAAACGAGATGCCTGGGGTAACCTGCAACAGGTGGAGGCCGCCCCGTTTGAGGGGATGGACGATGAACTGCTGGCCGATAGCCAGGAGGCTCAGGCGTGGTTTGCCAATCAGTCGGTCGAAAGCAGCCTGCTCAAGCTCAAGCAGAGCGACCTGGACATGATCCGGGTGCTGGAAGACTTGATTACCGTGCTGATTCGCAAGGGTGTGGTGCGCATTACTGATTTGCCGGAAGCGGCGCAAAGCAAGCTGGTCGGCCGCAGCAAGGCGCGCGATGCGTTGGGTGGGCTGCATCGATTGATCAACGACGACGAGTCGGGGCTGATCTAAGTATTCTGCCGCCTTGCACGCGGGATCAGGAATATTGGTCGGCTTATCGATCGCGCCCCGGATTACGTTGGCGCTAATCCAGACTACAGACTGCCACCCTGCACACAGGATGAGACCGTTCATTTTGTGAGCACGCCCACTCCCAGGGGCTGGGAGTTCGGATTAAATCCGGAATCATTCTGTCAGCAGAGCCATCGCAACCCGGATTACGCTGCGCTAATCCAGGCTACGGTCTACGACATGATCAACGACGACGAATCGAAGCTGGTCGGACTTTGCGATGCGTCACGCTCAAACAACTCGCGAGCAGTCACGCACCTACTACAAAAATCTGCTGTTAACGCCAAGGGGCTGGTTCGCCAAACAAGCGACCTTGAACGCCGCTAATACCCATTGAACGCAACACTTGGCATTCGCCTTCGGTTTCCACACGCTCGGCAATCAGCGGCAGGTCGATGCTGTTGGCCGCGCGTTGCATGGCTTCGATAAACAGGCGTTTGTCGTTTTCCTGATCGATGCCGCGGATGTAGCTGCCATCGACCTTGAGGTAGCCAAGGCCAAGCTTGGCGAGGTTACCGATCATGCTGAAGCGTCCGCCAAAATGCTGCAGGCCCAGGCCGAAACCCAGTGTGCGCAGGCGTTGGGTCAGGTTTTCCAGCGCGGCTTGATCCGGCAGTTGGTCTTCATCCAGCTCCAAGGTGAGATAGGCGCTGAGGGCGCGATGGTTCTGCAACTGGGCATACAAACCAGCCAGCGCCTGGGGTTCGCGAATACAGCTGCCAGAGAGGCTGAGGGCCACCTTCATGGGTTGCTGCTGCAGGTTTTTCAGGACCAACTCAAGCATCACGGCGTCCAGTCTGGCGGCCCAGCCAAAGCGCTCCAGCCAAGGCAGGAAACGCCCGGCGGGGATCACCACGCCTTGCTCATCCAGCACCCGCGCCAGCACTTTATGGTGCAGCACGCACGCTGGATCAGCAGTGGCCACCACAGGCTGGAAGTACAACTGAATACGCCCCTGTTCCAGGGCTTGATCAAGCAAACGGTACCAGCCCTGCCCTTCATCCACCGAGGCTGACTGATCTGTCAGTTCACTGAAGGCCCAGCTCGGCTGCGCTTGGCTGGCGGCCTGCGTCAGGGCGCTGTCGAGGGTGCGATACAGTTCGTCTTCAGCATCGCCTGGGGCAAAGCGGGTCAGGCCCATGTAGGCGACCGGCGTGCAATCGCTGGCTCCGGTTTGTTGCAGACTATGCAGCATCTGCTCCAGTTGCTCGGCCAATTGCTGCGCCTCTTGACGCTCAACGCCCGGCGCAAGCAGGGCAAATTCACCGCCGCGGTTGCGCGCCAGAATGAAACGGCCCCGACTGAGTTGTTGCAGTTGCTCGGCAATGCCTACCAATAACTGATCGGTGCGTGGCCCGCCCAAACGTTGGTTGAGGCCGCTCAGGTCGTTCACGCGCAGCAGCAGCAAGTAACCGCTGCAGGCCTGCTCTTCAACATTAAGGCGGGCATGCAGTTGTGAATCAAAATAGCGGCGGTTGGCCAAGCCGGTCAGGCTGTCCTGATAGGCCTCGGCGCGCAGCACTTCACTGCGTGCGGCTTCTTCGGCGAACAAGGCTTTGAGTTTGCCGACCATCTGGTTCATGGCGTTGACCACACGGCGAAACTCCGGGGTTTTCGGCAATTCAGGCAGGCTGAGAAACTCGCGCCGGGCGATGGCATTGGATTGCTCGACCATGTAGTCCAGCGGGCGCAGTTGGCGCTTGAGAAGCAAGCCGCCCAAGGCGATGCAGAGCACGCCGGTCAGGGTCAGCCAGAGCAGATTGCCCAGGGTGCTTTGCCACAGTTTACCGACCGCAAACAACGGATGACTCACCACCTGCACGTGCGCAGCCTGGCGCCAGCCATCGCTGACAATCGCATCGCCCTGCGCCGGAGCCAGATTGACCAGACGGGCAAACCATTGCGGGGCTTCACCACTGACCGGGACACCCGTGCGTTCGACCAGCAGCGCGCCAGTGGCCGGATCGCTGACGCGGATGCTCTCGAAATAACCGCTGTCGAAAATTGAGCTGACCATCAATTCAATCATCGCCGTGTCATTCACGTGCGGGCCGAGCGATAAGCCCAAGGCGGTGGCAGTGTCCTGCGCATGGGCGCGCAGTTGATTGACCTGCTGCTCGCGCGAGCTCTCAACGCTGACCAGAAAGCTGCCGGTGAAATTCACCAGCATCAGCACGCAGATGGCAATAAACAGCTGCTTGAACAATGACATCAAGGGCTCCTAACGAATGCAGCGAGGCAACTCGGCGCGCATTTTCCCACACAAACAGCATTGGCACCTGCATCGGATTTATATCCGGAGGCATAACCGTGCCAGTCGGTACTCTTAACACATAGGGTTTATCATGGCGGCACTCGGCATCGCCCGCCACTGATGTTCTGCCCTACACCAGCTGACGACGAAATGTCCTCCGCTTCTCAGTCGCGCACCGCACTTTACGGCGCGGACACACGCTTCACTCACACGCCTATTCGTGGAGATCAATTGGTGCTCGAACAATTTTTGCTGCTCTTCCGCTTGCGCCTCCTGTTTGCAGCCAGCGTGTTGCTGGTGATGGTCATGGGCTGGCCACACCCGCCGTTGTGGCTGCAATGGACCGCCCTGCTGCTGGTGGTGGTCACGGCCATCAACACCCTGCGGCATAAGCACATGTTCCTCGGTCTGGTGCTGATTCTAGGCTTTACCAACATGGCGCTATTGGGGCTTGAGCAGCTGGTCGAACTGCCGGCCAATCTCACCAATGGCATTGGGCTGTTCGTGTTTTATGTGGCCATGGTCGCGTCCCTGTTTCACCGCGTCACCCACGAGCGCCCGGTCACGGGCGAGCTGATTTACGGCCTGCTGGCGTTTTATCTGCTGCTGGCCTTGGCCTTCGCCATGGCCTACCAGATGGTCAACAGCCTGGTGGTGGATGCTTTTTGGAGCAGCCACGGCGATTTGCAGTTGGATGATTTCGTCTACTACAGCCTGGTCACGCTCACCACCGTCGGCTATGGCGATATTCACGCGCTGGCCCCGGCGGCACGCTTGCTGGCCGGCGCAGAAGCGGTCGCAGGGGTGATGTTTATCGCCATCGCCGTGGCACGCAGCCTGATGCTGATCAATGATCGCGGCACGGACGTCTAAACGTCGGGCGTTGGGTCGCCCGACCGGGGGTCGCTAAACGCAATGTGCGCCTAACGCTTGGGAATGCTCTGCAGGTGCAGCATGCCGAACAGCATGACCTGCGCGCGATCCAACCACACGTTCGGGCGCTGCTGCAGGCGTTGTTTGAACAGCAGTAACTCGCCTACATGCGCCAGCAAAATGCCGATGGCGGCCAGGTTGACTGGCCAATACCAGACCTCTCCCAGCGGGATAAACAGGTTGGCCAACGCCAGCAGCCAGAACAGCGCCAGCGCGCCTTTGGCAAAACTCAACAGATGCATGTTTCACAATCCTCGGTTCAGGGAGGCTTGAGTATGCAATGCATGCCAAGACGCGCCTGCCGATCTTTGGTTGAGGCGCACAGAGGATGATTAGGTCAGCGGGCGGTCGCACTACTCGCCCGCTGACCATCGACTAACGCAGGGTCAGGGCTATCGGCGCTTCGCTAAAGTCAAAACAGCCGAGGAAGGTCTTGATGTCCAGCAGGTTACCGTCGACCTTTACATCGCCCAGCAGCACACCTTTGAGCAGACCGTTTTCACCGCTCATAACGGTGTCCAGGTAGGTCTTGTCGAGGGTCAGCTTAAGCGGGGTGCCCTCGGGAATCCCTTTGTGCAACTGCACCACGCCACGACGCACTTCCAGTGCCCACTGCTCGCCGATATCCGGAAAATCAAAGCCCAGGGTCAGCTGCACATCGTTGGCTTTTTCCGGGTCCACACGGGTGATCCAGTTCTGCAGGAAGATGCGCGGCGGGAAGGTTTTCAGCATGTCGGGCGAAAGAAACGCGCTGCGCATTTGCAGGGCCATCTCTTGCACGTCCTCACCGTCTAGCTTGCCTTCCAGCTCCATGGCGCTGGTCAGGTACCAGTTGCGCCAGTTGACGTTCATGCTGGCGTAACCAAGTTTGCGAAAGCTGCGCGCTTTGATGTCACGGGCCAGCGTGTCTTTTTTGTCCACTTGGATGGCGTAGGTGGCCAATTCCGCCGCCCACTGGAAATCACCTTTCAGGTACGCATTGCCAGCCGCCAGCAGGAGCTTTTCGCGCCCGCCCATCAGCTCGATCAACCGCTCGGCCTTGTCCTTGGGTGGTAGCGGGTCGAGCGCCACCGGATCACCCTGGAACCAGCCCAGGTAGCCGTTATAAATCTGCCTTACGCTGTGCTTTACAGTGCCGTAGTACTCACGCAGGTACGGGGTGTAACCGGCCAAATGCGGTGGCAGTTTGACCTTCTCGACCAACTCGTCCGGAGTCAGGCCCTTGTTCATCCAGCGCACGGTTTGGTCGTGGATATAGGCAATGCCATCGCGGGTCATGCGCAGCACCTCTTCCACATTCTCGGCCCCGCTCACCGGCCGGCCGTGCAGCGGCACCATGTGCTCGGCGTTGAAGGCACGCAGTTTATCGAGGCTCTCGACCCACACCACCGGGTCGCGGAATTTGGTGCCGCGCAGGGTGTGGATATTCGGCAGCGTGGGCCCCTGCTCCACCTCGGCGCTGATCAGCACGCGGTTATCCGGCAGGTAGACGATGATTTCGTCCGGCGCTTCGCTGGGTACGTGCAAAAACTGCAGGTCTAGGCCAGCAATGCGCGTGTTGAGTGTGTCCTTGAAGGTCAAGGTCGGGGCGATAAAGGTTGAGGCTTCGACAATCGCCAACGGCCCGATGCCGGCATTCATCTGCTCCTGATCACTGGCCGGCAACGCCGCACCGAAGCTGTAGCCGGAGCGTACCGAAAGAATCGGCCCGACCAACGCACCTTGTGCGACCACATTGGCCAGCAGGGTGTCGTGGGCAATGATCTGCACCTCGCCACTGCGCACCTGTTCTTCCGTGACAAAGGCCTTTACGCCGTTGATGTGATCGGGGTGAAAGTGGGTGTAGACCACCGCTTTCACCGGCTTGTCGGTGATTTTGCGGAACTCGGCCATGATCTTGCGCGACTCGCTCACCGACTCGCCCGTGTCGATGATAATCAGCCCTTCCGGTGCCTCAATCATCGCCACGTTGCCCAGTTGCCAGCCCACGGCGGAGTACACATTACCCGCCACCTGATAAACCTTCTGCGTGAAGTGCTGGGTGTGCGCGGCCAATTCCGGGTGGATGGATGGAGCAATCTGCTCCTTGGGCAAAGCCGCCTGGCTGGTCAAGGGCAGCGCCAGGCTCAGCAGCACTGCGGCCGTTCGATTGAGTAAAAACATAGGGTCGCGCTCATTGTTATTGGCAGTACTGAAAGATTGGCCAACCAACGCCAATAATTCCAATGCATTCCAAATCAACAAGCGATGCACAGAGCGCATGAAAGACCGCCGCCAATGTCTACGCTTCGTCGCCCCGGCCGGACAACGCGTCATCACTCACGCACTCAAGAGCATGACCCGCAAGGGTATCAACCGGAGAGACTTGGCAATAACGGACGAGCGGCCCCTAGCTGTATAAAAAGCTGGGCCCCGGATGCTCGCGACCATCGTCAACCCCCACCTCACGCTCAATCAGCGTATTGAGTCGGGTATTCAAGCCTTCGATTAGCGCACGGTGTGACGTGGGCTCATTGGCCAGGTTGTGCAATTCGTCCGGATCGTTCTGGGTGTCGTACAACTCCAGATCATTACGCGCCAACAAAGTGGCTAAGTCCTCGGGCTGATGATGATCGGAAGCTGCAAAATAGCGGGCGAACTTATAGCGGCCGTCATGGATGCCACGCAGCAGTGCGCGATTATCCAGAGACGGCCCAGGCTGCAGACGTTGCAACGACTCCTTGATGATGGTCCACGGCGTAACCTGATCGTGATCGCGCATCAGGGCCTCATTGAACTCTGGGTCGAGGTACATCGTCACGCCGCAGTCAAACAGGTGACCGCGCTCATCACGCTTCGAACGCCGCGAGGCACCGCCCAGGCTTTCGGCCAGACTCACCCCAGCCAACTGCGGGTGGCGTATGGCCTGGGCCGCAGGTTCCAGGCCTGCCAGTTCGAGAATAGTCGGCACGATATCAACGGTCGAACCCAGCGCCTCACTGCTGAAGCCCTGAGCAATATCCGGGTGACGGACGATGAAGTTAACCCGCGTGTTCTCCTTATACATATGCGGGCCTTTCTGCCGTAATTGATGCGCGCCGGCCATCTCACCGTGGTCAGCGGTCAGCATGACGATGGTGTTATCGGCCAGGCCGCTGGCTTCAAGCCCCAGCAACACCTGCTCGATGCTTTGGTCAACGTCGCGCACGCAGTTCAGGTAGTAACTCTGCAAGCCCTGCCAGGCAGCCTCATCACCCGGATCGAGGTGGCCATAAATGTGGTTGCATAACTCGACATCGGCGCGCTGCGCCCAAGGTTTGCGCGACAGATCCTCGGCGTAGAAGCTTTTCGGCAACGGCAGGCCCCAGTGCTGCTCGTACACCCCAGTGCGCGGCCCCGACGAGAGGGGGCCGAGAAAATTGCGGCGCAGGCGCGACTGTTCCTGATGGATGCCGGAGCTGTAGAACATGATGTCGTGCGGGTTAACAAAATTGACGGCAAGAAACCAGGGCTGCGCATCGTCGCGATGGCGCTGCAGCCAATCGACCGTATCGCTGGCCGTCACCTTGTCGTAGATAAAACCGGTCATCAGCGAGCCATGTGGGTCACCATTAAGGTTGAAGTCGGAGAAACCATAGGGCTGTAACGCCTCAGTAGTCGGCTCGACCACGCCATAGGTGAGGTTGCTCGAGTGCTCGATATGCGAAAGGTGCCACTTGCCCTTATACGCCGTCAGATAGCCTTGCTCGCGCAGCATATGACCCAGTGTGGGAATGCTCGGCGACAGCTCACGAAAAGGCGGCAGACCCAGGTTGGCGGTGATGTGGGTGTGCTGGGTGTGCTGCCCGGTGAACAACACCGAACGTGACGGTGAACAGGGCGTGGTATTGACGTGAAAATTGCCCACACTCACCCCTCGCTTAAGCAAGCGCTCATGCCCGGGCAGCGGCACGGCGCTGGGCAAATCGCGGTGGGCGCGCTGCTGATCAGTGACAATCAGCAGGATATTCGGCTTACGGCCGGCCGAACGCTGCACAGCGGGTGCCCCGAGCAACGGAGCGGCCAAACCAGCGACACTGACCGTCCCTGCCAGTTTGATTAAATCGCGACGCTTCATCGGTATCTCCCGGACACGCTCAAACAATGGGGGCCAAGCAGCCCGGGCGGCAGCGTGACGGCCAGCAGCGGACTGTCGAAACAATGCCAGGCTGGCATCACGAAAATACTTGTGAGGGGCCTCGGCAGACTGGCAAGGTCGACGCAATAGTTCCAATGCAATCTAAAACCAATAGCGATGCACACCACGCATGAATGATCTCCGCCAACTCCGTCATTTCGTCGCCCTGGCCGAGCATGGGCACTTCGCTCGCGCGGCAGAGGCCATTCACCTCAGTCAACCGGCGCTGAGCCGCAGCATTCAGGCGCTTGAAGCCAGCCTAGATTGCCGCCTGATTGACCGTCACAGCCGCGGCATCAGCCTAACCACCCACGGTCAATTGGTGCTCGAGCATGCCCAACGCCTGTTGGCGGGCAGCCGTGCGTTGAAAAATGCGGTGAGCCAGTTGGGCAATCTGCAAACCGGTGATTTACGCCTGGGCGCGGGTCCTTACCCCGCCGCACGTTTGGTGCCGCGGGCGGTTGGGCGCATGGCGCAGCGTTACCCACGGGTGCGCATCCACCTGCACATTAGCAACTGGCTGGAATTACGCGAACGCCTGCTGGATGACGACCTTGAGGTGTTTGTGGCTGACAGCCGCGAACTGCTGGACGACCCACACCTGTGCATCGAGCCTTTGCAACGGCACGACGGCGTGCTGTTCTGCCGCCCCGACCACCCCCTCTTGCAACACGATGGGTTGCGTATGCACGACCTGCTCGACTACCCGCTGGCGGGCACGCAACTGCCGCAGGCCGTGGAGCAAAACCTGCGCGCGCTCAGCAGCCGCGAACAGCCGCTGAGCATTCAGTGCGACAACTTTATGGTGCTGAAAGCGCTGGTGGCCGACAGCGATGTGCTGAGCGTCGCGCCGTGGGATGTGGTGGCCGACGACATTCAGGCAGGGCGTCTGGCCCGTTTGCCGCTACAGGCCGATACGCTCACTGAACAGTCGGCTTACGCCCTGATCAGCCGTGCCGGTCACAGCCTGTCACCAGCCGCCGAAGCCATCCGCGAAGCGATCCTGAACGAAGACCAACTCTTCGCTCAGGCACAGGTTTGATCACACGGGAGTCGTGGGGGTCACTGACGTTGCCGTTCCCAGCCGCGACGGTCATCCCGGTGAGAGTGGTTTTCTTGCCAGCCACCGTGGCCATGCGACCGCTGCCACTGGCGCTCCCGGTAAACGTCACGCCGTGACTGATTCCAACCGTTGTGCGGTTCAATCCGGCGGTAGTCCGCATGCCCGCGGTACTGCCGTGACGGCTCGATGGTGATGGAGTAGCGCGGTGCATAGCGATGCGGTGCCGGGTGCTGAATATGGTACTGAGGCGTGTAATAGCGCTGCGGCGGTATGGCATACACCCGATGTGGGGGTTGGCGGTAATAGGGATTGGTATGACGCTGATCGTAACCGTCTTGGTAATAGACGCGGTGTGCATACCCGCTACCGCCATAAACCGCGCAACCGCTGACCGATAACATCAATAACGCTAACAACATGGCTTTGTAGGGCATAGCGGCCTCCTTCGACCGCAAATACGGCAGTGACCGTTGTCGCTGCCAGGGATCACTCCCGCTGCATCAGACAACGGCAACCGGCTTACTGTGCGCACACCCTGCGCAGCAGATTTCATTGCAAATTGTTTCAGTGCTAACAGGTGTAGCCATTTAGCGAATCCATGCGGCAAAACAGCACTCAGTCACTAAAAAATCACGGTTGCAGTAAATCGTTTTAAAACTGGCACAGTCCTCGCTTAAGTCTTTGTGCATCAAGGAAATGCGGACGGCTGCAGGGCACTGCAGCCGGACACACAGCAATGGTCGACTAGGGTTCCGGTTCGCGCCTTAACGGGTGGCGAATGGCTGGTCCGAGAGTCGACGACCTCAGGCAATGACCACGGTCATGGGGTTACACGGCGGGATAAAAGCCCGGGAGAACGCACGGCCCTGCTGTCCGCTTTCCCGTACCCGCTATCTGCCATGAGGTTCCCCATGCTGACCCTGACGCTGTTAACCCGCCGACTGATTCGCCTGACTGCCACCGGCCTGCTCGCCGCCCTGCTGCTGCAACCGGCGTACGCCAGCAGCGAGCCGAAAACCTTCAAGCTGTGCTGGTCGATCTTTGCCGGCTGGATGCCCTGGGGCTATGCCGCCAACGAAGGCATCATGCAGAAATGGGCAGACAAATACGGCATTCGCGTTGAGATCAGTGAAGTGCCGGATTATGTCGGCTCGATCGAGCGTTACACGTCCGGCGAATTCGACGCCTGCACCATGACCAACATGGACGCGCTGACCATTCCGGCCGCCGCCGGGGTGGACTCCACCGCCTTGATCGTCGGCGACTTTTCCAACGGCGCGGACGCCTTGCTGCTGCGCGGCGGCGGCCTGACCATTCAGGACCTCAAAGGCAAAACCGTCCTGCTGGTGGAGAACTCGGTGTCCCATTACCTGCTCAGCCGCGCCCTGGAATGGGCCCTACTCAAGCCGGAGGATGTGACCGTCCAGCACGTGTCCGACACGCAAATCGCCGAGGCTTTTCTGGCGGGTCAAGGCGACGCGGTGATCACCTGGAACCCCATTCTGGCCAGCATCAAAAAGCGGGCACAGGTCAGCGAGGTGTTCAGCTCCAACCTGATTCCCGGCGAGATTGTTGACCTGACCGTGGTCAACAGCCGCGTGCTGCAAGCGCATCCAGAGCTGGGCAAAGCCCTGACGGGCGCCTGGTTTGAAACCCAACGTCTGATGGGCCTGCCCACCGAAGCCGGGCGCACAGCGCGGGCCAAGATGGCCAGTGCAGCGGGCACCACCGCGGATGATTTCAATCAGCAACTCGACACCCTGCGCTCGTTCTACTCCGCGCGCTATGCACTCAACTTTACCCGCTCCAACAAGATGCCTGAGTTGATGCAACGGGTCGCGCTCTTTGCCGATCAACAAAAACTGCTCGGCCATGATGGCAAAGGGCTGGAAAAAATCGGCATTGCCTTCAGCGGCGAACGCACCTTGGGCAACGCCAGCAACGTGATGCTGCGCTTTGATGAGCGCTACATGCAGATGGCCGCCGACAAAAGCCTGTAACGCCCCACAATGCAGCACAGCTAAGCGCGACACGCACCGCCAGGGCGCACAACCTGGCGGGCGTAGCCACAGAAACACCGGGCCTGCGCCAATAGTGAACTGGCACGATGTTCGCAACACACAGGTTATGCAGGAGCACCCCGCTGTAGCGGGTTCGCGGTACGACAATTTGCAATAGCTGACTAGGGTTCCGGCTCCGCTGTTTCGCAAGAGACAGCCGAGTGACTGGTCCGAGAGTTGGCGACCTCCTTCGAGGTTACACGGCGGGATAAAAGCCCGGGAGAACGCGCCCCACCGTGGGATCCGCCGCGAACTCCTGCCCGTATTTCTCGAACTGGAGGCTTCACCATGCGTAAGACCCGTCTGTGTTCAGTACTCGCCGCCGGCCTGGCCGCTGCCATCAGCGTCAACAGCCATGCTGCGCCGAAATCCGATTTCAGCGTTTGCTGGACCATCTACGCCGGCTGGATGCCCTGGGAATACGGCGCGGCTGAAGGCATCGTCGACAAATGGGCGAAAAAGTACGACATCAGCATCGATGTGGTGCAGATCAACGATTACGTCGAGTCGATCAACCAATACAGCGCCGGCCAGTTCGACGGCTGCACCATGACCAACATGGACGCCCTGACCATCCCCGCTGCGGGCGGCGTGGACAGCACCGCACTGATCATCGGTGACTTCTCCAACGGCAACGATGGCGTGGTGCTCAAAGGCGAGAAAAAGACCTTGGGCGACCTCAAGGGCCAGAACGTCAACTTGGTTGAACTCTCCGTGTCCCACTACCTGTTGGCACGCGGCCTGGAACGCGCCGGGCTGAGCGAGCGCGATATCAAGGTGGTCAACACCTCCGACGCCGACTTGGTCGCCGCCTTTGCCACCAGTGATGTCACCGCCGTAACCACCTGGAACCCACTGCTGGCCGAAATTGAAGCCACGCCGGGCGTGACCAAGGTGTTCGACTCCAGCCAGATCCCTGGTGAAATCATTGACCTGATGGTGGTCAACAGCGACACCCTCAAAGACAACCCGGCCTTTGGCAAAGCCCTGACCGGCGCTTGGTACGAAATCATGGCCACCATGAGTGCCGACACCCCAGCGGGTATCGCGGCCCGCGAGCACATGGCCAAAGCGTCCGGCACGGACCTCGCCGGTTATGAAGCGCAGTTGGCCGCGACCAAGATGTTCTATTCCGCTAAAGACGCCGTGGCCTTCGCCAACAGCCCGAAACTGCCAGCAACCATGACCAAAGTGGCTGAATTTTCCTACAGCCACGGACTGCTCGGCGAAGGCGCGAAAAGTGCCAAAGCCATCGGCATGAGCTTCGCCAACGGCGTGGTCACCGGTGATACCGGCAACCTCAAACTGCGCTTCGATCCGAGCTATATGCAGATGGCGGCTGACGGCACGCTGTAATGCCATGACGTAGGTTGGGTTGAGCCTGCGAAGCCCAACACCGCCATTCGTTGGGCTTCGCAGGCTCAACCCAACCTACGCCCACTTGCTTCGAGAGCTTGCCATGCGTCTGATCAACCGCCACCCGGATCGCAGCGGTCGCCTGCTGCTGATCCTGCTGCCCTTCGCCCTGCTGCTGTTCGCCTATTTTGCAGGCTCGGCGCAGCGACTGGCCGACAACCCCAACGACAAGCTGCTGCCCAGCGCCACACAGATGATCGCGGCGGTGGACCGGCTGGCCTTTACCGAAGACAAACGCAGCGGCAAATACCTGTTCTGGCAGGACACCGCCGCCAGCCTTAAACGACTGGCCATGGGCGTGGCCATCGCCGCACTGGTTGGCTTGTGCTTAGGCATAGCCGCCGGGATTATCCCGCTGTTCGGTGCGCCGCTGTCGCCCCTGCTGACGGTGCTGTCGATGGTGCCGCCGCTGGCCGTTTTGCCGATCCTGTTTATCGTCTTTGGCCTGGGCGAGCTGTCCAAGGTCATGCTCATCGTAATCGGCATTACGCCGATCCTGGCCCGCGACCTAGAGCAACGCGCCCGAGAAATTCCTCAAGAGATTCTGATCAAGGCGCAAACATTAGGGGCCAGCACCTGGACGCTGATCCTGCGTGTGGTGCTGCCGCAACTGCTGCCGCGCTTATTGATCGCCCTGCGTCTGGTGCTCGGCTCGGCCTGGTTATTTTTGATTGCCGCCGAAGCCATCGCCTCAACCGACGGTCTGGGCTACCGCATCTTTCTGGCCCCCGGTGTCAGGCTAGTTGTCGCCTGAGCTGATTTATCAAAACGATAGATCGGGGGCGTCAAAGAGAGCTGTAATGTCGAGCTATTCACCTG